>JAFGMO010000083.1 GCA_016927475.1 Candidatus Aminicenantota bacterium
ACAATTTAAGCTGTAATGTATATGCTGGTTTTGCCTGGTTGTCAGGGCAAAAAATCTCTTTACATTAAGGTGATTGTTGTTTAATGCTTTGGCATTTAAAGCTTCAATAATGTATGCTTTAAATAATTCCAAAAAACGAAGGAACTAAGATGGAAAATGAATTTGAAAAAAATGTCAAAAACATCGTATGGTCGCTTCGTCAGATAGCCAGCTTGATTTATAAAAGCTCAAGAGAGATGAAACAAAAGTTCGGTGTAACCGGGCCGCAAAGCCTTGTGCTGAAGCTTTTGTTGGATTCCGGTTTGGAAAAGCCTTTATCCTCGGTTGATGTCAGCCGTTCTTTGAAGGTGACGCCCTCTAACATCACGGGTATCATCGACCGCCTGGAGGCAAAAGGACTTGTCAGCCGGAAACCAAAAGAAGGTGACCGGAGAATCATGTATATCGTTCCTACGGAGGAAGGCATTCAATTTGGACGGAATTTACCTGATGTGGTCGAAGAAAAAATAATAAAAGGACTCAAAGATTTGAGCGAGGAAGATATCTCCAGTATTTATTTCTCTCTCAGCAAAATTATCGATATTGTCGGTAAGGAGGAAATCGTATCCGTTTCCCCGGATCATCTTTCCTAGCGGGAGGTTATTGAAAGAAGGTTTTACCATGGAATTACACAAAATCAATTCGATACCCCTTTCTTTTCATGAAGGTTCCATATTGTCACGGATGGGTGGGAAAAAAATGATAAAAGTTTCCCAGAGGATAAAAAAACTGATGAGAAAGGCCGAAAACGATATCAAGCGTGATGCAGAACCGAAAGCCCTGTTTCGGATTTCGTGGGTTGAACGAAAAAACGGATCACTTCTGGTGTCCAATCAAACCCTGAAAAGCCGTAAATTGGTAAAACTTTTTTCCTCTTGTGATAGGGCCGCGGTATTTTTACTCACACTCGGAAAAAATGTTGACCGGCTCATACAAAAGACCATGAAAAAACGTTCTTGTTATGGATACGTCCTGGATGCGGCTGCATCCGTGGCAGCGGAATCCATGGCTTCCTACCTTCAAAAGTATGTTGAGCGAAGACTGGATGAGGAAGAGTCCCTTACCCTCCGTTACAGTCCGGGTTATTGTGATTGGCCCCTAAGAGAGCAAAGTAAAATTTTTAAAATTCTTCCCAACGAGCAGATCGGCGTATCTATGTCGGAAAGTTACCTCATGACACCGCGCAAATCCATATCAGGAATTATAGGTATATGTCCATCGGATTCTTTAATGGATGGGGGTAATGTTTGCCTAGGGTGTAAAAATACGAATTGTGTTTTCAGAAGGAATTAAATCCATGACTTCCAGCCATCAGAAAAACAAAAAATACCCGGCTGTAAATGGTTTTGCCTATAAGCCCTTGTCCAAGAATGACCTTCAGAAAATCCATGAAACAAGCATGCGCGTGCTCGAGGAGGTAGGATTTGAGGTCCGGCAGGAGGAGGCTTTTAAGCTCTTCAAAATTGCCGGTGCGGCCGTCGATTCCGATACACGTGTTGTCAGGGTAAAAGAAAAGCTGGTTAAAGACCTGATTGCCGGCGTTCCGGCGAGGTTATCCCTTTACAACCGGGATGATAAGGATCCCCTTGTCCTGGGAGCAGGGAATGTGTATTTCGGCACCGGAGGAACAGCCTTGAATGTTCTGGATTATGTATCCGGAGACAGGCGCCCGGCAAACCTGAAAGATTTGGTCGATATCATCAGAATCGTTGATAAACTGGATCATATTCATCTTATGTTGCTGCCTACATATCCCAATGAGCTTCCCGTAAAGGATGTCGATATCAACCGGTTTTTTGCCGGTTTCTGTTTTACCTCAAAGCATATTATGGGGGGTGTTTATACCCTAAAGGGCATCAAGGATGTCATCAAAATGGCTGAAGAATTGGCCGGCGGCTCAGAGGCTTTGAGGGAAAGGCCTTTCATATCGATGATCGCCTGCGGAATCAGCCCTCTCAGGTTGGATAAAAAATACGGAGCTTTCATGATCCATCTCGCCAGGCAGTCAATTCCCACGGCCGTCCCGGTGGAACCTCTCTGTGGAGCTACCGCCCCGGCAACACTGGCCGGCACCTTGGTCATACAAAATTGCGATGGCCTGATCAATATTTTGCTTACCCAGATGGCAAATCCGGGAGCACCGGTTATCTACGGAAGTGTGGCCACCTCCGTAAACTTTCAGGATATGAGTTACCTGGGCGGTGCTGTTGAGAGCGGTTTGATAAATGCAGCAACCGCCCAATTGGCTCGTTTTTATGGTTTTCCCTACTATTCAACGGCGGGTATCAGCGATTCCAAAACTTTGGATGCCCAAAGCGGCTATGAATCAGCCGTCAATAATCTTTTGGTGGCTTTAGCCGGAGGTGATTTTATCCATGATGCGGCAGGGCTCATGGAATTTGCCATGACTGTCAGCAAGGAAAAACTTGTCATCGACAACGAGATACTGGGCATGGCTTTGCGGGCCCTGAGAGGTATTGAAGTCAATGAGGATACCCTGGCTTTTGAGGCAATAAGAAATGCCGGACCAGGCGGAAATTTTATTTCGGAGCGTCATACGCGAAGATTTATGCACAAGGAACATTATTATCCTGTATTAAGCAATCGGGAAAATAGGGACTACTGGGAGAAGGCCGGAAGAAAAACAACGGCGGAGAAAGCCCATGATCAGGTGAAAGAAATTCTCGACCGGGATCCTGTTCTTTCCATGAATCCTGAAAAAGCAAAAAATTTGATGGAATTGTTTCCAAAAATCCAGACGGATTTATTTAAAGGGCTGATTGCTTAAACCATTCAAAAAGAGGTTATCATGATCATCATTGGAGAGAAAATAAATGCAACGCGAAAATCGATCGCTAAAGCCATCTTATCGCGGGATGAAGATGAGATAAAAAGGCAAATTGAGGCCCAAGACGCAGCAGGTGCATCATACATCGACCTGAATGCCGGGACAGGATCAGGAGACGAAGATAAAGAAGTCGAAGATATGAAATGGCTGCTCGACCTGGCGTTGAAAACGACGGAAAAAAATGTGTGCATCGATTCCGCGAATCCTCTGATCATCCGGAAAGCAGTGGAACATTTGGACGATCGAAGGCCTTTTTTGGTCAATTCCATCAAATATGATGAAAAAATATTCGATGTTCTTTTCCCGATCATCACTCAGAAAAAGATGCCTTTTATCGCCCTGGCCATGGATGAAGAAGGGATCCCAAAGGATGCTGAAGCCCGGGCTGAGGTATGCTTGAAAATTTACGAAGCGGCAAAAAAAGCGGGAATCGTAGAAGAAAATATCTTTTTTGATACGCTGGTTATGCCCGTTTCTGCCGACTGGGGCTACGGATGCATCGCCCTGGATGCCCTTGAGATCGTTAAAAAAGCCGTTCCCGCGGCCAAAACGTCTATGGGTGTCTCAAATATTTCTTTTGGTCTCAAGAAACGTTTTTGGGTTAACGAAGCTTTTATTATCGCTGCATTATCCCGTGGATTGGATGCCGCTATATGTGATCCAACCAAAGAAAGCACACGCCGGGCAATCCTTCTTGGCGAATTGATTGCCGGAAAAGACAAATACTGCCGCCGGTATTCAAGGGCGCTTCGCCAGGGAGTTTTTGACAAAAAATAGTCGTTCGGCCCGGAGTGGTTGCTGAACACGTTTGTACGATAAAGCCGCTCTATTGTAGAGATGGAGAATCATTCATTAAGGAATTAAATATGGCCCAAAACAAAAGAGAGGGAACTCTGGTTGAGCCCATCTTAAGGCTGAATGGGGAACATGTACGGGCTATTCACAAGGCCTCGCTATCCCTCCTTGATGATCCCGGAATTTTTTGTTTTAACGAGACGGCGGCGGGAGTTCTTAATGATGCCGGTTGTTCTGTTTCATCGAAGCAAGAAAATCAAGGAGTCTGGAGGATCCGTTTTCCAGCCGCACTTGTGGAACAGTCCCTTGAGAGCGCTCCGGAAAAGGTGGTTCTCGGTGCCAGAAATCCGAAAAACCGCCTGGTCCTTGATGCCCGTGTGCCCGAGGTTTACTTCGGTACCGGATCCGAGACCAACATATATCTCGATACCCGGAAGAGGGAATATGTTTGTCCAAATAACACCTCGCTGACTCTCTGCCATCCCTCTTTCCATCAGGAGAGAGGATCGATAGAATATCTCTGCCAGTCGGCAAAACTCTGTGATGTTCTTCAACAGGTCGATTTTTTCATAAGAAACGTGAATATTCAGAACGAGGGGATAACACCGGAGAATAAGGATGTCAATGTGTTTTTGGCTTCCTTGATGTATTCGACCAAACATGTTCAGTCGGGATTGGTGGAACTGGACAGCCTGAAACATGTCCTCCGTTTGGCCGAGTTGATATCAGAAGGATCGGAAGGTTTTCCCAAGAACCCCGTAATTTCTTTCATCACCTGTGTCATCAAGAGTCCTCTCCAGATGGTCGATGACACGACGGAAAAGCTGATCGCCATTGCCGGGAAAAATTTTCCGGTTGTGATATCCGGTTCTCCACAAGGGGGGTCTACAGCCCCTATCGAGGAAGAGGGCATGACAGCCATGATCAACGCTGAAATTCTTGCCGGAATCACACTAACCCAGATTATTAATCCGGGCACACCGGTTCTCTACGGAGCCGTACCTGTTCGGGCCAGGCTCGATACCCTCCATGACCTTTATGGTGTGCCGGAGGTCATTCACTATAATACGGACTGCATTCAGATGGCCCGGCATTATGGAATTCCTTGTTATTCAACCGCAGGCGTGGGCGATGCTAAGGTGCCCGGTATGCAGGCCACCATAGAAAAGGTCTTTTCTCAGCTTTTTGTAGCGGCGGCCGGCGCGCAGTATATCCACTATGCATTCGGACTTTTGGACAAAACAAATATTTTTTCACCGCTTCAGGCCGTGCTGGATGATGCCCAAATCGGTCTGGTCCGGGGAATTCTTCGCCGTCCTGTTTTTACAGATAAAGATATTCTCGAAACAGTGGAACAGGTAAAAAAAGTTATGGATTCGAAAACAAGGCTTTTTGCCCGGCATATTAGAAAGGCCATGAGGAAAGGATTGGTTAGTCTTTCCTATCCGTTTGAGACCAGGGAACTTGAAGACCGGGTTTTGATCAATGCTTTTCAGAAGCTTAAAGATATTTTATCGGGTCCGGATAACAGGCTGGATGAAACGTTAATTGAAAAGATCTATAGAGAAATCCCTGGTCTTTTACCCAGAAATTTTTTTGAAATACCCGGAATTCAGGATTAAAAAGGAGAAATCGTATGGATGAATTTTTAGAGAAAATCAAGGAAAATATCATTGAGGGGCGAGTGGACAGTCAGGATGAAGGATTTGACGGGACAAAAGCCGGCCAGCCTGGCGTAACGGAATTGGTTCAAGAAGCCGTAAACAAGAAAATATCTCCGGTTGATATTTTGACAAAATGCTTGAATCCGGGTATGGAAGAAGTCGGAAGTTTATACGAAAAGGGAGAATACCTGACACCGGACATGCTGGCCTCGGCGGAATGTGTGAAAGCGGCCATGAAGCTTCTTGATCCCCTTTTGGTGAACGAAAATATTCAGAATAAGGGAAAAATCATTATGGCTACGGTTCAAGGAGATCTCCATGATATCGGAAAAAATATCGTTTCTACCCTTTTACGCGGTTCGGGATACGAAGTTTTAGACTTGGGAACGGATGTCTCGGTCGGTAAAATCGTTGAAACCGTTAAGGAGACAAAAGCCCGGCTTGTCGGCCTATCCGCCCTGTTGACCTCGACTATGGGGCGAATGGAAGATGTGGTCGAAAAGCTGAAGAAGGAAGGATTGAGGAAAAATGTAAAAGTTTTGATCGGCGGTGCTCCCATTTCTATGGAATTTGCTGATAAAATAGGAGCGGATTTTTACTGCACCGATGCCTTCGATGCCATCAATAAATTGGAGGCATAATCGGCGGATATCGAGGTTCTTTAGGTGAAGAACATGAATGAAGAGAAATACCAGGGAAAACAACCATTCCATGAGGAAGAAGATACCCAGCTTCTGGAGCTTGCCACCCGGCATACAAAAGATATGAGCCGCTCAGAGAAGGCTGTGTCAAAAACAGCCCTGATTTTTGAGAATGTCGTCAAAATCCCGTTTTTCCGCTGTCAAAGATGCGGGGAGTGTATCTTAAGCCATACAGCCTTTATTTGTTCCCAAAGATGTCCTAAAAGGTTAAGAAACGGTCCCTGCGGGGGGACGGGAAGAGGAGGAACCTGTGAGGTCTATCCCGAACAAAAATGTGTCTGGTACAGGATCTACAAACGTGCCCGGTTTCTCAGACGGCTTTTCCTGTTGACCAGAATCGAAAAAATCCATAACTGGAATTTGGAAAAAACATCGGCCTGGATGAATGTTCTTCAAAAGAGAATCGAGGCCCCCATTTTGTTTTTGAAACGGAAAAAATAGCATGTCTCTAAGCCAAAAAATCGATACAGGCGGTTTTCTTTTTACAGCGGAGCTCGGTCCTCCGAAAAGTTGTAATCCCGATGCTGTCAGGAAAAAGTCAGTCCATTTCAAAAATATCGTTGATGGAGTGAACATTACAGACAATCAGACGGCCATTGTTCGTCTTTCCAGCATCGCTGCGGCTAAAATATTGGTTGATGAAGGATTGGAACCTGTGGTTCAGATGACCTGCCGGGATCGCAACCGTTTGGCCCTTCAGAGCGACCTTATCGGCATGAGCGCCCTGGGAATCGAAAACGTGCTTTGTCTTACGGGCGACCATCAGCGTTTCGGAAATCATCCTGAAGCCAAGAATGTTTTTGATCTCGACTCGATCCAACTGATTGCGACAGCCCGTATGCTGAGAATGGGTTTTTTTCTTTCCGGTGAACAGATGAAGCGCCCGCCTTCTCTTTGTATCGGCGGAGCCGCAAATCCCTTTGCCGATCCCTTGGAATTCAGGGTTTTGCGGCTGGCCAAAAAAATAAAAGCGGGTGCTCAGTTTATCCAGACCCAACCTGTTTTTGATCTGGACCGTTTCAAAACCTGGATGAACCGGGTCAGGGAAGAAGGATTGGATAAAAAGGTGGCCGTTCTCGCCGGTGTTATGCCTGTGAAATCAGTGCGGGCTCTTACTTACATGGAGGACCAGGTTCCGGGAATATTTATTCCCCGGGAGCTCATTTCGCGTATGAAAAAGGCAGAAAATCCTAAAGAAGAGGGAGTCAAGATAGCCGTGGAAACCATCCTTTGCTTGAAAGAAGTCAAAGGCCTCCGCGGCATTCATCTCATGCCCCTTATGTGGGAGAGCATTACGCCCCGAATCGCTGAAGAATCAGGACTTCTGCGAAAAGACAGTGCGGCCGGCCGGAATACCTTATCGGGGAAAGCTAAAAAGACCTCCTAAAAAAAGTTTTTGGATGAGGGCATATTTATGCCGACGTGTCGGCATTTATTCATCTGGATTTTCCATAAATAATCCAGGTTTGAGAGGAGAAAAAAATGGCGGACATTTTAGGAGAAATCAAAAAAAATCTTATCGCAGGAAGGGTGGACCGAGAGGATGAAGGTTTTGATGAAGATATGGTCGGCCAGCCCGGAGTAACCGAATTGGTTCGCCAGGCACTCGAGGAAAATATCCCACCTGCCGATATTCTGAATGAAGCCTTGACACCGGGGATGGAGGAAGTCGGTGTCCTCTTTGAAGAAGGGGAATATATGGTTCCGGATATGTTGGCATCAGCGGAGTGTATTGCCGAGGCCACAAAAATTCTGGAACCTTATTTTTCCGGTCAAGAGATTCAAAGCCGGGGAAAATTTGTTATTGCCACAGTGGAAGGGGATCTTCATGATGTCGGGAAGAACATTGTTTCGACCATCCTGCAAGCTTCCGGATTCGAAGTCCAGGATTTGGGCACATGCGTTAAAGCCGATGATATCGTCAGCATAGTCAAAGAAACCAAGGCCGGTTTCCTCGGTCTTTCAGCCCTTCTGACCTCGACGATGACACATATGAAAGAAACCATCGATAAACTGAAGGAAGAAGGCCTCAGGGATCAGGTTGTTGTTTGTATCGGGGGTGCCCCTGTGTCCGAAGAGTTTGCCCAAAAGATTGGAGCCGACCTGTACGGCGAAGACGCTTTTGATGCCATCAACAAACTGGATAAGATCAATGCGCCGGGCAATTGAAAAGCGAAAAGAGAAGAAAATCCAAATTGTTGCCGGTCGTGCTGAGAAAAGGAGAAAAGAACCGTGCCGCGAGGATTAAAGATCAAAAAACAATCCTTCCTGACAGAAGCAGAATGCCGGATTGTTCACGAAGGATCCTGCCGGCTTCTTGAAGAAACCGGCGTGGAGCTGACCAATCCCAAAGCTTTGAACCTTTTTAAGGAAGGAGGGGCTATTCAGAAAGGGAACCGGATCAAGATGAGCCGGGATATGATTAACCGGGCTGTAGAAAAAACAGCGAAAAATTTTATCATGAAGGCCAAAGACCCTGAGAATGAACTTATTCTCGACACCAAAAGTCCCCGTGTGCATTTCGGTACCGGGGGACAAGCTCTGTATGTTCTGCGAAAAGAAAACGGAATGTTTAAAAAGAAGGAGGCCGTGACTCAGGACCTGGTGGATATCCTGAGGATTTGTGAGAAGCTGGATCATGTCGATTTTATCACCCGTCCAGTGGAACCCGATGTCCCTGATGAAGAGATGGATCTGGAAAAAACCAGGTTATTCCTTGCCCATACCACCAAACATATGAATCTGGCTAATCTTATCATCGAAGACTGTCTTCCTGACATCATAGAGAAGGTGGGAGACAGGTCGTCTATTTCTTTCATTTCTTGTGTTGCGGTCAGTCCCCTAAATCTGGTCAGCCCGACGGTTGAGAAGTTTATAAGAATCGTTTCCGAAGATATTCCGGTAGCGATATCCAGCTGTCCCCAAGCCGGTTTGACGGCCCCTCTGTCTGAGGTTGGGGAGATCATTCAGGTAAACGCTGAGATTCTTTCAGCCGTGGTCCTGGCCAATCTGGTCAGGCCCGGAGCGAAAGTGCTCTACCGGGGGATCCCCATCACATCCAACCTTCACCTGGATGTTTCGCCGCGATGGTGCCAGCCGGAAAGCATCAGACGTATCGCGCTGATTTCCGATATAACATATTTTTATGGTATTCCCTGCTGCGGAACGGCCGCTGTCTCCGATGAAAAGAAGCCGACCTCTCAAGCGCTGTCGGAAAAAGTGCTAGGGTGGATATTCGAGGCGGCCAGCGGAGCCCAGTTTATCAACAGCGCGCTGGGAATGCTGGAACAGGTAATGACGGTCAGCCCGGAACAATACATCATCGATGATATGGGAATTTCGCTTGTCAAGAAGTATTTATCCATGCATCCCGGAGCGGATCTAAAAGAAACCGGCCGGGAGGTTGTTTTTAAAGCTCTGGAAACCTTCGATGTAAAAACGACAAGGGAGATGGAGAAAGAGATTGCCAACCGTATCGAGTTCATTTATTCACCGAAAGAAGAATATTCACCGGATTATATCAACAATCAGGTGGATCATATCGTCAATGCTGTTTCTTCCGCCAAGAGCTCCAGCAAGTTTTTGAAAGATTCCCGGAAAGGTCTCAGGAAAGGCTGGTTGTATATGGGAAAAAGAATCGAAGGTGCGATGAATCTCAAAGAGGTTCTCAAGACAAAAGACGGCATCCTTGGAATGAGATTACGTGGTACATAATCGTGGCAGGAATACGAGTGACCTCTTTGTGTTTTGATATTGCGGGAAATGTGGAGCACAATCAAAAAAAATGAAGAAGAACAGAGACACGGATTTTCTTCTTTTCCTGGAAGACGGTCCGGATATCAATTAAAGGAGAATTAATATGAGTGCGATAACAGGAATTGTGGGAAAGTCCGTTACAAAAGGACAATTGGAAGAAATGCTGGAAAAAATCCGCCACAGGGGGCCGGACCATTCCATAGCCATGGAACTTCCGGATGGAGGGGCTGCTGCGGGAGAGCTGACATTGTCTCCACGCTCCACATCCGCCCTGGCCGGAAAAGAGCCACCGATTGTTCTCCTCGACGGAGAAATCTATAACCCCATTCCGGATGGTGACTCGAATGTGAAATTCATTCGAGACCTTTATCAAAAAGAAGGGAAGGATTGCTTTTCCCGTTTGAACGGCAGTTTTTCCTGTGCGGTTATCGATGAGGGAGAAACCATTTTGGTCAGGGATGCCGTCGGCGCCCGCCCATTGATTTACTGTTCTGAAAACGGCTTTCTCTATTTTGCCTCTGAAGCCAAGTCCCTGTTACCTCATGTCAACCATGTCCATGAATTGGAACCGGGATTCCTTTTTTCCACACGGGACGGGATCAAAAATTTTGATCCTTATGACCCCCGGGTCCCTGACTTCGAAACACCTGATGAAGCGGCGGACATTTTGGAAAACCTAATGGTCGAATCGGTTAAAAAAAGAATGGCTGATGGGGCCGTCAAGGGTGTTTCCCTGAGCGGAGGTTTGGACAGCTCCATCACGGCGGCCATTGCCAAATCCGTCGATCCCGATATCAAATTGTTCAGTACAACCATCAAGAGATATCCCAGTAAGGATATCAAATTTGCCAAGCTTATGGCGGACTATTTGGTCCTGGAACACCATATTTATGAGATTACCGATGAGGATATCATTTCCTTTATTCCGGAAGCCATCTGGTTTATGGAAACATTCGATGAGGACTGTGTCTCCGGGGCTATTGCTAATTTTTATACGTCCAAGATGATATCGGATTACACCCGCTGTATTCTTGTCGGAGAAGGAGCCGATGAACTTTTCGGAGGTTACTTCAGGGAGTTGAAAGATGTCCCCGACCCGGATGAGAAAGAAAAAATAGCAAAAAAATTGGTCCAGATAGCCTACAATACGGCCCTGCGGAGGTTGGACCGGAGCTGGTTCGCCAACTCGGTCAGCTACCGGACTCCGTTTTTGGACCCGGAAGTGGTGGCCTTCAGCAACAGAATTCCTATGAACCTTAAGGTGCGTTATGATGAGGACCAAGCAAGGGATGTGGAAAAATGGATTCTGCGTGAAGCGCTCAAAAGTTGGCTTCCCCCTGAAATAGCCGACCGCCCAAAACTCCGGTTTGCCGGAGGTACGGGAGTCGATGATTTGATGGATGAGCTAACAGCCGGAACGGTTACGGAAGAAGAATTTCAAAAAAGTCCGAAGACGGAAAACGGCCTGGCCCTCAACTCACCCAAGGAGCTTCATTACTACAGGCTGTTCCGGGAAAAATTTCCGCAGGGATTCGAGGAGCTTGTCGTGCGCTGGGATCCCTTCAAATAATTAATGCCCGGACGGGGATATGGGATGGTGATTCGTTCCAAGCTGGAAGAAACAGCGAAAATATCACGGAAGGTTTTCAGTCGGTCTGAAAAGATGCTGGCATGTCATCTCGCAGACCGTTAGGATATTACTAAATTTCAAATGTTGGGGAAGACGGCCGAGATCGATGTTCAAGGACTTACCAAAAGGTTTGGCGGCCTCACTGCTGTGGACGGCGCCTCTTTTTCAGTGGACAAAGGGGAAACGCTGGTCCTTCTTGGGACTTCGGGCTGTGGCAAAACGACGACCCTGAAGATGTTGAACAGGCTTGTCGAGCCGACTTCAGGAAAAGTTTTTATCGGAGGGAAAAACATTCGGGAACGGAAACCCGAAGAACTGCGAAAGGGGATTGGTTATGTCATCCAGGATATCGGTCTTTTTCCCCATTACACCGTAGAGCAGAATATCGCCTTAGTTCCCCATCTTTTAAAATGGGATAGAAAAAAAATACGTCAGCGTGTTCATATACTTCTTGACTTGGTCGGCCTGCCTTCTGAAAAATTCATGAGACGCTATCCCCATAAGCTGAGCGGCGGGCAGCAGCAGAGGATCGGGTTGGCCAGGGCTTTTGCGGCGGATCCCGCAGTCATCCTTTTGGACGAACCCTTCGGTGCCCTGGATCAGATCACCCGGAGGGATATCCAGAAAGAATTCAAATCCTTGGAATCATTTCTGCGAAAAACGATGATCCTGGTGACCCACGATGTTTTTGAGGCCTTTGACCTGGGAGACAGAATCTGTCTCATGGATAAAGGAAAAGTACAGCAGATTGGGACGGCCAAAGAGCTCCTTTATTCCCCTAAAAATAACTTTGTCCGGAATTTTCTTCAAGCGAACCGTTTCCTCCTTGAACTTCAGGTTTTTACCCTTAAGGATATTTTAGATGAGGTCTCAAAAAGCCCCCTGTCTGATAAAAAACTGCCTGAATTTAATGAGACAGCATGCCTTCTGGATGTTCTGGAGACGTTGGAACAATTGCCTGGAAAACAGACGTTTTTGCGCATTCTGGATAAGGACGGAAAGATACATGCCGAGATGCGGGCCGGTGAGCTCTTAGCTGCCTTTTACCGCATAAAACCTTGAGAGGTTAGATGAAGAGTATAGCAGCGCTGGTCGACTTTATGATAGGCCGGCGGTTTGAAATCCTCGAACAAACCGTCGAGCATATCGGCTTGACTGTTATGGCCCTGACTATAGCCGTGTTGATCGGACTGCCTATTGGAATTATCCTGACGCGCCGGAAAAAAGTTTCTTCACCTGTTTTGGGAATAATAGGGATTATTCAGACTATTCCCAGTGTCGCACTTCTGGGTTTTTTGCTTCCTTTATTGGGCATCGGCGTCATACCCGCCATTGTCGCTCTTTTTCTCTATGCGTTGCTCCCCATTGTCCGGAACACATTCACCGGGATCGAGGAAGTTGATCCTTCCGTCAGGGAAGCGGCTGTGGGTATGGGCATGTCTGACTGGCAGATTTTGTCAAAGGTGGAACTTCCCCTGGCCGTTCCGGTCATTTTCGCCGGGATCCGGACGGCGACGGTTATCAATGTCGGTATCGCCACCCTCTGTGCTCTTATCGGCTCAGGCGGGCTGGGGGAATTTATTTTCCGAGGAATTGCCCTGAATAACATCAACATGATCCTGGCCGGGGCCATACCGGCCGCGCTCTTGGCCCTTATTTTTGACCTGGGGCTGGGGATCATTCAGAAATTCATTCACCGTATCTTCAAGCCTTTTCTTTTGCTTTCCTTCATATTGGTCTTTGTTGTTGTTCCTTTTTTTATCGCCCCTTCCTTTTTTTCAACTTCTTTCACGGCAGGCTTTACTGCGGAATTTATGGAAAGGCAAGACGGATACCCCGGGTTGAGAGAAACATATTCCTTGAGTTTGGAAACCGTTGAATTGGATCCGGGATTGATGTATCAGGCGTTGAAACAAAAAAAGGTGGACCTTATCTGCGGTTTTTCCACCGACGGCCGTATAAAAGCTTATCATTTCAAAGTACTGGAGGACGACAAAAACTATTTTCCGCCCTACCATGCTGCCCCTCTTGTTCGAGGATCCCTTCTCAGAAGATATCCGGTCCTGAAGGAGATTTTTGAAAACCTGAAAGGGAAAATTCCGAACGAAAAAATGGCCGCAATGAACTACCGGGTCGATCATGATAAAGTGGATCCCGTAGTTGTCGCCGAAACATTTTTAAAGGAGATGGAAATTGTTCCGGTCTCATCCGGCCGAAAGAAAGGGCGGGTTATCATAGGAAGCAAAAATTTTACGGAACAGTATATTCTGGCCCATGTTTTTTCCCTCCTGATCGAATACCAGACCGAATTGGAAGCCGTCTTAAAGACGGGATTGGGTGGAACGAAGATTTGTTTTGACGCCCTGCGGAACGGGGAAATCGACCTTTATCCGGAATACTCGGGAACGGTGCTTTTGGTGCTGCTGGAATCGGATAAGACGGAGCTGAGATTGCTGCGGGAAGAAGGATATATCGACCACCGTGTCCGTTCTGGAATGAAAGAACGATTTGACATGGAGTGGCTGCAGCCTCTTGGATTCAACAACACCTATGCGCTTTTGATGCGCCGCCGCCAGGCGGAAAGATGGAAGATAGAAACTATTTCCGATTTGAAAGTAACATTAGAAGAGAAAGCTACGTATAGATAATAGAGCACTACGGAGAAAAAGACATGCTGAAAAACTATCTAAAAACGACCTTCCGGAATTTGAAGAGGCACAAAGCCTATTCAGCGGTCAATATTTTGGGTCTGGCCGTTGGTTTGAGCGCAATAATTTTCATTCTTCTCTACTTGAAGCTTGAATTGAGTTACGACCGTTTCCATATAAACGTGGACAATGTTTACAGGGTTTCCATCAAAGGCTTCAGAGAAGGGAAGCTTGAAGGGGACAGATTTGTTTACACACCTCCCATCGGCCGGGATATGAAGGAGGAGTTTCCCGAAGTTGAAGAGTTTACCCGTCTATCGACCCTTCGCAATGCCTACCTTTATCTTGAAGACGAGGCCTTCCAGGTGACCGGCCTGCGTTATGCCTCATCCGCCCTTTTTGGCATGTTCTCGTTCAGGCTTTTGGAGGGAAATCCAAAAAAAGCCCTTGTTGAGCCTTTTTCCCTTGTCCTCTCTGAAAAAACGGCCCGCAGGATTTTCGGCCAGGAGAATCCCCTGGGAAAGATCGTCCGTATCGGACAGGACCGTCTTTACACCGTAACCGGCGTGGCCGAAGACCCTCCACCCAATTCGACCATCCAGTACAACGTTTTGCTTTCCTTTTCCACGCTCTTTAAGCTTCCCAACATGTACCTGGGTTGGAACGGCGGCAACCAGTACATCACCTATGTTCAGCTCAGGGAAGGCACTTCGCCGGAAGCTGTGGAAAAAAAATTTCCCGATTTTTTATGGAGGCATATCAACGAAAGAATCGCTTCATACGGCTGGGAAAACCAGGCCTATCTTCAGCCTATGAAAAAAATCCACTTTTTTTATGATTATAACTCAAAAGTCGCACGGGTGAATTTTTATACTTTTTCCGCCGTGGCCCTGTTTATTCTGCTTATAGCCTGTATCAACTTCGTCAACCTGACCACCTCACAGGCTGCGGGACGGGCCAGGGAAGTGGGTATGCGAAAGGTGGTCGGGGCTCACAAAACAAACTTGATCCGTCAGTTTTTGGGCGAATCCGTTTTTATGACCTTTTCGGCATTCCTGATGGCGGTGGGTCTGGTCTATTTCTTTACTCCTTTCTACAGCCGGCTATTGAATAAGGATCTGAATTTTTTTCGCATGATGGGGCCCGGGCTCTTATTGGGATTAGTTGGTTTGGTTTTTGCCGTTGGTGTTTTCTCTGGAATCTATCCTGCTTTTTATCTGGCTTCCATGCAGCCGGTGAAAACCCTCAAGGGAGTATTCGAATCCGGCCGGGGGAGAAAAAAATTTCAGAATAGTCTGGTCGTTTTTCAGTTCGCCGTTTCAGTATCTCTCATCATCTGCACGATGCTCATTCAGAGCCAACTTCGTTTTGTGAAGCAGGTGGATTTGGGTTACGACAAGGAGAACATGGTTGTCATTCCTCTGGAGACGGAGAACTTACAGGAAAAAACGGGAATCATGCGATCCCAGCTGTTGACTGTTCCGGGAGTGATAAAGGCTGCGGCCTCGTCCCAGGTTCCCTACGCCGGCTTCACCAGCAACGGTTACATACCCGAGGGATACACCCACTCCATCATGATTCATGCCCTGGACGTGGATGAACATTTCCTGGATACCTACGGAATCGGGATCGTCGCCGGCCGGAATTTTTCCACAGAACACGCGTCGGACCGGGAGGCTTATCTCATCAACAGAACACTGGCCCGTCAGCTCGGCTGGGAAAATCCAATCGGAAAGACCATCAGCCGCAACGGTACGTGGAAAGTCATTGGTGTGGTCGAAGATTTTCAGTATGCCACCCTGCACAACACGGTTGAGCCTCTTCTTATAACCTTCAATCCCTGGCAGGATCGTTTTTCTTATATGTCCGTCAAGATAAAATCCCTTGATATTTCTGAAACCATGGACGGTATAAAGAAGGTTTTTAAATCATTCTCTCCGATTTTGCCTTTTGAGTATTTTTTTCTGGATGATGCCTTTGACCGGATGTACCGGTCGGAAGAGCGGTTCCAACATATCTTTTTCACCTTTTCACTTCTGGCTATTATCATTGCTCTCCTTGGTTTGTTCAGTCTCTCGGCTTTTTCCGCCAGGCGGAAATCCAAAGAAATCGGGATTAGGAAGGTTTTGGGGGCGACGGCCTTCAGCGTTTTGAAGCTTTTCTCCCGGGAAATGTTGTTTCCCGTGCTGCTCGGGAATGCTCTGGCTTGGCCGGCAGCCTACCTGATCATACGAAAATGGCTTGAAAATTTCGCCTACAAGGAGTCCATCGGGTTTTGGGCCTTTGTGACGGCCCTGGCATTCAGCTTTTTTGTTTCCCTGATTACAATCAGCTTTCAATCCTTTAAAGCGGCTTTCCGGAATCCCGTCGACGAACTTCGGACCGAGTGAAGCTTGAATTATTCAGGTTTTATATGTTCTTGGGTGGGCAAAAAATTCAGCTAATCCTGCGTTTTAGGGATGGTGAAAATAAAAGAGCTCCCCTCTTTTGGTTGGGATTCGACACGGATGGTCCCCCCCATGTTTTCCAGGATTTTTTTTACAACGGCCAAGCCGATTCCCAGGTTTTCCTGAACGTCTCTCGCTTCCAGGGTTTGGAAGACCTTGAAAATCTTTTCATGAAATTTGGGATCGATCCCGGGGCCGTTGTCTGTGATGCTGAACTCCCAGCTGTCTTTCTTCTCTTTGCAGTCTATTTCAATGGTACCTTCAGATTTATCCAAAAATTTCACCGCGTTCCCAATGAGATTCTGGAATATCTGCTCAATTCGGTTCCTGTTGATCCTAAGTGTGGGAAGAGGATTGACGATCTTTACATGAATATGTGAGGGGATTTGAAGGTAAAGGAGGGTATCATCAACGAGTTCATTCATGTCGACATCTTCGTCTTCACCTATTCTTCTTCCTGCCCGTGAGTACTGCAGGATGCCGTTGAGCAGGTTATGCATGCGGGTGACACGGCTCATCATCATTTCCAACTGCTTTTTACCGTTTGTGTCGTACAGCTCTCCGTAGTCCTCGAAAAGCCAATTTGCCAGCTGGTTGATACCGCGCAGGGAAGACTTTAAATCATGAGAGACAAAATAGGCGAATTCCCTCAGGTCTTTGTTGGCCTGTTCCAGTTCCCTTAGGGTTTTTTTCTGCTGCCTCTCGTTGAGTTTGCGTTCCGTGATATCCCGGTATATGGCATAAACAGCCAGTTGGCTCGAGTTGACGGTTATCGGGGCGGCAAGGAGGGAGACGTGAATCGGTTTGCCGTTTTTATGGTAACGGATCGTTTCAATAGAGCATTTTTTTCCTTGCGACACGGCTTTTGTGACAGAGGATGCATCGGAGTGTTGTTTTTGAGGGGCCACGATATCATCCACATGACTTCCGGTGACCTCCTCTTTGGTATACCCGAAAAGGCGAAGGAATTCCGGATTGGCCCGGATAATCTTGCCGCTATTATCCGTCATGACAATGGCTTCCTGAGCGCTTTCAAAAAGCTGGTCGACTTTGGCCTTTTCCACTTGAAGAAGCATCTCAGATTTTTTGATGTTGCTGATGTCTCTATAGACACCGAACACACCTATCTGTCTGTTATCGACTATAATGGGAGAGGCAAGGAGGAAAACGTAGATGGGTTTGCCGGTTTTGTTGTAGCGGATGGTTTCAACGGCGAGCTTCTGGCCGCGGGCTACTTTCAGGGTAACGGCGGTAGCGTCCGCATGTTGTTTTTCGGGTGCGACGACATCATCTACATGGCGCCCCAGAACTTCTTCTTTGGTATAACCGAACAGGTTGAGAAACTCGTTGTTGACGCGGAGAAGAATCCCATCGGTGTCAGAAAGTGCGATGGCTTCCGGGGCGTGCTCGAAAAGATGACCTTCGAAAGCCCTGTCTAGGTCTTTTCTTATACCCTTTTGATCAATAGTGGCAATAGACTTTTCTTTTGTCATAGAAAAAACTTCTTTGCTTTTACAGGATAATGCTTTTTTGTATCTGTCTTCCTGTCCCTAAAAATCCCGGATAAAAGAGAAAACGCGGCCTCTCCCCGGTTTCTAATAAAACCGTCTCAAGAAAAGAAAGGTGGATACCTCATTTCTTAGATACGGCTACCTCCCTCCCTAAAAACTGGCTTCTTTGCCTTATTATCATAGGAAAAGATTTAAAAAATTTCAAGAAAAATCCTCAAAAAAATCAACATTTTTTGCCTATTGATTAATATTATAATCAGCTTATAATATGAACAGGGGATGGAAAGCTTGACCAAACGAACCAGGCTGTTTTCTATAATACCTGTATTCATGTTTTTGTGCCTGATTCCGGCACGAGTTGTTACTCTTCAGGAAGGTGCTTCCTCTATAAACAAAGATGACGAGAGCCTCGAAACAATCCTAGAAAAATGTGCCGAATACAGCGATAAACTTATCCGTTCTTCCCTTGATTTCATTTGCCGCGAGGAGATCGAAGAGAAGATTTTTGACTACACCCGGCGCAAGGGAAAAGACCGCTGGATCGAGATGTATCATGAGAGCCAGTACAGTCGAAAATACCGGGGAATCAGCCTCATGGCCAAATCAGACAAGTATACATATATTTACGATTATCAGCTCGTCAAGAAGGGGAACAGTATCAAAGAAAGCCGGATCCTTCTCGAGGAAAACGGAGAAAAGAAAAACGAGAAGGATGCTTCCCTTAAAACCAAAAGGTTTTATTCCAAGCGGTCCGTTTTCGGTCCCATCGGGCTCTTGAGCCGAAAGGGCCAGGAACAATATGAATACGAGCTGAGTAAGAAAGATAAAGAAGTTGGGCGGGAAGCCTACCTTATCGAAGTCAGGCCAAAGTCAAAAGAAGATGGAAAGATTCATTCGTCTTTCGGAAAGGTTTGGGTTGACCGGGAAAACTTCAGCATCCTGAAGATCGAAGTCAAAGCGGAGTCCATACAGGGATATGACCAATTGAAAGACGCCGCTAAGCGGGAGCAGGTTATCCCTGAAATCATGGACATCCATTATTATGGAGTTGAAAAAAACGGTCTTCGTTTTCCCAGCAAAACGATTATCGAAGAAAATTACCGGGCTATGACCAAAGTGATTAAAAAATCCAGAACGGTCGTCGAGTATAAGGATTACCGGTTTTTCACCGTGGACGTCGATGTCAAATATTAACCCGAATGATTCCTAAAAAAAAATGAATCATTCAGGAGGAGAGAACTCATGAGAAAAAAAATTCTCCTTGGGGGAGTTTTGTGTTTTTGCCTTTGTTTGGCAGGTCCCGGTCTTCAAGGTGTATTGGGACAAGAAGGCCAAACAAAGACTGAGCAGGAGAACCTGCAGCATGAAGTCAGGGTTACCCTGAAGTTGATCCAGGTATATGTGACTGATGAAAAGGGAAATCCGGTCACGGACCTCACTCCCGGGGATTTTGTCGTCAATGATAACGGAACGCCGCAGAAAATCACGGATTTTGAAAGACACACACTTTCTCCCCCTCCCCAGGTGAAAGGTGAGGAAACCGAAGAAAAGGAAAAAGTCCCCGTCAAAAGGTTGGACAGGAAATTTTTTCTTTTCATCGATATGGAGGGAAACGGTGTGCGGGGTCTCAAAAAAGCCAAAGAAACAGCCCTTAACTTCATGGATACTCAGATCAAGTCCGCCGACCAAGTTTCGGTTTTGTCCTACTCTCATGTTTCGGGCCTGGTCCTCCATTCTTATCTATCCAAAGATCATGATAAAACCCGGAAGATCATCGAGGATCTGACGCTCATTCCGGGATTCGCTTACGGTGGATACCTGGTCGGAGAGGCAAGCTGGAGGCCGTCTACGGATGGGATCACCATAATCGCAAAGAACATGGAGCAGAGCAATCCGCAGGATAACGCCGGTATGTTCGGTTATCGAAGTACCGTTGACCTGGCGGGAAAAATCGCTCAACCAACAGCTCCACCAGGGCGGCAGGAAACGACCGCACGTGTGGAAGAGAATCCTCTTGTACGCATGCAGCAAAGGGACGATGTATGGAATTCAATCCAGGGGGAACTGAAAAAAAGATCGGATGCCTCTTTTCAGCGTGTTTTTCTCAATAAATTTATGCGGGAAATGATCGAACTGGCCCGGGCCTTCCGCTACATCCCCGGCAACAAGAACATCCTTCTTTTTTCCGCTGGATTCACTGAGGAGCTTTTGCTCAAGGATCATGCCTTCCGCAAAAATTTCCAAGAAATGAGCCGGGAACTGGGAAACGCCAATGCCCCCGTTTACACGGTCAATACGGCCACTTCTCTTACTTCCCTGCAAGGGGAAGCCTCCAGAAGCGACCATTCCCTGGAATATCTGGCCGAGAACTCTGGGGGAAAATTTTTCGGAAACATCGATGATTATGAAAACGTCCTGGAAGAGATTCAGAAAGTCACCTCCAATTATTATGTCCTTGGTTATTATGTCAACCTTGATTGGAGCGGTTCTTATCATCATCTTGATGTTCGTGTGAAGCGTGAGGGGGTCAAGGTTTATGCCCAGGGAGGGTATTTCAATCCCAAACCTTATGCGGAATTCACGGATTTTGAAAAGAGGCTCCATCTTATTGACCTAGCCCTTAGTGAAGAGCCTCAATTCCAGATTCCGCAAACCTTTTCCCTGACGGCTATCCCGTATCCCCAGGGAGACAGAAATGTTTTGCTGCTGGCCGAAGCGGACAGGGGGAAGCTGGAGCAGGTTTTGTTTCACGGATCGGAAGTGTATACGCTTGTTTTCGATGGGCTTGACAATCTTGTCTATTCGACACGGGGAGAAGCCAAGCTGCCTAATCTTCCGGATAGTCGATTCCGTTTCGGAATATTCGTTCCTCTCAATCCCGGTCTTTACAAATGCCGGATCATTTTCAGAAACAAGACGACGGGCGCAGCAGCCGTAGCCGGTTGCTCGGTAGCTCTTCCCTCAACCGAAGGGGCCAAGCTGACGCTTTTTGCTCCCCTGCTTTTTGTTCCCGGCCAGCGGGGGAAATTCCTGGATATTCCTTCGGAGAAAAAAGGTGTCGGGATTTTCGGACTCGAAAATATCCTTCCGGAAATGTTTTCCGAATACGTGCCTGTTGTTGAGGGTGTGAAACGGGGAACGGAGAAGGTTTATGCCTTGGTCAGGATATCAATTGGTGATATTCCCGATCCGGAAATAGATTTATCCGCTTACCTGGCCGATATGGATGCGGGGATGAGGCTGGCGGTTGATGCCGTTGTTCTAGGAGCCGTTCCAGAGAACGAACATACGGATATCCTTTTAGTGGAAATTTCCTGTCCGGAACTGGCTCCCGGAAAATATGATATTATTCTCAAGGCTGAGGAAAACTCCACCAAGACAGCTTCGGAAGCCCAATCGGCCCTTTTTGTGAAATAAAAGAAACCTTACGCTCATTACCCATTGCCCGCTGACGGCTGCCGCGCTACAATCATTTTATGCCCGAGCTGCCCGAAGTGGAAACCATCGTCCGCGGTCTGCGGCGCCGCATTATAGGGCGGACCATCTCCTCCTGCCGGGTGATCGAAACCCGCATTTTAAGAAAAACCGGGATTCATAACCTGGAAAAACTTACAGGGTGTAAGGTGACCGCCGTAGAACGTAGGGGCAAGCTGATTCTTGTCCATCTTTCCGGCGGACTATCGCTTGTTTTTCACCTCAAGATGACGGGCCAAATGTTGTTGGCCCTTCCACAAGAACCCCGGGATAAGCACACGCACTTTCTTATCAATTTTCGAATGATGGATGCTGAGCTGAGGTTCCGGGATGTGCGGAAATTCGGTTTTATTTGCTGTCTTGAAACTTCAAAGATTTTTACTGAAGAGCCGCTTAAAAACCTGGGGCCGGAACCTTTGGACCTCGAATATGGCGCTTTTAGTGAACTTTTTGTCGGAAGGAAGGGGAGACTCAAATCCCTTCTCCTCAACCAGGCATTTCTGGCCGGAATCGGGAATATTTATGCCGATGAAATACTTTTTCAGGCAGGACTTAATCCACTTTCTCCGGGATCTTCCTTGTCGGAGAAGGAAATATTCCGCTTGTGGCAGGCTATGCGGACCGTGCTGCATGAGGCCATCAAAAAGAAAGGTTCGTCTCTTAGGGATTACAGGGATGCTGAAGGAAGGAAGGGAAATTTTCAGCATTTACACAAGGTATACGGCCGGGAGTCCCTTCCCTGTCCCGGTTGTGGGACTCACATTCAACGGATTAGAATCGGAGGACGGAGCAGTTTTTTCTGCCCTCAATGCCAAAGAAGGATTTCCCGGAGCTCTTCATAATCCAGATTCGTGCGATGGCCGGTTCTTGTGAAAGGTCAATGGTTCCTTTATAATAGAAAACCTCTGGAATTTTTCCGGATTAAAGGAGGTGTTTTCGTATGGCTCAAGAAGGAAAAACATACGTTTGTAAAGTCTGCGGGCAGGAAGTCAAAGTCACGAAGGAAGGTGTGGGCACGCTCGTTTGCTGTAATCAGCCTATGGAATTGAAGGAAGAAAAAAAATAGGAGTACGATAGCGATGAAAGAAATTATTTTCAAGGATTTCGATGCTGTTGTTCAGTTTGCCATCGGAAGGGAGGAAAAAGCTATTCAGGCTTATGGAAAGCTGATGAATGTGGCCCGGACCCCGGGAATAAAAAAGCTGCTGCAGGAACTTCAAGACGAAGAGAAAAACCATAAAAAACTTCTTCAAGATTTGGGAGAGAAAAAGTTCGATCCGGGAGATATCCAGGAAGTTGCCGATATGAAAATCACCGACTACGTGGAAGATGTTGAACCCGGAGAGGATATGAATTTTCAGGAGCTTTTGATTTTCGCTGCGAAAAAAGAGCAGAAAGCGGTTGAATTATACTCCGGATTAGCCGAAAGAGTAAAATCCGAGGAATTAATAAAAACGTTCAACTTTCTGGTGCAGCAGGAGAAAACCCACAAACTCAAGCTGGAAGAGGAGTATGAGAAGCATGTACTGGAAGGCTACTAGGTTGGGTTTGTTCATAAAAAATGCCGACACAAATAAAAAATGTTGATGTTTCAATGTTACTTGCCAAAAATGGTGCTATAGAATTGAATAACAAGCGGGCCGGCGGATGATGGTTGTTTTGGATTCAATATCGGCATTTTTTACCCTGCGGGCGCACCGAGTATCACCGCATCTGCTTCGTTGCGGCGCACTCGCGGTGCCGAGCACAGCTTCGTACGCCGATGCCTTGCATCTACGGCAATATCGATTCGTGAACAAATCCAACCATTATCTAATAGGAGAAAAAAATGGAAAAATGGGAATGTACAGCCTGTGGTTATATTTATGACCCGGAAATTGGTGATCCTGAAAACGGGATCGAACCGGGCACGCCCTTTGAAGATCTGCCTGAAAACTGGGTTTGTCCCCAGTGCGGCGTCGGAAAAGAATTTTTTCAGAAACAAACCTGATAAAAAGGGGATTTGTTTATGCGTGTTGTTATTGCCGGTAATGGTCTGGCGGGGATTATCACTGCCAAAACGATAAGGGAACAAAATCCGGATGTCTCCATCGAAATTTTTGCTGATGAGAAATATCATTATTATCCCCGGCCGAACCTCATAGAGTATGTTGCCGGGAACATTTCCTATGCGCGCCTCTTTGCTTTTAAAGAAGACTGGTACCGAGAAAAGAATATTAACGTACATCTAAACGTTCCCATTAAGGGGATCGCTGCGGATAAGAACAAGGTTTATCCGGCTTCTGGTAAAGAAGAACCGTTTGACGCTCTTTTGCTGGCCACGGGAGCCCATTGTTTCCTGCCCCCTTTTAAAGGAGCGGATAAAAAGGGGCTTTTTACTCTGCGTACCCTGGAAGATGC
This sequence comes from Candidatus Aminicenantota bacterium, assembly GCA_016927475.1. Classification (GTDB taxonomy): domain Bacteria; phylum Acidobacteriota; class Aminicenantia; order Aminicenantales; family Aminicenantaceae; genus JAFGMO01. Next base: position 23,914 of record JAFGMO010000083.1, read on the forward strand.
TGAAAAGCTCATCGCCTATGCCAAGGAACATACGAAAGTTGTGATTGTCGGCGGAGGATTGCTGGGATTGGAGATTGCCCGTGCCCTTAAAACACGAGGGGCCGAAGTCCGTGTTGTTGAATATTTTTCTCACCTGCTGCCCCGCCAGCTTGATGAGCCGGCCGCATCTCTTCTTGAAGATCTGATAGAGGAAATGGGCATTAAAGTCCATCTCGGCAAAAGTACGGAAGAAATCCTGGGCCGGGAGAGTGTTTCCGGCTTGAGATTCAAGGACGGCTCCCGCTTTGAAGCGGAAACGGTGATTGTTGCCGCCGGCATTCGTTCGAATATCGCCCTCCCGCGTGAAGCGGGAATCGAGGTGGATAAAGGTATTGTCGTGGATGATTTTCTTCAAACCAACCGGTCCCGGATTTATGCTGCCGGAGACATCGCCCAGCATAAGGGACGGCTTTACGGAATCATCCCCGCTACCTTCGAACAGGCCCGGATTGCCGCCGTAAATATCCTGGGGGGGAAAACAAAATACGATAAGACCGTTCCTTCGAACACGCTCAAGGTTGTCGGTCTCGATGTGACATCCATCGGCCTGGTATCTCCCGAAGAGCCCGGTTACGAAGAGTTCAGGAAAACAGACAGGGAAAAAGGCATCTACAAAAAAATCGTCATCCGGGACGATATTGTCGCGGGAGCCATTTGGATCGGCACTAAAAAAGGAGTTGCCGAGATCAGCCGCTGCATCACGCAGAAGATTAAAGTGAAAAAAAACAAAGAATCCCTTTTGGAAGAAGATTTCGATTTTTCAACATTATGAAAAGCAAAACGAGAGTTTTTTCTGTTTTGATCCTGGCCTTGGTTCCTTTTTTATCCGCACAGGTCCGGGTCAACGGTTATCTGTCTTTCAATTACCTTAAAGGCCAAGAGGATGCCGTCGATTCCGGCGGGACGTTCCGTGATTCCCGGGCCGGGCTTATTTTTTCGGGCGAGCTTTTAGAGCAACGGATAACGTATGCGGCCGAAGCTTCGGTCTCCGCTGAAGGAGATGTCTCGCTTATTCAGGCTCTATCGGCATTCAATCTGGCTGATTATTTCCACCTTAAAATGGGGCTTTATGTCGTTCCTTTCGGGATCTACAATACGGCCCATCGACCCCATCAGACCATGTTTGTTCAGCCGCCTCTTGTCATGGAATTTGTAATGCCTGACAGGTGGCGTGATATCGGTGTTCTTATGGAGGGAAAATACCGGGGGATTATCTATTCTGCTTATATCGGGAACGGTTTGGCCGAAGAGTCTTCTCTGGCCGACGGCCAGCAGTTCACGGATAATAATAAAAACAAAGCTTTGGGGGGGAAAATCGGGATTTCCGTTGGTCAGGGATTCCAGGCTGCTTATTCTCATTACCGGGGAAAATATGACAAAAACAATGCCCGCTCCATTTCACTCCAAGGGATAGATCTTTCATGGGTTGCGGAAACCTTTGTCTTAAGGGGCGAGTATATTCGGGGACGGCTGGAAAATCCCGAAGGTTTTTCCAAAGCGGAAGTTGATGGTTATTATGTCAACCTTTCCTTTGAACTTTGGGGAATAAGACCAGTGCTTGGTTATCAGGGTTTGGAATACAAAGATGATTATCACGGCCCGGGTTTTTCCTCAGGACTGGGAGAAGGAATCGAGGTTTCACGTTCACGCTGGGTTTTGGGTGCAATCTATATTCCCGCTGAAAATGTTCTTTTGAAAGTGGAGTATGATTTCAACCGGACAAAGGGGACCGACCTTAAGGATAATATTTTTTCGGTGCAGGTTGGGCTCAGCTTTTAGCCTCCTGTACTATTACCTAGAAAATAAAAAAAGTCATCACCCGGTTCATCCGGGTGATCCAGGATTTTAGGCAATAATTTTCATCGTTCGTGGGTGCGCCTGCGCATGAAAAATTCATAAATTCGGCCGTTCTTTTTCTTGTCTTTGTCACCCCGGCCGAATTTATGAATAGTACAGGAGTAGGCGTTATTCAGGCGATTGTCACTTCCCGGCAAAGATAAACATCCTGGATGGCATTGAGTAGGGATACACCTTCCTTCATCGGTTTTTGGAAGGCTTTCCGTCCCGAGATAAGGCCCATGCCACCCGCTCTTTTGTTGATAACGGCCGTCCTGACGGCCTGGGCCATGTCGCCCTCCCCAGAGGAAGCGCCACCTGAATTGATGAGGCCGACCCTTCCCATGTAACAGTTGATAACTTGGTAGCGGGTCAAATCAACCGGGTGAGACGATGTCAGTTCGCTGTAGACCTTATCATGTGTTTTTCCGAATTTGAGTGCCGTAAACCCATGGTTGGTGGTAGGCTGCTTTTGTTTGACGATATCGGCTTCGATGGTAACGGCAAGATGGTTGGCCTGCCCGGTCAGGTCGGCGGCCGTGTGAAAGTCCTCTTTTTCCGTTTTGAAGGCCGGATTTCTGAGATATGCCCAGAGTATGGTAGCCATTCCCAGGGAGTGGGCATAACGGAAAGCCTCGGATATCTCTTGGATTTGCCTGTTGCTCTCCGTTGAACCGAAATAAACCGTTGCTCCTACGGCTGCCGCACCCAATTCAAAGGCCTGGTCTACGGAAGCAAAGAGTATTTGGTCATAAGTATTCGGATATGACAGAAGCTCGTTATGGTTGATTTTCAGAATGAAGGGAATTTTGTGGGCGAATTTCCTGGCGATGGCGCCAAGAACACCCAGCGTGGAGGCGACTCCATTACAGCCGCCCTCAATGGCCAAACGGACTATGTTTTCCGGATCGAAATATGCGGGATTGGGTGCGAAGGAAGCCCCGGCGCTGTGTTCGATTCCCTGGTCAACGGGGAGGATAGAGAGGTAACCGGTTCCTGCCAGCCTTCCATGGCCGAAAAGCGCCTGCAGATTGCGCAGAACACGGGCGCTGCGGTCCGAAGAAAGCCAGACCCGTTCAACGAAATCAGGTCCCGGCAGGTACAGCTTATCCCGGGGGAATATACATTTATGATTGAGAAGGAAATCGGCTTCTTTCCCCAACCTTTTTTCGATTGTTTTTATCATGTTTTTCTCCTTTATATCCCTATAATTCGGGAGGTACGGTGATTGAGGACCTGCCCGTTTTTGTAACCTGTACCCGGTTCCTAAACATTTAAAGAGATGTCTGTTTCCACGAACAGGATTTTTGCTTACGTTTTTATTATAGAAGGAAAACCCTTTAAGAACAACTGGGAACATCAATGGGAATATCAATGACTAGTTGATGCCTCTGAAAAAATTGGGGGAATCGTGCTCTTGTTTTCCTGAGACGCATCTGATAAAATTTCATTTTTCAGCGTCCTTCAAATCTGATTATTCCAAGGAAATTAGTATGTCAAATATGCTCGTTTTCGGCACGCAATGGGGTGATGAAGGCAAAGGGAAAATCGTGGACCTGATCACACCATCCTTTGACATCGTCGGCCGTTACCAGGGGGGGCACAATGCGGGGCACACAGTGTTTGTGGGCGGGAAAAAAATTGTTCTCCATCTTTTTCCCTCCGGAATCCTCCATCCGGATAAGCTTTGTGTAATCGGCAATGGTGTCGTCCTTGATCCCCGCGCTTTCATCGATGAAGCCGATGTGTTGAAGAAGCTTGGAATCGAAATTGATGGAAGGGTCATCATAAGCCGGAATGCTCATATTATCCTTCCTTATCATGGTCTTATGGAAGAAGCCTGTGAACATCGGAAAGGGGACAAGAAAATCGGAACGACTTTGCGTGGTATCGGGCCATGCTACGAAGATAAAATGGCACGCCGGGGAATCCGGGCGGGGGACCTGCTGAACGCAAATGTACTTAGAGAGAAAATAGTAAACAATATTCGGGAAAAGAATGTCTTGTTGGAGCTTTTGGGAGTCAAAAACATAAATCCCGACAAGGTTTTTGAGGATTATTCTCTTTTTGCGGAAAAACTAGAACCCCATATTCAGGACGTCTCCAGACTTCTGGATGAAAAAATGAAAGAAGGAAAGGCTCTTCTTTTAGAAGGGGCTCAAGGAACGCTGCTGGATATCGACCATGGTACTTATCCGTTTGTAACCTCTTCCAGCTCAACAGCGGGAGGAGCCTGCACCGGTCTTGGGATTTCTCCGCACAAGATTGACATTGTCATGGGAGTCGTCAAGGCCTATGTTACCAGGGTGGGAAGCGGACCTTTCCCCACGGAAATTTTCGATAACAGGGGAGCCCTTTTGGCCAACAAGGGAAATGAATTTGGAGCGACGACTGGAAGGCCGCGCCGGTGTGGTTGGTTTGACGGGTTGGCTTTTTCATATGCCTGCCGGCTGAATGGAATCGATATCGTTGCCTTGACAAAACCTGATGTGCTGGACGAACTGGATGAGATATGCGTCTGTATGGCGTACAAGTACAAGGGAGAAGTCCTAAAAAATTTCCCCACGGAAAGTTGGATTCTCCAGGATGTGGAACCCGTCTACCAGACATTTAAGGGCTGGAAAAAACAGCTGAAGTTTACCCGTCATCGAAAAGACCTCCCCGGGGCTTTTAAAGATTACATCCGGAGGCTGGAAGATATAGGCCAGACACGGGTAGGTATTGTATCCACGGGAAAGGAAAGAAGCGAAACCATCCTTTTTGAGGATGTTCTCAAAGGGAGTATGAATCTGGAAAAAATAAAAGCTGAAATGGAGCCGGGACCATCCGCTTGAGGAAATTGGAATTGTGATGACACAAAATTTTCTGCAATGGGTTGAGATCGACCAGAAAGCTTTTTCCCACAATATGCGCCAATTCCGCAGGCTTGCGGGGAAAAAGTCGCTTTTGCTGGCAATGGTTAAAGCCAACGCCTACGGCCATGGAATGATTCCCATTGCCCGTCTGGCAATCGAGACAGGTGCAGACTGGCTGGGAGTCCATTCCTTGGAGGAAGGGATTTGTCTTCGCCGGGAAAGCCTGACTTGTCCCATTCTCGTCTCTGGCTATGTTCCCCTCAACAGGCTTGAGGAAGCGGTAGAGGGTGGTCTCAGGTTGACTGTATACAACAGGGAAAGTGTTCGGAAGCTCAAAAGCATATGCCGCAGGCTTGGAAAAAGTGTCCGCCTTCATCTGAAAGTTGAAACCGGTACCTACCGCCAGGGAATTCCTTTGAGGAATGTCTTTTCATTTGCCGATGAAATCCGCAAAGGGAAAGGTCTTATTTTGGAGGGAATCTCTTCCCATTTTGCCAACATTGAGGATACAACAGACCATTCTTATGCCCGGTACCAGAAAAAAAATTTCCAGGAAGTCATCGATGAGCTTGAGGCCGGAGGTTTTGACATACCCATAAAGCATATGTCTTGTACGGCCGCGGCCATTCTTTTTCCCGAAACATATTTCAACATGATCCGGACCGGAATCGGAATATACGGGCTCTGGCCCTCAAAGGAAACATATCTTTCTTGCCTTCTCCAGAAAAGAAGGCCGCTTTCTTTGAAACCTGTTCTCACCTGGAAAGCCCGGATAGCCCAGATTAAGAAGGTTCCTTCCGGTTCTCTTATCGGATACGGCTGTACCTATAAGACGACCAGAAAAACAACTCTGGCTGTGGTTCCGGTCGGGTATTATGACGGTTACAGTCGCCGTCTTTCCAACCAGTCATACGTTCTTGTCAAGGGCATTCGGGCTCCTTTAAGAGGAAGAGTAGCAATGGATTTTATTGTCATCGATGTCACTGATATTCCGGGTGTAAAACAGGAAGATGAGGTTGTTCTTATAGGACGGAACGGCGAAGAAGCAGTCACGGCGGATTTCCTCGCTTCCCTCGAGGGAACCATAAACTATGAAATCGTTACGCGAATCAATCCAGGTATTCCCAGGATCATTGTATAAAAATATTTTGTTGCCATTGTCTAAATTTATTGCTATAAAAAAGTTGGGTATTTAATTATTCGCAAAGGGAGATTTATATGCCTAAAGCAAAAACAACTCCAAAGAAAAAGAAAGCTTCGGCAAAAAAAACGACCGTAAAAGCCGCAGCGGGGAAAAAAACGAGCAAAAAAGCAAAACCCGTTTCCAAAAAAACCGCCGCAGCCAAGGTCTCAGCCACTACCAAAAAAACAAAGGCGAAAAAAAGCGCAGCTCCAAAGAAAAAAGCGGCCGGAACCGTAAAAAAGGGGCAGAAGTATGAATGCAGAGTCTGCGGTTTCAGAGTTGTCGTGGACAAGATTTGCGGCTGTGTCGAGGAGCATGTTCTCATCTGCTGCGGCAAGCCTATGGTCAAAAAAAAGGCATAGACATCGGGTATAATTTTCGAGCATTTTAAAAAATTTTTCTAAAAAGTACGTCTTCCGTCTTATTTAGAAGGGAAGCTATTAGAAAAACATCATAGGCCTTTTCTTTTTATTTTTACGATAAACGATATTTGTCCTGCTGCACCTTTTTATGCTAACCTTTTGCTGCCTGGATTTTTCCTCTCTGGGGGAAGGTTATATGGATCATGGAGAAACAAGAGAAAAGTTTCTATCCGGAAAAAGATGATGATTTTAAGGTTTATGCCCGAATAACGGAAAAAATCAGCCGGTTATCCGACCTGACAACGACACTGAGAGATATTCTTGAAATCCTTCAGCCTTTGGCTGGCTGCAAGCACCTCGCTGTCCGTGTTATCGACAAGAAGGGCAGGATTCCTTTTCATGCCACCCTGGGTTTGAATAAAAAGTTTGTGGAATCAGAGCACTGGATTACCCTTAAAGATTGTTTCTGCGGTTATGTGGCCCGGGGACAAGTGGATAAATCTCTCCCTTTTATCACCGAACACGGCTCCTTTTTTTCCTCGGCCATGGGAGAACTGGAGAATCGGTTGAAGGCTCAACACCATGACCTTTTGGCTAAAGAATACAGGGGGATTTGCACCCGCAGCGGATTTGAGTCTCTAGCCATCATTCCTATTCGATACAAGGAAAAAATCATCGCGGAGCTCTATCTTTCGGATGAAAAAAAAGGTCTTTTTCCCGAAGAAAAGGTTGAGTTTTTGGAAAAAACCGGTCAACCCATCGGTATCGCCATTGAAAACTCGCGGTTATATACGGAGCTGAAAACGTCTCAAAAACGTTTGATGGAGCTTTTTGATTCGACGGCTGTGGGGATTATCGAGTTCGACACAAGGGGGAACATCATTCAAATCAATCAGAAGGGAGCCGAGCTTCTTGGTTATTCTTCTTCAGAAAAATTATTGAAACAACGTCTAAAAATGACGGAACTGAATCTTGATCCGGAAAAGTGGAAAAGACTGATAGAGGCGACCGACTTCGGCGCAGCCCGGGACAGGGAACCCATTGAACTTAAGCTGGGTGAGGGAACCCGTTTTTTGGAATTTTCCCTTTCACCCGTGAAGAGCGAAAAGGGAAAAATCTTGGGATACCGGGGTACGATAAGGAATATCACGGACAGTGTTCGTCTGGAAGAAGAACGTATAAACCGGGCCAAAACCGAATCTTTGAAAAACCGTTATTTTGCTGAGACAATCGTCCTGCGGGACGAGATAAAGGCGGAATATCCTTTCGAGGAAATGATTGGGATAAGCCCGGCCATGCAGGAAGTCAAACGGTTTATTCGGCAGGTGGCCCCGACGGAAACAAACGTGCTTATCAAGGGAGAGACGGGAACAGGAAAAGAGCTGGTCGCACGCTACATCCATGAAATGAGCCGGCGTAAGGACCGCATTCTGGTCAAGGTCAACTGCGCAGCCCTCTCGGAAGGATTGATCACATCAGAGCTTTTCGGGCATGAGAAGGGAGCGTTCACCGGAGCCATTGAAAGGCGGATCGGCCGTTTTGAGTATGCCGACGGAGCGACCATTTTTCTGGATGAGATTGGGGACCTCCCCCTTGAAACCCAAGCCATGCTTCTCAGAATCCTCCAGGATGGTGAGTTTGAACGGGTAGGGAGTTCAAAAACACTTAAAGTTGATGTGAGGGTCCTGGCTGCCACAAACCGCGACTTGAGCCGTTTGGTTGAAGAGAAAAAATTCAGGGAGGATCTTCTCTACCGTCTTGATGTTTTTCCTATCACCGTTGCTCCTCTCAGGGAACGGAAGGAAGACATCCCTCTTCTGGCGGCTTATTTTCTGGATATCACCAGAAAAAAAGTTGGAAAGTCAGTTACCCGAATCCACAAGGAAACGTTGGATCTCTTCAGGGATTATGATTGGCCGGGCAACATCCGTGAACTTCAGAATATAATCGAACACGGCCTGGTCGTTTCCAAAGACGATTACCTGGAGGTTCCGGAGGGCTATTTTTCATCACCGTCAAAGAAAAAAACAAGCCGCTGGGTTTCTCTGGAAGAGCACGAGTCGGAATATATCAGGGAAGTGCTGGCTAAAACCAAGGGAGTGATCTACGGACCCAAGGGTGCTGCCCGGTTGCTTGGGTTGAAGCCATCCACACTACAGTCAAGAATGAAGAAGTTGGGTATTAAACGTTAACCACCGATATCAAACGGCAGAAAACGATATTTCGGTGTTAAAACAACCTGTCATTTATTTGCATGTCAGTATTTCTTTTTGAATCAATAGTTTAAAGATTTTAGATTTCCTTGTTTCATTTGGCATATATATTGCCTATAATAAGTTGTTTGGAACACTGAGAAAACGGATAATACGGATTGTGAAGCCGTTGAATCTCAAAACGGTCAGAAAGGAGAAAAGATTATTATGAAAGAAAAAGTTGAGGAGGCCTTAAACAAAATTCGTCCGACACTTTTGGCGGATGGAGGCAATGTGGAATTAGTGGATGTTGATGACGGTGTAGTCAGGGTAAAATTAACCGGTGCCTGTGCAGGATGCCCCATGTCTCAGATGACTCTGAAAATGGGAATCGAGAGAATTCTGAAAAATGAAGTGCCGGAGGTAAAAGAAGTCGTCGCCGTATAACGGGAAATCCACCACTCTGTTCCATTCACAAAACGAGGAAAAAAATGGAGAAGACGATTTATTTAGACAGGATAGCGGCTACTCCCGTACATTCCGAAGTCCTGAAGTCCATGCTCCCTTATATCAAGGAAAAGTACGGGAATCCTCAGAGCCTTCATTCCTTCGGCCAGGAAGCCAGAAGCGCCGTGGAGAATGCCAGAGAGAAAACAGCCCGTCTTATCAATGCTGATCCCGATGAGGTCATTCTTACATCAAGTGGTTCAGAGGCCAATAATTTTGCGCTTAAAGGATCCGTAGCAGCTAATAGAAAAAAGGGAAGTCATATTGTTCTTTCCTCTATCGAACATCCGTCGCTTCTTCAGCCAGCCAAAAATCTTGAAAAAGCGGGACTTTCCGTAACGATGGTTCCCGTCGATAAATGGGGACGCGTTGATCCGGATGATGTCAAGAAAGCTCTAACCGAAAAAACCATTTTTGTTTCCGTACAAACGGCTTCAAACGAAGTAGGAACCATAGAACCCATTGAAGAAATCGCCCGCATTTGCCGGGAGAAAGAGGTTGTTTTTTTTACCGATGCTGTAGCCGCTGTTGGCGCCATTCCTGTTGATGTGAAAAAATCAAATGTTGATGCCCTTTCGCTGGCGGGAAACATGTTTTACGGCCCGAAGGGGACGGGAGCTCTTTATATTCGGAAGGGGCTGCGTATTCTACCCTTTATTGAGGGAGGGAATCAGGAAGGCGGACGAAGAGCGGGGACGGAGAATGTGGCGGGAATCGTCGGCCTCGGCAAGGCGGCGGAAATCGCGGAGCGGGAGATATCCTTCCGGACAAAACATGTGAAACCTTTACGCGACCACCTTATTCAAGGAATGCTTCAGAATGTGGAGCATGTCGTTCTGACAGGCCATCCTGAGGAAAGGCTGCCTTACCATGCCAGTTTCTGTGTCGAATTCGTCGAAGGTGAGTCGATGCTTCTCAATCTGGACATGCAGGGCATTTCTGTATCCAGTGGTTCTGCGTGCGCTTCAAAATCGCTCAAAGCATCCCATGTTCTCCTGGCCATGGGGCTTGACCATGCTTTAGCCCAGGGTTCATTGGTATTCAGCCTCATAGACGGCCTGACTGCCGGAGATATCGACCATGTTCTTTCTGTTTTTCCGTCAATCATCGACCGGCTGAGGAAGATGTCCCCGTTATATACGGAATTTCTTGAGGAGATGAAAAAATGATGTACAGTGACAAAGTTATGGAACATTTCCAGAATCCCAAGAATGTCGGAGTCATAAAAGATGCGGATGGTGTGGGAAAGGTAGGGAATCCGGTTTGTGGCGACCTGATGACGTTTTATATAAAGGTGGAGGATAATCACCTTGCCGACATCAAATTCCAGACATTCGGCTGTGGAGCGGCCATCGCCGTTTCCAGCATGGTCAGCGAGATGGCCATGGGAAAATCGCTGGATGAAGCCATGAAGATCACGAACATGGATGTTGCTGAAGAACTCGGTGGTCTTCCCAAAAACAAACTTCACTGTTCCAACCTGGGAGCTGATGCGCTTCATGCCGCGATCAAAGATTATCAGAACAAAGAAAGTGCCGGGAAGACGGTGGAACCTGAAAAAAAAGCCGGCCAAGCCGGAAAACTTACATGTCCTTACTGCGATGGTCCCATGGAAGGGATGGAACAATTCTGCCAAAAATGTCAGCTCGATCTGGAGAAATGTCCGGAATGCGGTAAATATTTCAAAAAGGATGACACGACCTGTCCCCACTGTGGAGCGACAAAAGTCAGGGTTTAAAGTTTTTTCAAGGAGATATTCCATTCAGGATCAAAAAAATGCTGCGTATCGATGTTATAGACCGGAAAAACAGCGAGCGGATTTTGCACTTGGAAGGAAAGATTTCGGGATGCTGGGTGCTTGAGCTCAAAAATCTTATCTCTGAAAGCCTTCGCATGAAAAAAAGGATTATCCTGGATTTTTCCGGCGTGAATTTTCTGGATGAAGAAGCCATGCGTATGCTCAAACAGTTTGCGAACAAAGGTTTGGAAATGAGAAACGGCTCGCTTTTTATCCAGGCGCTTTTAGGGGCGAAGAAAGAAGCCTAAAGTGAAAAAAGAAGAAATAAGGGACAGGATAAAGGTCTTGAAAAAAGAAAAGGATGTTATTATCCTGGCTCACAATTATCAGATCGAAGAGGTGCAGGATACGGCCGATTTCCTGGGGGATTCACTAGGTCTGAGTATCGAAGCCTCAAAAGTGAAAGAAAAAGTCATTCTTTTTTGCGGGGTTCATTTTATGGCTGAGACGGCGGCCATTCTGGCTCCTGACAAAACGGTTCTGACTCCGGATCCAGGCGCAGGCTGCCCCATGGCGGATATGATCACCGGAAAAGAAATGCGAGAATGGAAAGAGGCGAATCCCGGATTGGAAGCTGTCTGTTATGTCAATACTACGGCGGAGGTCAAGGCGGAATGCGACATATGCTGTACCTCGTCCAATGCCCTGGAAGTGGTTGAATCGCTGAAAGGGGACAAGGTTCTCTTTGCACCGGACAAAAACCTGGCCGCTTATGTCGCCCGGCATAGTTCCAAAAAAATAATACCCTGGGACGGATACTGTTATGTGCATAACAATATCCTTCCCAGGCATATTCAAGAAGAGAAAAGACTGCATCCCGCAGCAGAGGTTTGGGTCCATCCTGAATGTCGGCCTGAAGTCATCGAGCTGGCGGACAAGGTATTTTCCACGGGAGGGATGGTCAAAGAAGCCCAAAAAACGGAAAAGAAAGAAGCTATTATAGGGACCGAAATTGACATGATCACTCGGCTTAAGAGAGTCAATCCTGCCATTTCCTACTATCCCGCAAAATCAAACGCCGTCTGCTCAAATATGAAGAAGATAAACATGGCAAAAATCCTACGGTCCCTCGAAAATATGGTTTTTGAGGTTAAAGTACCCGGAGAAATCGCCCAAAGGGCAAAAAAAGCCATTGAAAGAATGATAGCCGTTTAAGGAGAAAAAAATGGAAAAAAAATGCGAGAAAAATCTGAAAGACGCTTTCGCAGGTGAGAGCCAGGCACATATGAAATACCTGGCTTTTTCCTCTAAGGCGGACCAGGAAGGATATAAAAATGTGGCCCGGCTCTTCAAAGCCAATTCTTTTGCTGAACAGGTTCATGCCGTAAACCATCTGAGGACGTTGTCCGGCATTCAAAAGACAGAAGAAAACCTGAGCGAAGCCATAGAAGGAGAGAATTACGAAGTAGAGAAGATGTATCCCGAATTCATTGAGGATGCTCAAAAGGCTGGGGAGAAAGGGGCGGAAAGAACAACCAGTTGGGCTCTCGCCGCAGAAAAAGTTCATGCCGAACTCTACAAGACTGCCCGGGATAAGGTTTTAAAGAGAGAGGATCTGGATGATACACCCATTCATGTCTGCCAGGTTTGCGGTTATACGGTTCAAGCGGAAGCCCCGGAAAGGTGTCCCATCTGCAATTCCCCACGTGAAAAGTTTACGGCTTTCTGATATGGTTTATTCTAGAATCGTGGATTTTAGCCTCGTAATTGTTCCAGGAAGTAGGTGTGCCCTGTGAATTTGTTCAGGTTGTCATGACCTATTATTCGACTACCTTTCCTGCGGGAAATAAATGCTGTGAGGTGAGATCATGAGGCATTCATGGAAGATAGGCCGTATTTTCGGCATTGATATATTCGTCGATTCCAGCTGGTTTCTTATTTTTATTCTGTTCACCTGGATGCTGGGCAGCCAGTATTTTCCCCAGTATAAAGGCTGGCCTGCTGTTCTTTACTGGATGATGGGAGCTTTTACCAGCTTGATGGTGTTTGCCTCGGTCCTCATTCACGAGTTAGCCCATTCCCTGGTAGCCATTAAGCATGGAGAAAAAGTCAAGAACATCACGCTTTTTATTCTGGGTGGTGTGGCCCAGATCAGCGAAGAACCTAAAGAACCCGTAGAAGAATTTGTCATGGCCGTCGTCGGTCCCCTGGCGAGTTTTGCCATCGGAGGGATTCTTTTTCTGGTCTCTCTTCTTTTGGCGCCCCTTAGCCGGCCTTTTGGAGCCGCCTTTTTTTATCTGGCCATTATCAATGTGGTTCTAGCATTTTTCAACCTGCTGCCCGGTTTTCCCATGGATGGGGGCCGCGTGCTGCGTTCCATCATCTGGAGGATAACCGGTAACATACAGAAAGCCACCCGTGTGGCTTCCCTTGTTGGGCAGGGATTTGCCTTTTTTTTCGTCTTTATCGGCGTGCTTCGCATCTTGAGCGGCGACTTGACAGGAGTTTGGCTGATCTTTATTGCCTGGTTTCTCAACAGCGCGGCGGCGCGAAGCTACTCCCAGGTTAAAGCGGCCGGTATCCTTGAGGGTGTCAAAGCCTCCGATTTGATGACCCGTGATTTTGAAACCATCCCCGGTACCATTTCCATTCGGGCGCTGGTCGAGGATCATATTCTTAAAGAAAAAGAACGGATCTTCCTGGTTGAAGGGGAAGGACGATTGGAAGGTTTTGTCTGCCTGGAAGACGTCAAACGGGTTCCAAGAGACGATTGGGATGTCACACCAGTAAGAGCCATTTTGACGCCAAAAGAAAAGCTTGACTCTGTTTCGCCGAATGCCGCGGGTAACAGTATTATGAGTAAAATGGCTTCCGGGAATGTGCGCCTTGTTCCCGTCATGGAGGGAGAAAAACTAATCGGCATTGTCTGTCACAGCGACATCCTCAAGTACATCCAGCTTCGCAGCGACCTTAAAATATGAAAACCTGAATATTCCCCAGCCGGTGGGTTTTACCGCTCAGGCGTTATGATTGAGATGAGCCGCTGGAAACAGGACCGGATTAAAGCGGTTTTCATATTTTAGGACAAACTCAACTGTTGACGTGAGTTGTGGTATGATATTCATCTCATGAAGGACAAACCGGAACAGCGCGTCAAGGAGATCATCGGCATCCTTCGGCGGACATATCCCCGAAGCCGGACGGCCCTAAGATTTGATAACCCATTACAGCTCCTGGTGGCGACCATCCTTTCGGCCCAGTGTACCGACGAACAGGTGAACAAGATAACACCTTCTCTTTTTGTGAAATATCCGTATGCTGCCGCTTTTGCCGAAGCCGTCCCCGGGGTGCTCGAGGAAGAAATAAAATCAACCGGTTTTTTTCGCAACAAAACAAAAAGCATCATCGGAGCCGCCCGCAAGATTGTTTCTGATTTTGGGGGGAGTGTGCCGGATAACATGACGGACCTGATAACACTTCCGGGTGTCGCCCGTAAAACGGCCAATATTGTCCTCTCCAGCGCATATGGCAAGGCGGAAGGGATCGCCGTCGATACTCATGTAAAACGTTTGTCCGGCAGATTGGGATTGAGCGGTGAAAAAAACCCGGACAAAATCGAAAAGGACCTTTTGTCCCTTGTCCCCAAAGAAGATTGGCTGGATTTTAACTACTTGCTTGTCAATCACGGCCGGGCGGTTTGTCAGGCGAAAAAACCGAACTGTCCGGAATGCGGGCTTAACAAGCTTTGCCCGTCGGCTGCTGTGTTCTTTCCCGGGGAGCAATCCTAGCCGGAAATAACCGGAGGAAAAGGAAGGAATTTAATCATGCGTATCCATCATATGGGATTTTTCACTCCAAAACTGGAAGTTTTTGTGAAGTTTTATACATCCAAACTGGAATTCAGCGCGGGAGAGGTTGTTTCCCTTCCAAAAAAGCTCATGAACGAGCTTTTCGGCCTCCGGGATTCCTGCCGGATGGTCAAGCTCTCAAGGGAAGACATAATCCTGGAAGTGTTTGAACCGGAAAATACGAGTGTGATGGTACCTTCCGGCCTTCACACCGGCTGCAATCATTGGGGATTGGCTGTTCCGGATAAAGCCGAGTTCATCCAGGGGCTCAAAAAAGAGGGGATTCCCATTATCGAGTTTAACAAAAACGGAAAAATCCTTTGTTTTGTTCGGGATCCTGACGGAAATTCCATCGAAATTTCTGATGCGGGAAGAAAAAAATGAGAAAGGAAGCTTATCTCTACAAGCAGGAAGAGGGAACGGATGTTTCCTGCTTCCTCTGCAGCCACCGCTGCCGTGTGGCCGAGTCGAAATTCGGTGTTTGCGGTGTCAGACAGAACCGGGGAGGGAAACTTTACACTCATGTTTATGGAGCCGCCATTGCTGCCCACGTCGATCCCATCGAAAAAAAACCGCTTTACCATTTCCTTCCGGGTTCGATATCCATGTCCATCGCCACCATTGGCTGCAATTTTCACTGTCCCTTCTGTCAGAACTGGCAAATTTCCCAAACCCGGGTGGAAAAAGGGGAAATCGAAGGGAAAAAATTTCCGCCACAGGACGTGGTCGCCGCAGCCAAAAAATACGACTGCCGGAGTATTTCTTACACCTACACGGAACCGACGATCTTTTTTGAATATGCCTATGATACGGCAAAAATAGCCCGGGCTGAGGGATTGGCCAATGTTTTTGTCACAAACGGCTACATGACGGCGGAGGCTCTGCGCATGATAAAACCTTATCTCGATGCGTGTAACGTTGACCTGAAGGCATTCCGGGAAACATTTTACAAAAAGATGTGCGGGGCCAAACTTCAGCCGGTCTGCGACTCCATTCGTTTGATGAAAGAGCTGGGGATTTGGGTTGAAGTGACGACCCTGGTCGTACCAGGACAGAATGACAGCGACGGGGAACTCCGGGATATCGCCCGTTTCATCGCCGGGACTGGTAAAGATGTTCCCTGGCATATCAGCCGATATCACCCGGATTATGAATTCGACGGGGCGCCGCCTACCCCGATAAAAACACTGCGCAGGGCCTACGGTATAGGTAAAGAGGAGGGATTGAATTTTGTCTACATCGGCAATGTTGTTGGGGAATCCGAAAACACTCTCTGCCCTTCCTGCGGCAAAACCGTCATCAGAAGGGGTGGATTTTCCGTTTCCGGTCTTTTTCTCAAGGACTCTTCCTGTCCTGAATGCGGGGCAAAAATTCCGGGCGTTTTTTTATTTAGACTTTATAAATAAAACAGGCTATTAAGAGGAGGCAAAAGCATGGCGGACAAGAAGTCAAAAATCTGGGCGTCAATAACAGCTTTTATAACGGGATTGGGAATCCTATTTGTATATTTGTTCAACAAAACAGTACCGTTGACTGAGGTCTATCTTGACGGAGACCGCAGGTTCCATGCGGTGGCCACATCGATTCTTTTCCTTTTGGCGTTTCTCTTTTTTAGGGCCGGAGGGAAAAAAACCAGGAAAAAAGGCGCAAGAGTGCTTTTTTATATGCTTGCTGTCGTTTTTCTTTTGGCTTTTCCCGTTTTTGCTTTTTACGCAGAAGCTTCAACTTACCGTGGGTTCGAGTATGCGCTCGAAACATTGGGTATAGGTTTTTTACCTGCGGCTTTTTTTCTCTTCGGCGCGCTGATTTTGTCGGGAATGCGGGTTTTCAGCATGATTCTTTTCCTGTTTTTCTCGGTTTTTTGCCTGATTCACCTTGTTTCGTTTTTCCGTATGATCGGCCGTATCGGAAAAGCGTTCAGCTCGGTCAACACAGGTCATGCCTTAACCGCCGGCATCATAACTCTGCTATTGGGAGTTTTTGCCTATTTTAATTTTCAAAACGCACGAAAATGAAATGATGAATTTTTACTTTACCCAAAAACAATGGGAAAATTAGGGATCCTTTTTTTTCTTTTATTGCCATGACGGAAGAAACCGCATCTTCAAACTTTTGTGGAGGGATTTTAATGAAACAAAGTCTTTTCGGAAAATATTGGAGAAGTCTGTTTTTTCTTATTGTTTTTTTCTGCTTCTGTTTTCACCTTTCTGCAGTTCCCGGATTTGATGCCGGCGAATCCCTTTCGCTTTCTCCGGCACAAAAAAGCGTTGAGGAATACATCAGGGAGGGGGAAATCCTTTACAACGCCAAAAAATTCCGTGAGGCATTGGCCGTTTTTGATGAGGCGGCCAGGTACCATCCTATGTCCAGTGAAATTTTCCGTCAGAGAGCCCGGTGTTTCAGCGGTCTTAAAGACGATCAGATGGCTTTTAGAGAATACAGCAAAGCCATTTCGCTTGATGAAAACAACGCCAAGGCCTGGGGTGGACGGTCCGCAGTCAGCTGGAGGCTCAAACAGTTCAGTTATGCGGTTGAAGATGCGGAAAAGGCCATGCGGCTGGACCCGGCGGATAAAAGATACCCCGTTTTTAAGGGAATGGCCCTTGATGAATTGGGCAAATACGGAGAGGCCATAGAGGCTTACGGCGAAGCCCTCAAGTTGGATCCTGAATACATCCCGGCCATTCACAATCGATCTGTTTCCAAACAAAAATCCGGTGACTTTCGCGGGGCCGAAGAAGATGATTCCCGGGTTGTTTCCTTAAATCCTGAGCATATACAGGCCTATGGAAATCGTGGTATTTGCCGTGTTGCCCTCGGGAAGTACCGGGATGCCGTGGCCGACCTGACAACATATCTGGATTCCGGCGAGAAAAATTCCGAAGTTCTGGCCAATAGGGCTTTAGCCCGCTATAACCTGGGAGATTTAGACGGTGCCCATGAAGATGCCCGGCTTGCCCTGAAGCTTTCTCCAAAGCAGAAAATGGCCCTTGAAGTCCGGGGACGGCTTAACGCCGCCCCTGAGTCCGTTCGGAAAGAATCCCCTCGGACGGAACAAAAAACCCAGCCGCGGACGATTCAGCCAAAAAAAATTCAGGCTGTTCAACCAGCAGTTCAAACGACTCCTCCCCGTCCTTCATCCAAATCATCGCCGCAGCCGGAAAAAGTTTCCACGGTATCTCTGACTTTCGATTTTCCCGGCCAAACCACCTGGTGTCCTCCCGCGAAGCCGGACAATCCCAAAAGCTGGCCTGCAAAAAATATGCTTTGGGAAAAAACGGACATGCCTGATCTGAAACTCAAAGGCCCCAAACCCATGGATATACCTCTCCATTTGGAATTCGGCAAGCTGACCCACGTGGCCTATGCGGCGGCAATCACCACCGCCAAGGAAGCCATGCGGCTGGTTTACGGTATCATGACCGAAGAAGAGACCAGAAAATATGAGGAAAAATGGGCTCCCTATTACGATTATCCCACCAAAGAAATCATCGATTACCTCAACAAGCTCAATCCCCTGCTTGTCCGGTTTCTGGAAGCCAGGGCCGGATACACCACGGCCGCCAAGGGAGGCTTTGTCGCTCTCTGCGAAGCGGGTATGGCAGACGGCTACGGGGACGCCGAAAGTCTTGAATTTTCCTGGGATGCGGTAAATTTTTACAGAGCTCAGATGGTGGCCTACGAAGATGCCATGAAAAAAGCCGTGGAAGACATCCTGGCTCTCGGGGAGATGCCCAATCCCTTCGCCATCCGGGCCGCCCACCGAAAAAGGTTCAAGGAAGCGGTAGACGCCTTGCGGAACCTGGAGGAGGATGTGGAAGAGGAAGAGGGCGGCAGTTATTATGTTATGACAAAAATGGAAACCTTTCCCAGCCAAAAAGCTTCCGACAACATGAACCGCTATACCTTTAATTTTAATGAGGGGTTGGCCAAAGGTTCCTTTCATCATGTGCTGAGCAAAGGGGATATCCTTCCCACCGAATCATCCGGCACCGTGACCTGGACTCCTTTCCCGAGGCTTCTGCCGGCATCTCAAAAATTCGAAACCAAGATCGAAACCTCGGTCTCCATCGACAGCTTGGAGTGGTCTCCGAACATGAGGGAAGGCCACAAACACGCGATTTCCCTCATGGGCCTGACGGCATGCCACCTCATAATCGGGGGGACGGATGCTTCCGGCAATGTGTTTCCATACACAAACGGCGACCTGCGGGTTGATCCTGACCACAGGAAAAAAAGTGCGACCCTGAATCCTTCCTATTACGGGCATGTGGGTGCCGGGCAGGATATCATCAAGGTCGCCTGCCAGGCCGGGACGCCCGGCGGAAGCGTGACATTTATCTATTCCTATGAGAAAAAAAACCTGACCGCGGACCAGGCGGCAGACATAGAAGCCAGGGCCTTTGATGATATTCAGAAACTCAAAAGCACGGAGGGGGTCATTCATGATGTTTCCAAAACCCAGATGGAAACCGCCCGAACCAGGGCCTTCAACCTCCAGTACCAGATAGAAAGCGCGACTTATTTCAAGTCCCGGGCGGAACAGGTGAGGCAGGAGCTGAAAAGGACAACGGATAAAGAAGCCCGTAAAAGATTGAGCTGGCAGCTTTTGGCCTATGACGCGGATATGCACGCCGCCGAGGACAGCCGGACCTTACTGGAAACGGGTCAGTGGGTCAGAACACGGACGCTTTTTGACGACTACAATTTTATGCGCATGGAAACCCTGGCCCGGGAAACGGCGAGGAAAGCCATCGCTGATTCCAAACGGGTGACCTCCGCCTTAAAAATGATCAAAATCCTGCCGTATCCGCATAAAACTGCGGCCCGGAAAATCTTTGAGAGGGCCTACATCAACACCAATGTGGCGGTACGGAATGAGGCGGCCATGCGTCAGGCCAACAGGGAGATCGGCGAGATGGCCAGGAACTACTACTCCAGGCAGGCTGTAAAAGAGATGGAGCGGGAACGGTTCTACAAATACCTCCAGTGGACCGCCCAGGGGGTTGAAATCGGCGCCGGGATCGTTTTTATCGGAACCGGCGGCGCTCTGGTAGCGGGTGCGGGAGGGTCCGCGACCATGGTTTGGGCGGCGGATACTCTCCTGGGTGCCGCCTATGGAGGAGCAACGGGTTATGCCGCGGGAGGAAAGGATGAGGCGCTCAAGCGGTCCCTGGAGTGGGCCGGCACGGTGGGCTTCACCTTAAGCCAGAGCATTCAGGGCTATGAGGACACGGGTAAGGTTTCCGGCATGGTCACACGGGGAGCGACAGCCCTGCTTTTTGCCAAGGGGCTGGAATACGGCATCAAATACCTCAGGGGTTTCGGGAAGGGCGCAGGAAATGTTTCCGGAGGAGCGGCGGATATCAATACCGAGGAGTTCAAAAAAGGCCTGGAGTACGGAAAACAGCTCTGCAAGAACCTGGAAAAAACGGAGTGGGAGCTGGCCGAAGCATTGAGCAAAGGAGGCAACCAGGAAACCATCGACAGGCTTACCCAGGAAGCCACCGATATTGCCGCCGACATCAACGCCTCTTGGCATGCCAAATATTTCCTCAAACAGATGGGACCATCTATTGTCGGCAGCGCTTACGTCAACCGTATTGAGCAGGTCTATGAAAAAATGATGCCCGAGCTTTTGGAGAACCTGGAAAAAATGGGTTACAATGTCTCCCAGATCGCCTTCGCCCCCACCCGTAATGCCGCCAATAAACATACGGTGAGCATGGACCTTGACTTGGCTCTCAAAGAAACCGAAGGCCTTGTGATTACCAAAAACGGCAAACCCGTGAGCCTGGCGGCTTTCCAGACCGAAGCACAGGAGGCCCTGAACAAAGCCTACGAAAAAGTGACGAGGGGAAGGAGTGCCGAAGCCTCTTTCCTAAATCTCACCACGAGCAAACATCAGGAGGCCTTCATGAACACTCTTCTGCTCAAGGGAGGTGACGACATTCCCTGGAATGAAGTTTCGGAATTCGATATCGCTCAGGCCGGAGATGTTTTGCGGACAAAGATGCGCGAGACGGGAAAGCTACCCAGGATGGAGGCCCTTGTTGAACAATCGCGGGCTGTGGAGAAGGAAATGCGGACCAAGTTTCTGCCGTACCTGAAAGAGAAGATCTATAAGACAAGAACCTCGGGAAATCCCGCTTTGGCGGATAAGATGGAAAAATCTCTCCGTTACTGGGAAGAAGTCTGTGAGTATTACAATAAAATCGGCAGAACGGAAACCGATCCCGCTATGATCTGGAGACTGACTCAAGAAGTCAAAAACTTTACCGGAGGCAAGGCCCCCAATGAAGTGGTGGAAATCATGTCCGCTTTCTGGGAAGGAATGGCCAGGTTCACGAACTAGGGCAGTCCATAACACACAAATTACAACCGGAAACAGATACCAAAAACGAGTCGAAAACCTGAAAGATCTAAGACAAAGTCCCTTTCCCGCTGCGAGGCCGTCCATTCGCTCCAGTAATTTGTGGGGACATAGACATCGTCACTGGCCCAGAGCAGTTCGATTTCTTCTTTTTTGATAGCCCATGTTCCTTCCCATGAGGTTTCATCCGATGTCCAGATGCGAACTTCCCGGCCGCTTCCTTCAAGGGAGCTTATACGGCAGAAGGTGTAGGCGGTTTCCACAAAAAAGCCGATGTTCCTCCCCAGCATCCTGTTAAGACGCAGCATCCCTTGGGCTAAAAATCCGTTTCCAGATCCATCCCCTTCCAAAACGGCGCCGTCAAGCGATGTATACTGTAAATATTTAGAATTCCCGAGATAAGTCGCCGTATAGGTCCATTCGGAACTGAAATCAAAATCCGCATGGGCCCAACCGCCGGCCGCACCCACCTCGATGTCCGTTCTTCCGTCTATGGGAAAAAGATAATGAACTCCTCCCATCACGGCATATCCGGACAATCCAAGCAGGAAAGGGTCATATTTTTTGGTGTGGTTTTCCGTGACATCCGCAACGTATCCGAAGGAACCTTCCATCGATATTTGTTTTTTTTGCTTAAATCCCTCCAAAGCGAGGGAAAAGGAAAATTTTTCCGAGACATGGTACCTGAGCCGCAAACCGGCGGGGATCGTCTTTCTGATTTCAGGGAAATCGTTCACGAAATAGCCGCCCTCATAGCTTAAGCGCTGGATAAAATAGAGCTCGTTATACTGTTCTTCGGCCCGGCTGAACAGATTAAGGTCCTTGGGATTGATGAAACTCATGCCGCCGTAAACCTCGACCTGAAATTTTTCGGCGGAAACAAGGACTGAGGGGGAAAGAAGCAATACGACAATGAGCGATTTGACTGCAAAATTTTTTAATGAGATGTTTTTATTCATTTTTTCACTCCCTTTTGAACATCACAATATTATTGTCCATCCACAGGCAGCCCTGTCCCGGCTAACCAGAGAATCACATCATTCAGGATTTCTCCCGGCTCCGTCATGGTGACGGCATGCCCGCTTCGGGAATAGCGGGGAAAGCGGATAGTCCGGGTCGTAACACTGGAACCCGGCACGCTTCCTGCCCGGTATTCCAGCAGGATCCGGCCCGGCCGTACGGCATGGAGCGGTCCTTCAGCATCATGAGTGGACCGGACAATTTTTGAGGTGTGATAGGCTAAGGCCTGCGGCAGAGCCGGAGCGTAAACAACCGTGTCAAAGGCCGCATTGGTGACAAAGGTCTCCACATAAGCGGCCGTTTCTAAAAACATATCCCCGAAGCTTGAGGAATAGGAAAATTGAATGTCGTACCATTCCATCACCGCCCTGTTTAGCGAAAAGGCGTCGGGAACGTCATAGTTGAGCTGAATAAAATAACGATCCCATGGTTGGAGGATGCCGAATACGGATTCCATGTTTCCCTCGGTGCCGGGATTAAGAAAGGATTCCAAATCGGAAATCTTGGGAGCAGGCCCGATCAGAGCAGAAAACGACATGTTTGCGGCCTCGTCTTCCAAAAACTTAACCTTATAGGCTTTTTGCCTGGCCGAGGCATACAACTCGGGGATACCGGCGGCGTTGACGCCTATCATTTGGCATAAATCTTCAAATTGTGTCAGCAGGTCGGACGCAGCACGGAAATACCCATTAAAATAGTCTGTAGGTTCGGTGTAAATATAAGGGTCGCGGCCGATGGAATAAAGGTAGTCGTAAATGTTGCTCATGATCGTGTATGGAGTAGGATTGTCAACAGCCCAGGGCTGATCCCGGTAGCGGATGTAGGGAACACCGGTCTCTTCGGCCAGATCATCAAGAATCGACCCAGGAGCCTCGAGCATTTCAACGGCAACCAGCCTTTGGTAGTAGCGGGTGATGGCCGGCTGGATCAATATCTGATGGCTGAACTGTTGGGCGATAACCGATGGCGGAACGGTTTGACCCGCATACCCGGGAAAAACCGCGTTGAAGTGGTTCTGGATTTCCTGAACCAGCTCCGGATCCTGGTAGACGGCATTTCCATTGGCATAATTCTGATAAAAAAGGAGGATGTGCAGCATAACAAGAGACCGAATGCCTCCGTAGCTCTCTGCAGCCATAATAACAGGATTTTTTTGCAGGGAAGGATGTTCAGCCAGAAAGCGAAGCAAAACCCTTATAAAGTCAGCCGCATCGGTATAACAGTTGAAATTTTGGACATCCCACTCAGCCTTGCGGAGGCTGTCGTCCTGGGGATTTTCCATCAAGCTGTAGGAAAAGCCGGCATTGCGGGAGTCGATATGGAGAAGATTTCCCGAACGGGTCCAACTGTGAGGATTGACGATTATAGACTTGTTTCCCGTAGTCATATCGAACGAAACCGCCTTTCTTCCCGTATTAGCGCAAAAAAGGCCCGGACTGGTCGCCCCGCCCGGCCCCCCGTTGAAGAAAACAAAAAGGGGCTTGGAAGAGGGATTTTCGTCGGCCGGTTGATAAGTCCTCCATATCCTTGCCTGAGAGGAGCGCAGAGCAAGCCGGTTGAAATAACTGTTGGTGTGGAAATAAAAATTGATCTCTTCCAGGGAACAGAAACCCGCCTCAGGCTGGTTTTGGGCCGCAAGACAATTTTGCGCCCCTGATATCAATAAAAACCATAAAATCCCAAGTGTGATGAGTTTGAGTTTTTTCATGATTCTTCCTCCATTCTTTTTTCTCTAAAATTCAAATTCAAAACCTAAAAAGGGAATCCCTCCCCACATATAATCCGACGCATACTGGTTGCTGTATAAATCCCAAAACCGTTCCAGTTCATTGTCAAAATCAAGAACATTCCATGCCCCGATATAAATGTTGAGATTTGATTTGTTGAAATAAAACCGCCGCTCCACCCTAAAAGACAGATTTTTATAGGGGGATAAATGACCGGACATGATATCGTCATAGGTGTACCAGGGTATTCCATATTGTATGGATTTTTCTTCATCCACCGGAGAAAAAGCCCTGCCTCCCATCAATGTCCAACGCAGGTTGAAGTCCCAGTATTTGTTGGGCCTGTAACCTCCGGACAAGGCCACAATGAAGCGGTTGTCATAGGTGCGGTTACGCCAGTTTCCCATCAGATCGCGGTACTTGGACCGGAAATAGGTCAGACTGACAAGGCCGTACAGGTTTTTAGCCAGTTTTTTCTGAAGGGTCAGTTCTACTCCCCGGGCATAGGCTTTGCCGATATCCAATAACGAGCCCCAGCTGGAGAACATGGCGTCATCGCCGCTTATATCATCGATGACAAAAAAATAGGGAGCGTAGGCGGACATGGGAAAATTGTCATACTGCTTGTCATAGGCCTCAAGGATCAACTGCGTATCGGGGAAGAGAAGATACCTGAATCCCAGAATGAGATGACGGGCCCGCATATCCTTGAGATTGATGTTGTCCGGATGCTGCCTGAGAAGGAAAAGCGGCATCTGTTGATAGAACATACCGTAAGAACCGTTGACGGATAATCGTTTTGTCAGCACCCAGGAAAAAGAAAGACGCGGGGCAAGATGGGTTCGCTCGGATAAAGGGAAATAGTCAAACCTCAAGCCGGCTGACAGGAAAAAATTTTCAAAAGGATAGACGACATAAGTTCCAAAAACGGAGGCAAAGGTGCCGTTCAGCTTTATTTTTTCCTCGTCATCGAAATTCAAACTTTGAAAAGAGACATGCTGGGCCTCGGCACCAAAAAAAAATTGATGAGCGGTTCCCCATTGGAGCTGATTCACATTGCGGAAAGTTATCCAATGGTTGTCGTAGCTGAAAAGATAGGCTGTTTCATTGTTTGATACGTACCAGCCATCATCTTTGGCTTTCATAAAAGAATAAGAAATCGAGGTGTCGGAAAAACCCTGGCTGCCCCAAATATGGCGCCAGGTGAGGCCGGCCGTTGAGGTGTTGAACCTTTCCCAGCTGTAGTTCTTGATTCCCGATTCTTTTTCGAATTCGGGATCCTCTTTGGTTTCACTGTGACCGTTGATCGTCAAAAAAGACAAGCGGTTGGCCTCGTTAAAGTCATAAACGATTTTGCCCTGAACGTCATAGTAGTCCGAAGGATTACCGGTATCAATAAAGCCGGCGATGAGATCGAGGTAGCTGCGGTAGGCCGACAGCATAAAAGAGCCCTTTTTTTGAGCGAATGGCCCCTCCACCTGTCCGCCGCCCCCGATAATGCCCAGGTTTATCTGGCCGGCCAGTTTCTCCCTGTTTCCCTCGCGGTAGCCGATCTCAACGATGGAGGAGAGACGGTTTCCATAGGAGGCATCAAATCCACCGGTAGCGATGTTTAAGCTGTCGATGAAATGCATGTTGAGCATATTGATGTTGCCTCCGGAGGCACCCCATTGAGGAAAATGATTGATATTGGGCACAAAAATATTATCAACATAAAATCCGTTTTCCACGGGACTGCCGCCGCGAACGATCAGGTCGTTAGCTTCTTCATCAGCTTTGACGATTCCGGGCACCTCATAAAGGGCCCTGCTGACATCACCGGCGGAACCGGCGTCTCTCCTTAGCTCTTCGGCGTTGAACTGCATCTGACTGCCTTGTTTTTCGGGCTCCGATGGAAAATAATTGGCCGTGACCCGGCGCTCTTCATTGATCAAGCGGACCGCGACCATCTCCACATTCACGAATGTAGCCCGCCCCGGTCTTACCCGCACATCCGTACGGGTATCCGTATAATATCCATCCCGTTCAAAGGTCAGGACATAATACCCTGATGGAACTTCAGGAAGTTCATATGAGCCGAGGGCGTCAGTCAGAGCGGCCCAAGAGGTCCCGCTTATTGAAACAGAAACATGGGAGAGAGGTTTTTGTTTGTCGTAATCCAGTACGTTTCCTTTTATTTTTCCCGAAAGATTCGCTGTCGTTTTTCCCCGGGCCAGCATGGGCGTTGAGACGGCCAAAAGGAAAACAGGCATCCAAAAATATAATCCCGCTTTTCGAATTCTTGTTTTTGCTTTGAACATGTCAACTCCTTCTTGGGTAAAATACACCCTTGTTTTTTAGACATTTTTTGATTTTTTAAAAAAACTCTAAGAACTAAAACCTAAAATACAGGCCTGTTCTGACCTGAAATCCGGATAGATCCAATTCAAAATCCCGGGATCGCCACCACGTTCCCGGAAAATATTCCCAGCCGTTTGACGGCCAGAGAAAATGGGCAACTCCCCAGGGTTCCGTTTTGATGTCTTTTTTTATGGCCCACTCTCCTTCCCAGGTTTCTCTATGGGAAGCGAAAGACCGGGTCCCTTTTCCGAATATGTCAGAGACAATCCGGTAAGCATAACTTCCCTCCAGAAACACTCCGTAGTTTTCGGCAAAATGATAATCCCACTTAACGGCGAATTCCAGGGCCATCCCGGACCCTTTGCCGTTTTCTTCCAGATATCCCTCATCAAGATTCCCATAATCACCGGCTGATTCTTCTTGCGGATATTGAGAATTCCAATCGAGGAGGTATGAACATTCTCCGAAAATCGGCCCGCCGGTCAAGGAAGCCTCAAGCTGAAATAATCTTGAGATTTTCTTAGCGACATGAATACCGATAGAAGGAATGAAGGCGTTGGCCGATAACTCATATTTTTTAAAGTCATCCGTATAAACAAGAGGGGAACTTTCCGGGATGAAAATTTCTAAGGTGTTTTTGAAACGGGATTCTCTTGCCCCGGATAAATAAGTGAATCCTAAGGATACGTCAAACCAGTCTGTGAGACCATACCGCAGCCGGATTCCAAAAGGAATCGAATGTTTGAGGAACTTTGCTTCGCCCCCTTCATTGGATTTTGTAAAGGAGGAAATTTCCCCCTGATTTACAAGATACTGAGCATAATCGTCCCCATAAAAAGTATCGTGCATATTGTCATACGTCGCTCTCATATTTAAATCATCAGGATTGATCCGCGAAAAGCCGCCGAATACTTCCAGGCGCCATTTTTTGGCCCGTTTTATTTTGGACACATCCAGGGAAGGGGGGATGGTGCCTCGAAGCTGTGTGGGTATTTTATTTGTCTGATTAAAAGCTTTCCGGTTTAAATCAGAACTTTTTCCGCTTTTAAGCCCGACCTGTGCCTCCCAAATGTTTCCTTCATCTATGTTGATAATGCGGTAGTCGCCTTCATCCAATCCAATGGAAATTTGCCGGCCCGGGATTTTATTCATTTCCACGACCAGAACATTATCCCGGTTGTGGATATAGATCTTCCCGGCGATATCCTCTTTAAGAACAAGAACAGCCGTGCTCTTCCAGATTTCCGTTATCACCACATCGCCGGTTCCCGACATCTGTATCTGGTAGCTTGGATGCTGAGGCCCGGCCATGGTTTTTTGCGTTTGATTCAGAGTTCCGTCGAAGGCAAACTGATAGGCTTCGTTAAGCGTGATGCGGCCATCCTGATTCCTGTCGGCCGCCCCGCGCATACCGGAGATCAGGTTGTGAGTGAAAAAAGATCTTTTCAGCCGGCTGGATTCCTGGGCGGCTTCTGTGGCTGAACTGGAAGTTATGAAGGCATAACCCTTCATATCATAAGCATTATCCAACAGAAAAGGAGGTCTTTTTTTGACACCCTTGGAAAGCGTAAGGGTTCCTGATGCGCAGGAATCAAGGATACCGATTCGCACATCGGCATTAATCGTTGTGATCCATTCCTTTAATTCTTGGTACGAAACACGGTCGTTACCCAGGAAAAGGTTTTCCTCATCCGAGTGGCCTGAATAATAAAAGATCAATTCAACTCTTCTGAACTTTTTTTTGGCTTGATTCACATCCTCCGACAGGGCTTCGGCGGTTTTTAGAAAGGTTTCCCGATCCGGGTCCGCCATAAAACGGCAGTCTTCATTAAGAATACCCCCCATCTCTTTGAGGACTTTTTGTATGGCTCTGGCGTCATCTACGGCATAACGCAGAATAACCCTGTTTTGGCCCCCATCATTGGCACCGACCAGAAAGGCGAAACGGCGGTTTAAGAGTTCATCCGTCTGTTCCTCCGCCAATAGGGGAGGGAGGGCGAAAAAACACATCATGGATAAAACGGCAACCATTTTAAAGCCTTTCATGAGCTTTCTCCTTTTAGAATAAGTACTGAATACTGTTCGAATTTCTCCGGCAGATCAAGATTTTGTTTTCGGATTTTATTAAGATTTTTTGCTATATCCCTTGTTTTTTGAAGGATGTTTTCCACGTCGATGGGAGACTCTGAGGTAAGGAAAAAAAAGCGTTCAAATTGCGGAGCATCATCCAATTCTATGGCGTTGGGCAGCAAAAACTGCCTATGCGGCTCAAGCTCTGTGGATTTCCTCTTGTTTTCAGGAAAATGCAGGGTTATATAACCTCTGCCATCGATAGAAAAGATCATTCCGTAGGTTTTTTTATTCGCAACATAAGCAAGCTGAAGCAGGTCGCCCGCTTCGGCCTTTTCTCCATCTTTGAGTAGTTCCACCTTGTCCTGTGTTTTGCGGTAAACAAGCAGCTGCGTCAGGGAAAGATCAACGTTGACGATTCCCTTGACCAATGTGATATCCCGTTCTGAAGCTGGCTGGAAAATCAGAGACTTATGTTTTAGTACGGGAAGCCAAAAAATAAGGACCAGAATGGCGGCGGCCGATGATACGGTGAAAATCAGCTTCCAGGGAAAAGGCTTCCGTGATATTTCAGCATGGTGGTTCGAAAAGTCTGCTTTCATTGTCTGAAAGGGATAAAGTTCGAGGATATTCCGGTTGGATTTTTTTATCTCTTCCACTGCTGATTGTATCTCTGGATTTGTGGAGCACAGATGCCGGATTTTTTCCTTCTCATCTTCCGGAAGCTCCTCAAGAACATATCTCTCCAAATAATATTGGCTGATGGTTTTTTCATTCATCAGATTTCTCCCTGTCCCTTATTTTCCTTCGAAGTTTATCCAGGTGTTTGTGGACACCGGAAATGGAAAGCTTTAAAACCTCGGCTATTTCTTTTATGGTCATACCATTGATAACATACAAAACCGCGATCTGCCTGGTCGTATTCCTCTCATTCTCAATGATGTATTCCAAAAGAATCAAATCGGAATCTTCATTTTGGTTTTCGAAAAATGAGGTGTTGCAGAGAATATCAAGATATTTGTTCAAGGAATGTTGCTTGTCATTTCTTATTTTGTTCAAGCATACGTTTGTGGCAATCCGGTAGAGCAAGGCGGAAGGATAATCTGCGGTTAGTTTTTTCTTGCGGGATAATACTTTCAAGAAGACCTCATGCATCACATCAAGGGCGGATTGCTCGTTTTTGAGCATCCTGCGGCACCTCCTCAGTACCATAGGGCCGTAGCGGACATAAAAAGATTCGACGTCTATCAAAGTTTTCCTCTCACATTTTATGAAACACGCAGGAAAGGCAAAATTCTCCTATAGTTTAAAAATTCTATAATAATGACACAACAAATTTTGACTGATTTGTTTTTTTCTCTTTTTCGCTGTTAACCTGCTTTATTCACGAGCCAAGCTTGCCGCAGGGGTTAGGTTGGGGCGGCGCCTGAAGGGTAAATTTAGCCGACATTTTCTTGAAAACGGTCATGGAAAATGTTTCATTCTCAATTTTACCGAAAA
Source organism: Candidatus Aminicenantota bacterium (assembly GCA_016927475.1). Lineage (GTDB taxonomy): Bacteria > Acidobacteriota > Aminicenantia > Aminicenantales > Aminicenantaceae > JAFGMO01. The sequence goes on from JAFGMO010000083.1 coordinate 53,504, forward strand.
TCACCATTAACTGACACATATGATTGAAATTATCTGTCGGTGCCGGGAAAATTTATGAATTTTTCATGCGTATGCACACCCGCGAACGATGAAAACAATTGCCTTTAATCCTGGATCACCCGGATGAACCGGGTGATGACTGGTGTTATTTTCTAGGTAATAATGCAGGTTAAATATCATCAGTTGAATTTCATCTGAACTATTCCGGTTTCTATCATCGCAGTACATAAAGCCCCATCTTCTATCGTTAGGCCTTGTGAGATAGGTCGAATCATCAAATCTTTTCCTGTGATTGGTTCAAAGCTTTTGAGATTGAAGGCAAAGTGATGAAAACGGGGCAGAAAATCAATGACGATTTATACCGCCTTGAGATTTATTGAGTCGAAATTTTTCTTGAAATGTGGCGGAAGCTTTTTTTCCGGATAAGATGCGTCGTCAAAACCACTGCCGTAATCAAAAGGACGAGGAGAAGCGTGGATAATAAAGGCCCCAGGTAAAGCATGGAATAGCCGCACAGAACCAGAGGCGCCAGATAAAGACGAATGCCGATTTTCAGGAGTTTGTGATTTGAAATGATACCCGTCAGTGAAGAAGAATACTTGTAGTAAAGGCGGACAAATGCCCGGCCGGCTTTGTTGGACATGAGGTATTTATCCCTGAAATCGCGCATTGTTTTGACATGGGGATGAAGAGGTGAGCCGTAAGCAGCGGTGGCGATGAAACAATTGCCCTCGATTTCAAGAAAAGTCGCGGTGACGGCTTTGTCCGCATCCATCGATAAAACAAGGGGATTGGTGTATTCATCTCCATCGGGAAAGTCTCCAACCCAGGTGTCGAACAAATAATCATCATCGGATATGGCTGTTATGGTTACAACCGTTGAAGGAACATACGTGTAAGTCCCCGGCGAAGGAGATGTCGTTCCACCGCTGTCGGAGGAAATTATGAGCGATATTTTTTGAGCCGGGCAGAGCTGAAAAACCGTCGCTTGTGTGTCGATCCCTTCGTCGGTTGTCTCGTTAGAAGCAGCATCCGTTTCTTGCGGTGATATGTTCGTGCTTCCTGGTGTCATAGAGGGCGTGGTGATTGTCGCCTCTGAGCTTCCCATAAGAGGACATTCGGAGTCGATTTCTCCGGATGGAGAAAGATTCAAAATCAAAAAATCATCTTCTCCAGCACCGAAGGAGTTGGTAAAGCCGGCTATTATGTAACCCCCGGTTGAGGTCTGGGAGATGTCCATGGCCTCATCCGAATAGCGCCCGCCATAAGTTTTCTGCCAGGTGATATTTCCGGCGGCATCGAGTTTTAAAATCCAGATATCGTCTTCCCCGGCACCATAGGAAACGGTTCCCCCGGCTGCAATATATCCGCCGTCGCTTGTTTGATGGACCGATTGAGCCGCATCATAGTCGACACCGCCAAAAACCCTTTGCCAGATGATATCGCCGGTGTTGTCCAGTTTCAAGATCCAGGCGTCGTCATAGCCGGCGCCCATGGAATAGGTGAAACCCGCCGTAATATACCCTCCGTCATTTGTTTGTTTGATCGATCGAAGCCGGTCTTCATCGTCACCGCCGTATGTTTTTTGCCATTCTATGTCCCCATTGGCGGACAGCTTGAGGATCCAGCTGTCGACATCACCTGCCCCGTAGGATTGGGTGCTTGCCAGGACGATGAAGCCTTTGTCGGTTGTTTCCAGAGCCGAAATAGCAAAATCAGAATCACTGCTCCCATAAGTTTTCTGCCAGGTGATATTTCCGGCGGCATCGAGTTTTAAAATCCAGATATCGTCTTCCCCGGCACCGTAGGAGACGGTTCCCCCGGCAACGATATACCCGCCGTCGCTTGTTTGATTAATCGATTCAGCCGAGTCGTAGTTTGTTCCGCCGTATATTTTTTGCCACTCGGACTGCCCGGCCGCATCCAGCTTGATAATCCAGATGTCGTCCAATTCTTCGGCAAAAGAGTAGGTAAAACCCGCCGTTATATATCCGCCGTCACTCGTCTGTCTGATCAAGCGGACGAGGTCATCGGCCCCGGCGCCGAATGACTTCTGCCAAGTGATTTCTCCGGCGGCATTGAGTTTTATTACCCAGATTTCAGTCAATCCCTCTCCGAAGGAGAGGACTTCCCCGGTGACAATAAAGCCCCCGTCATTCGTCTCTTGAATGGAATAGGCATAGTCATCTTCGCTCCCACCATATGTCCGGGCCCATTGGGCATGAATCGGGGAAAAAAACGTAAGGAAAAAAAAGCAGAATACAGCCGTTGACACAATGAATTTTTTCATGAGAAATCCTTCTTTCTTACGAATAATGAGATTTTATGCTTTCAACTGTTATTAGACAATGCAAAAAAAGAAATATTCCCGGACAAAGATGAGAGAGACAGAATTCTTTTAGTCCGGCATATTCAAAAAAATCCGTTTTAAAAACACACTCAAATCAAAGATAACATAGATTTCCCAAAGTTTTAAGAAATATGTTTATTTTGGCAATTCCGTTGACCTTCCGTTCGGCAGCTTTTCACCGGTTCTGTTGATATGGGATGCGGGGCGGGGTACAATATGGCCAAGACCTTGAACCGGGAGACAAATCATGCAGAAGTTCCTTTTTCTGGAGCATACGGGTGATGCCAAATTCAGGGCTTACGGCGCCACCCTGGAGGAAGCCTTCGCCAACGCAGCCCTAGCGCTGGTCTCCCTGATGTGGGATGCCTCAAAAGTGGCGGACAAAAAGGCTTATTCCGTCCGCATCGAAGGCAGGGATATGGAACAGCTTCTCTCGGGTTTCCTGGAAGAGATTCTCTACCTCTTGGATACGAAAGATTTTCTTCTTGCCTGCGTGGAAAAAGTTCGCATAACCCGCGGCCGAAAATCGTGCTTCCTCAAGGCTGTTTTCAGAGGAGATGAAATATCATCCGCTTATGAAATTTTCGGTGAAGTCAAAGCCGTAACCTATAATGAGATGGAAATTCAAGAGAATAACGGGGCCGAGGTTCAGGTCGTTGTCGACCTGTGAGGTAAACCATGGAAATAAAAAAAATAAACGATACAACTTGGGAGATCCCCAGGACGGGAAAGATGAATGTGCCTGTTGTTTTTTACTCTTCCGCCCGGCTTTTGAAGCTTGTTCACGCCGACCGCACTCTCGATCAGGCACTTAATGTGGCTTGCCTGCCTGGGATCCAGCGCAGTGCCTATATTATGCCCGATGCCCATCAAGGTTATGGTTTTCCTATAGGCGGAGTGGCCGCCTTTGATGCTGATGAAGGGATTGTCTCACCGGGTGGAGTGGGTTACGACATCAACTGCGGTGTGCGCCTCCTGAAAACCGAATTTATGGAAGAGGAAGTACGTGATAGGCGAGAAGATCTTTTAGCCGGATTTTCCCGTGAGGTTCCCGCCGGTGTGGGGAAGGGAGGGGCCGGCCGCTTGAACAAAAAGACCCTCTTTGAGGTCTGTATCCGGGGGGCGGAGTGGGCCGTGGAAAACGGATTCGGAATGGAGGAAGACCTGCTGCGGACCGAAGAATACGGCCGGATGAAGGGGGCCGATCCATCCATACTTTCGCAACGGGCTATTGAGCGGGGTATTCCCCAGTTAGGCTCTCTCGGTGCCGGGAATCATTTCCTGGAAATCCAGAAAGTCGAAAAAATCTATGATGCAGAAACCGCAGGAGTCTTCGGCATTCGGAAAACAGGGCAGATTATGGTCATGATTCACTGCGGAAGCCGGGGTTTGGGACACCAGGTCGCATCTGATCATATCCGCCTCATGGAAAACACATTTGGGATCAAGGGGCTGCCGGACCGGGAGCTCATCAACGCACCCATTCAATCCGATCCGGGGGGCCGTTATTTCCGGGCTATGACCTCCGCCGTCAATTACGCCTTTGCCAATCGCCAGATGATCGCCCACCGGGTGCGCCGGGTTTTTGAAAGTGTTTTGAGCCGGTCTCAAGGTATGGACCAGGTTTACGATGTATGCCACAATGTGGCCAAGTTCGAGGATCATGAGGTAAACGGCCGGACCAAAAAAGTCTGTATTCACCGCAAAGGAGCCACGCGAAGCTTCGGTCCCGGCCGCGGGGAGATTCCGGAGGTTTATCGCCAAGTGGGGCAGCCGGTGCTGATTCCGGGCAGCATGGGCACCGCTTCCTATCTGCTGGCCGGAACTTCGGAAGCTGAAAAATTGAGTTTCGGGTCGACGGCCCATGGAGCCGGCAGGGTCATGTCCCGCCACCAGGCTTTGAGATCTTTCCGGGGAGAAAAGGTCAAAGAGGATATGAAGAAAAAAGGAATCGAGCTTCGGGCAACGAGCTGGAAAGGAGTGGCGGAAGAAGCCGCTCCCGCTTATAAAGATGTAGATGAGGTGGTCCGGGTATCCCATGAAGCGGGGCTGGGCCGGCTGGTGGCCCGTTTGGTCCCCGTCGGAGTTATGAAAGGATGAAAACCATGAACAAAAAATACCGGTTCGTAGAATGGATATTTATCGGTGTCCTTTTGCTGCCTATAGCCCTTAAGGGCGGGGACAACTCGGATTTTAACGGAAAATGGGTTCTTATTCCGGAAAAAAGCGCCGATATCGACCTTTACGGCACGCTCTCTCTGACATTTAAAATCCGGACTGACGGATTAAGCTTCACCCAGAGATGGGGCCGGGGCCGGTATTTTGAAGAAACACTCGATATACGAACCGGAGGAATCGTCAATCGCTTTCCCATAAAGGACCGGGTTTTTCCGACCAATGTTTTTATGGGGATTTCTCTTCCCGTTGACGGGGAACGCCGGGTAAAGGCCGAGTGGAGGAACGGCGGAAAGTCGCTTTGGATGGAGGAGGAATATACGGTTCTTGCTTCCCAGGGTCCGAAAAAAATAACTGTCGATCATGTTTTCCGTATTTCCGAACAAGGAAACATGCTCACATATACGATCCGGCGCTCGACCCGTAAGACGGGCCCGGAAATGACCTATGTCATGAAGCGCGAGGGATTCCGTGAAGCCCATTTTTTGCGGTTGGAAGATGACTGGAACCTGGATGGCGGTCTTCCTCTCAATGCCTTTCTGATCAGTCTTCAGGGAACGGTCAACCGGGAGGCCCCAAGACTCTATTTTATTTACCCGGATTCCTGGTCTTTTACCTATACCCCTGCGCTTTTTTCGTTTTTCAAAGAGAAGAAAAATTTTACATTCTCCGACTTGCGCACACCAGGCCGGGCCCTGGATGTTCTGAAAGAGCACGTTAAGGGTTTTGTCGTTTGGGATACAGAAGTCCGGACTTCCCTGATTGTCGCCTTTACCGCGGCCGGTCTGGAGGATGCAGTTGTTGTCAGTGAAGATCTTCTTCCACTGGTGGAGGGAGCGGGCTTGGAGAAAAAAGAGGATTTGAGAGGAATATTCAGGGGATGGACCGACGCCGATATTTATGCTTGGGCGGCGGATCGCTACTGGAATCGGTGCAGCCGGGATATCATCATCTGGATGGGCGGCGAACACGGCCGTGTCATGAAACCGGGTGTGGCCGACTGGGGCATAAAAAACCGGTCCTTTTTCAATGACCTTTCCAGCCGTCCGTCGGATAAGGAAGAATACGCTCTGGCAGACAGGCTGCTGGGTGATATGAAACCATATTCCATGGTCATGGGGTGGCATTCTTATGCCAAAGACCTGGAGCGGGAGCATGTAACCCTCTGTTCAAAACACGGTCTTCGGGTTGAAGGCCTGCACACCCTCCCCAACATGAGTTTCAGCAGCCAGGTTCCATTAACTCCCGGATTTGAGTTCAAAAACAACCACAACATCGATCCGCAAAAAATCTCTTCACCTGAAAATAAAGTTTATATCACCTGTGTCCAGACGGATGGATTGGGTATCGGCGCCTGGCTCAAACCGGGACGAGGGAAAATTCCATACGCTTGGGAAGTCATCATGAACCTTTCCTGGATGGCCCCGGCCGTCCTTGAGTATTATTACACCGAGGCCACGACCAACGATTATTTTATCGGCTGTTTGTCCGGTCCGGGTTACATCTATCCCAAAGCGGTTCCGCCGAAGCTGCTCCCGGGGCTTATCGACATGGCCCAGAAGATGATGGATAGCCTGGACCTCAGTGTGTTCGAAATCATGGATTATTCCGAAGGAGCCACCGTTGAAGGCAACACGGAGCTGACACGGAGTGTGGTCGACGCCTATTATAAAGGGATGCCCGAGGCCATCGGTTTTCTCAACGGTTACGCTCCGGCCTTTACCTTTGCGGTCCGGGAAGGCCGGCCTTTGATTTCTTATGATTATTATCTCTCGCCGGTGAAGTCCGAGGAAGAAGCCGCGGCCGATCTGAAAGAGCTGGCCCTTATCAACGAAGCCAGGCCTTATTATCTTCTCATGCATATCAGGGAATACAGCGATGTCGATCGCGTTAAAAGTATAATGGACCGGCTGGGGCCGGATTTTGAACTGGTTCCGCTGGATGTTTTTCTGAAAATGGCCGGGGAGAAACCCACCTTCAGGGAGCGCTTCAAAAATTGAGATACTTTATCTCAGGAAAGGTTTTTTATGCTTAAAAATTTTCTCATCGTCGCCCTCCGAAACATGAAACGCACGAAAATTTATTCCCTGGTCAACATCGCCGGGCTGACGATAGGCATGGCCGTCTGTTTTCTCATCCTCCTCTGGGTTTACGAAGAGCTCCGCTTCGATAGTTTTCATGCTCATGCCGATCGTATCTACAGGATCTGCACCGACCTTCATGCCGGCACTCATCTTCGAACGCCCATGACCATGCCGGAACTGGCAAAAGCGCTGGTCCGGGATTATCCGGAAGTACAGAATGCGGTCCGAATCGAACGGCCTCGCCGGGTTCCCGTTCGTGTTGAAGATGAGCTTTTTTTTCAAGAAGAAGTCTGTTTTGCAGACAGCTCTCTTTTTGAAATTTTTTCCTTCCCCCTTATAAGCGGTGATAATCGCCGTCTTCTTCAAGAACCCTACACGGTCGTTCTGACCGAGGAAACTGCGCTAAAAATATTCAAGGAAAAAGATGTGGTCGGTAAGGTTCTTGAAATCGAAGGTAAAGAGTACACCGTTACCGGTATCGCGGCTGAGGTGCCGCCGCATTCCCACATACGCTTCAAAGCAGTCCGTTCCTTCGAAACCCTTTACCGGGAAAGACGGGCGGATATGGAGAACTGGCTCAATATCCAGTATTATGCCTATCTTCTTCTCGAAGATGCCAAGGCGGCACAAAGAGTGGAGGAGAAGCTTCCGGTAACTATAAATACCTTCATGGGTGAAACGCTGGATGTTATGGGAGGAAGCATTCAATTTTTTCTTCAATCTTTGACGCGGATTCATCTTTTTTCCAAACTATGGGGAGAGATGTCTGTCAACGGCGACATCGGGCTGGTCAGGCTTTTTGCGGGAATCGCGTTTTTTATCCTCTGTATCGCTTGTTTTAATTTTATCAACCTGACCACGGCCAGAATGAGCACTCGCTTACCTGAAATCGGCATACGGAAAAGTCTCGGATCGGACCGCCGGCTGCTGGTTTTCCAGTTCATCGGAGAGTCGCTTCTTTATGCCATGGTTTCCTTTCTGCTGGCCCATGTTTTTATGACTCTGGCCGCACCTGTTTTCAGCTCTTTCATCGGCGGGGCTTTTAGGCCGAGTTTTGTAAAAAAAACATGGATTTTTGCTGCATTTTTAGGAATCGCCTTGGTTGTTGGTGCCCTTTCCGGTCTTTATCCGGCTTTTTATCTTTCTTCCTTTCATCCGGTTCGTATTCTGCAGAAAGGGCTTGAAAGGGGAAAGGGACACCATCATTTTCGAAACATGCTGGTGACGTTTCAATTTGCCGTCTCGATTGTTCTTATTATCGGAGCCGTCATCATCTATCAGCAGATCCGTTTTCTGAAAACAAAAAACTACGGTTATGATGACAACCGGGTCGTTGTTCTTCCGGGAGCACGCGGCCTGCTGCAAAAGGCTTCCCTTGAATCCGTTAGAAAGGAATTCCTCGGCGTGCCCGGTGTCGATGAGACGGCGTTTTCTTATCTTGTGCCCGGCAGGGGAGTACAGAAGGCCATTGTTTATCCTGAAGGATTCACCGAGAGCCAGCCCCAGACCGTGGCCCGATGGGAGGTTGATACCCATTACCTTCCCCTGATGGATATCAAGGTGGTCTCCGGAAGACCGTTTAATGAAACAAGGGATTCGGATAAGACGGAGGCCGTTATCATCAACGAAATGACGGCAAGGGTATTTGGTTGGAAGGAACCCTTGGGCAAAACCTTTCGAGTATCCGTACGTGGAGGCCAGGCAGAAGCTACGGCCGTTGTCCGGGTCATCGGGGTAGTTAGAGATTTCCATATTGCTTCTCTCCACCAAAAAATCGAACCTCTGTTGATTTTTAACGACACTTCCCGGATTGGATATATCTCTCTGAAGTTGGCCTCTGAAAATTTATCCCGGACCCTGGCCCTTATCGCTGAAAAGTGGCGGGTATTGGAGCCCGACCGGCCTTTTGAGTATTTTTTTCTGGATGATTCCTTTGAATGCTTCTACCGGAGTGAAGAACGGATGGGCCGGTTATCGGTTGCTTTCAGTATCGTTGCCGTGTTTTTGGCTTGTTTGGGACTTTTCAGTCTCTCTGCTTTTTTAACTGAAAGGCGGACCAAAGAGATAGGGATCCGAAAGGTCCTTGGTGCTTCCGTACCAGGCATCGTCCGCTTTCTATCGAAAGAATTTCTCCTCCTGGCTCTTGCGGCCAATGTTTTGGCTTGGCCGGCAGCCTATTACGGTTTGGTGCGGTGGTTAAACAGCTTTGCTTATCGTATCGACATCGGCTTCGGACCTTTTGTTTTGGCCGCTGTAGCCGCTGTTCTGGGTGCTTTTTTCTCGGTTTCCCTTCAAACCATTCGTGCGGCCCGGGCTAATCCCGTTGATTCCTTGCGCTATGAATAAGGAGAAATAACATGATCGACACGGAGCTGAAAGATAAAGTCGTCGTTGTTACAGGGGCTAATCACGGTATCGGCGCCGCTACGGCTGAAGCCTTTTCCCAGCAAGGTGCCGCCGTTTTTATTCATTTCTGGCGTTTGCCCGTGAATCTTCTCGGCTCGACAAAAGAAAAGGCGGAAAAAGCCGTCCGGCCCGGCGTGGATTACTACAGCAGGGTTATCATGCAGTCGGCCGAAATGGTCGCTGAAAAGATCAAAAAAAGAGGGGGAAATGTCTTTACATGGGAGACGGACCTTTCCATTCCGGATAACATACCCAGAATATTCGATCTTGCGGAACAAAATCTGGGTGATGTCAGCATCGTTGTCAACAACGCCGCCTTCGGTAATAACGACACTTTCCTCCCTCAAAAAGCGCTGGAAAAATCCCCTTATTTTGCCGAGGAATACAAGATCCGGCCTCTGACGGCGGCTACTCATGATGAACATTTTTCAGTCAACAGCCGGGGAACGGCCTTGATGATGGCAGAATTCGCCAGGAGACATATAAACCGCGGTTCACAATGGGGGCGGATTATCAATATCAGTACCGACGGGGCGAGAGGGCATGCTTTCAATGTTTCGTATGGTGCCAGTAAAAATGCTGTCGAAAGCTACACCCGGGCAGCGGCTTATGAATTGGGTCCGTACGGGATCACCGTCAACGGGATCTCACCAGGAGCCGTTCAAACGGGCTGGATGCCTGAGAACCTTGAGAAGAGCCTGGCGGAAAGTTATCCCCTAAGAAGAGTTGGCCGGCCTGAGGACATTGCCGACGCAGTGGTCTTTTTTGCCTCCAAGCAAGCGGATTGGATTACAGGCCAGGTTCTTTATGTCGGCGGCGGCAACGCCATGTAATCCAACGTTAAACTTTCTTCCTGGCTTTAGGTTTTGAGATTTATGTTTTTTCCATCCGTTCAAAGAGGATAAGTGAAAAAAAAGGAGAGTGTTTAAAATCCGAATCCCACCGTCGCTCCGAACCAGTTATAAGAAAAGGCGTTTTCCATGGGCGTGAACATGAAAGCCTGAATTTTGATGAAATCAGCCTTGAAGCCGGCGTTAAATTTAAGCAGGAAATCGCCCTCGAGGGTGTAGCCGCTACCGATGATAATCGGCAGGCTCAGCCCGGCTCCAAAATAAGCGACCGACGCGCGGACGTTCAGGAGAACTCCCGGAGTGATAAAAACGGGATTGAATTTGAATTGGTAGATAAGAAGGTCGCACTCGGGGCTGATCATGAGAACCTCTCCAAGGTTGATATCGATATTGGCCCCTGCCAACCCGATAAGGGGATTGAAAGAAAAACTGCTCTCGGTGATGACCCCGCCCCTGAGGTAAAAGTTTACCGGGTTGTCAGCGCTGCTCTTGGGAGCCGTGGCAAGAATCATAAAAACGGACAGCAGTAAGAAAAAAATGAGTTTTTTCATGGATCCTCCTTCTTAAATCCCTTTGACTTCAAAAGTATCATAGTGATTTGAGAATTGAGAGTAAAGCAAAATTGTAAGATTTTTCCATAAAATTTTTAGGTGGCATTCCTGATTTATGGGGTTATAATACATGCCTGGAATTTAAAAAAAAATTTTGATTCAAGAATAAGCTCAGTTTAGAGGAGAAAATATGAAAAAAAATGTGTTTATACTCGCAGTGATTTTCGTCTTTGGGGTGAGCGTGGGGAACGCCGATAAGATCAAGAAGCTCAGTCTGGACGATGCTTCCACTGCAGGAACTACGATTATAAACGACAAATCGGTAAAGGTGGAAGGGAAAGCTTCTCTCCGTATTCAGACTCTTTGGCCGACGGTTATCTGCCTTGGAGAAGCTGAAGGATTGAACATCGAAGAAGCGCGCCTTATCTATTCGGCCTCCGTAAAAAGCGATCTGTCCGGGTCCGCCTACCTGGAAATGTGGGTCCATGTAGACGGGGGACAGTATTTTTCCAGGGGACTGAACGATACCGTTGAAGGTGCCGTGGATTGGAAAACAATCCGGACAGCATTTTTGTTTCAAAAGGGACAAAAACCTGACAAGGTTACCTTAAATATCGTCATCAATGGCCGCGGAACCGTATGGGTGGATGATGTTCGGTTGTCTGGAGAAAGGCAAAAGTAAAAAGAACATCAGTCGAATGAAAAAAGCGCGCTGTTTTGAACAGGGGCAGTGAGTTTGGATGGGGAAAATGAGGAGTCAAGATGAGTCCGGATGCCATTAACGTTGATAACATCGAATTCAGTTATGGGAATGTCCATGCGGTCAAGGGAATCACCTTTGACGTCAAGGAAAAGGAGATATTCGGATTCCTCGGTCCGAACGGAGCCGGGAAATCGACAACCATTAAAATGCTCACCGGACAGATTTTTCCAAAAAAAGGAAAAATTAGCGTTTTAGGGATGGATGTCACCAAAAAAACGGGCAGGGTTCAGGCCCGTATCGGTGTATCCTTCGAACAGACCAACCTATATGAGCAGATGAGTGCTGTGGAAAACCTGAAACTTTTTGCCGATCTTTTCGGCGTAAAAAAATTCGATGCGGACAAGCTTCTAGCGATGGTCGACCTCCATGGAAGAAACCGGGACCATGTATCCACCTTCTCCAAAGGGATGAAGCAGCGCCTTATGTTGGCCCGGGCTTTGGTCAATCAGCCTGAAATCCTCTTTCTTGATGAGCCGACCGAAGGCCTGGACCCGGTTTCGGCCGACAATATCCGCAAGATCATCCTCAAAGAAAGGGAGAGAGGGGCCGCCGTTTTTTTAACGACCCATGACATGATGGAAGCGGATAAGCTCTCCGACCGCGTTGCGTTTATCCACGAGGGTAAAATTGTAGCTCTCGATAGCCCTTATCATCTCAAGCAAAAATTCGGGAAACGGTTGATCAAAGTCGAGACAGAGACGGCATCGGGTGAGCTTAAGGAGACTGAAATCACCATGGACGAACCCTATACGGCTGATGATGTCCGGTCGCTCTTCGCCGAGGAAAAAGTCATCACCATCCATAGTGAAGAAGCCAGCCTGGAAGATATTTTTATCCAGATCACGGGAAGAGGTCTTACGGGATGAACGGCAGGATCATTGGGACGTTGATTAAAAAAGATGTTGTTCTTTTTTTTCGTGATAAATTTTTTGGGGTGATGACTCTTCTGATGATTGTCGTTTTTATCGTCATTTTTTTTATTCTTCCGGCTACAATCCGGGGAACCATAAAGGTAGGATTTTATGTGCCGTCCTTTTCCACCTTTTTTTCCAAGAATCTCATGACGGACGGCTTGGTCATCCAGAACATGGAGAGCGACGAAGAAGTAAGGCGAGCCGTTATGGAAAAGGAAGTCCAGGTTGGAATTTCTATTCCCGGAGGAATAAGTGCTCTGCTCGATTCTGAAAAACCAACGGACATTTTTGTTTATTCTTCTTCAGAGGTGCCGAAAGATATACAGGAAATGTACACCGTCCTCATGAACGAGATGGTTACCCGGATGGCCGGGAAAAAAAGCCCGGTAAATTGGAGGGCGGTTGTTCTCGGCCCGGACCTGGGAGGCAGCCAGGTCCCCTACAGGAACCGTATGATTCCTCTGTTTGCCTTTATGCTGATTATTACCGAAACTTTGGGCTTGGCCAACCTGATTTCCTCGGAGTGGGAAACGGGGAATGTTCAGGCGTTGATGGTTACCCCCTTGACCGTTATTGATTTTTTTGCCGGGAAAGGATTCACCGGTGTGGGCTTGGCCTTTTCTCAGGCATTTGTCTTCATGGCAGTCACGGGCGGATTAAAGCAAAATGCCTTTCTCGTCATCACCGCTCTTTTTTTAGGGTCGATATTGGTCACCGGCCTGGCCTTTGTTCTCGCCTCTGTCGCCAAGGATATGATGTCCGTTCTGGGCTGGGGGGTTCTGGTACTGATCGTTTTGGTTTTGCCGGCTACAGCAGCGCTCTTTCCCGGCCTTTTCTCGGGATGGATCAAGGTAATTCCATCCTTTTTTCTTGTCGATATCCTCAGCCGCGCCGTAAACTATGATATCGGATGGAGCGGTAATCTTAAAAACATTTTTCTTTTGGGAGGATCCGGCGTGGTCTGTGTCGTATTTGGTGTTTTTTTCTTAAAGAGGAAAATCTCGTGAGCATTCGAAGGATTGCCGTTCTGTTAAAAAAAGAGTGGAAATACGGCTCGAGAGGTTTTTTCTTTGTTTTCGCCGTTGCCGCTCCTTTCATCCTGACTGTTTTCATCAATCTTGTCTTTGGGTCTCTTTTTTCGGGAAAACCCAAAGTTGGTGTTTTTGACATGGGCCATTCAAGTATTGTCTCATCCTTGAAGGAGATGGTTTCGGTTGAGCTTAAGGAATATGAATCGGAACAGTCGCTGAAAAAAGCGGTCGAAAGGGGAGTGAGGGATGTTGGGATCGTTTTTCCCGTGAATTTTGATTCCCTCCTGGAAAGGGGGAATTCTCCCCCGTTGGTGCTTTATTTCTGGGGAGAAAGCCTCTTGAAGGACAGGGCTGTTGCGGCTGCCTCGGTGTTGTCCCGTATCAGGGACTTTTCCGGTAAAAAGGCTCCTGTGAATATTGTTTCTGTAGCCCTGGGGAAGGAAAAAGGCCTTTCATTGAAGGACCGTTTTATTCCCCTTGTTGTCCTGTTAGCTGTTTTTATCAGCGGTTTTGCCCTGCCGTCGACTTCCCTGGCCGAGGAAAAACAAAAACGGACACTGGGCGCCGTGCTGACGACACCAGTCACCCTAAGGGATGTATTTGCGGCCAAGGGATTGATGGGGATCAGCCTCAGCATGATAATGGGGACGGCCGTTCTTTTCCTTAATACGTCATTAAGCGGACGATTCGGCCTTATCCTGTTGATATTGTTCCTCGGGTCCATTATGGCCTCCTGCTTCGGCTTGATGCTGGGTGCCTTTATGAAAGATATATCAAGCGTCTATTCGGCGCTTAAAGGTCTTAACATATTTATTTACGGACCGGGGATCGTCGCTCTTTTTCCGCAAATTCCAAAATGGGTGGCCAAAGTTTTTCCGACTTATTATGTCATGAATCCTCTTATGGAAGTTTCCAACAACGGGGCTTCATGGAAGGATATCAGACAGGAATTTTTTATCCTGTTGGGATTTCTGGTTTTTTTTGTGGTTTTGGTCGGCCTGATCGCCGGGAAAACAAGGCAGCAGGAAACATGAAATAATTTCAATTACAGCCATATTGACCTGAAAGGGGAAATAATGAAACCCATCAAAACGTTTTCCAAATGGCTGGCGGATGAAACGCCGATGCGGAAGGAGCTCCGGTCACACTGGGGAGGGGATTGGGGCTGTGATTCCGAAGTGGGAAAGCTGAAGGCCGTTCTTCTCAGGCGTCCCGGCGAAGAGATCGAAGCCGTTAAGAAGGCGGAAGATTGGCGCTGGCTGGACGTTATGGATCCGCATAAAGCCCGGGAACAGCATGATGCCTTGGCCGAGATTTACCGATCCCATGGAGTTGAAGTCCACTATGTAAAGCAGATGCGCCCGGACAGGCCCAACGCCCTTTTCATGCGGGATAACGTGCTTATGACTCCAGAAGGGGCGATCGTAGGAAGACAGGCGATGAGCTGCCGCCGCGGGGAAGAGCGTTATGCGGCTCAAGCTCTGGCTGAGCTGGGTGTGCCCATTTTGCGGACGGTTTCAGGGAATGGAATATTTGAGACCGCCTGCTGCCTCTGGGTGGATGCGGGAACGGTCATTATGGGAACGGGGAACAGGGCCAATGAGGAAGGGTGCCGCCAGGTGGAAGAAATCCTTCTTCAGACCGGAGTCGAGGATATTTTTCCTTTCCAGATACCCTTTGGAGGCGCCCACATCGACAGTTTTGTCAGTTTTATGGATGAAAAGACCGCGGTTTTCGACCCTGTCCGGATGCCCTGGGATGTTTGGACGGCTCTAAGAAAAAAGGGAATAAAGCTTTTAGAAGCGCCTTCCCCGGAAGAAACCCAGGAACTGGCTTTGAATATCGTGGCCCTGTCTCCCCGTATTGTGCTGATGGCGGCCGGCTTTCCGAAAACACGGGCGTTTTTGGAAAAACACGGGGTCGGAGTGACTGAAGTGGACGTCACGGAGCTGCGCAAAGGGTGGGGATCGCTGCACTGCATGACGGCCGTCCTCAAACGCGACCTCATCGGAAAGATCTTATAACCGTCATGATTTTTATCGATTCTTCGTGATTTTTTCCAAACCGTCGACGATGGCTTTGCTTCAGTCACATTTCCTCAGAAAAAGAATGAAATCTTTTGAGCGCCCTCCTTTTGTGTTACCCTTCATCTATGCTTCGCGTTTACCCGTTCCAGTTTTCGCGCTTCAGAATGTTCCTCTGTTTAATTCTTTTCCTGTGCTCCTGCAAGGTGGAATCGCCGAAGGAATCACCTGAGGAAAAGCTTAAAAAACTCAAATCTCTTCCTTATCTAACTTGGGTAAATTCAGGAGATACGGCGGGAAAGTCAGGCGTAACCTATCACAATCCTGAGAAAGCTTGCCGGGGAGTCAATATTTATACTTCCAGAAATCTTGTCGAAGCCCGTCTGATGGATATGGACGGCGATTTTTTTCATCGATGGACGGCCGGACCGGATCATCCCTCCGCCTGGCAACATGTCGAGCTCACCAGGGAGTTGGATTTGCTGGTGGTGATTAAGGATGAAAAGCTTATTTGTCTTGATTGGAATTCCAGGATGAAGTGGGCTATTCCCATGCGGTTCCATCATGACCTTTGTCAGGCTGAGGACGGTGAAATTTTGGCTCTCGTCAGAGAGGATGCCTGTTTTTTTGTCAACCGGCTTCCGCTGCCGGTTCTCAACAGCAGTATCGTTTTCCTCTCGGCGGACGGAATCCTGAAAAACAAAATATCCTTGTTTCCTTTTTTTAAATCGCACATATCCGGGAGGCGGATTTTTGATATTTATGATTGGGCCGCTCTGAAAAAAAATCAGACCGAAATGCAAAACCGGAAAAAGAAAGACGGATATATGTTTACCAACCTGGATCCGGTAGATATTTTGCACATCAATACCGTTGAGATCATTCCCCGGGACATCCCGGGAGTTTGCCGCAGGGGAAATGTCTTGATCTGTGCCCTAAGACTTGATTTTGTGGCCATCCTTGACGTTGAAGCGGGATTGATAATGTGGGAATGGGGTCCGGGCGTGCTGTCCCAACCACACCATCCGACCATGCTTGAGAACGGGAATCTTTTGATTTTTGACAACGGCGTAAGCCGGAAACATTCACGGATTTTAGAGGTCGACCCGGAAAATAAACAAATCGTCTGGGAATACAGGTCAAATCCCCCGGAAAAATTTTTCTCGGTTTCGAGGGGAGCCAGCCAGCGTCTTCCCAACGGAAATACGCTCATCACGGAATCGGACAGGGGGCATGTGTTCGAAATCACCATGGACGGGGAGGTCGTCTGGGAATTTTTCAATCCGGAAAAGCAGAATGAAGGAAAAACAAGGGCCGCTATTTACCGGATGAACAGAATTACCGATGATAACACCATCAAGAGGATTTTAGCCCGATCCGTCTCTCGGCAGTCCATCAAGCGTTGAGAGAATTATTGCGCATGAAACCTTACCGTGGCCTATAAGGTTTCGGTCAAAAAGCATGGCTAAAGAATTTTTGGATAAGTTCCCGGGTTATCTTCGACATATCCAGGGCATAAGTATCGGATAGATCAAACCACCGGGCGTCGCTGACGTCATCTGCCGGCTTCAGGTTTCCTCCGATAAGGTCGGCCGAAAGATCGATGATGACATAGTGAAAACGGGTTTGTCCTTTTTCGTCGGTTTCGATCAGGTCGAAAACATGAATGGGTTTTTTGGCCTTGATGAGAAGGCCCGTTTCTTCCCTGATCTCTCTTTCCGCGGCTTCCTGAAGAGTTTCACCGAGCTCTACCGATCCGCCCGGCACGGCCCATTTACCTTTTTGGGGAGGGTTGAGGCGCTTGACAAGCAGGATTTTTTTCTCTTGAACAACAACTGCACCGACGGCGACTTTGGGAAAGATAAAGGGATCATTTTTTTTTGACATTTTTATTTTTATATTGCTTTCTTTCCCCCTATCTCTGAAAGGTCAATGTGGTGAAACGAGCTTAACGGGATAGGCAGGATCCGGTTGCTCTATCAATCCGGAGGAGCCTCCGGAGCAGGGAACAGTCGTTCGATAAGTTCACGAATAAAATCCTCCTGGATTTGTTTATCCTTGATGTTTGTTTTCAGGAAATCCTTGTTCAGGCCGGGAAGAAGGCCTAAGAAGATGATGACGGACAGGGCCTGAACGATGGCGGACTTGAGGCTTTTGGGGTCTGTGCCGGGGAAAAAAGGTTTGATTTTTTTATACAGATGGTCGAGAAACTTAAGGTATTCCTTAACAAAAACGCCGCTGTAATCTCCCCGTAAAAGAGGGCCGTAAACATGGGCTCTCGAAAGTCCCGGATAAGTATGACTGCCTTTCAGGAAGTGAGAAAATACGGCCTGAAGGGAAATCCGGACATCCTTGTTTATGTCCTCCAACATCTCGATCGGATCGGCAAAGGCCTCCTTGGCTGTCTGTCCCAATGTTTCCTCAAGGAGTTTCTCTTTAGAGCCGAAATAATAATTGATGGAAGCGATGTTCACACCGGCTTCAAGGGCGATACTTCTTATGGTTACCGAGTCAATACCTTCTTTCTCGATACGGGCCACAGCCGCCAGGATGATTTTTTCCCGGGTGGATATTTCTCCTCGTTCCATGGGCTTTCCTCTTTTATACAGGCATAGCCTGCATTATTCAAGAAACATTTTTTTTTAAGATATATCCCTTGGGGAATATCCCCAAAGGAACACTTCTGATTGCCTTATGTGTTCTTTTAATGTAAACAAATGATTAAAACGATTGATTAAAACAGATGATTTGAACAGCGGGGATGTCCCTGCGGTTTATGGAGGCAGTCATGAAAATAAGATATTTTCCGATAGGATGTTTGGTTGTGATATTTTTCTTGAACCTGTTTCTGACCATACCGGTCTCGGCTGAAAAAAACGGTTTTCCCGATAAAACAGGAACTCTCATGGGAACGGTGCTGGACATCGAGGTGAAAAAGCCGCTGGACGGCGCGAAAGTGAATGTTCTGGACACAACCTTTTTTTCCCTGACGGATAAAGAAGGCCATTTTTCCATCGAAAAAATGCCGGTGGGAAGCTATATTCTCGAAGTCTCCAAAGCCGGCTATATCGAGGTTTATAAGACGGATGTTATTGTTAAGTCAAGGCGGATTACTTTCATCCGGATTGAGCTTTCTCCAGGAAGCGGCCTGTATAAGGAAATCACGGTTTCGTCGGGCTATTTTTCCAGCCCTGAAGAGCAATCCGTCAGTGAAGTCGGCTTTTCCAATGAGGAAATCCGCAGGGCGGCCGGGGCGGGCGGTGATGTCAGCCGGATCATCAGCGGACTGCCCAGCATCGCCCAGAGTAATGATATGGTCAACGGGCTGGTTGTCAGGGGCGGCAGTCCTTGCGAGAATTCATTCTACATTGACAACATCGAGGTTCCCAACATCAATCATTACCCGCAAATGGCTTCATCGACGGGTGCCATCGGACTGCTAAATGTGGATTTCATTAGGGACGTCCGTTTCTACGCCGGGGGATTTTCACCGGTTTACGGGGACAGTCTGTCTTCCGTTATGGACATCTCTTTTCGGGAGGGAAACAGCAAAGAATTCGATTTTCAGTTCGACTTGAGCATGATGGGTTTGGGGATCATCGCCGAAGGTCCCTTGGGACGGAACAATGGCTCGTTTTTGTTTTCCGCCCGAAGGAGTTATATCGACCTTCTCATCCGGTTCATGGGCTCTGGAGTTCCCGTTACCTGGAGTGATTTCCAGGTTAAGGTGGTTTGTTCTCCTTCCCGTAACAGCCGGCTGACGATTCTTGGATTGGGCGGAATCGATGACAGCGGAAGCCAAAAGGAGGACGCGGTAAAGGATGGAGAATCCCACTACGGCGGTTTGGACACGACCGAATATACCGTTGGGATGAATTGGTTTCAGATGTGGGGTGACAGGGGATACTCCAATACCTCTCTGTCGCGGTCATACAGCAAAGCTCTGGGGGATGCTTTCGATACGCTTACCGGTGAACAGGCATGGGAAAATAGCGGCAGAGAATCCGTTTATTGCCTACGAAACGTCAACCATTTTAATCTTTCAAAAAGCCAAAGGCTTCAGTTCGGCGGGGAGGCAAAATTCCTTTCCGGTGATTACGAATCGTTCCAAGGGGGGTATATCGATCCATGGGGAGTCGAAAATCCTTCAATGGTAAGCGAGGGAAAAATTACTTCTGCCAAATACGGGCTCTATGCCAACCATTCCTGGAATCTTTTTTCAGGATGGACACTCAACTCCGGATTTCGGGCGGATTATTTCGAATTCAACAAGAGTTTGACCCTTTCCCCCCGCTTTTCTCTGTCTGTTCGGTTGGACCGGGATACCGTACTGACGGGATCGGCAGGATTATTTTCTCAATCCCTTCCGATGGTGCTGCTTTACCAAAAAAATGTGTTCAAAGACTTGCAGAATCCTACGGCTGTCCATATCGTTTTGGGACTCAGCCGGATGTTGAGCCAAAACACCCGGCTGACCATCGAAGTTTATGACAAGGAATATTCCCGTCTTCCTATGAATCCCGATTCGCCCCTTATTTTTATTTTTGATGAATTGGTTGATAGAGGATACGTTACGGACAATGATACCCTTGCCAGTACGGGAAAAGCCCGTGCTTACGGGATTGAATTCCTCCTTCAGAAACGTTTGGCCGACAAGCTTTACGGCCTGGTCAGCGCTTCCTGTTTCCGGACATGTTACCGCGACGGCAACGGAGTCTGGCGCGACAGGAAGGCGAACAACCGTTTTCTGTTAACCATTGAAGGAGGTTATAAGTTCAACCGGAACTGGGAATGCGGGCTCAAGTGGCATTTTGCCGGTGGAGCGCCTTATACTCCTTTTGACCTGAATCTTTCCCGGGACCTTAATAGTGGAATCCTGGATACCGACAGAATCAACAGCGAACGGCTTCGGGATTATCACAGCCTGAACATCCGTCTGGACCGAAGGTTCTATTTCCAGCATTCCAATCTGACAATCTATATCAGTGTCTGGAATTTATACAACCGGTCTAATGTTGCTTCATCCAGGTGGAACACCATCAAAAATGAACCCGGTTTTGTTCCCCAGTGGAACGTTCTGCCATGTTTGGGAGTGGAGTATGAGTTCTAAACCGGGGACGTTCCCCGGTTTAGGTTGACATTTCCGGCCGCTCTTCTTATGTTAGGGGCGATCATGAAAATTATCCTGGCCGGGTACAACGTCGACAGCGATGTTATCGACGCTTTAAAAGAGGTCTCACCTGAACGAAGGGACGTCACTCCCGAAACGCTTTCCGCATCCTATGCCCGCATCTCCCGTGACCCGCGCCCTGTCGATGAACTGCGAAAAGCTGCCAGAGAAGAGGTGGATAAAGCCCGGCGGTCCAACCAAACCATCATCTTTAAGATGGGGCACCATTCCGTAGCCGAACATGCCGTTTTTAATTTTGATCTCATCGGCGTCAGCCGATTGGCCATCGAGGAGATCGAGAGGTTCCGCCTGGCATCTTACACGGAAAAATCACAGCGGTACATCACTCTTCATGGTGATTTTCTCGTACCCCAAGAAGTCCGGAAGGCGGGACAAGAAGACATCTTCACCGGCATGGTCCACCAGCAGAATGACCTCTACCGGAGGCTCTATGACAAACTCCGGCCTTGGTTTTTTGAGCGGTATTCAGAGCTTGCCCTGGATAAAAAAAGGCATGCAGTCCTGGACGGCTGGGCCAAGGAAGACGCCCGGTATGCGGTATGTTTGGCTACGCTGGGGCAGTTGGGCATGACCGTCAATGCCCGGACCCTCGAGCTTATGATTCGAAGGTTTTCTTCCCGGAAGTGGGCCGAACTCCAGGAATTCAACCGCCGCATCTATGAGCTGGCCCACGGCATCGCCCCGTCCATAATTCTTTTCACCGAGCCCGGTAAGTTCGATGCCGAAACTTACCCTTCTTTAGGAAACCAGGTCCGCTCCATGGAATGGAAGGAAACTTACCCGCAGGAGCCGGTCCGCCTTGTTGCCTGGACAGCCGACGCGGACGACCGGCTGGCGGCCGCCCTGCTTCATACAGTGTCCCATGAACCGTATGAAGCATGCTTTAAGAAAGCCCGTAAGATGCCGGCCGGGCAAAAGGAATCCTTTATCAGGAAAGCCTTTGAGAGCATGGAGTTTTACGATACCGTTCTTCGGGAATTCGAATTTGTCGATTTGACCTTTGAAGTTATCGTGTCCGCCACCTGTTTCGCCCAGCTCAAGCGCCACCGAATGGCCACCCTCACCTGGCAGCCTTATGACACGAACCTGGGAGTGACCGTGCCGTTGTCCGTGGAAGAAACGGGAATGAAGGACGATTTTCTCCGGATTATGGAAAAGACCGAAGATGTCTACCGGGTTCTTAAGAAAAAAATAGAATTCGGAGCCGATTACATCCTGACTAATGCCCACCGCCGGAGGGTTTTATTCAAAATCAACGCCCGCGAGCTTTACCATTTCGCCCGGTTGCGGGAGGATTCTACGGCCCAGTGGGATATCCGGCACATGGCCCGGGAAATAGGCCGGCTCGCCCGTAAAGTGATGCCATTAACCTGCCTTCTTCTCGGCAGCAAAGAAGATTATCCACGGTTGTACAAGCAGGTTTTCGGGAAAGAACCCCATTTAAAACCACCGCCATATGTTTAACCTTAAGTTTTTATGTTGCGGCATTATCATTACGAGTGTGGCTTGACTTTTCAGCACCCCCGAGTAAACTTATGCCTTGCAGCGCCGGATTCACGGCAGGAGAAAGATCATGAGTTTACATGTTTTTGACGTCCTTCAAGAACGCGGTTTTATCGCCCAGGTTACAGATGAGAAAGATGTCCGGCGGCTTTTGGATGAGGAAAAGATAACGTTCTACGTTGGTTTTGACAGCACCGCCACCAGCCTTCATGCGGGAAGCCTGGTGCCGATCATGGCCATGATGCATCTTCAGAGGGCCGGAAACCGGCCGATCGCCATCGTCGGCGGAGGAACGACTATGGTCGGTGACCCCAGCGGAAGGGACGAGATGCGCCAGCTTCTGACTGAGGAAGCCATACGGGCCAATGGTAAAGCCATTCATGCCCAGCTCAACCGCTATCTCCATTTCGATGAGGAGAAAGCCTTAGCCTTGGATAATGCCGACTGGCTTCTTCCCCTGGGTTACGTCCAGTTTCTTAGGGAAATCGGCGTCCACTTCAGTGTCAACCGTATGCTTGCCGCCGAAGCCTACAAACAGAGGCTGGAGAAAGGATTGTCCTTTATCGAATTCAACTACCAGCTCCTTCAGGCATATGATTATCTTTTTCTTTATAAAGAATACGGCTGCAAACTGCAGATGGGCGGTGACGACCAGTGGGGAAATATCCTGGCCGGCGTCGACCTCATTCGCCGGGTAAGCGGGGCCAAAGTGAAAGCCATGACGTTTCCCCTGCTGACAACGGCTTCGGGAGCCAAGATGGGAAAATCGGCTACCGGTGCCGTTTGGCTGGACGGTGAGAGGTTAAGCCCATACGATTTTTTTCAGTACTGGATCAACTGTGACGACAGGGATGTTCCCCGTTTCCTCAAAATGTTTACCTTTCTCCCTAAAAACGAAATCGATCGGCTGGCCGCTCTTCAAGGAAGCAAAATCCGGGAGGCCAAGCGGATTTTGGCTTTTGAGGCGACCAAGGTCACTCACGGCGAGAGCGCGGCCCAAAAAGCGATGGAAACTGCGGAAGCGGCTTTCGGAGACGGCGGAACTTTGGAAGCCATGCCCGTAACGCAGATTCCGGCCAAGCGTCTGGCTTCAGGGGTCAGCCCCCTCGACTTGTTTACGGAAGTCGGACTGACCTCTTCGAGAGGAGAGGCCAAGCGTTTGGTCAAGCAGGGCGGCATGTATGTCAATGATAAGAGAGTCGAAAGCATCGAAGCCCGCCTGGATGAAAAGGATTTAGCGGAAAACGGGATCCTGCTCCGTGCCGGAAAGAAAAAATACCACCGCATTGTCGTCACATGAAACTCAATCGCCTATGCTGAAACTTAACGTCGTCCTTTTTGAGCCCGAGATCCCCCAAAACACGGGCAATATTGCCCGGACCTGTGCCGCTGTTGGGGCGAAACTTCATCTTATCAGGCCCCTCGGTTTTTCCCTGGAAGATAAGTATCTCAAAAGAGCCGGAATGGATTATTGGAAAAAAGTGGATGTTTTCTGTTACAAAAACGCCGCATCTTTTTTCAAGGCTCATGCAGGCGACAAGTGTGTTTTTATCACCAAAAAAGCGGGAAAAACGTATGAATCCATCCATGTTGACGACAATCCTTTTCTTGTTTTTGGTAAAGAGACGGCCGGTGTGCCTGAAGACATCCTGGAAAAGTTCCGGGACCGCTGCTTTCGGATTCCGATGCGCCGAGGGATCCGCTCCCTGAATCTTGCCACGGCAGTGGCCGTGGTCATTTATGATGTTTTGAGAAAAAAGGGATTTCCCGGCTTGATGCCGGTAGGAAAAACAGGCTAACGGATAAATACCCGGCGTCCACGTACCTCGAGACGGCCTTCGAAATACAGCCTCACGGCTTCCGGATAAATTTTATGTTCTTCTTTGAGGATACGGTCACTCAGAGTTTCGTCCGTATCGTCCTGAAGGACGGGGACAACGGCCTGAAGCACGATGGGACCCATATCCACATCTGCGGTAACAAAATGAACCGTTGCTCCTGAAAATCTTACGCCCCAATCGATGGCTTTCTGCTGGACATGAAGCCCGGGGAAGGAGGGAAGAAGAGCAGGGTGAATATTCAAGATCTTATACTTGAAGGCTTCACAAAAACCGGGGGTCAGGATTTTCATGTATCCCGCCAGGCAGATGAGATCGATATTCCTTTTTTTGATTTCATCGACGAGTACCTGGTCGTATTCCTCGTTTGAAGAAAAATCCTTGGGTTTTAGGTTAAATGTGTTTAATTCTCGCTGGCCGGCTATTTCCAGGCCGGGGGCGTTTTTTTTGTTGCTGAAAACGAGAGCGATCTCGGCATTGATTTTTCCGGCAGCGACGGCATCGTGTATGGCCATGAAGTTGGACCCCCTTCCCGAGATAAAAACGGCAATTTTTCCCTTTTTTTTCGGACTGATAAATACTTCATTCATAGATGAACTCCAAATCCCTTCTTAATTAAAAACGGACCGCGACGCCCACCCTGACCGCCATACCGGAAAAGTCGATCACGGCTTCTTCCGCATTCCGAATATCGTCACCGGACGGCAGTTCCGTTCGTACCTGGATTTTTGCCTGCCAGAGATCCAACTCATCGTTGTACTCTTCAAAAAAATAAAGACGGCCCGTTTCTTCGTCTTTGTTTTCTTC
Source organism: Candidatus Aminicenantota bacterium (assembly GCA_016927475.1). Taxonomy (GTDB): domain Bacteria; phylum Acidobacteriota; class Aminicenantia; order Aminicenantales; family Aminicenantaceae; genus JAFGMO01. The sequence goes on from JAFGMO010000083.1 coordinate 77,992, forward strand.
TTCAAATCCTTTAATCTTGGCCCATCGTCCGCCTGCCTCAATGAAAAAACCCAGGTTGCTCTGGAGATTGAAGAGGATTCCTAATCCTCCCTGAAAGATGAGACTCCGGCCTGTCGCACTGTTGTAGTCATCATAGCTGAAGTTTTGAAGATCGGTTCTCTTGTAGCCTTCGCGTGACACGTATTTCGACCAGGCATATCCTGTGCCGGCCTTGATATAAACATCAAACAATTTTCCGGGAAAAAAGTGAAAGTATCCGGAGAGCGTCAAAGGAACTGCGGTGACAACCGTCGGTTTGACGTAAATAAAAGTCCCCACAATTTTTTCGATGTAAAATTCGGTTTTTTCCTGGGCTTTATCTCCATAGATATAGCCGATGCCGAAACCAATGGAAAAGCGGGGATGGAAGGTAGCGATGATTTCTCCTTCAAAATCCGTTCCTCGATGTATGGGATCCATTTTTCCTGAAAGATAATTCCATTGAGCATGTGCTTCGGCATCCTTGATTTGATATTCTTGCCAGCTTTCAAAAACGGAATTGACCATCGTCAGTGAAAAAAGGTTGATGCCTCCGGATACCTTGAACTTGACCTCGAAGGCTTGGGCTCTGGTAAATGATACGGCCAATAACAGAACGGCAAGAATCGAAACAATGTGATTTTTGCTGATGTTTCCCGCCGCCCTAATTTTGTTGTTTATCATTGCAAATATCCTGTTCCGTTGCCGGATCTGTCAAGTTTTTATTCTTATTGTTTTTTCGATTCATGGAGCCATAATCTTGGGTAAGGCTGTTTTCCAAGCTGAAAATGCTTGTCCTGCATCAAGATCGATCACGGTTTTTCCATTATGTTTAAAAAGAATGCGTTTCCCGCCGGTTTTTCCGATAACCCGGCATGGAATGTCTCTTTCTTTGGCCAGGGCAATAATTTTTTGAACCTCTTTTTTCCCGGCAGAAATAACGACCCGGGATTGGCTTTCTCCAAATAACAGCGTATCCGGGCGCATGTTTTCTTCCAGTGTTACAGAAAAACCCGGCCGGTTTTTTCCGGAAAAACAACATTCCGCCAGGCAAACAGCCAGCCCCCCCTCGGAGACGTCATGAGCGGATCGAATCCAGCTGAGAGAGATGATTTCAAGCAGAAACTTTTGAAGCTTTTTTTCCTTTTCCAAGTCTATTTGAGGAGGCGGGCCGAATTCCAAGCCGTGCATGAGCTTCAGGTACAGGGAAGCGCCTGCTTCGTCCCGGTTTGTACCGAGGAGAATGATATCGTCTCCTTCTCTTTTAAATCCCGTATCCACGGCCTTGTTGATATCGTCGATTTTTCCCACAACACCAAGAACGGGAGTGGGGTAGATGGATTTTCCTTCGCTTTCATTGTAAAAACTGACGTTTCCGCCTGTAACCGGAATGTCGAAAACACGGCAAGCTTCGCTTATTCCTTCGACGACCTCCTGGAACCGCCACATGGTTTCCGGTTTCTCCGGATTTCCGAAGTTGAGGCAGTTGGTGACGCCCATGGGGAGAGCTCCGACGCAGGCCAGGTTCCGGCAGGCTTCAGCCACAGCGGCTTTTCCGCCGGTGCGTGGATCAAGCTGGGCATAAAGACCGTTTCCATCCAGTGTCAGAGCGAGGGCTATCTTGGTATCTTTTAGACGCAGCAGGGCGGCATCCATCCCGGGCAGAAAGGCGGTGTTGATCTGGACCATATGGTCATACTGCCGGAATATCCATTCTTTATCCGCAAGAGAAGGGGAGGATAAAAGGCGTAATAGAGATGCACTTAGGTCGCCGGGAATATCGGGTAGAAGGTCGGTGGGAAACATGGAAAGGGAAGCCGGACGGCAAATTTCCCGCTGGTAAACGGGACAGAGATTGACTACCGCTTCGACGGGGATATCGACCACGATTTTTCCTTTGAAGCTGACTTTAAGCCTGCTTCCCTCAGTCACACGGCCGATGATGACGGCATCCAGATCCCATTTGGCGAAGATTTTCTGTACATCGTCTACCTTGTCCCGGCCGGTGATGATCAACATCCTCTCCTGGGATTCCGAGAGCATGATTTCATAGGGGGTCATACCTGTTTCCCGCTGGGGAACCTTATCGAGGTTAATCTCGATCCCGGTTCCCGACTTGGAGGCCATCTCGGTCGTCGAGCAGGTCAATCCGGCTGCACCCATATCTTGTATGCCGATAATAAGATTCTTGGAAGTGGCTTCGAGGCAGGCTTCCATGAGGAGTTTTTCCCGGAAGGGATCGCCGACCTGTACGTTGGGTCTTTTTGCCTCGGAATCTTTCCCGAATTCCGCCGAAGCCATGGTCGCGCCGTGAATACCGTCACGGCCGGTTTTAGCTCCCACGTAAAGGACAGGATTGCCGATGCCCTCAGCTTTGGCATAGAAAATTTTGTCCTTTTCGACCAGACCCAGGGCGAAAACATTAACCAGCGGATTCTTGGAATAACACTCATGGAAGCATGTTTCTCCTCCGACGGTCGGAATGCCCATGGAGTTTCCGTATCCGGAGATTCCCGAGACAACACCGGACATGATGGACTTATTTTGTGCCTTGTCCAGAGGGCCGAAACGAAGGGAATCAAGAAGGGCGATGGGCCGGGCTCCCATGGTGAAAATGTCTCTCAGGATACCGCCCACTCCCGTGGCTGCGCCCTGATAGGGTTCGATATAAGAGGGATGGTTATGGGATTCGATTTTAAAAACAGCGGCCAAACCGTCCCCGATGTCGATAATACCCGCGTTTTCTCCGGGGCCCTGGATGACGTTTTTTCCGCTGACAGGCAGCTTTTGGAGGTGGACCTTGGAGCTTTTATAGCTGCAGTGTTCCGACCACATCAAAGAGAAAATTCCCAGTTCCGTCAAGTTCGGCTCCCTGCCGATTAGTTCGACAATGCGGTCATATTCTTCATGCGTCAGGTTGTGATCGTCCAGTAACTTTTTATCAATCATGCTGCCGTCCTTTTTCGTCCGGACCGGATAGTGGTCGGGTTTTCGTCGATCGGGCCGGTATGAGTCCTTTATGCATGGATAAAATCGATAACGGATTCAAAAATTACCCTTCCGTCCTCGCTGCTTAAGATTTGTTCCGAGCACCGTTCAGGGTGGGGCATCAATCCCATGACGTTTCCTTTTTTATTGATCAACCCGGCGATGCTTTCCGCGGATCCGTTGACATTATTGTCTTCCGAAACAAGACCATTCGCATCACAATATCGCAGGATGACTCTGTTTTCCTTTCTCAGTTCATCCAGAATGCCGGGATCGGCGTAATAATTACCGTCGAAATGAGCGATTGGCATTCTTAAAATCTGTCCGATTTTCGCCTTCCTGGTGAAGGCTGTTTTGTTATCCTCTAATCTGAGATGAACAAACTGGCAGAGGAACTTAAGGTTTTTGTTCCGCAGCATGGCCCCGGGAAGCAGTCCCAATTCCAGAAGAACCTGAAAGCCGTTGCAGATACCTAAAACCAGCCCGCCTTTATCCGCGTATTCACCGACTTCGTTCATTAAAGGTGAAAATTTGCCGATGGCTCCGGGTCTGAGGTAATCGCCGTAGGAAAAACCGCCGGGAAGAATGACACAGTCAACGTCCTGAAGGTCGTGAGATTTGTGCCATAGATAGACGGTTTTATGGCCGAGGACATGATTGCAGACGTGAAAAGTATCCCGGTCACAATTGGAGCCCGGAAAAACGACGATACCGAATTTCAATCTTTTCTTTCCTTTTCAGTTTCCAGTTTGAAAGGACAAGCCGGCCTGTTCCTGTTTACCCGTCGAGGCGCTCCCATGTAAATTTTTCAATGATGGGATTGGTCAGAACCTTGTCCGATATTTCGGGGATGATTTTTTCCAGTTCCTTCTCGGATATACCGTCGAGATCGATCTCAAAAAGCTTGCCTTGCCGTACATTCTTGATGAAATCATATCCCAGGGTATGAAGGGCGTGTTTGACTGTTTGGCCCTGGGGATCGAGAACGCTTTCTTTGAAAGAAACGAGGATTCTAACTTTCATCGGAGAACACTCCGTCGAATATAAAATTGATATGTTCCAGGTAGGGAACCATCGAAAAACAGGACTCGATTTCTTTGTTGTCCAGTACTTTGGTTATCTCTTTATCCTTTTTCAGAAGCTCCTTGAAGTCCTTCCCTTCCCTCCAGGCCTGCATGCTGTTCCGCTGGACGAGCTGGTATGCTTCCTCCCGGCTGAGTCCTTTTCCGGTTAAAGCCAGAAGAACCATTTGTGAAAAAACAAGACCTCGTGTGGTCTGAATATTGCTTGACATGTTTTCCGGATAGACCTTCCAGTTTTGGATAAGGTCGGACATCTCAGCAAGAAGGTAGTCGGTCAGAATAAAGGAATCGGGAAAGATAATCCGCTCGGCCGATGAATGGGATATGTCACGTTCGTGCCAGAGAGGGATATTCTCCAGGGCCGTCTGAAGGTTGGCCCTGACAATCCTGGCCAGTCCCGAAATCCTTTCCGCCCGGACCGGATTTTTCTTGTGGGGCATGGATGAGGAACCTTTTTGTCCCTTGGTGAAGGGTTCCTCAAGCTCGAGGACTTCCGTTTTCTGCAGGTGCCTGATCTCCTGGGCGAACTTATCGAGGGAAGCGGTCAGAAGGGCCAGCACGGCGATAACCTCAGCATGCCTGTCCCGCTGAAGAACCTGGGTGGAAACTTTGGCCGGAGTCAGGCCGAGTTTTTTCAGGGCTGTTTTCTCAATGCGGGGATCGAGGTGGATATAGGTTCCCACCGAACCGGAGATGCGTCCGCAGCTTATGGTTTCCAGGGCGGAATCCATCCTTTTTAAATGGCGCTTTATCTCTTCATACCAGACAAGGAGCTTGACACCGAAGGTGATCGGTTCGGCATGAACCCCGTGGGTCCGGCCGATCATGAGGGTGTTTTTATGCTTGAGCGCCTCTTTTCCGATGATGTCCTTTAAGGCGGCCGTGTTGTTTTGGACATCCACCAGGGATTCTTTGATAAGCAGGGAAAGGGCGGTGTCCACCACATCGTAAGAGGTTAAGCCGAGATGAATGTAGCGCGAATCCTGTCCGACGTTTTCGGCCACGGAGCTTAAAAAAGCGATAACGTCGTGTTTGACCACGCTTTCGATCTCGAGAATACGGTCGACCGAAAAACCGGCTTTTTGTTTGATCCGCTTCAATGATGCCGCCGGAATCCGGCCCAGCTTGTGCCAGGCTTCGCAGACAGCCAGCTCAACGTCCAGCCATTTTTGGTATTTGTTCTCTTCCGCCCAGATCTTTTTCATCCCGGGACGCGAGTAGCGGTCGATCATGAGATTATACCCTCCTGAAAGGATTCCAAATTTTAACAGCAACCCCTGGGGTTGTCAATGTTGCTGACAAAACAGAGACAACCAGCCAAAGGTAGTCTGGCTTATCCAGTTTGATTTATATATCAGATGACAGTCAATTTTTATGATTTTAACAAGGTCCATATACCGATCATAATAAATCCGATACCGGCGGCCCATGAAAGATATTTGGGATCGATATGTTTGGATATAACGTTTCCGAGCAGAACAGCGACGGCCGAAGCCGTGACCAATGCCAGGGCCGCGGCGAAAAAAACAACCCATTTCGATTTTGACGTATCCGTGGAAAAAAGCAAGGTGGCAAGCTGGGTTTTGTCCCCCAGTTCAGCGAGCAAAATCGTTGCAAATACCGTAAAAAATAATTTTATTTTCATTATGCCCTCATTGATTTTTTTTGTGAATAATGGGAAAAAATTACCACAAACGACAGAAAATATCTAGGACAACTGACCTGGAATGGAAATAAAAAAGCCACCTGATCAAAAAAAGTTTTTCTCCGTGAATGTGAATTTATCAACCTTGAAATTCCGCATCCTTTTTATAAATAATTTAGACGATAATTATTTTAAAATAGTATCTTGACAAGTAGTTGCTTTTATACTAGTATTTGGCATGTCGTTTCTTACTTTTTATTTTCACCAGCAGGTTAAAACTTTTTAGAGATTATCAAATCGGAAATCTTTTTTTGCATACAATCACCCTAAATTTCCAATGATTTGAGCCTGTTGAGTGAGAATTATGCCAGCGTAGCTCAGCCGGTAGAGCAGCTGATTTGTAATCAGCGGGTCGGGGGTTCGAATCCCTTCGCTGGCTTTGAACGAATAAAGGTTGGTCGGACGGAGATATCAGGCCGGAAAGAGGAGCGGTAATCGGAAGTTCGACCTCGGAGCAAAAAGTCACAAATACCGGATTTTGAAATGAAGTGGGTAGGTACCAAAGTGGCCAAATGGGGCGGGCTGTAAACCCGCTGCGGAAACGCTTCGGAGGTTCGAATCCTCCCCTGCCCATTTTTAGCGGGAATAGCTCAGTTGGTAGAGCATCGGCCTTCCAAGCCGTTTGTCGCGGGTTCGAGTCCCGTTTCCCGCTTTTATTTGATGGTTTGAATGCCCACGTAGCTCAGCCGGTAGAGCACGTCCTTGGTAAGGACGGGGTCACCAGTTCAAATCTGGTCGTGGGCTTTTGCGAATATACGGGAAAGCCATTCAAGAGAGGAGGTTTAGGAGATGGCGAAGAAAAAGTTTGAAAGGACGAAGCCGCATTTAAACATAGGGACGATAGGCCACGTGGATCA
>JAFGMO010000084.1 GCA_016927475.1 Candidatus Aminicenantota bacterium
GTCGGTGCGGGCTCAATCACGGAAATAATCGAGTGAGGAGCCTCTTTCGCAAGATGAAAGGTTTAGGTAGTATCCGATGAGGGAAATTATCACGCTCCAATGTACGGAATGTAAGCGACGAAACTATACAACGACGAGGAACAAAAAAAAGCAGACGGAGAAGCTACAGTTGAAAAAATACTGTAAATTCGATCGCAAACATACGGTTCATAAAGAAGTCAAATAATAAAACGAATACGGAAAGTCGAAGACGAGATCCTCAAAGGGCGTCGAAGGCATTTCGGCAGAAAGGAGATAAATGGATTAGGTGAGTAGCTCAACTGGTTAGAGCATCGGTCTCCAAAACCGAAGGTTGCGGGTTCGAGTCCTGCCTCACCTGCCAAGCTTTTCCCCGGATCTTAATTTCAGCGGGAGAAGGACTTTTCACTGAGGACGTTTTGTCCGGCCTCATCTGAAGGAAGGAAAAAGAGATAATGAGTCAAAAAAAAAGGTGGTACAAGCGCTTTTTTCCTTTTTTAAGGGAAGTTAGAGCCGAATTGAAAAAGGTAACCTGGCCTTCAAGAAATGAAGTATATACCACGACAATTGTTGTTATTATCGCTACTTTTTTCTTCGGATTTTATTTGTTTTTTATGGATATCGTTTTTTCATGGGCAATATCCCAGATCAAATCCATTTTTTGATTGGATGTGGTAAAAATGTCAAAAAGTTGGTATGTCGTACATACATATTCGGGTTTTGAAAAGTTTGTTGCAGAGTCTATCCGACAAAAAGCTATTGAATTGAACATGGAGGATCAAATCGGACAAATTATTATCCCCACTGAAGGTGTTGTTGAAATCAAGTCCGGCCGGAAAGTAGTTTCCACCAAACGTTCTTATCCAGGTTATATACTTGTTGAAATGGAAATGAACGATGAAAATTGGCTCATAATCCGGGAAACCCCAAAAGTTACCGGTTTTGTCGGTTCAGGCAAAAAACCTACCCCACTGAGCAAGGAAGAAGTTAGCCATATTGTGGAGCATATGGAGACGACTTCCGAAAAACCCAAACCGAAACATTCCTTTGAAAAAGGTGAGGCTGTCCGCATCATCGACGGACCTTTTTTTAATTTCAACGGAATTGTTGAGGAAGTCAATGCCGAAAGAAATACATTGAAGGTTCTTGTCACGATTTTCGGACGCTCCACGCCTGTTGAGCTCGAATTCCTTCAGGTGGAAAAAATATAGGAGGGAAGATGGCCAAAGAGGTAGTTGCAAAAATCAAACTGCAGATAGCAGCCGGACAGGCAAGTCCGGCTCCTCCCGTCGGACCGGCTCTCGGCCAGCACAACGTTAATATCATGGATTTCGTCCGTCAATTCAATGATAGGACAAAGCAGATGGAAGAGGGGACAATCGTACCTGTCGTGATTACTGTTTTTAAAAACGGAAGTTTCAATTTTATCATGAAAACGCCCCCTGCCGCTTACCTGCTTAAAAAAGCGGCCGGCATTGCCAAGGGGTCGGGAGAACCGAACAAAGAAAAAGTCGGTAAAGTCACCGAGAAGCAGATCGAGGAAATTGCTCAAGCAAAAATGGCTGACTTGAATGCGTATGATTTGATAGCCGCCAAGAAAATAATCGAAGGGACGGCGAAAAATATGGGATTGGAGATTATAAGTGGCTAAACTTGGTAAAAATTATATCAAGGCAAAGGAAGCGGTTGACAAGGAAGAATATTCATTGGGGGATGCGATATCTTTACTGAAGAAGATCAAATATACCAAGTTTGACGAGTCCGTCGATATCGCCATGAGATTGGGGGTCGACCCAAAACATTCCGACCAGCTTGTTAGGGGGACTATCGTCCTTCCTCACGGAACGGGAAAAACCGTCAGAGTATGCGTCATTGCTTCCGGTGAAAAGGTTAAAGAGGCAGAGGAAGCGGGAGCGGATTATTTCGGCGGGGAAGAGATTATTGAGAAGATATCCAAGGGATGGACGGATTTTGATGTTATCATCGCCACTCCGGACATGATGCGGGGAGTTGGAAAATTAGGCCGGACCCTAGGACCAAGAGGCCTGATGCCTAATCCTAAATCAGGAACGGTCACATTTGAAATCAAAAAAGCCGTGGACGAAGTTAAGGCGGGCCGGGTTGAATTCCGGGTGGACAAAACGGCTATCATTCATTCTTCCATTGGAAAAATTTCTTTCCCCGAGGACAAACTGGCCGATAACCTAAAGGCGTTTGTCCGCGCCGTCCTTCAGGCCAAACCTGCTGCGGCCAAAGGAAAATATGTCAAGAGTGTTTTTGTGTCATCCACAATGGGGCCCTCCGTCAGGCTTTCAGAGGATGTTCTGGAGAAATAGGAGAAATAAAGGTGAAAAGGGCGCAAAAAGAAGAACTGAGGAAGGGTTTGAGCGAAGATTTCAACAAATATAATTCGTTTTATTTGATGAGCTTCAGCGGGATGAATGTATCCCAGGCCCAGGAACTCAGAAAAGAACTCCATGAAAAATCATTCCCGATAAAGGTTGTTAAAAACCGTATTGCGCTGAGGGCTCTTAAGGAAGACTTTCCTGAAGATTTAAGGGCCCATTTTCAGGGGACGACGGCTATTGCTTTTTCCGGGGATGACCCTTTAGGTTTAGCCCGGATTCTTAAAGACTTTTCCGGCAGACATAAGGTTATCAATGTTAAGGCAGGTCTGGTGGAGGGACGGTTCCTTGACGAGAACAGATTCGCCGAGATCGCTACCTTGACTTCCAAACAAGATCTGATTGCAAAAATTGGGTATCTTATGGCTTTTCCATTAATGAAACTCTTCAGAGCCTGGCAAGCCCCTCTCACGGGTTTTGGTACGTTGTTGGGTCAATTGAAGAATAAAAAGTAAGTTAAAAAATAGGGTTGGAGGTTAACAATGCCTAAAGCACAAACAAAAGAAGAAACTTCGACGAAAAAAAAGGAGACAAAATTGACTAAGGAAGAATTCTTTGAACATCTTGATAATCTTACGGTCCTCGAACTCGCCGATTATATTAAGGAATTTGAGGAAAGATACGGGGTGAGCGCCGCTGCCGCAGTTCCCATGGCAGTAGCCGGAACTCCTCAAGCGGAAGCAGCCGCTGAAGAGGAAAAATCCGAGTTCACCGTTGTTCTGAAAAGCGTCGGAGATAAGAAAATTAATGTTATTAAAGTCGTCCGGGAAGTAACCAGCCTGGGACTTAAAGAAGCCAAAGCCCTTGTGGATGAAGCCCCCAAGCCGGTGAAAGAGGGCGTGTCCAAGGAAGAGGCTGAAGAGATTAAAAAGAAGTTCGATGAGGTGGGAGCTGAGATCGAACTTCAGTAAATGTTTGGATATGAACTATCCTTTTTTTAAAATCTCTTCCAAGAGAGTGAAATATGCCTGAATTAAGCAACATCTATCGAAAAAGACAGGATTTTTCCAAAATTAAAACGGCTTTCCCCATGCCTGATCTTCTTGACATACAAAAAAAGTCGTACGCGGAATTTCTTCAAATGGAATTACTTCCCGACGAGAGGGAAGATAACGGTCTCCAGGCTGCCTTTAAAGATATTTTTCCCGTTTCGGATTTTAAAGAGACCACTCAACTTGATTTTATCAGCTATTCAATCGGCAACTGGGAATGCAAATGCGGCCGTCTGAAGGGAGTGGAAAATTCCAGGAGAAGGTGTGAAGGATGTGGAACTTTGCTTCCTTCCGATATCGAGCTAACGGAAAATGAGATCTGTCCTTATTGCGGTGCGATAAAAAAGATTGAGATTCCGGTCTGTGAGCATTGCGGGGATAAAGTTCGTCTTAATATGAAGTACAGTCCGAATGAGTGCCTGCAGAAGGGATACACCTATTCCGTTCCCCTCCGTTTGAAAGTCAGGCTCATCTCTTGGGAAAAAGACCCTGATACTAAAGCTAAAAGGCTGAAACACATTAAAGAACAGGAGATTTATTTTGGTGATATTCCGCTGATGACGGAAAAAGGAACGTTCATTTTCAATGGAATAGAACGGGCCGTCGCCAGCCAGCTGCAAAGGTCTCCCGGCGTCTTTTTCAGGCCTGGCGATAGTAAGGGATTTTTTATAGCTAAAATCATTCCTTACCGCGGAGCTTGGGTTGAATTTGAGTACGACAGCAAAAATATTCTTTACGTTCGCCTGGACCGGAAGAAAAAATTCCTGGCATCCGTTTTTCTTCGGGCATTGGGATTCGGTTCCAACAAAGAGATCATCAAGCAGTTTTTCAAGGTGTTTACCATCACGCCCACGGAGGACAAGTTTTATTTTGAGATTTCCGGGAATCTGACGGGGAAAACTGCGGCCGAGGATATTCTCGATCCTAAAACCAAAAATGTTATTGTCGAGGCCAGAAAAAAGATCAAGGCTGAGATGGTCGCCAAGCTTAAAGAGCTCAAGATAGAAAAATGCGCCGTCAGCCGTAAAGATATCGATGGTGCCTATGCTCTGGAGGAGATTGGCGATATCGTCAAAGCCCATGAGGCTTTAAGTGAAGCCCATTTGGACCAGCTTCAGGAAGCTGGCACGCCTTTTGAAGTCTACTTTCCACACAAGACGGAATACGGGGATATTTTTGTTAACACACTGAAAAAAGATGTTTGTATCGATACGAATCAAGCTCTTGCCGAGATTTATAGAAAACTGCGGCCCGGAGAACCCCATACCATTGAAAGCGCCCATAATCTTTTCCATAATCTATTTTTTAATCCACAGAAATATAATTTTTCACGTATAGGGCGGCTGAAGCTGAACATAAAGCTCGGACTGAATACACCTCTTGAAGAAAAAACGCTTTCTCCCCTTGATTTTATCGAAGTCATAAAATATTTGCTGCGGCTGCGAAGCGGTGAAGGAATGGTTGATGATATCGACCACCTTGGCAACCGGCGTGTTCGTTCCGTTGGAGAGCTTGTCGAGAATGCTTTCCGTATCGGTTTAACCCGTATGGAGAGGACCGTAAAAGAAAAAATGACTATTGCCACTGACCTGGCATCGGCAATGCCCCAAGATCTTATCAATTCCAAGCCGGTTATTGCCGCTCTGAAGGAGTTTTTCGGAAGCAGCCAGCTTTCTCAATTTATGGACCAGATCAATTCCTTGGCGGAGCTAACGCATAAAAGACGTCTTAGTGCCCTGGGGCCTGGCGGTTTGAGCCGTGAAAGAGCCGGATTCGAAGTGCGTGACATTCAATCTTCCCACTACGGTCGCATTTGTCCCATCGAGACTCCTGAAGGCCCCAATATCGGTCTCATTTCTTCCTTGAGTTGCTATGCCCGTGTTAATGACTTCGGTTTTATTGAAACCCCTTACCGCAAGGTTGAAAATGGAAGAATTATTGACTATGTCAAAGTTCTCCATCCGGGAAGCAGTTCCTATAAAGTGGGGGATGTCGTTGAAGAAAGCGAAGTGAAGAAGGAGATTCAGAAACTGGAGAAGCAAAAATCCAAGCAGGAACCCGTCTTTGAGCCCTATTGCTTTTACTTAACAGCCTGGGAAGAAGAAAAATACAACATCGCCCAGGCTAATGCACCGGTTGATGAACAGAAACGTTTCACACGAGACCTGATAAGCGCCCGCCAACAGGGAAACTTCAAACAGCTTCCAAAAGATAAAATCGATTATATTGATGTTTCTCCCAAACAGCTTGTTTCCTTGTCAACGTCCTTGATACCTTTTTTAGAGCATGATGATGCCAATAGGGCGCTCATGGGTTCGAACATGCAGAGACAGGCTGTTCCCCTGCTCCAGACCGAGGCACCTCTGGTCGGGACGGGAATGGAGCATCTTGTTGCCAAAGGTTCGGGGGATGTCATCGTTTGCCAAAGACCGGGAATCGTCGAGTTCGTCGATGCGGAAAGAATATTGATCCGGGTTGATGAAAAGGAAGAAACCAAAAAATACGGTGTGGGAACCGATCTTTACTTATTGACAAAGTTTTTACGGACGAACCAGAACACCTGCATCAATCATAAACCCATCGTCAGGAAGGGGGACAACGTTGTCGCCGGCCAGATTCTGGCTGACAGTTCTTGTACGGAATCAGGAGAGCTGGCCCTCGGAAGAAATGTTCTTTGTGCCTTTATGCCCTGGCGCGGCTACAATTTTGAGGATGCGATCATTGTCAGTGAAAAACTGATCAAGGACGATATTTTTACCTCCATCCATATTGTTGAAGAAACGATCGAAGCACGGGATACGAAGCTTGGCCCCGAGGAAATCACCAGGGATATTCCCAATGTCCCTGAAAATCTTCTGCGAAACCTTGATGAAAACGGCATTGTTCGTATCGGTGCCCATGTCAAGTCTGGAGATATTCTTGTGGGGAAAGTAGCTCCCAAAGGTGAGACGCAGCTTTCTCCTGAAGAAAAACTTCTCAAGGCGATTTTCGGGGAGAAGGCTCTGGACGTTAAAGACGCATCTCTTTACTGTTCGCCAGGAGTTGAGGGAACGGTTATTGATGTTCGAATTTTTTCCAGACGCGGTATCGAAAAAGGAGCCCGGGCCAAATTTATCGAGAAGGCTGAAATCCAAAAGATGAAAAGGAATTTGGATGACGAAATTCTGATTCTGGAAAAAGAAAAAGCTTTGCGAATCATCAATGTCATAAAGGGAGAGACGGTTGACAAAGAGCAGAAATTTGCGAATGTTACGCTAAAAAAGGGCACCAAGCTGACTGCTGCGGTTCTGGACAAGCTGGATCTTGAGGAAGCCCTGAAGATCAAGTTGCCGGAAAAGTCCGCCTGTTTTAAAGAAGTCAGGGATATCGAAAAAAAAGTCAAGCGTCAAATAGAAGCCCTGAAGAACGATTTTAAAGAAAAAGTAGACAGTCTGAAAAAGGGAGACGAACTTTCACCGGGCGTGATACAGACTATCAAGGTCTATGTTTCCATGAAGAGAAAATTGTCCGTAGGAGATAAAATATCCGGCCGTCACGGTAATAAAGGCATCGTGGCCAAAATTGTTCCCGAAGAAGACATGCCATTTCTGCCGGATGGACGCCCTGTTGAGATTGTTCTCAATCCACTGGGAGTCCCTTCTCGAATGAATGTCGGCCAGATTTTGGAAACACACCTGGGTTGGGCCGCCAAGGAGCTCGGAATCTGGATTTCCACACCGGTCTTTGACGGGATTTCTGAGTCGGAGATCAAAAGCCTGCTGGAAGAAGCAAACCTGCCTCAATCGGGAAAGGTTCCTCTTTACAACGGGATTACTGGGGAAAAGCTGGATAGTGAGGTGACCATTGGATACATATACATCATGAAGCTGTACCACCTCGTCGAGGATAAGATCCATGCCCGTTCGACCGGACCTTATTCGCTAATCACGCAACAGCCTCTGGGAGGGAAAGCACAGTTCGGTGGGCAGCGCTTTGGTGAGATGGAAGTCTGGGCTCTGGAAGCCTACGGAGCGGCATATACGCTGCAGGAACTGCTTACGGCCAAATCGGACGATGTCGAAGGCAGAGCCAAAATATACGAGGCCATCGTCAAGGGTGATTTGGATTTCACTCCCGGTTTGCCCGAATCGGTGAACGTACTCATCCGGGAGCTTCAAAGCCTATGCTTGAATTTTGAGCTCGAGAAATCCGAAAAAGAGGAAATCCTGCCCTGGGGAATTGATGTTCCTCATTTAATAAAAGGAGAATAGCGATGGAAAGCAGGCATTCAATGGGTGGGAAACCAAAGGCTGATTTTGATCGGGTTCGGATCAGCATTGCTTCACCTGAAAAAATATTGAGCTGGTCCTGGGGTGAGGTAACCAAACCTGAAACCATTAATTACCGAACTTTTAAGCCGGAAAAGGACGGCCTCTTCTGTGCCAAAATATTTGGCCCCATCAACGATTACGAATGTTTATGTGGAAAATATAAGCGGATGAAATACCGAGGGATCATCTGCGAACGATGCGGGGTCGAGGTTACCAAAGCCAAAGTCCGGCGGGAAAGAATGGGCCATATCAAGCTGGCTTCTCCCGTGGCCCACATCTGGTTTTTTAAGGGAACCCCCAGCCGGATAGGCCTTGTCTTAAATCTTTCCATTAAAGATTTGGAAAAGGTTCTTTATTTTGAGTCATATATCGTCACTGATCCCGGAGAAACTTCACTCAAAGAAATGCAGCTTCTGACGGAGGAAGAGTTCAAAGAAGCCCAGGAAAAATTCAAGGACAAATTTGTTGTTAAGATCGGAGCAGAGGCTATAAAGCACCAACTTGAAAAAATTGATATCAATAAGGAATCCGTGCGTCTACGGGAGTTGATGAAAAAAGAAACCTCTCAGCAGAGAAAACTCCGCTATGCCAAGCGACTGCGGGTATTTAAGGCCTTGAAGAAGTCCGGAAACAGGCCGGAATGGATGATCCTGGATATTATTCCCGTCATTCCGCCCGATCTCAGGCCATTGGTGCGTCTTGACGGAGGCCGGTTCGCCACTTCCGACCTCAATGATCTCTACCGCCGGGTCATCAACCGCAACAACCGTCTTAAAAAATTGATCGAATTGAAAGCCCCTGAACTCATCATCCGCAACGAGAAAAGAATGCTTCAAGAAGCGGTCGACGCCCTCTTCGATAATGGAAAGAGAGGCCGGGTACATCTGGGAGCAAACCGGCGCCCGCTCAAATCATTGAGTGAAGCTCTTCGGGGAAAACAGGGGCGTTTCCGTCAGAACCTGCTGGGAAAACGGGTTGATTATTCCGGGAGGTCGGTCATTGTTGTCGGCCCCGAGTTAAAACTCCAGCAGTGCGGACTTCCCAAAAAAATGGCCCTGGAATTGTTCAAACCTTTTATTTTTCACAAATTAGAAAAAGAAGGGCTGGTTCCCAGTGTTAAAGTGGCCCGGGAGTGGCATGAACAGGAGCGTCCCGAAGTATGGGATTATCTCGAAGAAGTTGTGAAAGAACATCCCATCCTCCTCAACCGTGCCCCCACGCTTCACCGGCTTGGAATTCAAGCTTTTGAACCTCTTCTTGTTGAAGGGAAGGCCATCCAAATCCATCCACTGGTGTGTGCGGCTTTTAATGCCGATTTTGACGGGGACCAAATGGCTGTTCATATACCGCTGTCCGCGGAGGCACAGGTGGAGGCCCGGACGCTGATGCTGTCCACGCAGAATATCATGTCCCCGGCCAATGGCCGTCCCTTGGCTATCCCAAGCCAGGATATGGTTCTGGGATGCTACTACCTCACCCTTGAAAAGAAAGACAACTTGGGAGACGGCCGCTTGTTTTCTCATTTTGATGATGTTCTCCTGGCTTTAGAGAGCAGGGAAATATCCATACATGCTAAAATCAAGGCCAAATACAGCGGCAAGTATATGAATCTGCTGACTTATTATGATGATCAGGCCGTGCTGACTTGTCCCTCCGTTGATATCGAGAACCGTCTTATTGAAACGACGCCGGGCCGTATTCTCTTCAATCAGATCCTTCCTGACGAGATTCCCTTCATCAACGGAATGTTCAAGAAAAAAGGACTGGAGAACCTGGTGTACTATACCTACTTAAAAATGGGGCTTCAGGCAACCATCACGGTTCTGGATATGATGAAGGAGATAGGTTTTCGTTATGCCACGGAAGCCGGGTTTTCTCTGGGGATTGATGACTTTCTTATTCCCGAGGAAAAATCCAGATTGGTTGAAAAAGCTGAAAAAGATGTGCAGCGCATCGAAAAGCTCTATCGCGAAGGAACCATCTCCGCCGGAGAGAGGTTTAACCGGGTCGTCGAAATCTGGGGGACCGTAACGGATAAAGTATCTGCCGCCATGATTGAACAAATGCGCAAGATCAGTTTCGAGAGAGGGAATCTCAATCCCCTTTTCGTTATGGCGGATTCCGGTTCCCGTGGTAACAAACAGCAGATCAGGCAGTTGGCTGGGATGAGGGGTCTGATGAGCAAGCCTTCCGGAGAGATTATGGAAACGCCCATTACTTCCAACCTCAGGGAGGGGCTCAGCGTTTTGCATTACTTTATTTCTACTCATGGAGCCCGTAAGGGGCTGGCCGATACCGCTCTAAAGACGGCCAATTCAGGGTATTTAACGCGTAAGCTTGTTGATGTTTCCCAGGAGGTGATCGTCGATGAGCACGACTGCGGAACCCTCAAAGGAGTCAATGTCAGCGCCATTGTCGAGAACGGAGAACTTGTAGAGCCTTTTGTTGACCGGATTGTCGGACGGACCTCATTAGAAAGGATAAGGCATCCTGATACAAATGAAATCATTGTCGATGTCAACCAGGAAATTTCAGAAGATATCGCCCTAACGTTTCAAAATCTGGGCATCGAGCGGGTTAAGATACGTTCCTTGCTGACTTGCGAATCTAAAAGAGGTATCTGTCAGCTGTGCTACGGACGGAACATGTCTACAGGTTCGCTAGTCGAATTGGGAGAAGCAGTGGGAATCATTGCCGCTCAATCCATCGGGGAACCCGGAACGCAGCTTACCATGAGAACGTTCCATGTCGGCGGTATCGCCATGCATGGTGCGGAGCGTTCCAAACTGGAAGCCAAGAACGATGGTATCCTCAAATTCAATAATCTAAAATATGTTACCAACAAAGAGAAATCGATCATCGTCGTCAACCGGAATGCAAGCATTGCCATTCTGGATTATCGCGGCCGGGAGGTCGAGCATTATCAAGTTCCCTACGGGGCCAAAATTTTAGTCAACGACAACGAAGAAGTCAAAGCACATCAAGGATTTGCGGAATGGGATCAGTTCAACACCCTGATTCTGTCCGAGGATTCGGGGATTGCCAGTTTTCATGATGTGGTTTTGGGGATTTCCATGGAGGAGGTTCAGGACGAGTTTACCGGGTTGATAAGCCAAGTCATTATGGATCCTAAGGACGAAAAGCTGCAACCGAGGGTTGAGATCATCGATCCGTCAAAGAAAGATAAGAATAATAAGCCGGTTGTCCTGCACAAGTATTTTCTGCCTTCGGGGGCCAATCTTGAGGTCAAGGATGGAGATACCATTCACAAGGGTGATAACCTGGCTAAGATCCCCAGAGAACAGGCCCGAACCAAGGATATAACCGGAGGTTTGCCCCGGGCTGAAGAGCTTTTCGAAGCCAGGCGCCCGAAAAGTCCTGCCGTCATCTCAGAGATCGACGGCACGGTTAAATTTGGAGGGATTGTACGAGGCCATCGGAAACTGACGGTTTCTAATGAAAGGGGTGGAGAAAAAGAATATTTTATTCCTAAAGGATCCCATCTAACTGTGGGCGAAAGCGAACGTGTAAGGGCTGGGACGCCGCTTATGGACGGTCCCGTTAATCCGCATGATATCCTTAAAGTATTGGGAGAAAAAGAGTTAGCTGAGTATTTGCTCAGAGAAATTCAGGAAGTTTACCGTCTGCAGGGAGTGGCCATCAATGACAAGCATATAGAGATTATCATCAGGCAGATGCTCCGTTGGGTAAAAGTGGAAGAAGTCGGTGACACCGAATTTTTAGTTGATGAACAGGTGGACAAGTTCCATTTTCAGGAGGATAATGAAAGGATTATCAAAAAGGGAGGCAGACCGGCTAAAGCCAGGCCTCTCCTTCTGGGGATCACAAAGAGCGCCTTGAGTACGGACAGCTTTATATCTGCCGCTTCCTTCCAGGAGACGACTCGGGTTTTGACCGAAGCCAGCCTCTACGGGAAAGTAGACTATCTGAGACGGCTTAAAGAGAATATCATTATGGGACGGCTAATCCCGGCGGGGACCGGATACAAGTTTTACCGCAACGTTGAATTAAAAACGGAAAAGCCCGAAGAGACAAAGGAAGAATTGGACGTTCAGCTACCGAGTTAACGTGATTTGAAAATATGTTCTAAATGTTTCAAATTGCTTGACATAGACAACTGGTTTTGCTATTATCCTGGCATTCGTCCTCGTCTAATTTCGACTTGGGTCGAATGCCCCAAATAATCTAATTAAGGAGCAGGTTTATTGCCGACTGTTAATCAATTGATAAGAAAAGGAAGGACGCTCCGGAAGGAAAAGAGTAAGTCCCCTGCGTTGAATAGGTGCCCTCAGAAGAGAGGTGTGTGTACACGTGTTTTTACGACAACACCAAAAAAACCTAATTCAGCTATGAGAAAAGTTGCTCGAATTCGACTGACGAACAACATCGAAGTTACCGGATATATTCCCGGGGTCGGTCACAACCTGCAAGAGCACTCGATCGTCCTCATCCGTGGGGGCAGGGTGAAAGATCTTCCCGGTGTCCGTTATCACGTAATTCGAGGAAGCCTGGATTGTGAAGGTGTCCAGGACAGAAACCAGGGAAGATCCAAATATGGATCGAAGAGGCCGAAGGAAAAAAGAAGTTCCGCTTAGATATAGAGGAGAATCAACATGCCGCGGAGAGGAAAAATCAAAAAGAGGAAGTTGCAGGCGGATTCTTTCTACAATAGCACCCTTGTCTCAAAATTTGTTAATTCCTGCTTGAAAAAAGGTAAAAAGAGCGTTGCCCAACAGATCGTTTATGGCGCCATGGAAGACATGAAGAAAAAATCCAAGGAAGACCCGTTGAAAATGCTCGAAAAGGCTGTTGAGAATGTTCGCCCATTACTTGAAACCAAATCCCGCCGGGTAGGCGGAGCGACTTACCAGGTTCCTGTTGAAGTTCCGGAAAAAAGGTCCATATCTTTAGCTGTTCGCTGGATCGTGAAGTTTGCCGGTGATAGATCGGGAAAAAGCATGGGTGATAAACTCTCCGCCGAAATTCTTGATGCCGTCAACAACCGCGGCGGCGCCATCAAAAAAAGGGAAGATACCCATAAAATGGCGGAAGCCAATAGAGCGTTTGCTCATTATAAATGGTAGTCTCGATTTATTTTAAAGTCTGTTTGAAAAAGAAATTGATGACGATGGAGAGAAAGGTTGAAAGAAAGACATTCCATCGAGAGAGTACGAAACATCGGAATTATGGCTCATATCGATGCGGGGAAGACTACCACAACCGAACGAATGCTCTTTTATACAGGCATCACCTACAAAATGGGAGAAGTCGATGACGGCACCGCTGTTATGGATTGGATGGCTCAGGAACAGGAACGTGGTATTACCATAACATCAGCAGCCACGACCTGTTTCTGGAAAAAACACCGGATAAATATCATCGATACTCCCGGCCATGTGGATTTTACAGCCGAGGTCGAGAGATCATTGAGAGTGCTGGATGGCGGTATCGTCATTCTTTGCGGAGTAGGCGGTGTCGAACCCCAGTCTGAAACGGTCTGGCGTCAGGCGGATCGTTACCGGGTTCCCCGGATTGTTTATATCAACAAGATGGACAGGCTGGGAGTCGATCCTGAAGGTGCCGTCGAACAATTGAGGGAGAAACTGGGGGTAACGCCTCTTATTCTCCAGATTCCGCTGGGCCGGGAAAGCAATTTCCGGGGAGTTATTGATTTGGTGGAAATGAAGGAGTTGACCTGGGGAGAAGATCTCCTCGGTGTAAAGTATAAAACCGATGATATATCGGAAGAACATCGGTGCGAAGTCGAAGAGAAAAGAAATATTATGCTCGAACAATTAAGCGATTTTGATGATACCTTGATGGAGAAATATCTGGAGGGAGGGGATATCTCCGCTGATGAAATCAAGGCGGCTATAAGAAAAGGAACGATTTCCCTAAAATTTATTCCCGTGCTATTCGGTTCGTCATTTCATAATAAGGGAGTCCATCCTCTCATCGACGCCGTCGTCGACTATCTTCCTTCTCCTGTCGATGTTCCTCCCATCAAAGGGATACATCCTCATACTAAAAAAGAGGAAGAACGCCGGTCATCCGATGATGAGCCTTTTTCGGCGCTTATCTTTAAGGTTATGTCCGATCCTTATCTCGGAAGTCTTTCCTTTTTCCGTGTTTATTCCGGAAAACTGAAACTCGGCAACAGTGTCTACAATCCCGTCAAGGATGAAGAAGCACGAATCTCAAAATTGCTGGAGCTCCATTCCAATAAGAAGAAAGAGATAGACACAGTCTTTGCCGGGGATATCGCTGCCTCGGGATCATTAAAAGATTTCTCAACAGGGGATACTCTCTGTCAGCGGAACCATCCCATCGTTTTGGAAAAAATCATTTTTCCGGAACCGGTCGTATCAGCCTATATAGAACCGAAATCCCGGGTCGATCATAAAAAGCTTGAAGATGTCCTCCAAAAACTGACGTCCGAGGATCCGACGCTCAAAGTCACCAAAGATCCTATGACGGGGCAGACGCTCATCAACGGGATGGGAGAGCTTCATCTGGAAGTAGTCGTAGACCGGATGGAAAGGGAATTCGGTATGCGGGCTAATCTCGGCAAACCTCAGGTTTCATATAAGGAAACAGTTACACGGGCAGCCGAGGGCGAGGGAGTCTATGAACGGATGTTGGGGGGACGCAATCAGTTCGGACATTGCCGGATTCTGGTTGAACCTCTTCCCAGGGGAGAAGGATATGCCTTTTCCAGCCAGTTGAAAAAGGGAGTTATCCCTGAGGTATTCGCTGAAGCCGCTGAGAAGGGAATAAAAGAAGCTGTGGAAGTGGGAGTTTTAGCAGGTTTTCCGTTTTCCGATGTGAAGGCCACTCTGACCGGAGGAACCTACCGTGAAGAAGAGTCAACGCCGATAGCCTTCAAGGTAGCCGCTTCTTTGGCTTTCAAAGACGCGGTTTCCAAAGCAGGATCGGTCATTATGGAGCCTTTCATGAGCCTGGCTGTCGTCACACCGGACGAATACTTGGGAGATATCGTCGGCGATATCAATGCCCGGCGGGGAAAAGTAGAGGAGTTGGAACTTAGGGGAACAACGCGTATCATCAAAGCTATCGTTCCTCTAGCGGAGATGTTCGGTTATGCAACGAACCTGAGGACAATGACTCAGGGGAGGGGCATATTTTCCATGGAGTTTTTAAGATATGAACCGACATCCTCGGGTGTTATGCAAGAAATAATAGCCCGGATCGAGGGAAGGATCCCGGCACACAGATAAAATGAGGATAAGAAGAGAGGAGGTTTAGGAGATGGCGAAGAAAAAGTTTGAAAGGACGAAGCCGCATTTAAACATAGGGACGATAGGCCACGTGGATCA
>JAFGMO010000003.1 GCA_016927475.1 Candidatus Aminicenantota bacterium
AAAACTCAAAACTCAAAATTCAAAACTTAAATCGTTTGAGGTTTAAAGCAAAACAGTTTATTCTCTGTCCGATTGCGTACACTTGTTGTCAATATGTGTAACAAATTATAAGAGCGTTTTGTAAATATAGAATTTTTTTCCCTAAAAAAAATCTGGCACTTTTATTGCATACATCATACTGTGAGGTAAATCATCATGCGAGGTATAAAATGATATCAAAGGCCATGGTTGCCGTTTCCACAAAACCCATCATCCTTTCCATACTTTTGGAAGGTGAAAACTACGGCTATCAGATAATCCAAAAAGTAAAAGAAATATCAGGAGGAACCCTTGAGTGGTCGGATAATATGCTCTACCCTGTGCTTCGCCGCATGGAAAAAGGTGGGCTTCTCGTTTCCCGGTGGAGACTTTCCGGTGAGGGCCGCCTGCGCCGGTACTACAACATTACGGAAAAGGGTAAGCAAGAACTTGATGCGGAGAGAAAGCAGTGGATGAGTGTCCACGAAGCTATGATAAAACTCTGGAAACCTCTCCCCTCTTCAGACTAAAACAGTCACGATGGATTAAAGGAATTTATTATGAAAAATACGAAAAAATTAACGTTCGACCTTGAAAAAGCGGTTCAAAAATGGAAAAAAGGCCTTTATGCCTGCGACTCCATTGAAGATTCCGATATCACGGAACTGGAATCTCATCTTCGGGATGAGATCGACCAACTAAAAAAAGAAGGTTTTGACCTGGAGACATCCTTCAGAAAAGCTGCCGAAAAATCCGCGGCCCCGGAGAGCCTACGCGAAGAATACAAAAAGCTCCGGATTCAGTCCAACAGTCGTCCATTTTGGCACCCATCGCGCTTTATGCCGTCTTTAATCTGGAACACCATGAAAATCGCCTTTCGCAAGATCAAGGCGAAGAAGGGTTTTTCCATCATCAACATCAGCGGATTGGCTGTCGGTATGGCCGCCTGCATTCTTATTCTTCTCTGGGTTCGGTATGAGCTTAGCTATGACACATTTCATAAAAACAGCGGGCAAATATATAGAATCATCACGGAAGACCTATCCGGAAACACCGTATTTACACAGGCCGGTTCTCCGGCGCCTTTAGGACGGGAGCTCGTCGAGACAGTTCCCGAAGTCCTGAACGCCGCCCGTGTTCAATCCGGATGGACCAATTGGCGACTTCATTTGGAAGAAAATTACTATTTAAGCGAGCGCCTTGCAGCGGTAGATCCCGCTTTTTTTGAGATTTTCCCATTCCCTTTTATCACTGGTAATCCCAAAACAGCCCTGCAGGAAAAATATTCGATTGTCCTCACCGAAGAACTGGCCAAGAAAATTTTTGGGGATGAAGATCCGATGGGCAAAACTTTGTTGATGACGGATACTAAACTGACCGTAACCGGAATCCTCAAAAACATCCAACAAAATTCACACCTCCAGTTCAACTATGCTTTCCCTGCTGAACACATGAGACAGTGGAGGGAATCCCAGCTGGATTCATGGACATACACCCAATTCGCGACATACATTTTGCTGAAAGAAGGTGCCGATCCGGATAAGGTCAACCAAAAAATGATGTCCATTATCGAAAACAAGGTTCCCCAAATAAAAGGAAAAGCACGTCTTTATTTGCAGCCCCTTAATAAAATCCATCTTCATTCCAAGGAAATCAACACATGGATGCTGGCCTACCCCAACAAAGGATATATAGCCACGATCTATATCTTTTCTCTAACGGCTTTTTGTATCCTGCTCCTGGCATGCATCAACTTCATGAACCTCTCGACGGCCCAGTACAGCACACGGGCGAAAGAAGTCGGAATGAGAAAAGTCGTCGGTGCCCGCAGGATCAATCTTATCAGACAATTTCTGGGTGAATCGATCCTTCTTGCCACGACGTCGCTTATTATAGCTGTTGTTTTAGTGGAGATTTTTCTTCCTGTCTTCAAAAACTTAACAGGAAAAAACATCACATTTTTTCATTCGAACAACTGGTCTATTCTTATTGGCGTTGTTTTGATGGGATTGGTCAGTGGTGTTATCGCCGGAAGTTATCCGGCCTTATTCCTTTCATCTTTTAGGCCTGTTCAGGTTATTCAAGGGGCAGGCCGCCTGGGCAATTTACGTGGGGGGACCATGCGTAAAATTTTTGTCGTCCTTCAATTCACCTTCACCATCGGATTGATCATTATCACCTCCATCATCTACCTTCAGCTCCACTACATGAACAGCAAGGACCTCGGCTATAAGACAGACAACATTGTTTCGTTTGCCGGTTGGGGCCAGTACGAGTCGAATTACCATGCCGCCAAGGCCGAACTCCTTCAAAATCCGAAGGTCCTAGCCGTTTGCCGGGGTTTCCCCCCGCCCGTCGGAACATTTGGAACGACGGCGGTCGATTGGGAGGGAAAAGATCCCGGTCTGGAGATCAAATTTGGTGCGGGAAGTGCAAGCCCGGATTATCTTAAAGTCTTCAACATGAAGCTTGCCGATGGGCGCTTTTTTTCTTGGGATCAAGCGGGAGACAACGAAAACTGGGTACTTAATGAAACCGCCGTCAAGGCCATGGGATTGGAAAATCCTATCGGCAAATGGTTTTCTTATAATGGACAAAAAGGAACCATCATCGGCATTCTGAAAGATTTCCATGGAGAATCCCTTCACCACCCGATCTCTCCCATCGCCATGCATATGAGGGGAGGATTTTTTGTTTTTGTTAAATTCAATCCGGGAAGCCTAAACGACTTGATGCCTTTTCTTACGGAAAAATGGAAGACACTCGTCAGCGATACCCATCCCTTTCGTTATGACTTTGTAGATGAGCGTTTTGCCGGTTGGTACCAAACGGAAAAAAGAATCGGAAAAATTTTTCAGTATTTCTCCTATCTTACGGTTTTTATCGCCGCCTTAGGTCTCTTCGGACTGGCGACTTTTATGGCCGAACAGAAAACCAAAGAGATCGGTATTCGTAAAGTGCTTGGAGCAAGAATCTCATCCATATTAGTCCTCATGACAAAGGAATTCACCAAATGGGTTTTGACCGCTAATCTCATTGCCTGGCCCATCGCCTATTTTGTCGGAAAAAAATGGCTGGCCGGGTATGCCTACAGGATCAGTCTTGGCTGGGAAATTTTTGTTCTATCAGCAGCCGCAGCTCTAGCTATTGCCGTGCTGACCGTAAGCTATCAGTCCATTCGCGCTGCTACGGCCGATCCCGTCCAATCCCTGCGTTATGAGTAAAATTTAGAATTCTATTCCCCCAAATACTCGTAAATAACTTGCAGTAAAAGTATCGTATTCTTCCGGATCAAGCAAAAAAACAAAAGAGCTCCCCAAGTTCAAAGCCGGGCCGGAATCAGGTCCTCCAAGAAAAATTTTTATTCCCGGACCAGCTGTCAGATTAAAATAGACGCCATCGAAACTCTCAAATTGCCCGTTACTGAGGCCTCCTCCGCCTGCGAAATACAACTGAAATTTACCCCATTTTTTAAAACTGTATAAGCCTTTAATGGTAAGAGAAACAAAATCAAATCCCTCTTCTCCAAAATCCGGAGGAAAGCTGGGATGATCAAATGTCCATTCATATTTTCCTCTCTGGTAGTTTGCATCAAACTGCAGTCCGAAGTGTGGACAAAGATCAAATTGGATATATCCTCCCAAATGGTACTGAATGCCATAACGGTCGGAATAAGGCCTCACATGCCAGCGGAAGGCGTAACTCGTTCCGAAAGACCATCCCGAATAAAATCCAAACGTTATTCTTTTCTTTCCTTGGGAAAAAAGGGGTGATACCAGGAATAAGACACAGAGAAGACCTGTTATATATCCTTTCACCTTCGTTTTCATAGATATATATCCTTTCTTGTTGGATTTATGTATATTATAAACGATAATTGTTTAATAAGGATTAGAATATTTTTCTCAAGGTGAATATATAATGTGGGTCCCTTTATATTCCTATGATGCATACTGCAGCCCCTTTCTTCCATCAGGATTTGCCGTATAATAACCTGCCCAAAAATATTCGAACCTATACTTTTATTCTTTTTCTGTTTGTGAATTTGTTGTACAGTAGCGGCATGTTTAAAGAACCTTATTTCACCAAAAGAACCATAGCCGCTCAATCAAAAAAAATTTTTGACGCAGCCGTTATAAACATCCCGCACCGGCCTCCCTATCTGGAAAAGGAAAATACGGCTCTGGTCATCATCGACATGCAGAAATATTTCTGCAGTTCCGCTTCGCATGCTTTTCTCCCAGCTTCCGAAGCCATCATCGAGCCCATAAAGCGACTGGAGTCTCGTTGTGTGAGTCTGAATATCCCCGTTTTTTTCACCCGTCATATCAACACAAAAACAAACGCCGGAATGCTTGGGACATGGTGGAGTGATGTGATCACCGCGGATAATCCTTTATCGGTCCTTTCATCCGAGTTCAAACCGGAAAAAGACCGTATTATCCAAAAAACACAATATGATGCTTTTTATGAAACGGATTTTGAAGAAAAGCTCAAGAACCAAGGGATAACGACCATTGTTTTCGCCGGGGTTATGACCAATCTCTGCTGTGAGACCACGGTTAGGTCGGCCTTTGTTCGAGGATTCAAACCGTTCCTGCCCGTCGATCTCACGGCGACGGGCACCGAATTGTTTCACAAGAGTACGATCATCAACCTGGCTTACGGCTTCGCCGCCCCTTCTCTATCGGCGCAAATCATTGATTGTCTGGAAAAATGCTGAAAAAAACCACCGTGGTCATCATCGGCGGAGGTCCGGCCGGCCTGGCCGCCGCAATACAGCTTAATCGATTTGGCATCCCCTTTACTATTTTTGAAAAAGACAGATTAGGAGGATTGATCAGGAACGCAAACTTGGTAGAGAATTGTCCCGGGTTTCCACAAGGTATTGAGGGGGAAAAATTGGCCGATCTTTTGGAGAGACAGGCCCGGCCGTTTTCCCGCAATATTTTTTGCAGGGAAGTAACCTCGCTGGATATCCGTCCTCAGGGCTTTTTATCGCGTTTTGGAAATGATTCCATCCTGAGTATGTATGCCGTTCTTGCTTCCGGAACTCAACCCGTAAGATTAGGTTCGTCTGAAAAAGATGAAAAATCCCGACATCTTATCTTCTACGAAATCCTTCCGCTTAAAAATAAAAAAAGCCGGAAAATCGGAATCATCGGCGCCGGAGACGCCGCCTTCGATTACGCGCTTTCTCTCAGCGGACATAACCACGTATTTATCTTCAACAGAAGAAATCATATCCGATGCTTACCCGTCCTTTGGCGAAAAGTTCAGGAACGAAAATCCGTCACGTATTGTCCCGAACGGAAACTGGACCATGTTTGCCTAAAAGGTAAAAAGTTGTTTGCATCTTTTTTTTACAAAGGAGAAATTGAGTCCTATGATCTCGACTTTCTAATCCCTGCAATCGGACGCATTCCCGCCCTCGGATTTATTTCAACGGGTTTGAAACGGGAATGGTCTAAACTAATGTCCGGACAAAGGCTCTTTCCTATCGGAGATGTTGTCAATGATAGACGCCGTCAGGTGGCTATCGCTTTCGGAAACGGAATCGAGGCAGCCATGAGAATAAAGGAGTTGGTATGAGAGTTACCTACCGCACGGAGAACCACCCCATCGCCAATGTGTTCATCGCAGAAAACGAAAGCGGAAAAATGCTTGAGTTCGTCGAATCACGACAACCTCCTTATACCAAGAAGGAAAAATGGGTACTCATCGTATCCACGCTCTTCGGATGCCCGGTCGGCTGTAAGTTTTGCGATGCCGGCGGCGGATATCAAGGCCCTGTCAACTATGATCAATTGATGTTTCAGATCGATTATCTTCTGAGACTAAGATTTCAGGGGAAATATATCGCTACGGAAAAGTTCAAAATCCAATTCGCCCGCATGGGAGAACCGGCGTTCAATCCAGATGTGCTCCGGGTGCTGGAAGACCTCCCCGGAAAATACAGATTCAAAAACTTCATTCCTTCGTTATCCACGGTCGCACCCGCTGGAAGCGAACCGTTCTTTTCACGCCTTGCAGAAATAAGGCGGAAAAAATACCCGCGTAAATTTCAGCTTCAATTTTCCATCCATTCCACTGACAGCACATACAGGGACTATCTGATTCCCGTCAAAAAATGGGATTTTCAAACCATCGCCGAATACGGCCGTTTGTTTTTTGTCAAAGACGGAATGAAAATTTCCCTTAATTTTGCGCTCTCCGACTCGTGTATCGTTGAACCCGATGTTCTTTGCCGTTATTTTGACCCGGAAAAATTTCTCATCAAGGTCACGCCGGTCAATCCGACATTTAAGGCCTCGGAAAACAAGATACGGTCATCCATCAAGCGCGGAGACGATGAACCGAGCTTGATCTCTGCGCTCAAAAAGGCAGGTTATGACGTTATCCTGAGCATAGGAGAATGGGAGGAAAACGCGATCGGAAGCAACTGCGGCCAGTACATCACGGCGGTTCGAAGGATGCGAAACATCCCCGGCGGAAGCTATACCTACGGATTGACAAAAGTTCAGTAGTTGACGATTGAATACCCATACCGTTTGACGAACTTGAAGTCGTCAAAGATGGTCACGGTGTAAAACTTGCTGTTTTTAAACACCATGGGGATGACTGATATGTCCGTCTCGAAGCGGCCGACATAAATTCCCGTTTTGTCGAAAAGATCGACCTTATGTTTGTCGGGTGAGAAGATATTTTCCGGCGGCATCGTATTTTAATATGCACTTTTCGTCCCAATTTAAGACGTAGATAAAACCTTCGTCGTCTGCTGTTACCTGAATGTTATCACCAAAAAGAATATGCTTATCCCCTTCTTCGCTTCCTATGGTCAATTCTTCGGTAAAAATGAGCTTTTTACATTTTCCTTTTTTCGGGACGGGATTTTCCGGGTTGGTGATAATCTGAAGATGACTTTTATGATTGTCATTCGCGAAGGAATCTCCAAAACATGTGTTAAGTCCCGGAATCCAAAAGAAAAACAAGATAAGCGGGATAATGCCCATCGACGGTATTTTATGCTTCTTCCTTAATTCAGAGAGCGTTATCATTCTAAAATATTATACCTATATGGGCTCCCAACTCAATCCCTCCAATATTTACGGAAATATCAGTGGAGGATTCTTTGGCATAAGAATATCCAGCATGTACGCTAAAAAACATAATCCGGTTAATATATAAACAGCTTCCTATTTTACCCAAAAAACCCAATTGGCCCTCGTTGATATCGCCGATCGGGTTTTTCTCACTGATTTGGAAGTACATGGGACATACCCCGGCATATAAGCTGAAATAACCTTTGTAAATTCGATAGTTGACTCCAAATCCTATCCTATATATGTTCATTTTTGTTTCTTCTTTTGTGTAACTAAGTTCTCCTCTATCCCAACTAAAGTTTCCCCTGACAAACAATTCCAATCCTTTCCAAATCTTCATTGAAAAATCAGCATCAATATCGGGCCGTGAGCCGTATGTATTTTTGATGGAATTTCCGGATGGAGCAAAGAAGGAAACACCAATTCCAAGATGCATATTCCGCTCTTCATAAAATTCTTTTGAAGTGATTTTTTCTCTTTTATGCGTGGGCTGAGCGGCCACAGTAGGTGATAATTCAGGAACAGGAAGTTTTTGCTGAGTCCCTTTATATTTGTCTGAAGCTTCTTTCTCCGGATGCTCAACCGGCATTTCTTCTATTTTTTCCACGTACTGTTGATGAATATATCCCATTATTTTGTATCCATCTTTAATTGAAGGAAGTTCCACATAATACCACGCCCCTTCCTTTCTAAAGGCCTTTAATAAAGCGCCTATTTTGATATCTTTTAATTGAAGACTGGAAAAATCAGGCTGAATATAAATTTTCGCATCGGATTGTACAATTCTGATATCAATGGGTGGTGAAAAATATGTTTTTCTTTTTTCAGAATGTTCTTTTTTTGGTACCTCAATTTCTTCAGACAATTCCACACAGAACGATTGAATATATCCTCCCAGGGTCACATTTTTTTTCCCAGGGGAAAAGTATACATAATACCATCTTCTTCGGGCGCCTGGTCTTCCTTTATAACTTAAAAGAGTTCCCTTATCGACACTTGCTAGTATTTTGCTTTCCACATCAGGTTTTAAATATATATATGCTTTATCGACAATAACCTTGAGTTTTTCTTCGGCACATTCTGAAAGATGGGAAAAACAGAAAAGAAAAATTCCTGCACAGATGATAGTTGCTTTTATTTTATTAAGGTTGTTCATTTTATTTCACCTGGATATAAGCAGCTTCGCCTTCTCTGTTCTTGTAGTCAACGGCTTTCAGGTAATATTTATATGTATCCAGTCCGATTACATTTCTGTGTAAGTACTCGATAGTTCCGGCATCAAGCTCAGTCAGCAATTCTTCATTTTCACTGTTTGATATATAAATTCTATATTTTTCAATGTGTCTATTCAGGGAATTCTCCTGCCAACTTAGTACATTAATGTATTCGATCTGAAAACCTGATGTATTCTTGACCTTTTTGCCAGAAAAATTCAATGGGGGGTATATAGGAGGCGGTTTCACGGTAAGGCTTACGTCAATGTAAAGAGGGCTGTTACGAGCCCCTTGGCTGGATATTTTTATATCTCCACTGTACGTTCCTTCCAATAAATCCGATATATTAATATTAACGGTTATGATATCCCATTCTCCGCTAGATTCCCCCTGCGTTGGAGAAGTTGAAATCCAATCTTCATCAGGCGTTATTTGGTATTCCATTTTTCCAAAACCCGAATTTCTTACCTGAAACTTTTGCGGGTTTGGACTCGCCTGTCCTTCCGTACCCGTAAAAGAAAGAGACGACTTATTAAGTTTTATTTCATGAGGAGGGATGATATCGATGACCGCATGCTGCCAGTAAGTCTCCGTATAATCGAGAATATCATCGAGGGTGTAATACGCATTATAACTACCTCCCCATCCCATGTTTATATGAACCTGATTTAAACCTGAAGTGATTAGATATCCATCGATGACGACGGCATGTCCGCTGTCCGTACTGTACATGGCGAATTCAACCGGTTGGGAAAGGTCTCTCTGCTTTTTTAGCTCGTTGAACCATAAATTGACATTTCCGTAGTCTTTTCTGTATACAACCTTAATCTTGTCTAAATATCGGAAATGGTCTTCCAATGCATCTTCCACATCAAAAACATACGCTCCGGATCCCTCCGGTCCATAATTCATATCAACCGACACTCCGGCTTCATAACACAGCTCAGCGACGGCATTTTTTTCTCTGTCTGTATCATAATCTTCCGTATTATGGGGCATGTATCCCCAGTCATAATCGTCACTAAAATCAACACTCAAGTACCTGCCTCCGGCGGACCAATAATAAGTATGACTCCCCTCCCCGTTATTGGGCCATTGATAATAGCGCATGATCTGCACCATAGCCGTAGCCGTGCAGCCGACATAACATCGTTTTCCACCCAATTTCGGACAAAAATTCCAATACGGCTCCCCTTGATGCCAATTCGTTTGAAGCAGCGGAGGTGAATAAGAAGAAGTCAGCATAACTTTATTATTTTTGCTAAAATAAAAATCCGTTCTATCCGGAGCATCTATAAAATTAGCATTTATTTTTATAGTGGAACCTCTAATATCCAAATCCATTAAAAAATCCCATATCATATGATTTTTTAGCAATGAAATATAAATTCTATCTTTTAATCTGCCCGTATAATTTATAAAAAAATCGAAACATAACTCCAGCTCTTTAAGAACGGCTAACTCATATCCATCCGACTGAGAATTGAAATCTGAAATTGTTGAAAAAGACTTTACTGGCGGAAATTCTTTGTACAATGGAACAAGGACGTATCCTTGCGGAGATAAATGGTAAACATTGCATAAATTATTTCCTTTGTATTCTATGAGTTCCACCCCATTTATTTCGAAAAAATCGAGAAGCTGTTCATCA
>JAFGMO010000085.1 GCA_016927475.1 Candidatus Aminicenantota bacterium
CTCAAAATGGGGGTAAGTTCCAAAAAAAGCATTTATAACCTGTTTATATTCAATTGGTTACAGGCTTTGAACAGTCTCAATTTATTTACTTTGTTGACATTGATGTTAATGCTTTGTAAAAAAAATAAGTGCGGATGAAATAAAATGCACATCAATGGCCTACATATATTAGCCTGCTTTATTCACGAGCCAAGGGGTTAGGCCGGGTCGGTTGCCGTAGCTGCGAGGCGACAGCCTGTGAAGCTGTGGTTGGCACCGCGAACAGGCTGCGACAAAGCAGATTCGGTAAGATCGGCGGGCTAGGTTGAGTCGGCGCCTGAAAGGTAAATTTGGCCGATATTTCTTATAATGGTCATGGAAAATGTTTCATTACCAATTTTACCTAAAATCACCATTAACTGACATATAATATTGAAATTATCTGCTGTCGTCGGCCAAATTTATGGATAATGCAGGTTAAGCTATTCGTTTACATTTTGGTTACTGTTTTACGATCTCGACCCGTCTGTTTTTGGCGCGTCCTTCTTCAGAACGATTATCGGCAATGGGCTTCTCCTGTCCCCATCCGATTGCTGAAAGACGGGAAGATTCGACACCCAAGCTTATAACGGCATTCATCACAGCTTTAGCACGATTTTCAGATAAAACCTTATTGTTTTGCGGGGTGCCGACATTATCGGTGTGCCCCTCAATGCTCAGTTTCAGTTCTGGATTGTCCTTCATCAATTGAGCAATTTGTTCTATGGTCGGCTGTGATTCAGGTTTGATTTCGTACTTTCCGCTGTCGAAGTTGATATAGAGAGCTATAAATCCGTCACGATTGAGGGCATCCAGCATTTCACTGGCGGTAACTTCTTGAATCATCTCTTCAATTTCTACAATTATGAGACGATATTCCCATCCGTCATTGTAACCTTCCACTGAAACCCAGATTTCACGGTTATTCTTGTTTAGGTTACCGCAAAGATAGCGGTTACCTTCATAAAGAGCGGTCCCTCCGATGGATTTTAAAGCGTTGCTGAAATTCCGTATGATCTGGAGATAGCTTGGAACGGGAGAGCCTTCTTTCAAATAGTAGTCGATCATAGTCTTCTGGCCCTCAATAGTTTTGTACTCAGAGTCATTGACATAAAAATCGACCGCGTCAAATTTGCTTTCACAATTTGTTATGTAGAAGTTTTTCATCCGTGTAAACAACGGATGATCCTTGCATCCCTCCATATCTACCTCCTGAGCCATGCACAGGCAGGAAGTAACAATTAGAATGATCAGGATACCGTTGATAATTTTCCGGGAAGCTTTCATTTTTATGTGCCTCCTTGACACATGTCTTTCTTTTTATCCTTTATCCTGAATTCTCTCCAGGAAACGTTGGATATAAGCCTCCATCGACTTTTTGATGGAGTGGGTGCTTTGGTTTGTGACTTTTAGGAGCCTGTATTCCAGAAACATAGCACGCATCGTATACGAGTACTCAGCGGCCAGAAGATCGGAGTTCAGAGGCTTTATTATTTTATGATCGACGAGAACTTGAATAAGATTTTTTAACGACTTCCTCGTTTGTTGAAAACCCTGAAGAATCAAACCGGCTGCATGGGGATTCCTGTGCTGCTCCATCGAGACGATAAACCACAGGCGTTCCCTCTGCGGAGAATCCCAAAACCTTAAGAAACGTTTGAGTTCATTGTTTAAAAACGTCTTTATTTTCCCACGCTTGAAGGTTTTTTTGATTTCAATAGCTGAGGAGAGTCCCTTGAAAAACTCCTCTTCCTGTGATTGGAATAGATCAAAGATTTCTTCGAGGAGTTGATCCTTACTTCGGAAATGGTTGTAAAGTGAGCTCTCTTTGATTCCGACAGTTCGTGTGATTTCTCTGACGGAAACAGCATAAAAGCCTTTTTGAGCAAAAAGACTGGCTGCCGTGTCAAGAATTTTTTCACGCATGGGCAAGTTAGATATAGTTTCTTTCATCGAATGAACCAACTGAGATATTTTGATATATTCTAACTAACGTTCGTTAGTTTGTCAAGATGGCGGTCTTCACCAGCGATGATATCCAGCTTCACAGACCGATACCTCCCCCTGAACCGACCTGACACTGCGGCAACCGACCCGGCTCAACCCCTTGGCTCTTGAACAAGGAAAGCCGGTTGTTTCATTATCCAAAAATTCATTTTACGCTTAGCTTGTATGCGGTGATGCGGTTGTCGCTCAAGCTGGGGACAATCAACAGGTTTTTCTCAGGCAGATAGGCGAAGTTGGCGCAATATTGTTTCGGTGCGGTTCTGTCTAGAAGAAGCTTTTTTTGTCCCTGTTGATTGACTGCGAAGATTTTTCCCCTATAGTCGGAAACCAGGATATGCCCTTTTTCATCGGTTTCGATCCCGTCGACGATGGCCCCGGGGTCCAGTACGGTTAGGGTTTTCATCTCACCGCTTTCCACATCAATCGACCTCAGGCTGGAATCGGAAGAAAAGCCTGCGTATAATTTTCCGTGTGCGTATTGAAGCCCGTTGACTTGAGCATAGTTGTTCCCGCTTTTCCAGGTCGAGAAGGCGCCGTTTTCGAATTTCAAAATTTGGCCTTTCTGCGAGTCAGAAATATAGAGGCACCCGGCTTCGTCAACGGCGATATCGTTCAGGAATCCCGGGGAAGGAGCGGCGTGCTTTTTGACGATTTTCCCGGCAGGGATATCAATCTCAGCAATGTGGGCCCTCTCAACGACAAAAAGCTTGTCCTTATGGATGGCCATCCCCGTTGGTTGAACCAATCCCGCGATCCATTTGAGGTTTTCTATCTCACCGTTAGGCTTGACCTTGGAAAGGAAGGGCATGCCGTCTGCATAAAGATTGGAAATATAGAGAACGTCCCTGTTTTTGTCATAAAGTACGGTTTCCGGCCAACTGAAAAAGTTGGGCAGTTCCCAGGCTTTTTCCAGGCTTTGGTCTACATAAACGGCGTTTCCGTCTTTGCACAAAAATCCCCAACCTCCAGTGGCCTCGGCAAGCAGAAGGAGAAGTTCGTTTTCACCTTTTTCCAAAGGCAGAAATACCGCATCGAACAATCCTACATATCCCTGGAAAAAAGGATCTCTCAACCGGAACTGACTGTTGCCGTAGAAAATCAGCCGTCCGTTGCAAAAAATACTGACAAGGTCGCTGTAGCCGAACTGGACCTCCATCGTTTTTTGTTCATCGGTGGAAATTGTCGTTCTGGCCATAACGTAGCCTGGAAGAACCGGGCCTTTTTTGACATATCGGGAGACATTAACCAGGCCGGAAGTCTCGCTGGTTACTTTTTCCCATGAGACCTTTTCCAATATGTCTTGGGAAGGATAGGTCTTTCCGTCAATAAGATTGTAAGGGAAAGACTGGGACAGTTCCCATTGGGTGATCATGCCCAGAGGCGTTTCCGTTTTAAGAGGAGGTTCGAAGAATAGGCTGTTATCCTCCCTGAATGTGAAATGGGAAAAATAGGCCAGTCCGGGAGGGCCGGTCACTTTCAGGCCTAGGCCTCCTTTTTGGGGATCGAGCTTGAGATTTTGGATGACGAGAGCCGGATTTTCTGAATCACCGACAAAAACCCTGGCCTGTTCTCCTGAAAATTCGATTTTGATGTGTATCCAATCGTTTTTCGGAAGGTTCCAGGTATTGGTGAATCCATCTCCGTAATAGAGCTGCCAGGCCGAAAGGCCGTTAAAAACGGGTGTGTACTGCAGGGCGTCCGGCTGACCGGATTTGTGAGGACGGATATAAAACTCTTCATAGTTGGCCGCGTCCTGCCGCCGGAAAACGATGCCCGGAAAAAACCTGCCTTCTTTACAGGCGAGGTCGAATTCGACAACACCATTTTCCAAGGCGACATCCTTAAGAAAGGCCGTACCGGTAAGGGTCAAAGCTTTGCGGCCCAGGAACTCTTCAACCCGGGTTGCCGGCCCGAGCTGCCAGTGTTCGGAGTCGAACTCGATAAACTCTTGGGCTCCAAAGAAAAAAACATTCATAGCGAGCAGTCCACAGGTGATCAGCAAAAGATTTTTGATCTGTTTTTGGATTTTCATGTTTGCACCTCTTTCTTAAAATGTGCTTGTCCTTTACATCATTTTTATGCCTGGATCACCCGGATAAACCGGGTGATGACTGTTATGTCCGTATTTTTACTTTTATTTTTCTGTTCACTATTTGCAGGTTTGTTCAGTGATCTGCTTCTTATATTCAAATCATATGGTGACAACTATTATATATCTTGAAGCTCCACTTTAAAAACGCAGTCTTTTCCTCCCATCTTCAAGGAATCGAGGAGTTCAACTTTGATGGGTTTGCCTAATACACGCTCAAGGCTTTCTTTGACATATCCGGTCGAGCAGAAACAGTAGGTAGGGGACAGGCCGGGAGGTCCGGATTCGACCTGTGGGCACATGCAGTAGCCGTCGCTCATGACAAGTCCCGTGGGATTCTGATGATTCCGTCCCCAGCTCATGGTGAAGCGGATGACGTTCCCTTCCCTTTGTATCTCAACGCCCCGGCTTTGAAGGAGTTTGAGATAGCGTTCCCGCTCCTCTTTTGTCGGTGTTTTATTTTCAGCGACACCGAATGTGTGGATGAAACACGAACGCCCGCAGGCCTGCATCAGCTTGACCTTGGTTTCTTCATCAAGCATGGCATCCATGTGCTTCGTGACATCCTTGATCCATATTCCCGCCTTTTCCATTTTTCGCCAGGCCGGGGTTTCGGCCCCTTTGATCATCCGTTTTTCCAGGTCCCCTATCCATTCCTGCGATTCCGGTTTGGATTCCTGTTGGACCGCTACCTTTGGGTTTTTCGTTCCGCCTTCAAGCCCCAATCTTACCCCGCAGGCGCAGAGTCCGGCTTGAAGTGACTTTTTCAAAAATTGTTTTCGATTCATGTCTGGCTCCTTCTCTCTAGGGTTGTATTTCAGGGGAGGTTTCCCCATCGATTTTTTCCGCCTTCAAGGTCTTGTCGGTTTTGATCTCAAGGTGGGTTACTTTTCCCGACGGGTCTTTGACGAAGTGAAATTCGAGGTTCAGGAATTCAATAAAATAGTCCTCATTCGATTCGGGTATAATCTCAAACTTTTGTCCCCCCCACGCGGGGTGAGAAAACAGAAGATGATTGTCCTGTCTGATAACAGTAAATATAACTTTTGAGGAATTTGGGTGCCTGTATGTTCCGACGCAGGCTTGAAGGTCTTCCGGGCTCACTTCGACCGGTGTGCGCCTCTTGAAAAGCGGGGCCTTATCGTAAGTCAGGGGATATTCCGGCTGTTGGAATAGGGAATCGTCGACTTTTTCGTTGTGTTGAATTTCGGAAAATTCCAAAACCATCCTTTTATGTTCTTCTTCTTCGTTTTTCCCCAGAATTATTTTAAAGGGACGTTTCACAAGCCCGACATCCCGGTAATCCTCGAAAAGCATTTCTCCCGCTTTCAGGAGAAGCCCCGTTTGTTTGTCGAACGCCAATTCCGTTTGGATCCCATCACGGGAAACGGCGAGTACCATTATCATTTCTTCCCCGCCGACATTTCCGGAGCCTTGTACCGTCATCCGGGGGAAAATATGTTGAATATTCAAGGGGGCGTGAACATCGAGCAGAAGTTGAAAATCTAGCCTCTGCCGTGGATTCATCGGGATAATTTCCCTGGTGTCCTGAATCCAGGCGGTTTGACCGTCAAATCCGTAGCAGACCCGGTCGCCCCAGGCGAATGTTTGAAGATAGAGCCACTTTCCCGGTGCCTTAGCAATCATTTTGAACGGAACTTTCCCGGTAACGCCGCGCAGCAGCGTTCCTTTCCGGATTTCCGTTTTGATATCGGAAAGGGCGGAACCGCCGCTGGCAATAAGATATTTCTCGCAGAGTTTTTTTGCCTCGTCGTTTTCTTCTCCAAATAAAATAAAAACAAGGGTGATAATAACAATCCAGACGAAAAGAGCTTTTTTGCATATGGACATGATCCATCTCCTTCCATGTTTTGTAAGAGATCGATATTCATAAACAGTGTAAAGTGTTTGAAGGGCGGCGGGAAAGAAGGAATCGATAAGCGGTCAATATATCCGGCAGAAGTCTAAACTTTTCATGAATAGGGGATAGGCCTGTTACTGTATTGTTACCTAGAAAATAACAACAGTCATCACCCGGTTCATCCGGGTGGTCCAGGATTGCAGGCAGTAATCTTCATTATTTGGGGGTGCATCTGAGCATGAAAAAATCATAAATTCGGCCGACAAAAACAGATATATCAGCCCAATTTTTCTTTCAGTTTGTTGGCGTATCTGCGGCTGATGACGTAGGGTTCTTCCATCTCTCTAAGATAAACCTTGAAGGAGTAGTTGAACCATTCTTCGACCCTAACGATGTATTCCATGTTGATGATGGTTGAGCGGTGAATGCGAATGAAATGCCGAACCGGCAAACGGATTTCCCATTCCTTCATGGATTTTAGGGTCAACCCTTTTTTCCCGTCGGCTGTCAGCACTTCCGAATAATCCCCTGCGGCGCTGATACTAAGAATGGTGCTTATCTTTAAAAATTTGAAGTGTCTGCCTATCATGAGAAAAAGGCGATCCTCATAAGCAAGATTTCGCGTCCTCTTCCGTGGTTCTTTCTCTTGTGAGTCCAATCTTTCGAGGGCCACGGCCAGACGGTCCGGGTGGACCGGTTTGAGAAGATAATCCAGGGCATTGACCTCAAAGGCCCGGATAGCGTATTCATCATAGGCCGTGACGAAAATGATGTGGGCCGCGACATCCGTTTTTTCCAGAAGATCGAATCCGGAATCTCCCGGCATCTGAATATCCAGAAAGATTACGTCGGGATTCAGACTATTAATGGCGTTGACGGCCGAGGAGACATCATCGGCCTCACCGACAACGGAGATGTTTTCATGTGCTTGAAGAAGGGATATCAGGTCTTTTCGGGCCAGTCGTTCGTCATCGATGATGAGGGCGTTGTAGGTCTTTTTCATCCGTTTTTCTCCGCCTTAGACTTTATTTCCAATTGTACGTGAACTTTTCCTTCCTTTTCAACGACTTCGAAACGGTGGCGCCCGGGGAAGGCATTCTCGAGCCGGCGCCGCACGTTGTCGACACCCGTCCCCGTGCTGTCGTCCGGCTGGTCTTTCCGGTCTTCCGGTTCGATCCATTTCCCCGTATTGCTGATTTCGATCCAAAGAGAACCGTCCGTTATTTTAGCCTTGAGGTGAATGGAAAGAGGCATAGAGCTGGTCCGCATTCCGTATTTCACGGCATTTTCAACGAGAGGGTGAATCAAAAAACTGAGGACGGGATATGTCTCGGCTTGGGGTTCGATATCGTAAATGACTTCGAGTTTGTCCTCGTAACGTTTTTTCTGAATGGCAAAATAGTGCTTCACGGCGTCGATTTCATTTTTGAGCGGAATGTCGGCATAGTCTTTACTGTCCAGAGAATACCGCAGAAATTCTGAAAGCTCGGTGATCATTTCTCTCGCTTTCTGGTCGTCTTCATCTATCAGCGCCCTTATAGAATTCATGGAATTGAAGAGAAAATGGGGATTCAGTTGATAGCGAAGCATTTGAAGCTGGGCGTTCTGGGCCAGGTCATTGGCTTTTTTAGCTCTTTCTTCTTGATCTTTCCATTCCATTCCGGTTTTTATTCCCAGATAAAGAAATGTCCATCCCAGAAGCAGCATACCTCCGGAAAGGACGTTTATCATGTAAATCTGGATAAACGGCATCGGTGTTTCTGACGGCATGGGCAAGATCATGCTGATTAGGATCAGCAATCCCATCCATAGGTTGGAGCCGGCAAAAGATGTTCCCAAAGCTGCGGTAATGGAATATTTTAAAGGACGTTCATGAATACGGATTTTCTTGTAGACGAACCGCATGGGAATACAGACTAGGAATCCTGCCGCATAAGGAAGGGTAAAATATAACAGTTGCGGAATATCCGTCAGTCTTTCCCTATACCCGAATATGAACGCCAAAACAGTGTAAAAAAGCCAACCTGAGACATGGATGATCCAGAACAATGTTTTTCGTTTTAAAGGTGTGACCGGCTTCATGAAAAAAGAGCTCCTGTTGACCTTTTGATGGTTAAGTCCGCCTGTACGGAACCGTTTTTTTCCGATATGTCAAAACGATGTTTGCCGGGATAGGATTCTTGGAGACGCTGCCGGACATTGTCCAATCCGGTGGTTATAGGACTTTTTATGGAGGAAGAGGGGGGAGCGATCCAATATCCGGTGTTGATGACTTTTATATGAAGGTTTTCCCGAAGAAGATCAACCTTGACTTGGATTTTTAAAGGAAGGGGGCTGGTGCGCAGACCGTGTTTGACGGCGTTTTCCGCCAAAGGGTGAAGAAGGAAGCTCGGTACGGGAAATTCTTCAGCCGCTGGGTCGACATCAATGGAAACGTCCAATTTTTTTTCATACCTCATCTTCTGAATATTAAAAAAGTGCTGAATGGCTTCCATCTCGTCTTTTAATGGAACAGTTTCATGGTTTCTGCTGATCAGCGAGTAGCGCAGATAGTCGGAAAGTTCCGTGATCATATTTTTTGCATTTTTCTTATCTTCAACGATAAGGGCCCGAATGGAATTAAGGGCGTTGAACAGGAAATGCGGATTCAGCCTGTAGCTGAGCATTTGAAGCTGGGCTGCCTGGGCCAGGGACTGGGCCTCTTCCGTTTTTTTCTTCTGAACGGACCATTCCCGCCAGAACTTGATACTCAAGTAAAGCGCGTTCCATCCGATTAGAGGGGTAAACCACCAGACATTTCTGTGCAGGTAAGACATGAAGTTTGGATTGGTTTTCAGGGCATCCAGGCCCAAATAAGGAATCCGCAAAACGTTCGAAATCCATATCAAAAGGTTCGTCCCTACCAAAGACGTCAACACGGTCAACAAAAAAAGGGTACGAAAAGGACGGTTGAGGATATTTATTCTTTTGTAAAAATACCGAATGGCGGATGTGACCAAAAAACCGGCGGCCGCGGCTGTTGAGAATCTGACCAGAACGAATGTCGTCAGTGCGCCTCGTACCCAGAAAGTGATCAGGATGATACCAACATAGGAAAGCCATCCGGCGGTCTGAAGAATCCAAAACAGATTTTTCCGGTTTTTCAGGTAGATCATCGTTTTGTTTTTCCTATTCTTTTAACCTGTATTATTACCTAAAAAATAACAACAGTCATCACCCGGTTCATCCGGGTGATCCAGGATTACAGGCAATAATTTTCATCGTTCGCGTGTGCATGCCGCATGAAAAATTCATAAATTTGACCGATAACAATAGATAATTTCAATAAAATGTGTCATTTAATATTGATTTTAAGTAAGATTTATAATGAAATATTTTCCATGACCATTTTCAAGAAAATGTCGGTTAAATTTATGAATAATGCAGGTTAGATAATATATCAAATTTTTACAGCTTTCATAAAAGATTTTGTTCCGATTCATCTATTATGAACATAAGATTTTATACAAGATGTTCTGCTGGGAGCGAAGGGAAAATATATAAAAGGTCATAACATTCGATAAGCGGTTACTATGTTTGGTCCTAAATAGATGGAAAGACCTTTCTAAACACAGGCTTGATCACCCGGATAAACCGGGTGATGACTGTTAGGTACGTCCGTTTTTTACCTTGTTTGTCATTCCCCGATTCATTCGGGGAATCCATTCCTTTTATCTGCGGCTTCTGTTTCACCCGGATAAAGCGGGTGATGGCTGTGTGAAGTACGTCTTTTCGCGACGAAATAAAGTGAAATTCAATTCAAACCTAGGATCAAACCCCTAAATTGACCTCCATGTAAACCTGTGATAAAAGCTAAAAAGTTGGAATCATGTCACATCGAAGCTTAAACCAGAGAAAAAACAACGATCCTTCTCCTTTACTCTTATCCAAAATCCTCGTTCCAACGCTGAAATCCGGTCTGGTTTCCCGTCAGCGCCTTGTTCAAAGCCTCAACAAGGGATGGGATACCAAGCTGACAGTCATCTCGGCTCCCCCCGGATTTGGAAAGACAACGCTGCTTACTGATTGGGCCCGGCAGTCAAAAGCTCCCGTTGCCTGGTTTTCCATCGACTCCGGAGATAACAACCCCCTTCATTTTTTAAAGTATGTCATCGCCGCGCTTCAGAGGGAAGAACCCGATGTGGGAAAAACGGCCATGAATCTTCTGCAGTCTCCCCAGCGGCCTTCAATAGAGACCATTTTAATCAATATCCTCAATGACGTTTTATTAACTTCGAAAGAAATGGCGCTTGTCCTCGATGATTACCATCTTGTCGAAAATGAGGCCATTCACCGGATGATCGGTTTTTTTATTGATCACCTTCCGCAGAAAATGCATCTTTATCTTGCGGCCCGTTCCGATCCTCCTCTTTCCCTTTCACGCCTGAGAAGCCAGAGCCAGTTGATAGAGGTCCGGGCGGGTGACCTGAGTTTTCGCATGGATGAGACGGTTCAGCTTCTGAACACCAAACTTCATTTGGACCTTTCATCTGAAAACATTCACCGTCTCGAATCCCGGACGGAGGGTTGGATCGCAGGCCTGCAGTTGGCGGCCCTTTCGATACAGGGCCGGGAGAATGCATCTGCTTTTATTCAGGATTTTAAGGGAGATAACAGGTATATCGCCGATTATTTGATGGAGGAGGTTCTAAACCGCCAGCCCGAGCATATCCATCATTTTCTTCTCAAGACTTCCATTCTGGATCCCTTGACGGGTGCCCTGTGTGATGCCGTTACCGGCACAAAGGACAGCCGGGAAATGCTGGCCATGATGGAAAGGTCCAACCTTTTTGTATTTCCCCTGGACGTCGAAGGGAACTGGTACCGGTATCATCGTCTTTTCGCCGACCTGCTCCAACAACGTCTCAAACAGGGGATGAAAGAGATCCTGCCGGAACTACACCTTAAAGCCGGCCAATGGTACAGCCGGAACGGATTTAAAGAAAATGCCGTAGACCACTTTTTAGCCGGAGGGGAATTTGACCGGGCGGCTGAAATTATCGAAGACATCGCCGAGTTCGATTGGGACAGGGGAATGGAAAGCCGGTTGTGGAGATGGTTTCGGCACCTTCCCGAGGAAAAAATAGCTCAAAATCCTTATCTCTGCATTTTTCACGCGCGGGAGCTTTTTGAAAACGCGAAACAGGAAGCCGCTGAAGAGTGGTTGAATACCGCGGAAAAACTTTTTAAAGAAACCCAGGTGAGTCCCCATGAAGTCCGAAAACTCAAAGGACGAATCGCCGTCATACGGGCTGTCATGTCCGCTTATTGCGGGAAAATAGAAGATATCATCAGTTATACACAGGAATCGCTCAAACTCCTTCCACAGGAAGATATGATATGGAGGAGTGTTGCCGCCACCACCGAGGGATTTGCCTACGGCTGGAGCGGGGAAGGGGACCTGAAAAAAGCGGAAGAGGCATTTGCCGAAGCCTTGGAATGGAGCCGTTCAGCGGACAATATTTACTTCATCCTGCTGGCAGGCAGCTGTCTGGCCGGCGTGGTCGGTCTGCAGGCAAACGTGAATCGAGCTTTGAAGATATACAGCGA
Organism: Candidatus Aminicenantota bacterium; assembly: GCA_016927475.1. GTDB lineage: Bacteria > Acidobacteriota > Aminicenantia > Aminicenantales > Aminicenantaceae > JAFGMO01. The sequence continues at coordinate 11,565 of JAFGMO010000085.1, forward strand.
TCTTCTTCCTATAGCCGAAGAACGGGGCTTTCTTGAATCCGGTCCCGTAAGCACGATCTACAGCGGTATCGGAGCCATTTACATCGAAAGAGGAGACCTGGAACAAGGTATCCGCCTTATCCAAAAAGGAATCCAAACGGCTGAGCGGGTTAACGACCCCATTGCCTTATCGAGCTGCCGCTTTTCCCTGATAAGGGCGCTGTTGTACAAAAATAAATATAAGGAAGCCCGGCAAGTGCTTCAATCCTTGGAAGAAAGCGCGAAGCATTTTATCATGCCTCCCTGGATGATGCATAACATAACCGCCATGAAAATTTTCCTCTATTTGGTTCAAGGGAATCTTGAAGCTGCTGCAGCGCTCATCGAAGACAAGGAATTAAGGTTCGACGACGAACTTTGTCAGCGGAAAGAAGCGGAACATATAGCGCTGGCCAATTTTATGGCGGCCCAAGGCCGTTTGGATGATGCCGAAAGCCTTTGTGCCCGTTTGATTTCCTGTGCTGAAAAAGGAAACCGGGTTTTTAATCAAATCGAAGTCCGTATTCTCCGGGCTTTGATTGCTCAAAAAAATGGTGAAGAAAAAACGGCTGTCGAAGAAATCAAGTCCGCGCTCGCTCTTGCCGAACCCAACGGGCTTTTAGGAATTTTTACGAGAAAGGGCTCTGTAGTGAAACGGCTTCTTGAGAATGTGTTTGAAGAAACGGCTTCTACAAAAAATAGAAAAGATCCATGTTCGAAATCCTATATCAAAAAAATCCTCTTGGCTTTCAAGGCTGTCCCTTCGGAAAAAAGGAAGGGTTCCGTGGAGCTTTTGAGCGACAGGGAATTGGAAGTCCTTTTGCTCATATCCGGCGGATTATCCAACCAGGAGATCGCCCAAAAGCTTTTTATTTCCTTGAATACGGTCCGGACCCATACAAAAAATATCAATCTCAAGCTGGGCGTCCACAGCCGGACCCAGGCCGTGGCCAGGGCTAAGGAACTTGAATTATTGTAAACGCGTCCAAATTTAAAACTTTAGTGTATTTTATTTTAATGACCAAATTTTGACTTATGTCATCAGTCGGTATTATATAGAGTATATCGGTAGTCATCACCCGACTTGTTCGGGTGATCGGAGAATGCCACATTACCAAGAATGGATACCCCGGACAAGCCGGAGTATGACATATTACAAAGAATGGGTTCTCCGGACAAGCCGGAGTATGACATAAAGAAGGAATGACACGCATAACATGAATAGCATTGATGTCCTGTGCTGTTCATAAAAACAGAGCGTTCGGGTCCACCTGAAGGCTATATAAATCACCCCCAAAAATCACATTTTCGTGTGATGACCCCCAAAGAGACTGCGGCGTATTCTGTTAATGGAAGTCCATAAAATGCACAAGAAGGAAAAAATGAAAGGACAGGCCCATGAAAAGAGAAGAAGGTGAAAAAATCGCCGGGATTTATGAACTCACCGTCGAGGGCCGTCTCGATAAAAAATGGTTGGATTGGTTTGACGGTTTGGACATTTTTTTTACCGGATCAAACACCATGTTGTTAGGTCCGGTCCGGGATCAGGCCCATCTTCACGGATTGCTCAATAAGATTCGTGACCTGAACCTCACTCTTTTATCCGTGGAGCAAATCGCGAAACAAAAGAGAAGGATGAAGAAAAATAAGGAGGAATCATGAAAAAATATCTCATTTTCGCAATATTGTTTTTGATTTTATCTTATGTGCTTTTCGGCCAGGAGCTTACGGGAAAAAAAATCATCGAAAAAGCCAATGAGACGTTCAATCCCGATACGGTTTACGCCCGGATGAAGATGACGATCACCACCAGCTCGGGAAAAGAAAGAACGTTCGTTTATGACTCCTGGAGTACAAACAGCGGTGAAAAAAACCTCATGCGCTACCTGGAGCCGAGACGGGTCAAAGACCAAGCCATCCTGATGCTGAACAATGCCAACGACATCTGGGTTTATTTCCCCCGTACCGGACGTGTTCGAAAGCTGGCCACTCATGCCAAAAAGCAGAAGATGGAAGGAAGCGATTTTTCCTACGAAGATATGGGAAGCGGGGATGCCTTTATCGATGACTACACCGCCGAGCGTCTCGATGACGAAAAGATGGAGGGATACGACTGTTACAAACTCGAGCTGACGCGAAAGCCCGAGAGTGATCTCTCCTACCCGAAGATGATTTTGTGGATCATCAAGGAAAATTTCGTGCCGATTGTTATCGACTATTATTCTGAGAACTATCCGGACAGAGTGGAAAAGCGGCTCGTCCAGAGTGATGTCCAGGTTATTGACGGCATTCCAACCGCGAAAAAAATCGTCATGCAGAATAAAAACGATAATACGCAAACCAGGATGGAACTCCTCGACGTCAAGTACAACCTCACGCTGGATGACGACATGTTTACGGAAAGGACGCTGAAAAAATGAAAAAAGCCGCTGCCTGTTTTGTTTGTCTTATTCTCTGCCGGTCTGGTCTTCAGGCCCAATCTAAAGCCGAACTTTTCGGTTACTTCGAATCTCAGATCATCGGGACCCAGTTGAAAGACGATTTTTTCCAGTTGTTCAGCAACAAGCTGCGGCTGGACCTCAAGTCGAGTCTCTCGGATAACATCACCTTTGCGGCCAATGTCAACTTCATGACCTATCATGGGAAAACGACCTGGAACATTCTGGATTTTCTGCCGGAAAAAGCCTCGGCCGAGGTTTCTCCCGGAATGGAGGAACTTTATATTCTTCCCTTTAACGACAGGATATTTCTCGATAACGCCTACCTGAAGCTGTCCTTTAAACGTTTCGACCTGACGGCCGGCAAACAGCAAATTTCCATGGGAACAGGCTATATCTGGAATCCCACGGATGTTTTTAATATCAAGGATTTTCTGGATCCCACCTATGAACAGCCGGGCCATAATGCCTTGAGGCTTGATATTCCCGTAAGTCACAGCACCACGCTGACCGCCCTCTATGCTCCCGATGACTCCCTGAAAAATTCAGCCAAGATGCTCCTCTTCAAAAGCAGGATTTCCCATTTTGATATTTCCCTTGTCGGTATCGAAAAAGTGTGGCGTTTCCATGACTACACCCAATTTGATGTTTCCGCACAAAATTTTGTCGAGCTGCCGGGAAAAAGACAGCTTTTAGGAGCCGGTACGGCCGGGGAGCTTCTCGGCCTGGGGATATGGGCGGAGTTTGCCTATAACTGGATGGAAACCAGCGACAATTTTTACGAGCTGGTCGTCGGGTCGGATTATACCTTCGATTTTCAGACTTACGTTTTGGTGGAATATTACCGCAATACCCTGGGTAAATCAGATTATACGGAATACTCGCTCAACGACTGGATGCGAATGATGGCCATGGAACAAAAAACCATTGCCGGCGATCAGGTTTATGCATTCATCAAGCATCCGGTTTCCGACTTTGTCAGCCTGGGGTGTTCGGCCGTTTTTTGCATTTCGGATAACAGCCTCGCTCTTGTACCGCTTCTCAACTGGAGTTTTTCCGACAATGTGGAGGTCTTGGCCTACCTGAACTTCAATTTAGGAAAAGAGGGAAAGATCTTCGCCCAAAATATGGGAAATGCCGGATTGATTCGGGCCAGGATCTATTTTTGAGGCAGAAAGGAGAACACGATGTGGAGAGAAAAGATTCTTAAAAAATTAGCCGGCTGGCATGCGCTTCATCCATGGAGAATGCTGGCTGTTGTGCTCTTGGTTACGATCATCATGGCCGGAGCTGCCGGTCAGCTCAAGCTGTCGATGCGCACCTCCGATCTTCTTCCGGAAAAGGATCCCATGGTCGTTCAGTACAACAAAGTTCTTAAGGAGTTTAAAACGGCCTCAAGCCTGATCGTCGTCGTCCAGGGTGAGGAATCCCGCATCAAGGAATTTGCCGAAAAAATCGCTCCCAAAATTCTGGACGTGGTCGATAGCTCCCAAAACAAAAAATGGCGAGAAGAGATCGAAAAACTTGAGATAAAAATCGAAAAATTAAAAACACGTAATGGCCGCGAAGAGGATATCGAAAAATATCAAAGAGAGATCGACGATATGCGATCGCATATCGATAAGGTCCTTTTTCAGCGTGTGGATTATAAAGCACCGCTCGATTTTCTAAGAGAAAACATGCTGATGCTCGTCAAGGAAGATGACCTGAAAAATCTTAAGGATATTTTTACCAATCCCAACCTTTTGGAGCTGGTGCGGAATATCAACGATTCCATGGAGAAAGAATATATCGGCGACCAGGAATCGATCTCGACACGGGAGAAAGAGGACGGGGCCGTGAGTTTTCTGGACGGCATTCAGAACCTGGTTTTAAAGCTCCGGAAAGCCGCTTCCCAACAGGAGCTAACGAAAGAAGAAATCAAGGCGGCCGCAGATAAAATCCTCTTCGGTGATCCTTATGCTCTCTCTTACGATAAAACAACCCTCATTCTAACCGCCGTTCCTACCTTTACGATAATGGACCGGGACTATCTCATGGTGGCTACTGAAGAAGTGCAGGCCATTGTTGACGATCTTCTTCAAGATTATCCGGGACTGCAGGCCGGGCTTACCGGCAGTGTTGCCAGAGAGCATGATGAACAGGTCTATTCCCAGAGGAGTCTGGGTTCGACGACACTCTTCGCGCTTATCGCCATTCTTATTCTGCTGATGGTATCCTTCCGCATGTGGGTCGCCCCGGTCTTGGCCATCATTACCCTCGTTGTCGGATTGATCTGGGGGATGGGCACGACCTTTTTTGTCGTGGGATCTCTCAATATGTTCACGGCCCTGATGTCCGTTGTTCTTCTGGGATTGGGCATCGATTTTTCGATCCATATCATATCGAATTTCACCGAAAGAAGGGCGGCGGGCGAAAGCATTCCCCAGGCCATGGAATCGACATTCCTGAAATCAGGAAAAGGGGTCGTTACCGGAGCCTTGACGACAGCCTGCGCTTTCCTGACGCTTATGGTCAGCCAGGCACGCGGTATGCGCGAAATGGGTCTCGTGACGGGGGCGGGGCTTTTGTCCATCCTTCTGGCTACGATGCTGTTTCTTCCCACTCTCCTTGTTTTCAGGGCACGGCTCGTTGAAAAGAAAATAAATAAACGGGGAAAGGGAGTTCGCGAAGCAAAAGATATCTCCTTCCGCTTTCTCGGCAGGATGGCGGAATGGCTGGGAAAACATTATGTTTTTACCATTGCGGGTTCCGTGGTTATCAGTGCTTTCCTCATCTGGTCGGCCTTTCAAATTCGGTTCGACAACAACTTTATGAACATGGAGCCCGAGAGCTTGGCATCAATCGAGCTCATGGATACCGTGCTTGAAAAATTTGATATCAGTACGGAGAACGATTTTACGCTTGTTGATTCCGTCGAAAAATCCAGGGAGTTGTCGAAAAAATTCCGTGATTTGAGCACCGTGGCCGTTACCGAAGATATTTCGCGCTATCTCCCCTCGCTTGAAGAGCAGAGAGCGAGAACTCCCGTCATCGAGGAAATTCGGGATATCGTTCGTGAATCCGAGATTCAAAATATATTTTCACCGCAGGAAATGGAAATGTTGAAGCGGGAGATCGGGCGCTTGGAGATGAATATCATAGAGATCCAGGATATGGCCTTCCTCGGCGGCCGGGATAAAGTGGACAACAAATGCAAAATGATTGTCGGGGACCCGGATGTCCCCGGTCCGGGAAATATTTTGAGAGACCTTCTTCAAACCATGGAATCCGATTTTTCTGCCGGGGCCGAGGGTTTTTCCCTGTTTCAGAGGGATTTTGCTCCCTATTTCAAAGATTCCGTCACCGGAATGTGCCGGACAGAAACCATCACATTAGCCGATCTTCCTGAAAGCATCTTAGACCGGTACAGCAATACATCGAGGAACCTTTTTATCGTGACCGTTTACCCCGCTGGAAATCTCTGGGAAGGCGGATTGATATACCGTTTCGTTGAAGACGTGGAAGGTGTGACCGAAGAGATGACGGGTATGCCTTCTCTCGGCCTGGCCCTGCTTCGTGTCTTCGGACGTGACGGACGAAAAGCCGTTCTGCTTACCCTGGTCATCGTTTTTCTGCTCCTTTGGATCGATTTCGGAAAACTTCGTGATTCGGTGATCGCCATGATTCCGCTTGCCTTAGGCATATTCTGGATGGTGGGCGTTTTATATCTCAGCGGTCAGATGCTGACCATCATGAACATGATGGGTCTTCCCCTAATCATAGGTATCGGGATTGATGACGGGGTTCACATCATTCACCGCTGGAGGTCCGAAGGAAAAGGAAAAATTAGGACGGTATTTTCCAGTACGGGTAAGGCCATCCTGCTTACCTCCTTGACCACCATGCTGGCCTTTGGTTCCCAGTTTTTCTCTGTTTTTCCCGGATGGGCCCAGTTTGGCGCCGCGCTTTTTATCGGCGTTGCAGCCTGCTTTTTGACAACGACCCTTATTATTCCCGGGATCATCGGATTCATCGAGAGGAAAAAGAGATGAGGTGATTTGTGCCCTATACTGTTGCTGTTCGAAATCAGGCAAAAGTGGTTGAAGAGTGACAAAGGGTAGTGGTAAGATAGCCGCCTGATGAAGTTCATCTCCTACTTAAACCTGTCAAGGCCTGGGATTTTTGTGGGGGCTTTTTTCTCGTATATGATTGGGGCCGGGATTGCCGGTGGTTTTGATCTTTACAATGTTTTTATAGCCGCTCTGGTTTCACTGATATCGACAAATTTTGTTTATACCTTTAATTCGTGGGCGGACCGTGACCTGGATAAAATAGAGAAACCCGACCGTCCTATTCCCTCAGGTAAGATCAGTCCAAAGGCTGCGTTTAATTATTCAATGTTCCTGCTTGTCCTGTCGGTGGTCTATCCGTTTTTTTTCTTCAACTCCCCGATTACTCTGTCCCATTTCATGCTGTTCCCCTTTCTGGGGATCATTTATTCTGCCGAACCGATCAGGCTTCGGAATTACCCACTGGCCGCCGTCCTGGTCATCGTCATCGGCATGCAGACCCCTATCAGGCTGGGATATTATATGAATTCTTCAGATAACCTGTTACACCCCTTCTTTATCATCATATTTTTCATGGCCCTTTTTATCATTCCCCTGAAAGCCACCGAAGAAGCAGAACTGGATAAAAAGATCAATGCTTCCAACCTCTATCTTAAATACGGCAAGAAACTTCTTAGATTTTCCCTGGCCGGATTAGTTCCTTGTGCGGCCATGGCTTATCTGCTGGATTTTGATTACCGGTTTAAGATATTTCTTTTTGTCTTCATCCCCATCGTCGCCGTTATCATATCCTATTATCTTTTTAACAGTAAAAATGTCCACCGGTTGTACGAATCCCTGAAAAGAACTGTCGCGGGAGTCGGCATTCTACTGATCATTACCCTGAAGATCTTTAAAATCATATGATGGGTGTTTGGTTCTTGTCATAAAATTCTTTCAGCCGTTCCCCGCGAATATTTGATGTTCTGATGCTGAATAGGGTTTGAGGGGACGAAAACTCGCCGGCCTGTTTCCACGGATAGACCCATCCTCAAGGCGAAACACACGATCGGCAAACTCCACGATACGGAGGTCATGACTGGCAATGACAACACTTTTATCCTCTGTTTCTGAGAGTTTCTTGAGGAGGCTGATAACCTCAAAACCCTGCTTTGATTCGAGACTTCCCGTCGGTTCGTCAGCCAGGATGAGAGAAGCATCATTAGCGACTGCCCGTGCCACTGCTACTCTCTGTTTTTCCCCCTGGCTGAGACAAACTGGAAATTTTCCGGCCAGTTCTTCTATATGGAACTGCTGAAGAAGCCGGATAGCTTTTTGATTCGTTTCTTTTCTCGGATATCCTGAGAACCTGAGGACGACGCGAAGATTTTCAAGCACTGTAAGCGAATCGATAAGCAGAAATGTCTGAAAAATAAATCCCAGAGAACAGGCGCGAAGTTTCTGCAGCTCTTTCGGGGAATAAGTGTCGACTTTTCGGTTGAAGAGAAAGACCGACCCTTTGGAAGGTTTTATGAGTCCCGCCATCATGGTGAGGAGGGTGGTTTTACCGCTGCCGCTGGGCCCCAGGAAGAGGATCAATTCTCCTCTGCCGACCTCTAAAGAAATATTTTTTAAGGCGTATGTTCTGTTGCCGCCGCTCTCGAAATATTTTGTAACATCAGATAGCCGTACCGGGTTTTTTTGATTCAGAACGTTCATCGGAAAACCTCCAAAATGTAGATTTGGCGAAGTTTCTGGATGGAGATCAATGCGCTGAAAAAGGACATGACCTGTACGACAAAAATCACACCAATAATATGCACAATGGTTGCTTTAACGGAAACTTCCGGGGAAAGAATGCCGATGACATGAACCAACGGGAAAAAAAGAAAAAGAGCGGTCAGGCTTGCTCCCGATGATATGAGGAGGGCTTGCTCGATGATCATTTTCTTTAAAAAAAGGCCCGTTGCACCGAGAGTCTTGAGCACCGAGAAATCTTTCCTTCTTTCAAGAATATTAACGGAAAGGAGAAGACTCAGGATAACCGTCAGAACAACGCCTCCGATGGCCGCGACGGTATAAAGAAGAGGAAGGAAACCGGACTCCATCTCCCGGATGTTGTTTTTCAAGAAAGCCTCATGGGTGTATGCTTCCACTCCGCGGACTTTTTCCTTGATTTGTTGTGCGATTTTTCCCAGGGATTCCCGGTTGTTGGTTTCCACCATAAGGCAGGTGGCGATTCCGGGAAATCCGACCAGCTTTCGGGTGAACCGCAGTGTTGCAAAGGCATACTGAATGACAAAAGCATTCGTTCCGCGGCTGATACCGACAACTTTCATGCGGTGTTCCTGGATATGCAGCACATCTCCGATGTCGAACCCGAATTTTGCCGCAAAGGACCTATCCAGAACGATTTCGTCGTCCCTTTGAACATGGCGGCCCAAAGCCAGTTGCGGTGGTCCTCCACTTCCCTTTGTAATGTCATATCCTGTTAGAAACACTGTTTTTTCTTTTCCGTCTTTCTGAACCGAAGCCAAAACCAGCAGCACCGGTGAGACGCTTTTTACATCCGGCAGTTCTCTAATTGACTTCTCTTGAGAAGCGGTCACAAATGAAGACCCGCGCAGGATATTGGTGGCATTGCACTGCAGCACCCATAGATCGGTGTGATTATGCCGGACATATTCAACGGAGCCGTCCGCCACTCCCTTGTAAACAGATATGAGGAAAAGCATGAGGATGACACAGAGGGCAACCCCGCCCACGGTCATCGCCAATCTCAACGGCTGGGATCTTAGTGTTCGGATCGCATATACCTCCATATTCTTTTCCTTTCGATCAGGCAAACATGGGAACCTGGATGATGAGCTTGCTTGATATCCTTTCAAAGATTTCGTCAAGGCTGGGCCCGGTGATGGTCAGACCATGATTCTTGAGTCCTACGGCGGTTCGGGCGGGATTATTTGTCTGTTTGAGGAGGCGGACAACTTCTTCGGCAAGCTCTTGCGTCCCGCAGGGATAGTTCTGCCGTGTGCAGAGGACTCCTTTCATCCAGGCGTGGACATGGACAATGGCACCTACGTCCGGAAAAGTCCGGTAGATCATTTCGTGTTCGACCGCGTCTACGGATACGCGGGCTTTCAGCTCATAGACGGGAGGGACGCTGACCAAGGCTTTTCCCTGCTTCATGTCGAATCCTTTGACAAGAAGGATGTCGGTTCCCACTTTAGACAGCCTGGCTTTGTTGATACCCCTTGCCGTCATCCAGAATGTCGTTTTTGACAATTCCGGAATAGATTCCCGCGCGCTCAAATTTCCATAACTAAGACCTTTCATCTCAAAAAGCTTATAAAGATGCTGGATGCTTTCTTTCGGCAATACTTTCTTGAGAGGAAAAGGGGACGGCAGGATACCCAAGCTGTCCATCACCCCTCCGAATTTTTTTAGCTTTTCGACGATGGGGGTTGTTTTCCAGTACTGCTGCGGAAGGTCGGTAGAGAAAGTGTTTCCGATGGCAAACCGGGCACTGGCAAGAGGTAACAACTGCTGATAGACTTTTTCAGGATCAAAAGGGAAGTGGTAGAAGCCCGCTTCCGGAGTCGTGAAATAGATCTCACAATCGCTGCCGGTTATGCTGTTATCCGCGGGAACCGCACAGAGCAGGACATTTGAAAGCGTATGAACTAAGGTCGTATAGCAGAGTGAATGAAGGTTTTTTCCGTTTGTATCGGCTGTTATAAGAGAAAAGACAAAAATGTTTTTTGTGTTTCTTCGGAAAAATTGGGGGTTGTCGATACCCGTTAGATTGAGCACGAATTTAACCCCGTTTTCAGGCGGGGAGAGTTCGTGTCCATGCTGAATACATTTTTTGATAAATGATTCGGCAATTTTATCTCTCAAAGGATTGTTGTCATGTTTGATCACGGAAAACTTCATTTTTTTCCTCCTTTTGTTGTTTTGGATTTATATAAACATCTCTCCCTGTCATGTCCGCAAAGGTTTCGGTCCGCCTTATGAGGGAAACCGAATTATTCTTGACGGAAACGATGGCAGGATGGGGAAACCCGAAAGATGATTCCATGGCAGTGAAATAAGCTCCGCTATCCATTAAAGCCAGGACTTCGCCGGGCTGTACCCTGGGCATGAGCTTGTTCCTGTAGACGACGTCGGAGGCAAAGCAGACGGGTCCTATGATGGTGCTTTTTTCCACTGCGGGGCGAAACACATCGTTGCATAAAAAGATTTCATGATATTCATAGAAGGTGGGGAGAGTCACTGTTCCCAATCCGCCGTCGGTGATAAGCCATTTTTTGATTCCGCGGCGCTCTTTGACGCGGTGGACGGTGAGGAGCAGGAATTGATTGGGACTGGCGATACTGCGGCCGGGCTCGTAAAGCAGTTCAGGAAGGGCTCCATGGGGGAAAAATTTTTCAATGGTTCGCGAAATTTCCCTGGTGAATTTTTGATGGGTTGGTTCTTTTTTATTCCGGGTCGCGGATGGAAGCCGCTCAAATCCCTGGTAGACTAATAGTTCGCGGGAGGTGAACTCTCTGGTTGTCCTTGAGGCAAATCCCCCTCCGACATCGAGAACACGGATAGAAAAACCGGTCGCCTCGGCGGTTTTTTTAAGCTGTCCGAGGCACTGCAGGGCGTTGGAGTAATCTTTGGAATCCTTCAGCCCGGTTCCTATGTGAAAATGAAAACCGTGGAACTCGAGACCTTTGCTTTGTTTTATTCGGATGAGCGCTTCAGGCACTTCTCCTCCCTTTAGGTCGAGTCCGAAAGCGCAGCCTTTCCGGCTCGCGGTGGCCGATCCTTGGTTTGTCCCGCGGGGAGTATAATCCGGGTTGATCCGGAGCAGGACGTCGGCCCGGTGGCCGGATTCATTGCAGAGGATGTCGAGTTCCTCGAGTTCCTCCAGGGAATCGATAATGATGAAGCGGACATGCGTTTCCAGGCATTTTTCAAGAAACTTACGTGTTTTGCAGGGACCGTTAACGATAATGTCTCCGCCTTTATGTCCCGCATTCAAGGCAAGGTAAAGCTCGAACGGACTCATCACTTCAGCCTTCAAGCCCGCTTCTTTTAAAACCCGGACGACGGCGGGGACGGAATTGCATTTGTAGGCGTAATGGACCGTTGTTTTTCCTGAATATTCCGATTGGGCGGCGTAAACGAAGCTTGATGCCGTCTGAATAAGACGGGCTTCATTGAGCACATGAAGGGGGGTACCAAACCGATCTGCAAGAGAAACGGTAGATACCCCGCCTATCATGAGCTCCCCTCCCGAATTAACCGAAAGCCCCCAATCCATCGGTTCCCATTTTTTTTTCATGGTTATTTTCCTTTTTTTATTGTTGAAAAATGTTTCTTATAAATGAAAAAATATTTATCTTCTTTTAATCCCAAGAGCTGGGCTGTCTGAACAGCCGGGATATTTTTTTCCGACATCCATGTGGTTTCCAAGGAATCGTATTTTTTGGCGATCCGGCAGGCGGCATTGAGAATAAGATAAAATGCTCTACCGCGTTGATAAGCCTTTTTTACGGCAACTGAAAAAATGACGAGCTTTCGAATCTTCTTTTTTTCATAAAGAAACCTTCCGTATTTTAAGGGGCCCGGCCTGCCTTTCATCTTCTTCAAGGCCGGATTAACATCCAGAACATAGTGAAGGACGGCTACCGGTTTTCCTTTATGTTCGACGATTTGGATCAGTTCCGGTTTGGTCACCAAGCGCAGGTATTTTGCTGAAAACGTGTATTCATCCAGGGAAAGAGGAAGGAAATGCCAGTTATCTGAAAAAGCGTCGTTGTTGACCTCCCTGATCCGCTCAAGTTCATTGGGGATATCTCTCATGTTAAACGGCCGGATGCGGTAGTCCCCATTAACGCGGGAGGCTTTAAGATTTTTATAGCGGTTATGTAAATAATCCCTGATGGTTTCGTTTTTTCTGGTATGTAATCGTTCCGCCACCGAGAAACCGGAATGTTCTAAAAATTTTTGGTAGTATGGGGGATTGTAGGTTTGGAAAAAGGTCGGCGGGGTTCCATGGCCGCTTGTTTGAAGTCCGAGTTCGGAGTAGTGATGTGGATTGAACGGACCCTCTAAAAGTTCCGCGCCTTGACCGATGCAGTAGTTTTCGGCTGCACTGAATAGATGATGTGCGGCTTGGGTGTCTTCTAATGACTCAAAAAAACCGAAGAAGGCGGCTTTGACACCAAATTTCTTAAAGTGGTTCCGGTTGATGATAACGGCAACGCGGGAAACGGGCTCTTTTTCCTTGCGGCAGAGAAAAAGCTTGAGGTCGGCGTTTTTAAAATAGGGGTTGAGGGAAGGATTTAGTGTCCTCCGGACTTCTTGGGTGACGGGAGCCACCCAATGGGGATCATTTTTGTAGATCGAAAAGGGAAGCCGTATAAAATCATCCATGGTCCTGGAATCGTTGACCGGTATAACCTGATAACTCATCCTGATTCTCCTTTTATGATTTTTTCAATGACGTAGTTGTTGTAAATAAATGATAAGTCTTGGGAATGCAGCTCTTGAGCAAGCTCCCGCTGTGATTGGATATAACCGTTTAAAGGGGAAGGATGCTCTCTGTGGACGAGGAGATTTCGATACGTCATAACGGCATTGCTGTCAGCGACCCTCAATATCTCAAAGAGTAGATTCTCGAATTCCTTATCGGACATCCACTCGAAGATGTTCGAAAAATTGAATTTAGAGATGCTGTTTTCCGGAATGGAAGAAAAAAATTCTTCGCAGCTTGATGTGACCATCCGCACCCGGTTCAGCCGGCTTCGAACAGCCGAGTAGTTTTCCCGCTTGAGATAGGGCGGAACATCATCGGGGCTGGTGTAATTTCCGCGCAGAATATAGGACAGGAAGTAGTTTTTCTTCATCGGGAGCCCGGTCAGCGCTTTCTCAGCTTTATCGGCGAAATGTCTTCCGAAGGAAAAACGTTGGTCGAGATATTTGAAAAAAGCTTTATCAAAGAACAAGGAATTAAACCGGCGGCTGAGCATGATGCGAGTGAGAATCCACCACCATATATTTTCCCATTTTTCATGAAACAGGCGTTTTCTTTCAGCCTGGTCCTCAGACGCATAAAACAGATCGATAACCTTTTTGCTGATCAGAGGTCGGATAATGGTTTTCCTCAATAGGCGCATGTATTTTTCAAAGCGGCCGCTGTGAATGATTCCTTTTTTGATCTTTGCCCCTTGTTTATCCCAGTATCGAGAACTTTCCGGAGAAAGCCATGGTCTTACCCGTCTGTAATATCTCAGTCTGTCAGGAGAGGGAGTGACTCCCATAAAGCCTAGGATTTCTTTATGGGTGAGCTCATGAAATGCGGCCATTTTTAATTCGAGCAGGTAATTTTGATGAGGATTGATATCCAGGGCGATAACCTGTTTGGGATTGTCGATCAAAAAAGACAAAACATTGCATCCGCCTGAAGTGATGGAAAATACGACATCATCGGAATTGATCTGTAATGCCGTTCGGTCCATCTCAGGATCTTCCCAGCACTGCCCGTAAAGAATGTCCCGGAACATTTTATTTTTTTTGATCTCGACGGTTTTGTCTTCAGTGGATTCGGCTATCCGGGGAGCCGACCTGCCTATCTTCGTATGTATGACGGCCCAGTCGATGATGCCCGGGAGACCGATGATAACGGCATGAAAAATGTTGCGGGTGAATGCGGCAGTGATGAATCCCGGTATCAGAAGGAGATAAACGCCGTTGTGTCTCAGACCGTCTCTGTTGATGGAAAATTCCAGGCAGGCTGTCAGCATATCTTTAAGATTTTTTGGGTTGGGCAAAAGCGGGGGAACTCTTTTTTTGTAATTTTGGAAAGCAGCGGGAAAACGGCGTTCCAGCGAAAGTTCCTCATACTGAATGAGCTGTTTATAATGGATAAAAAGGAGGAGTGGCAGAAGCAAACCGATGGGAGGTAAAACAAACGTAAATCCTGAAAAGGCGATTAAGTCTGCGAAATAAATCGGATTTCGAATGACTCGATAGGGACCTTTAATAATCAAGGTGTCATTCTGAACCGGGAAAGCCATCATTCTTTGAGAAGAAAGAAGACTTCCCGCCCATATTCTTAAAAACGAGGCGGCCGCCGCGAATAGGGAAGAGATGAAAAATCCCATTGAATGGGAAATTTTTAGTGAAATTCCCAAGAGTCTTCCAATCATCATCGAGATGACCGGAAAGTTCATGAACAGGGTGAAGGACATCACACAGACGGCAAAAACAATCCCAAAAGAGATGAAAATGCGGTTTTCAAATTCGAATTTACGGATCTTAAAGCTGAGAGTACTCATGTTAATCCCCCATTATTTTGCCCGCTGCATTTGATTTGAAGGCATGATGGAATGATTTCCACGGAGAAGGGAAGTCCGCCCAGATACTCGCCGTCCGCTTCCAAAGGAATGCTTGTTGGAGAGGACACGAATACCTTCTTTCCCTTATAATAGGAAAACTCCGGAGAGGAGATATGACGTCCGGAATATATTTTTGCGAAATTGGAAAATCGTTTGGAGACGGGTTGGTCGTGAATGAGAAGAATGTCCAGTAAGCTGTCGTCCACCACAGCCAGGGGCATGAGGTCCATGCCTCCGCCCGTATACCTTCCGATGGAAACGACGATGCCCAGGAGAGGCCGCGAGACCTTGATTGTGCCGTCTATGATAACGGTCGCAGGCCGGCCTTGATAGCGAAGAGCGGTCAGGACCGACGTAGATCCAAAGGCGATGAATCCTCCGATTCTTTTAAACGTCGCCGAAAGTCTTTTAACGACGGCTCCTCCAATCCCGCTCTGACACTCATTGACGAAATATCGCTTTTTGGTAGTCCCATCTCCGTTTTTATAGATTATTTTGCCGATGTCGACCGCCCGGCTTTCTCCATTTATAATGGTCTGGATTTGAGCCTCAAAACTCGTGGGAAGATGTAATGTCTGGGCAAATCCGCAGCCTGTTCCGCTGTTGATGATTCCCAGTTGACATTCCGGATTAGAAAGTTTTCCGTTGGAGAAAAAACCGTTGACCGCGTCCTGAATTGTCCCGTCGCCTCCGGCAACGATGATCAGGGTTTTCCCTTTACTGATAGCGTTCCGTATGGAAAAGCTGGCGTCGTGAGGATTACGGATGATAAAAAGGGAATAACCTTTGCCGAGTTTTCGGTCGATCATGTCAAGAATTTGGTTTTGCCTCTTGGCGGTCTTTCCGCTTGCAGATTGAGGATTGATTATCACGTGGGTTTTTTTTGCGTTGATCATTTTTTGTTCCCTCTCTATAGATAATCTAGCTTGCTTTGTTCCAGGAGTTGTCATGGGAATGACAAGGATTTGCAAAAAGTTTGTTAAGAAAAAATCTCTAGAAATAAGGGGGGAGGAGGGGAATAATATGATATTTTGTTTCGCTTAGGCTTCTGGTTCTAAACGGTTGGTTTAGGCCTTTTTTTTGACCTAAGGATGTTATAATTCGCCTTGGATGGCAGATATCCTTGATAATAAAAAGTTATACTAATATTGTTCTTTTTATAGGAAGTTTAAATGAAATCTGCCGGCCGGGATGGAAAAAAAAGGTAAGGTTATTTAAACTTTTCCGAAGCGGGTTCTCCGCCTATTCCCCAGTGGGATTTCTGGATTTCATGCACGATCACTTCTATGGCGTGAACGGGAATGTCCATATCAACGAAGACCTTGGTGATATTTTGGATAACCGTTTTTGCTTTTTCCTGTCCGAAACCTTCCCAGACATTGACGTGAATAACGGGCATTTTTTACCTCCAAAACGCTGAAGTATACCAACTGTTTCAAATATCACTTTATTCTCTATGTCATAAAAAATCAAAAAATAGATTAATGAAAGTTAAGTTCTTGATTTATTATAATATGTGTATATGCATGTCTACACTTGACATCTATAATATTTTCACTTATAAACATATATGTTCGGCATAAATTCCATTTCGAGGGAAAACATGAAAACGGTCAATGCTTTAAAAATAAGGAACCATCTCGGTGAAGTTTTGGAGGAGTTGAATAAAACGGGAAACCCCATTCTGGTCAGTAAAGGGAGAAAAGTCCGGGCAGTCCTTATCACTCCCGAACAATTCAAAAAAAGGTTTCTTGATTATCAGGCTGAGGAAGAAAAAAAATGTTTGATGGATCTTATCAAAAATTCCAGAGCGAAAAGAAAAGGAACCAAAGACAGCATCGAAGTGCTTCGTGAACTGAGAGGGTACGAGCCATGATCTGGGTGGTCGATGCATCTGTCGCTGTCCGTTGGTTTATCGAACAGGAAAGCCACTCCCATGCCGATATTATCCTTGATCGTTTGCTGTCTAATCCCGAAAAATTTGCCGTGCCCGAGCTCTTTTGTTTTGAGGTTTACGCCGTCTTGAACCGGCTCCATCCCCTTGGAAATGAGGTTTTTATCAATGGTATGATTCCGGTTCTTCAATGCGGCCTCCTGCGTTATCCCATGACTGAGAAACTAGCTGATGGGGCATCAGCTTTTATAAAAAGGGGACTTACCGGATATGACGCCTGTTACGCAGCCCTAGCCAAAGAATTAAACGGCAAGTGGCTGACTTTTGACCATAGGGCACATCGGCTTATTCAGGGAGTCAAGGTTTCCCATTGTCTGACACAAAGTTTACCGGCCGATTGGCCGTAAACAATATTCCTTTATATGCCGGTATAGTTCAGCGACGCGGTAAAGCTGGAATAATATATTTATAGTATTTCTCGTAATTTGGTTGATGATGAAGAGAACAATAAACGGTTGTGATTTTCGGGCAGCCAAAAAAAAGTATATCGCCGAGGGATTCCATATCGTCAAACGGTACAAAGTGATAAGAAATCAAAAGGCCTTAAATTTTTGAGAATTTGGAGACAGGTTTTTTATTTTTTGATTATAAATATTTGGATCTTATTTTATATGATTGCCAGAAAACCCCAGGCTTTCAAGCCTGGGGATGAATGGCACCCGGAGCGAAGCGGAGGCCAATCATCTTTCTGGGCCGAAACCCCGGGCTTTAGCCCGGGGAGCGGCTTCATATTGTGCTTTTTCTAAAGCCTTTTGGACATATTCTGAAAGCATTAAAATCCTCTCTTAATTGTAATTTAATCATATCACATAAAGAAGGCAAGTCACTGGAAAATGAACTGAATGGAAAGTTATTTTCCTTCTGTATTTGATAGGTTGACGGTATGGAAAAGGCAGAGAAGAAGAGGAGCCCATGGATTATTTGGAGTTTATAGCCCGAGTGACCTCACATATCCCTGATAGAGGACAAATTATGGTTCGCTGCTATGTCCTTTATGCCAATGTTCATAGGGGAAATATGAAAAAAACAGAAGCCGACCTTTTGCATCCGCTTATTATTGAAGAGGAAGTTTCATAGCCTCCCTCTAAAGGATGGGCTGAATCAGTGGATGCTGCCCGCATAAAAGATCTCGTACCTGCCGTGGAGATCGTCCTGCCAGACGATGTAGACATTGCCCGCTCCGTCTACAGCAATGGAAGGAATAGCCGATGCGCTTGAATTATTCGATATGTTCATGGGCTGGAACCAGCTTGCACCGTTGTCGATGGAGCGGGTGTAATAGATCTCCACGGGAGAGGGGTTATCCTCATACCAGGCAACGTTGATGTTTCCGGCGCTGTCGACGGCCACCGTGTTCGAATAGGAAGGCCCCTGCCTGTTCGAGACGTTGACAGGTGTGCTCCAGGTCTGGCCCCCGTCTGTGGATCGGCAGAAAAAGGGAACGATCGTCGCAGGATTTGCATAGCCGATGAAAAAAAGGATGATGTTTCCTTCCCCGTCTACAGCAAGAGCGGCATGGCCGTTTCCTGAAGTAGAATTGTATACAATGACAGGCGTGCTCCAGGTTTGGCCGTTATCCGTAGACCTGCTGAAGTGAATAAGATAGACTCCGGTTACATCATCCTCCCAGGCAGCGTTGAGATTTCCGGCACTGTCTACGGTTATCCTCGGGTGAATCGAGCGACTTGCTGTTTTCGAGATATTGACAGGTGTGCTCCAGGCAGCGCCTCCATCGGTGGAGCGGCTGAAAAGAATCTCATTGTTTCCCGGAGCCATATCGTTCCAGACCAAATTGAGGTTTCCGGTGCTGTCGACGGCCATCCTCGGCCGTGCGGATTCTTCAGAATTGGAGGAGATATTTTTCACCTGGCTCCAGATTACCCCGTTATCCGTGGATGTGCTGAAGTATATGTCGAACTCTCCGGGTGAGTTATCGTGCCATGCAATACTTAGCTTTCCCGTGCTGTCCACAACGATGGCAGGGACTTTGGAAACACCGGAAGTGTTGGAAACGTTAATTGCCTGAGTCCAGCTCACTCCTTCATCGGCCGATCGGCTGAAATAAATATCACAAGGACTGGGAAAGAACTCATACCAAGCGACATTGATGTTCCCCGGGTCATCCACTGCAATTGAGGGCTCCCATAAGGCCCTTGATGAGCTCGCGATGCTTTGAGGGGAATAAAAGGTGTGGTTGCTCTTTATCGTGAAGTTCAACGCTTCGGAGTCACCTCCTCCGGGTGTCGGATTCCTGACGTAGACAACCATATTGTAGTCATAGGCGGCTACATAGGAGCGGACCGGAAGGTTCCCTGAGCCGGTTTGAAGGGCGGCTGTAGTCGATACGGTCTCATCCGGGTCGATCCGGCAGGTCAGTTCTGAGGAGCTCACGAAGGTGGTCTCTTTTTCAATATTATCGAAAACGATCGTTGCGCCGTCGACAAAATCACTCCCCGTTGCGGTCAGAGTGAAAGACGGCATGTGAGAGACTTTTGATGTGGGGGATAGGAACTGGAGAAGAGGCCTCGGATTTTCCTCTGGTGAGCAGGCCGTGAAAAACATGATCGAAAATACAATTCCCGAACAAATAAATCCTAAAGTATGCTTCATTTTTTCTCCCCTTATAAGAATTTTCTCAAACTTTTTCTGTTATTTCAAGGATTGCTTTTTTTTCCGTTCAGCTCGCGATGCATGTTAAAGCAGAGAAATGTTCCTTAAGGTCAAAAGAATATGGCGATGGTTTGATTTTTGTTTTTTTCGGGAGGGTGCACGTTTAAAGGAGTGCCCTTTGAGTTTAATAGGGATGATGCCTATTGAGTTTTTTGAGGTTCGAAAATAAGAGTATATGGCCGGCATAAAGGGAAAATAAAAACAGATGAGCAAGACATAACCAAAAATGAAGAAAATTGATTTTACGGGCATAAAGGTGGGGTGAGTGAGGGGTTTCGAACCCCCAACCTCTGGATCCACAGTCCAGTGCGTGTCGGATTTTACGTCTCCTCAATTAACTGAAAATAAAGAGCTTGTGGGTTTTACTCTCTTGCCGTCTCTCGCCGTGTCACAAATATGTAACAGATCTACCTCTTTTTCGGCTGTTTTCTCCGTAAGCGCCTCAACCGCTTGTATCTTCCGTTCCTGCTGTGAATGGGTGTAACGCTCTGTTATTTTAACAGAACTGTGTCCTAGAAGTTCTTTTACCGTAATAAGGTCAATCCCTCTCTCTACCAATCGGCTTGCGAAGGTGTGCCTCAGATCATGAAACCTCAGGTTGAAGATCCCGGCTCTACGGCAGGCTGCTTTAAAAGCGGTTTTTACGGATGTTAGAGGTTTTCCTGTTTTCGGATTGATAAAAAGATAATCGCTTGTGCTCTTTGTGCTTTGGTGTTTTTGAAGTTCATGGAGTAGGGGAGTGTTGACACTTATGAATCGCATTTTTCCGCTTTTTGTCTCCTCGACTCTGATTGTTTTTCGCTTGAGATCAACCTGGTTCCACTTGAGATTAAGGATTTCACCTCGCCGCATTCCGGTATTAAGGGCAACAATGAGAATGGGTTTCAAATGCTCTGCGCTTTCTTCCAGGAGTCGTGTTTCTTCATCTTTTGTGAGAATTCTTTCTTTGAGATTGTCTTTTTCAGAATAGAACTTGATTTTCCGCATGGGTGAGATTTTAAGAAGATCCCATTCAACGGCAAGGTTAAACATTTTCCGCAAAATGGCTAAACAGCGGTTCACCGTAGAAGGTCTGACATTCTGCTTGAGTCTGTAGACTTTGTACTTTTCAATGTGGAGTGAGGTTATTTCATCAAGATAATATTTACTGAAATACTGCATCATTCCTTGTAAGTAACATTCATCGGTTTTCCAGCTTCTCTTGTTCACCTTTGCGTAGTTTTCAACGTATTGCTCGGCAAAATCCAGGAATTTTGTTTTTTTGGGTTTTTGTTTAACATTGTGCTCTCTTGAGAAAACACTGAGAACTTGTTGTTGTAAGGCGATCACGGCCTCATCTCTGGACTGTGCGTTTTTAACAATCCGCTGGATCCTCTTCCCCTCTTCATCCCGATAGTCGATATACCAGCGCTCCTTACCTTGTTTTGTTTTCCTTGTGTAGACGGCTCCAAAACCATAATTCCAGCGCTTTGAATTTTTACTCAAAGCGCTCCTTCCTTTCAGGATCATTCTATCATATTCAGGGAGGGGAATCATGAGGTTTGGAAGGATTGAACCATTTTCAGGGATCGGAGAATTGTTTTGATTCTGCCATTCCTCAATCTGTTTTTTATTGAACCGGACAAGACCGTTTAATTTAATAAAAGGGATTCTTTTTTCATCCGTCCACTTATAGACAGTGTTAGGGTGTACGTGAAGGAAGGAGCTAAGTTCTTTCACTGTTAAGAGTGACTGACTCAATCGTGTATCCTATTTATTTCATCATTTCCAAGGTCACATAGTAACGCTGTTCAACATTACAATGTAACGTTGTTATGGCTTTCATCAGGTTACACTGGCTGATAAGGAGAGTCTTTTTCAGCGTTACCATGTAACAACCTTTTTATAATCTACCATTCTTACTTAATGCTAAGATCTTCTTTCTTTTTACGCGAATATTTTTTCTCTTTTCAAAACCCCCTGGTTGTCTTTTCAATACATTGATTTCCTCCAACAGTTCTTTGATTTTTTTTAAAGCCTCCGGTTTTTCGCTTAGTTTTCGCCAATGATTGCTTAAAGCGTAAACGGAACATTCTTTTTCGAGCCTTCCAGCTTTTACAAGGTCGATAAATCCATATCCAAGGAGTTCCCATATTGAACGGTTAAAGACCAAAGTCGAAATATTTGCTTCTCGATATGGAAGTTTTAGGTTATTACGATTGTATCCATTGAATTCTTCGTAGAATTTCATCAATACCCAAACTGCATCTCTTGAAAGCAATTTATATGCATTAGAGCCAACTCCCTCAACTGCTTTAAATGGAGGTTTAGGTCTATATGCCCTTTTATGTAGATGGTTCCTTTTTTGTCTGGCATTTGTTTGGTGATTTTTTGCGTAACCCATCAATCTTATTTGGCAATAGTTTTACAAAAAAAAATCAAAGGGTTTCGAACCGTATTTTGTCTTTCTAGTAATGGGATTATATGGGGAAACACTGAAACCCTATAGGAAGGTGTGCCTTCTACAAAATGCATCGAAATTTCAGAAGAAATCCTTAAAAAAATTAAGGGGTAAATATAACAAAAAATCATGATCACAATTTAAAGCAAGTAGTTTCTATGTTTGGATCGAATATGGATCCTTTTTGAAAGTTTTTTTTGTCAAAAAGTTGTGTGTGCTTATTCCCATTTTCCCGGATGACTGCTTTAGGTGACTTTCCAAATCGAAAATTCCAAAGAGGACAATTTGTATTTGAACAAAAACGAACACATTTTCTACTTCCGCCACAGCAGTCTAAACATTGTTTTCTTATCTGCTTTAAAGGTGATTGTTTGGGGATCTTCAATTTCATTGATTTTCCTTTAGCCAGTTTTCTATGTCTTCTCGCTTAAACCTGACCATCGACTTTTTCCCTTTTCCCAATTTCAGATAAGGAATTTGCTTTTTACATATCCAAACATTGAGAGTGTTCTGAGAAATTTTCAGCAGATTTGCCAACTCACTTTTTTTTAGATAATCGTTCATTTTTTACCTCCAATACAAAAATAGGCGAAAATTTCCCAGCCGTCACTATTAGTGCAAAAAATTTACCAATATTTCTCTAATTGTCTTAATATAAATAAATTAGTAAAATAATAATGTGATAGAAATATTAGTTCCTTCGATATATAAAGATATTCAGTGTAAGTCAGAACGCCTTATATATCTCTGTTTTTGGGCTTGGTTGAATATTGGCTGGAGAGAGATGTTCCTTAAGAGTGGTAAAATAAATAATTTTGAATATTTAGGAAAGAAAGAATACGAATTTCCTGATGGATCAATATTTAAAATCCCATGCTGGTGGGATGAGGAAATAGAACAAAGACTTTATTTGTATGTAACAAGTAGAACATTTTATCCATCTTCTGAATGGACTTTTTCTAAGACTAAAGAACTGCCTAATATAAAACCCGAAAGCAATTTGAATGAGCGTGAATTTTTAAAGAAATTTAATTTAAGCAGAAGGAATTTTTATTATTCAATAAAGAGATTGAGTGAAGAAAATTTTTTGAAATTTTCAGTATATTCTAAAGACGAAAAGGTATCTCTCAACCAAAAAAGTTATCGTCAGGTTAAATCAATTGAAAGAGGATTTAAGTATTCATTTATAAATCTTACAGAAGAAGAAATCATATATTGTTTAGAAAAAGCTTTTGAGGAAGAGTTAGGAATTAGTCTGAAAATTGATCAGAAAAATAAAAAAAAATATTATTACAAAGAAGTACAGCCAAGAAGAAAGGGAAGGTTCTGGGAGTTGTCTAATCCTTTAGTAGAATATATCCAAGTGCCTCTTAAGGATTTCAGAAAAATATCTCTTTCTAAGCGTATGAAGCCTCCATATAAAGGATACAAGGTAATTAAAAAACAAAAACTACGGTTTGTCAGATATCCAAAATATAGGATACTTCAATTCCCTTTAAATATATTAACAAGAAAAGATCTAACAATTGC
>JAFGMO010000086.1 GCA_016927475.1 Candidatus Aminicenantota bacterium
CTGCTTTGTTGCAGCCTGTTCGCGGTGCCAAGCACAGCTTCACAGGCTGACGCCTCGCAGCTACGGCAAGCTTGGCTCGTGAATAAAGCAGGTAATCATGGTTAATTGTTTTACAAAACATATATGGACTCATGAATACGTGAAGGTTTCCCCTCGCAAACTTCATTCACGGCTTGTATCACTCCGGGGGTTTCTTTTTTATAATCATGCCCGCTAATAACTTTTACCCCGACTTCTTTTGCCCATAATAGATCCCTCATGGTTTCTTCATAAGTGTGGTTTGCATCAAAAAAAACGAGGGAGGGTGGGACGTCATTATAGGTCCTGTAAAATTCATTCTTGTCCATATTCAATAATTGAACGGAATGTTTTTCTGTGGCTTCTTCCAGCAATTTTTTTGTTAGATCATAATGAAGGTTTTTAGAAAACCCGCATGGATTCCAACTGAAATCGTCTACGGATATCAATTTTCGCTGTGGGTCCTTAGAATGTATCATAATTGTTGTGGAGTATCCAAAAAGAGTACCGATCTCCACGATGGGCCCTGAAAACTTGTGACTTTCTTTAACAAGTTCCATCAAGAAAATACCTTCAGATAGAGAAATGCGAGCTAAAAGAGCGAAAGGATAGAGAATTTCATTGATAAAGTTCTTATATAATTTATTCTTTAATCTGTTATATCCTAATTTTCTGATGATGAATTTTATCCATTCCATTTAAACGTCCTTTAGTTTCTTAGATTGAATAACGGTATCATGTTTCTTTTTTCATTGCCTGTTCATAGCGGTTTATTCGTTTTTTCTGAAACACCAGGACAAGGTTTTTCATGAACAGATGCCCCCACTGGTTTTCCAGGAAAAACCATATCCGGTTGTAGCCGTTGAGGAGGAGTGTGAAAAATGAAGATTTATTCAAAGAAGGGAAAATTCTGAAAATTTTATTCCCCAGATCCCGAAGGACAAACATGGGTTCCCTGGGGTCTTTCCAGTATTCATCTCCAAAATGAGTGAATTCATACAGACCGATACGGGAACCCATTTTCTT
Source organism: Candidatus Aminicenantota bacterium (assembly GCA_016927475.1). Lineage (GTDB taxonomy): Bacteria > Acidobacteriota > Aminicenantia > Aminicenantales > Aminicenantaceae > JAFGMO01. The sequence goes on from JAFGMO010000086.1 coordinate 1,045, forward strand.
AAGACGGGAATAGCTGTATTCCGTCTCCCAGCCCAGCGTCCATGATTCTTTTTTCATTTGCCTGTGTTTATACAGGGTGTAGCCGGTGAATTTTTGGGGAACACTGACCACCACAAATCCTCCAGGCTTAATGGTTTCTGCCTGATTGAGAAGGATTGATACGGGGTTTTTAAAATGCTCCAACAGCCCCTGACTGAAAATGAGATGAGCGGATTCAGGGAACAGCGGTAATTGTTTCACGTCACTGACGAATAAATGGATATTCGCATTCACTTCGGAACCGATTTTCCGGGCCACAGTCATCGCATTTCTTGAAAGGTCACTGGCTAAGAACAGGTGAGCCGGTAAGCGGCGTGAAAGGATGGCCGTATCAATAGCCGTGCCGCTCCCCAATTCCAGTATAAAGGCCGGTGGCTGAAAACGGCCGATGAGACGCTGAAGAATAGAAAGAAAGCGTCTCCGATCCTTTTCATGAAGATTGACAACAGCCCCATGATCTTCTTTGAGAATCCAGTCTTTCCATATCTTTTCATAATCCTGGATAACTGTGCTGTTTTTACTCACCTTCCGCTCGCACTTTTTCAAAAACCTTCATCAACTTTTTCATATGAATATCTTTTGTGAACCGGCGTTCCACAATTAATCGGCCCTTCTTCCCGAATTTATCAGCCGCCTTTCCATTATTGAGAAGAGTGTCAATCCGGCGGGCCATTTCCGCAACATCTTTTCTGGGAACCAGATATCCCGTAACCCCGTTCTCCAGCCACTCTGATATGCCTCCGACATCAAAGGCCACCACAGGTTTGCCGTAGGACATGGCTTCTATACCCACTATCCCAAAAGGCTCCGGCCATATGGAGGGAACGGCCACCAGGCGTGCCTGCCGGTAATATTTATCCAGGCCGGTCCGGTCTCTCCAGCCGGGCAGGGAAATGCGGGAATCCAGGTTGAGTTGACGGGCCATGTTCTGTATGTATTCTCTATCCGGCCCATCCCCGATGATGGAACACTGCCATGGGCAGTCCAGGGAAGCCAGTGCTTTCAGGAGAAAGGGAACTCCTTTAGCTGGGACCAAGCGTCCGATAAAAAGAATATGGGGTACCGAGCTTTTTTTTTCAGTTTTCCGGTCCAGTACAGGAAGAGGGGTGAAGTAAGGGATTATTTCAATCATCTCCTGAGGAATGCCGCTTTTTACAAGCATTGTTTTCATGTAGCGGCTGGCAACGATAAATCTTTTCATGCCGAGGTGGGCTCTCATATTATCCAAGCAGGCTTTGACGAGGTTGAAGGATTTTTTCGGATTCCGGGGCATACATCTTTCCGTATAGGCCCTGAGCATGCAGCGGAAGCCGGCGGTATCCGTACAGATCCGTCCGGATTTGAGAAGAGAACGATGCCCTGCGGGACAGGAAATTTTGTACCCGTGGACATATCGGATGCAGGGCTTCCATTTAGTCATGGTTTTCAGCACCGAAGGATTGTTTACCTGATGGATGTAAATAAGGTTGGGTTTTTCTTTTTCAATAATTGACTCCAGGATTTTTATTCCCTTGGGATTATCGCCGGATTGTAGGTCAAAGGTGTGGGGAATAAGATAGGATTGTCCTTTTATCGAGGATTCCTCCCCGGTTTTACGGCCGTATATTACGGCTTCTTGATATCCCCTTCTCTCGAGTTCATGGCTTGTTGAAATCAGATACTGCTCCGTTCCACCGACCGGAGCAAAGTACTCATTTACAAGAAGTATTTTCATGGGTCTGTTGCTTTAACTTTTTTCATGATGGAAAGGAGATGACTTATGTGGCGGTCCCAAGAATAGTTTTTTTCGACAAATGTGCGGCATTGATCCCTGAGACGGCCGTATTCTGAGGAATAGGGGGGATAGCGGTTTATGGTGGTAAAAATTCCTTCGGCTATTGATGGGGGGAAGGGATTTTTAAACAAAAAACCAGGAATAAAATTCCCCAGGATCTCCACAGTCGCTCCCACGGGAGTTCCCAGTACGGGTGTGCCGCAGGCCATGGATTCCACAGTCACCAAACCGAATCCTTCAAGCTGTAGAGTAGGGAGAATGAAAAAATCGGAGGCGCTGTAATATTGGGAGAGAAGCTCCGACGGGATGTATCCTGTTAGACGAACAACATCACTTAGATTCCATTTCCTGATGAGATTTATGAGATGAGTTTTTTCCGGTCCCTCACCTCCAATGGTGAGGTGGATGGGGATTCCTTTTTCTTGGAGAATACGAACACTCCGGACGAGATTTTCTAAACCCATTCTTGGATCCAGGTTGCGGACAGTCAATAGATGGATTTTCCCTTCAGAAAATCCCAACTTTTTCTTTAGGGAATTCCGGTCTGGAAAGGGTTTGAATCTATTAAGATCTACACCGCACGGATTTATATTTATGAGGGAGGATGAGATGCCGTGGATACTCCGGATTTTATTTTTCATGAACCGGCTGATGGTCATGATTTGAAGGGCTTTTTTCAAGCAGATATGTTCGGCTGTCCGGCGTATAAATGTATGGAATGCCTTCCCAATCGGATTAAAACTTCTTCTTGAAAGGACATATTCTTCATGGCTTGGGGAAAGATAGACATAAAGAACGGGAGTGCGGACCAGCATTCCCTTAACAAGGAGAAAGAAGCAAGTGAATGGTTGTTGACAGATCATTAAATCAAAAGGACCATGTTTTCGGAGTCGGCGGAAGATGGATGAAGGTTCTTTCAGTGAAGATGCTGTAAAGCGGTATAAGCTGCGGGATGGAGCCTTATAGCAGGCTTCATGAACCCCCATGACATTTTTATATACGGTTGGACCCGACCCGCCTTCACGGGTTATGGCATAGACATCGTATCCCTTTTTAGCGAGATGAACAGATTCCTGGTGCAATACCTGTTCCGCTCCGCTGGACGGAGATTCCATAGGGACATCACTGATAAAAAGTATCCTCATAGGGTATCCCTTGCCTTGAATTTCTCTTTAATCAATTCTTCAAGGTCTTGAATGTGTTTTTTCCAGGCTTTTTTCCCCTTAAGCGGTTCTGCCCAGCGAAGTCCTTTTGTGGCAAGATTGTCGTAGATATGTTCTTCTTCCAGTTTATTAAAGGCGTCCCTCCATTTGTTTGGATCTTGAGGAGGGACAAATAGGGCATTCCCTCCCGTCGTTTCTTTCAGTATGGGGATTTGGCTGACAATTGCGGGAATCCCACAGGCCATAGCTTCAAGAGGGGGATACCCGTATCCTTCAGCCGTCGAGGGTTGGGCCAGGCAGAAAGCCCCCCTTATGATAGAAGGAAAATCGGCATCCGGAATGTTTTCGATCCAGGTTGCCCGCGATTGTGGAAATAATGAAATCCAAGCCCTTTTTTTTTCTCCGGAAGCTCCCACGAAAACCATTTTCCTTGGAATCCGGGATTCTATCTTCAATAAAACTCCCCAATTTTTATGTGGGAGTCCGTTGCCTATGACAAGAATATAACCTGGTTTCAGGTTGAATTTATTTAGGATTTCACCGTCGGTTTTTGTTCTGCGGGAAGAAAATTTCATGTCCAGTCCCGGGTATCTGACTCTGGGATTGGCCCCTGAATAACCCGCATATTTTTGTGTTTCTTTCAAACTGTACCGGGAATCAAACCAGGTAAGGGATGCTTTTTTAAGCGCTTTCTTTAACCTGCGGGTATCGATAAAAGTTTTGAGCCGTTTCCTGTAGGCTGGATGAGTAAGATCAAGGACATCATGAACTGTGTGGACAGCCGGGCAGTGAATTCCGAATAGGGAGAGTTTTGGATAAGGGCTTATATAGACCTGGAATTCCTGTTTGGAAAGGTGGGAGAGGATTTTTTCAGAATGAAGGAAAGACCGGGGAAGGATTTTGGTAATGATTTTATGGTTGTTTTTCACTCCGGAAGGTAAATAGGAACAAGAATTGACAGCCAGGACAATTTGTTGGATGAAGGAGGAATCGGTTGCAGCCGTTATCAAACCTTCCAGAAAATGGCTTATTCCTGTAACGCGGCTGGCTGTGAATTCCCGGGCGTCAATGAGTATCCGCACACTTCTGTAGGTCATCAAGTTCAGCTAAAAAATTTCCCTCGAAAAATCTTTCAAATTTTATGCAAATAATACCAAAAATAAAGAAAAAAAACCATTTATGAAATCCTCCCGGATTCTTCTTCGTTGTCGTCAGTTTGTTCTTGTGGTAAGAAATTTTTTGAAGGATAATGTATAATAAAAAATCTTCGGATTCAATGGAATATAAATAAGAAAAGGGAATAGCCTCAAGAATTTAAATGAAGAAGAAAAAAAAGGTTCTTCATATCATTACCCGGTTGGACCAGGGAGGATCCGCTAAGAATACTTTGTTGACGGTTTTAGGAATGGACAAAGCGATCTATGATGTGGTTTTGATAAAGGGTTCCTCTCATGAATCAAAGATGTCCTGGGAAGAACAGAAGACGGTGGATTCCGGCCTCCATCAAGCTGCACTGAATGGAGTGAGAGTGGTTGATCTTCCTGTTCTCATCCGGCGGATAAATCCTCTTTTTGATATTGCGGCTTTGGTTTTCTTGTATATCCTTATGCTGAAAGAAAGGCCACGGATTGTTCATACCCATTCATCGAAGGCCGGTCTATTGGGACGGTTTGCTGCAGCTCTTGCCGGGATCCCGATAATCATACATACGCCTCACGGGCATATTTTTTGGGGATATTTTGGCCCTCTGACAACACATCTTTTTATCCTGCTGGAGAGGCTGGCGGCACTATGGACGGATAGGTTTGTGGCCCTGACAAACAAGGAAAAAGAAGATTATGTAAAGCTGGGGATAGCTGGTGAAGAAAAGATATCAGTAATCCACAGCGGGGTGGAAATTGATCAAATACGAAGATGCCGGTCTGATGATATACAAGCGGTCAGGGGAGAATTGGGAATTCCTAGGGATTTTGTGGTGGTGGGAACAGTGGGGCGGATTGTCCCGGTCAAAGGGCCGGAATATTTTTTAAAAGCGGCAAGAGAACTGGCTTCTCTCTCTACGGATGTTTTATTTGTTTTTGTGGGCGACGGGGAACTGCGGGGAGAGTTGGAAAAAAAGGCTCTAGATTGGGGCATAGCCGAGAGAGTTTTTTTTCTGGGATGGAGGGAGGATGTTTTCACGGTGATGTCTGTTTTTGACATCTTTGTCCTTCCCTCTTTGAACGAAGGAATGGGGAGGGTATTGGTAGAAGCAATGGCTCTAGGTAAGCCAATTGTTGCCAGTGATGTGGGAGGCATTCCGGATCTGGTGGTTCATGGGGAAAATGGATTTTTGGTGCCTCCAAAAGATTCTAAACAATTAGCCTCGTGCATCCGGAGACTCATCGAAGATAAAAAATGCAGGGAAGAAATGGGACAGAAAGGGAAAAAAAATGCTCAGGATTTCACAATAGGCAAAATGGTCGCCGGAATTGAAGATATGTACACGGAATTTTATGCCATAAAAAATAGACAAACTTTCATTAAGTCTGCTCAAGGCTTTAAATTCCGGAAATAGAGTAATGTGAATGATTGAGAAGATTCTTATTATCATCCTGGTTATTTTTCCGATCTCCATACTTATGGTCCATTTCTTTATGAGGGTGTTTAAAGGTGAGAAGACCTTGACCCATTACCTGATCCTTTTTTGTATTTTATTTGGGATGCTGGTTTTTTTCTTTCTTGTAATGACATACTGAAAAAATGGAAGGGGGGCGGGGAAAGGGAACGACTATTTTTTGGGCTTCTTGCCTTCGACCATAAGGATCACAATGACCACAAAAATGAAAAACCCCTGCGCCAGTTCAAGATAAATCCTTAAGTCGGATCCGGCCTTAAGGTTTACTCCGCTCAGTCCCAGTCCTATTGCAATCAGGTAGATAAAGAGCACTGCCTGAATTTCGCTGAAGCCTAAACTAACAAGTCGATGATGCAGATGATCCTTTCCCGTGTATTCGATCCATTCTTTGAAGCTTCTGACCCTGCCATCCCATACCCGTGCAACAGTGATGTAAATCATGTCAAAAATAAACACACTGAGTAACAAGATAGGCAAACTGAGTGCCACTTTGGGATTATTTTCAGCCCATCCGCCCATTACGGCAATCCCAGCCAAGGTAAAACCAAGGAAAGTGCTCCCCGCATCCCCAAGGAATATAGTTGCTGGTTTAAAATTAAATTCCAGAAATCCCAGGCAGCTGCCCGCCAGAGCAATGGTCAGGTATCCCAGATAAGTCTGTCCGGTGATAAATGCCACCAAAAAAAAGGAGAGCGAACCAATGGCAGCCAATCCAGTAGCCAAACCGTCCATGCCGTCAAAAAAATTAACAGCATTGGTGATGCCCACCACCCAGATGAAAGTGAGGATGATTTCACCTGCATTTCCCCACCATGTATTGGGAAGGAAACTGAGTTTCACTCCACAGAGAACCAGAGTTAAAAAAGCCCCGGTCTGAGCAAGGAGCTTCCAACTTGCTGGAATTCCTCCTTTAATGTCATCTATCAGCCCGGTAAGAAAGACGATGGTCCCTCCAATGACGATCCCTTTTAATTCGATGGAGAAGCTAAAGTTAAGGAAGATGACGGATATATAAGAAAGATATATGGCTGATCCCCCCAGGAGAGGAATAGGATTCTTATGAATTTTCCGTTTTTCCGGAATATCCAGCACCTTTAACCGGGTAGCAATATACCTCATGAGAGGAGTGAGGAGAAAAGTGATTAAAAAAGCAAACAGAAAAAGATAAAGCCATCTCAGTTTTTCTCCTGAGAGGAAAAAATAAATGTTTTCCAGGATGAATGTGATGGTTTTCATTGCTTGTCGGAAAAGATTTCTTTCACTGCGGCGATTATTCGCATAATTTCATTCGGATCTAAAGAAGGATAAAGGGGAATGGAGATGCATCTGTGCCAGGCCTCTTCGGTATGGGGAAATCCGGAAAGATGGAGATAATGATGGAGTGGACGGAAGACGGGACGACGGCACATAATATTCATTTTCTGCAGTTTCTTTAAGTAAGGAGACGCTTCACCGGGAGCCAAGGTGACGAAGCGGTAATAGATATGAATTTTTTCCTCACTCTGGACAGGAAGAATGAGGCTGCAGTCTTTGAATTCACGAAGGAAGCGGCGGGCAATTTTTCTGCGCCGGTGTATGAAATTATCAAGATGTGAAAGCTGGTTCATGCCCAGGGCTGCCTGAATATCCGTCATTTTATAGTTGTATCTGAGGATATATTTATCCTTCTGGTCATAATCTTTCCTATCTTTTATCTTGGATATCAGTTCTCCGGAATCTCCCAAAACCATGCCGCCTTCTCCGCATGTTATTACCTTGGTGGCATAAAAGGAAAAGACGGAAAGAATGCCCAAACTTCCCGTTTTATGTTCCCTGTAGCGGCTCCCAACCGCTTGGGCGCAATCCTCGATAACAGGAATCCCGGTATCCAGAAGCTCATTCATGTCTGCCGGGCATCCGAACATATGGGGGACAATGACAGCTTTGGTCCTGGAAGATAAGGCTCTTTTTACGGCTGGAGCCGATATGTTATAAGTCGGGAGATCAATATCTACAACGAGAGGTTGGGCTCCTACAGCGTTTACCGCATTGAGCACGGCTGTACACACAAAAGAAGGAATGATGACCTCATCTCCGGCTTTAATATTCAGTGCCAAAAGGGACAAATGCAGGGCGGATGTGCCGGAGCTGACTGCCGCTCCGTATTTTCTACCGAAAGTGCGGGCAAACTTTTTTTCGAATGCAGAGACTAGAGACCCCTGGGAAATCTGGCCGGACCGGAGTACCTGGGAAACGGACCGGATATCTGAGCTGCTGAGCGACGGACGCGAATGGGGAATGGTCTGATAATCCATTATAGTGTCCGAAGATACCGAAATGCTTTAAAACCTTCTGCATATTTGACTTTTCCCTGAAATCCCCTGTAATTGGCGATGGCTTTAACACTCTCAACCATATCCAGTTTGGTGGGATAAGTTTTTTTTACCTGAGATGAAAATGCCCGGATCAAGTTTTGTTTTTCTTCAAGAACGTCCTCGATATCCACAAAAATGTCGGGTTCAAAATGGACGGATGTGTAGTCTTCATAAAAAAATACTTTTTTTATGTAGCGTGTGGCCGCTAAAGCACAGGAAGCCAGGGTCCGGTGGTCTTGATGGATATCTTCGAAATAATTGACATAGACTTCATCGGGATGGATTTCATCAATAACCTTATCTATGCTAATAATGATTTCTCTATCTCTAGGAAGTTCAGTATCCACAAAACCGCCCCAGAATATCCGTTTTACTCCCAATGTCTTCAGCACTTTTTTTTGTTCTTTGAGTCTGACAGCCGGGTCTCCTCCGTACTCTCCCTTTGTAAGTACCATATAGTAAAGGTTGGCCTGTTTTTTTGAAAGCTTGAGAAAGGTACCGCCGCACCCGTATTCGATATCGTCAGGGTGGGCTCCCAGAGCCAGTACATTCATTTCATTCTCCGTTTTTTAAAATAGACAGGCTTTTCGGTCCGCAGTTAAACAGAAGATCCACTGCCGATATATAGGGAACAAATTCGCCATACAACTGGGGGTATTCGGGGTGATGATAGTCCTGATAAATGACCTCTATCCCTTCCTTATGAAAAAGAGTCTCGTCCATGTATCGGGCTCCGTTTCTTCCGGAAAGATAGATCTTTGCTTTTAGGTCTCTGCAAATGTCGAGAAGTCTTTTTGTGCTGTCTTCTCTTGTTTTTATTTCAGAAGACATGAGGAATTGAGTGGAGCTGATACCCAATGCCCGGACCATAAATTTGATGATATGGATGTTGATATCCACCATATAATTCCAATCCCGGGAATAGGTCTTTTCGAAAAATGGAAAATATTCTTTAAAAAATGGTGATTTGGAATAGTGGGTGACCATTGAATTCAGATGTTTTTTTCCCCAGGCGGCCGTATTGTTGATTTTAACTTCATTGATTTTCTGGGGAAATTTGTGGAGGACCGGTACCGTAAGCCACTGCCATCCCTGCACTGTTTTTATCCTGTTGCGGTTCTGCCATTCGTTTTTTTTAAATTGGACATTGTCCAGAAAAACAAAGATATCGCTCTTCTCAATTTTGTCGAAATATCCCAGCCATGGGAGGTATTGGGGTTGATGAACAGAGACAATCAAATCGTGTTCAAAACTCATTCTCATCCAGTGCTTTTTCAATGTAAAGGACCGGAGATTTCTCTAAATCAATATGAATGGGAATTTCTGAGAAGCGGCCTTCTGGATTCCGGATGATTTCAATCACCGGGCGGAGCGGAGCATCCGGATTAACAGAGACCACTTTTCCGATCTCACCGGAGTTGAGCCTGACGTAACTACCCATAGGATAAAAGGTGATGTAATTTAAAAAGACTTTGAGCAGTTCCGGGGAAAATGAGTCTTTTTCTTCTTTAACGATATTTTTTACTGCTTCGAAGGGGATGAAACTTTTAATTCTGTAGGGACGGTGATGGGTCATGGCTTCATAGATTTCGGCTATTCCCACAATTTGGGCACTTTTTGAGATTTCGTTCATACTTTTTCCATCGGGATATCCCCTCCCGTTGATTTTTTCATGATGCTGGTAGATAACTTCAGAAACGGTCTTAGGAAGTGAGTTGATGTTTTCCAGAAGTTTTAATCCATCAGCGGGATGCTCCCGGATTCGTTCAAATTCCTCCCTGGTCAATTTTCCTGGTTTGGCGATGATTTCCTGGGGGACGTTGAGCATTCCGATATCATGTACCAGCGCTGAGATGCATAGATCAACAAGCTCTTCTTTTTTGTAGTCCATGGATATCCCCAAGTTAACAGCCAGTACAGCCACATTGATGGAATGGGAGAAGAGGTAATCATTTCCATCGCTGTATTGAGTGAAGTTATGGATCAGTGATAGAAATGTCTGGTGTCTGATTTGGAGGTTTTCGACGATATTATCTGCGAGGCTTACGATTTCTTTCCCATCTACCGTTTTCCCTCTTTTGATTTCCATCATTATGTGTTTGATACGAAAAACAGCAAGTTCATAGGCTTTCTGTATGCCCTGATAGCTTTCTGAATTTTCTTTCAATTGGTTCGCTTTGGTCAATATTTTTTCCTTTTCCTGAAGCCGGCCTTCTTTGGATTTTTTGATCAGTTCCGACAGTCTCACCATTATGAATCAATACTCCAAGTCTAGAATGGCCTTCTTTACGATTTCTCTGTCGACAGTTTCGGCATTTTTTGCAAATCCAATAAGCAAACAGGTATCACAAACCGTATTAATCCCACGAGGGATTCCCTCTGTGCTTTCCCATATGGAATGAACAGCATCTGTGGAAAAGATTTTTCTAGTAGATCCTGCAACATTCAGCCTGTGGGATATATACTGTTCTGTTTCATCCCTGTTCAGTGGGACCAGATGATATCTTGTTGCCAGCCTCTGCCTTAAAGCTTTGAGCCCATCGATTTTTTCGTTTAATTCGGTCTGTCCTAAAAGAATGAGGGTCATGAGAAACCTGTCATTGAGCTGGAAATTAAGCAGGAGTCTTAGTTCCTCAAAAGTTGAGATGTTTTTTATGGTGTGGGCTTCATCTATCATGATGACAGTATTCTTATTATTGTTAAGGTTGGAATAGAGATAGCTGTTGAGGGACTGGAGAAGATGGGATTTGGACCTCCCGTTGTTGCAGGGAAGGTCCAGTTGATGGCAAATTTCCCGCAGGAGTTCTAAAGGGGGAAGCAGTGGATTGGTCACTACTCCGATTTCATATTTTTCTTGAGGGAGCATTTCGAAGATGAGCCGGCTGATGATGGTCTTGCCGCATCCGTATATACCGGTCAATAGAGCGGCTCCCTTATTTTCTTCGATGGAATAGAGCAGCCGTCTGGTGGCTTCCATATGCTCATTTGAAAGAAAAATAAACCGTGGATCCGGAGTGTTTTCAAAAGGTTTCTCTTTTAAGTTCCAATATTGTTTATACATCTGATCTCGTCGTTAGATATGTATGTTTATTATAAAATGCCATACACAACGGTTCAAGGACCTTCTATACTATTCCGCTTTTTAACTTTTTAAATAATGAGCAATATTCATGCCAGATTTACAGTTTATGTTAATGTATTGATTTCAGGGAAATTAAGAAGATCTATGGGAGGGATAGGTTTAAATATAAAGGATAAGTCGGGAAATTTTCCCTTAAGTTGAACACTTGTGTACACTATTTTATACACTTTTCCTGCAGATGAAATCTATTCCTGTTTGAGATTTTACCGGGGAATGATTATGATAATAATCAATATGGGATTCAGGAAAGAAACCAAAAACGTTATTCTTATACTTATAATAGCGATTGGATTTTATGGAGGTTGCTGTAAGGCGGAGGAATTTGTTCAAGTCCCGGGACTCATTGACATCCGGACCGACTTCAGTGACGGTGCCCACACCTTGGATTTTATCATTAGCCTGGCCAGGAAAAGGGGATTTCATGTCCTTTTTATCAATGACCATGACAGGTATGCGTTGGAATACGGAGTCTGGCCCCTTAGGAATCTCCTGAAAAAAAGAGTGGAAAGGTCTTCCATTAATAAAAAAGGGGCGGAAAGATATCTGGCGATGATTCATCAGGTAGAGACTGAGAATCCGGATATGATTCTCATACCGGGATCGGAATCCAGCCCGTTTTATTTCTGGAAAGGAAGCCTTATACGGAGAAATCTGACCGTCTGTAACTGGGAGAGGCACCTTTTGGTTGTAGGATTGGAGAGGCCCTCGGATTATAAAAATTTGCCTGCTGTTCATAATGACCTTGAAAGCGGAAGAAAACCAGGAGCTTTGGCTTGGCGTTGGGTTATCATTATAGGAGTGATTCTTGCCTCCGGATATTTTGTGGTGAAGAAAAGGGGTTTTTTACGTTATTTAGGAGTGTTGACGGCCTTGATAGGCTCCCTTATATTAGTTAATCATTGTATATTGAGGACTCCCCGCTTTAATATTTACCGGGGAGATCCGGGGATCAAACCCTACCAGTCATTTATAGACTATGTCATCTCTTATGGAGGAATGGTCTTCTGGAACCACCCGGAGACGCGGTCGGGCCGGGCCAGGTTGGGTCCTGTTTACCGGGATACTCCTCCTTATCCGGAAGTGCTGCTCGAATCTCATCATTATACCGGATTTTCTGCTCTGTACGGAGATACCACTACCCTCACTGATCCCGGTGGTATATGGGATAAAGTTTTATTGGAATACTGTGAAGGACGGAGAAAACGGCCCGTCTGGGGAATATCTTCCGCAGATTTTCATGAGGAGGGAAGCGCAGGTGAAAAACTGGGGAATTTCCCTACCATATTTCTGGTTCGCGAAATAAGTAAAGCGGAAATCCTTGAGGCCATGAAGCTGGGACGTATGTATGCCTATCGGGGGGATGTAGACCTGCCGCCCCTTATTCTGGAGGAGTTTGTGGTTTCGGGAGAAAATTTTTCCCGGAAAGGAATCATGGGAGCTGTGGTGGTGTGTAAAACTTTTCCCAGAATCGGGATTAAAGTGACCGAGGATTCCCCGAAGAAGGGAGGTACCGTACACTTGAACATTATCCGTTCAGGAAGAATTTTAAAGACGGCTTCCGGTGACACACCCTTAGAAATTGATTTCCAGGATGATATCCTGCGGCCTGGAGAATTAATATATTACCGCCTCGATATACAGGACGGGAGAAAAAGAAGAATTATCTCAAATCCCGTTTTTGTTGAATTCAAGTAGAGGCCGAAGGAAAAAAGGTAATCCAACAGAGTTTATTTTTCTTTTTTCTGGATGATTTCCCTCACTCCCATGGAAAGGGCAAATAAAAGGATAACTTGAGTGAATTGGACATAAGCCTGGGCTGTAATTCCCAGAATGATCGGCCTCATCAGAATCCGGGTGATGACACCCAGGATGATACATACGACCGCCGCGATAAGAAAAAGGTCAAGAAGTTTTTTGAACATTTTTCCTCCTTATTTCACCAAAAAAAGGGGATGCTAAATTTCCCCTGAATGATAAAAACCCTTATCAAGAGAGGTTCCGTGTTATCCATTTTGAGTGGATTCATTCATAAAAGAGGAGGGAATTGCATCGTGGGCGGCAAGAAATTTTTCTGTGGCCCCCCAAAAATGGGCAATCCTTCGGGCTTCCCTAAAATATTCCCTCATCCGACTCTGAGGGAAATGATTCAGACTAATAACAGGTTCATCGAGACGGCTGAATTTTTCCCAGTCCCTGGTCATAATTTTTATGCCGTACTTTTGAGGATCATTATATATGGCTGTCCCGGGATAGGGATTGAATATGGATACTTCCTGGGTCATGTTGAGTTCATTTTCCCAGAGATAAACCATGGCTTTTAAACTGGTTTCAGCTGTCTCCGGAGTTTCTCCCGGATGGCCGAACATCCACAGTGTTCCCGCCTCCAGTCCATGTTTTCTGATTAAGCGGCATTTTTCTATAACCTGTTGAAATGAGATATTTTTATTCATAACCCGAAGAACTTTTTCCGAGGCGCTTTCTACGGCAATAAGGATTCGGGTGATTCCTGCTTCTTTCATGAGTTGGACATGGTTTTCGGGCAAATGATTGGCGCTGGCAAGAACGGCGACGGTGCGGCCGCCGAAATCAATTTTTTTCAATTCACCACAGATGGATTGAAAAAAATCTTTGGGAACGTTAAAAATGCTTGCGAGAAATCCGATAAATATGTTTTTGTCGGCATAAGTAGAGACGAGATATTTTATCTCCTTCATGATTTTATCCACAGAGCGAACGCGCATCTTATGGCCCCAGAACCGGCTTTCCACACAGTATGAGCAATGGAAGGGACAGCCCCGGGTAAAAGTAAAAAAGAAATTGCTCCGACTCATATATTCAGGATTGACCTGGGAATAGTCCACGGCAGGGAGCTCTTCTAAATGGCCGGGAGGTCTGTCTTCAGTTCTCACCACAGAGTCTCCTTTTCTGAAAGTCAGTCCTTGGATGTTATCCAGAGATTTTCCTTCCAAAACATTCCGGGTCACTTCCAGCATGGTCCATTCGCCTTCACCCCTTACAACAACATCCACAGCTTGGCTGTCAGTCAAACATTCCCGGTCCAGGAAAGTGATGTGGGGTCCCCCGACGACTGTAGTGATACCGGGTTTTGCTTTTTTGCATGTTTCCAGAATTTTCAATGACAGAGGATACTGGCAGGTGTGGGAGCCGATTCCCACTATTTCCGGATCGGTGTTCCGGATGAGTTGACTGATTCGATGAAAGGGAAAAGGATCTTTTCCCCTGTCAGGAATCCCGTTAAGGAATAATTCATCTGAAAAGAATACCTTGACTGAATACCCCTTGGATTGAAGAAATGTGGAGATGGAAAGGATTCCTTCCCCGGCGGTATGGCGGTCGCTGTGAGGAAGAATCCCCTGGCGCCAGAAAGGCGGTTGGATCAGGACACAATCTTTTTTGTTCATATCCTCTTGTTTGGTGTTTCCTTCTCCACCTGCTTTCGCATGTGCGCCATCCGGCATGACTCCCGGTCTGGAACAAAAAGTTTCTTCTTTTCCAGCCAAGCCAAACCTTCACATCGGAAGCACCAGTATTTGTATGGGCATTTTATGAATGATTGGCAGGGATTTTCGGCGTTTTTTCTGATTTGATGAAGTTCTTTGGAATCTTTCCAAATCGTCTTAAAGCTCTGTTTGAATATGCTTCCCACCGGGTAAGGAACATTCAGGCAGGGATGGATATCCCCCTGCGAACTTACTGCGAGCATAACCTTTCCAAAGTCACAGCTGAAGGTTCCGGAAGGATTGATGCGGGCGGCTTTCTCGTGCTGCATGAAATATTCTCTCATTTGTTTATCAGTCAATCTGTGGTTTAAGGGATTTTTGTTCCCATCGTCCTTAGGAAATATGACGGGTGAGAAAATATGCATAATTCCTAAATCTGCAGCGATGTTCTTGATCCGGTTCAATTCAGAGTAATTTTCCTTAAGAACCGGTGTCTTTATAGCAATTCCCATTCCAGTGTTTTTTATCTCTCGAATGGCGTTCAAGGTCAGCTCGAATGACCCGGAACATCCTGTGAGTTTATCATGAGTGGATGGTGTGGCCCCCAACAGGGTTATATCCACCCAATATACTCCGGTCTCTTTGAGCATCCGGGCCTCATCGGCTCCAATCAAGGTCCCGTTGGTGTACAATAATGTGGCAAAGTTTAGTTTTACGGCATAATCGAGAACATCCCAGATATCCTTTCTCATCATCGGCTCGCCGCCTGTGATACTGAGAAAAAGGGCTCCCAGTTCAGAAGCTTCCTTCAGTACTTGTTTTATATGGCGAAGACTCAACCTATCCGGAATATTTTTAAGATTATAGCAATGCACGCAGTTCAGGTTGCACAATGTGGTGATTTCGATGGAAAGGGAAAAAAGGATGTTTTGATCCACTATGTGTTTGTACAATCCCCCTAAATCCATGATTATATGTTCCCCGTGATCTCGTCAAAGACATTATCTTTTTTTCTGAAATTTAGATTAAAGGCTGGAATTTCTCGGCAGATTTGTTCGACGGCAGTAAATAGATTTTCTATCGTTTCAGTATGTTGAGGATTGGTTAAGGGAAAAGACGTACAGATGCTGGAAAACAATTTTTTTACTGCGGCCAGTTGGCTGATCGGTGAAGAATTCAATTCTTGTGATTTGGAGATAAAATAGATACCCTGAAGGGGAACGGTTCCCGCGTGAGATGAGCTGCCCCAGGGAGTGGAGCAGGCATGCCATGTACCGTTCCTCTTCACCAATCCCACACAATCATCAGATAAAACTTTTTTCCCCGAATTTTTTGCAAGGGTGCTTTTTCCTCCTTCATTGGGACCGATAAACACGTAGCCTTTCTGTTTGTCAGAAATCCCTGAGGCATGTACCAGGATTCCTCCGAAATGGGGAAGGATGTACTGAAGAGTGATCCGGAGGAAGTTGCTGAATATATATTGGGCCAGTTCTTTATTGATTAAGGACACATCCGGGCCGAATGCATATTTCTTCTTCAGGTCAACTTGACCCATTCTGACAAACATATGCATCATTTTTTCCGGAGTGTCATTAGAGCCGTTTTCCAGGGAGAACGTGAAGAGATTTTTGTCTTCACAAAAACGAACCAGGAAGTCAGGTTTGGAATTTTTCCTGTAAAGACGAAGCCATTGGTCAAGCAGATGGTACCCTTTCTTTGTATCCGCCTCTAAGGCTATACTCAGCCCCGTGATCCGGATTAGCAGTTTATTCGTTGACATTCAGTAACTCTCTTTGCTGCATTTTCTCAAGAAATTCCTCAACATCCCTTTTCACTGTACTCCTGTCCGCTTCGAACATGGACAGAACATGTTCTATTATCTGGTCCAATTTCCTTTCATTGTTTAGGAATTTCCAGATTTCGGTTCCCACTTCATTGAGCACGATAACCTCGTTATCCTTGATTGATACAATGACCGCTTTTTTTTCGATTTCTCTCCACGGGATATGGAATTGCCTCATAAAAGTCATCATAATCTTCTTTCGCGGCAAAAAGGATAGCTGAAAACGGGAAAAAACCTCTGTTTTCGGGGAAGTTTATCCAGCTGGACCCAGCAGTGTCCCTTCAATTGCTCCTCGATCCAGGCACAACCGAAAATGATTCGGGCATCAATCCCTCTCGAACGGAGTATCCTGCAAACAATAACCGAGCGAGTAAGGCAGGACGGTCTAATGCCTATTCTATTCAGAAAAAAAAAACAGAAATTGATATATTTTTTGAGTTTCTTTGTATTACATGATGACCTGAAGGGAATGATGATGTTTGCCAGTGGGAGCCGTGATTTGTTTGGGGTAAACGAGACGGAAAGGATATCCAAGAAGATGGAAAACAAAAGTTTTATATCTTTGTAATACAGGCATTTTTTTAGAAAAGAATTCATTGCTGTTTTTTAATTCTATAAAACACTCATCTTGGTGTCAATACATTCCGGTTTTCAACCCCTTAGTCATATTGTTCGAGAATTTGAGTACGGGGCATTCCCTGGACATTCAGGTATCATGAACAATGAATAATATGATAAAATTTTACAAAGATAGAATTTTCATATGAGCAGAAGATCGATTAAGTATCCGGATTTCCGTAGAAAAATTCTTGATTCAGAAAAAAAGATGTGGATGACAGCAGGATTAAATATCCTGGGATTGGAAAAATTATCAGATACCATCGGGAAGATGCAGAGAAAGGGCATCCCAGTGATGCTTTTAAAAGGAGCGGCGTTGCTGACGGGGATTTATCAAAATATCAGCCAAAGACCCATGGAAGATCTGGATATTCTTGTGCGTCCAGGTGACCGAGATAAAGCCAAGGAAATACTGGAAGAAGCGGGATATAAATTGGTGTATTCGAACCAGGACAATTCTGAAGTTTATGGAAACGATATCCCCGTAAGAATGTATCTGGACCTCCATTGGAGGCTGGTCAACCGGAACAGTCCTTCTCAGAAATATGTATTCAGCCCGGATGAAAAACGGATCTGGCAGAGGGCGGTTCCCATTTCCCTCGGATCCCATACAGTGCTGGAAATGGGAATGGAAGATCTTCTTGTATATCTCAGTTTTCATGCCTTGAAGGAAAGGTTTCTTCAGAAGAAATGGCTAAGGGATATCCAATTGATAGTGGCCTCCAGAAAAGAAAAGATAAACTGGGATAGGTTTTTGAATATTGCCCGGAAGTCCGGAGCGGATAAATTATGTGGTTTTATCATGGAGGGGTTGAAGTTGAAATTTTCTCTCGAAGTTCCCCCTTCAGTATTGTGTCGGATCAAAAAAAAATATGTTTTTTTTTCATTTGAACGTCAAGTTTTTTGGACTTTTCTGGGGATTCCGTTCTTGCCCAATAGTCTTTTATGGCCTCTGGCCATGAACAGGATCCAAAAGCAGTGGCGGTTTTTTGTTCATCTTCTTCCCTATCTCTGGAAGAAAATGAAAGGGGACGTACTAAAAGTATATTAACCTGCATTATGCATACAGGTTATTAGGCTGCTTTCGATTTCGGGGGGGGGCATTCTCAGGTGGGACAATTAGTAAAGCTTTGGAGGGTGGATGTGCACTGAGCCATGGAGTTCCGGCAGGCCAGGAAAACCCGGTTAATCTTTTCTTGATGTTCGATATCCGGCTTTTCGTATTTTTTCTTTTTCGGGGACTTTTTCATTTTATTTCTTCTGTATTAAATATAGGCCTCCATTATTTCTTTGTCAATGCCCTCTTTAAGTGGAGATTCTCCAAAAATGGCATGAAGATTATATTTTCCCATGTCATACTCCGGTTCATCCGGGGTCTCCATTCCAAATACTACCTGGATTACCCGGACAAGCCGGGTGATGAGTGTTTTTAACATATTATTTAGCGGCAAAATGAAATGGAACATACCATTTTGGCGTACCTTTAACTTATCCCTCTTTCAGGACTTTACGCACCGTATTTATCAATTCATTAGAATCGAACGGTTTTGCTAAAAAATACTTTCCGGCGATAGAATAATGAATATTACCTGCCTCCTTTTTGTCAAGCAGGCCGGTAACAAATATAATGGGTATATTTGCCGTTGTTTTATCTTCTTTTAATATTTGAGATATATCCGTGCCGTCTAAACCGGGCATTACGATATCCAATATTATTAAATCCGGTGGTATTTCTTTTGCTTTCTTAAGTGCGTCATTACCATCTAAAGCTGTACTGACTTCATAGCCAAGGGCGGTGAGCCGGGCAGATATCATTTTTACAATCTGTAATTCATCATCA
Organism: Candidatus Aminicenantota bacterium; assembly: GCA_016927475.1. Classification (GTDB taxonomy): domain Bacteria; phylum Acidobacteriota; class Aminicenantia; order Aminicenantales; family Aminicenantaceae; genus JAFGMO01. The sequence goes on from JAFGMO010000086.1 coordinate 19,896, forward strand.
ACGACCAAGATCTTTTTAGCCATAGCGCAACCTCCTTTTTATTTTATCTTTAATACCTTTTCTAATTTCTGCATTAATCCCTCAATATTTTTGGCATCTTCAGGGATATTCAATACCACATAATTTATATCTAAATTTATGTTTAAATCTAAGTTTTTTTCCATAATTGTGATAGAAGGAGATAAATTATCCTCAATCCTTTTGCAAACAGCCTTCCCGCCCGATAAATCGGTCTGGGGCAGCACAATCAAAATTGTTCCTGAACGATAAGGCATAACTATATCCTCTTGCCGGGAAACATACCCTCTAATAGCATCAGCTACTGTTGACATAACTCTTCCGGTTTCTTTTTCTTCCTGACTGGATTTTATCTTATCCATATTACCAATATTAACTCCAATAAGAGAAAAATCTTCTTTCTTCCCTTCCTTCTTCATTTTATCAAAAAGATCTTTCATAATTTTTGAACACATACTTTTTGATGCTTCAAATCTGGGTATGATGAAACTAAAAACACTACCCTTATTAACTTCAGAAGTGATCCAAATTCTTCCTCCATGTAGTTCAACGATATCTTTACTGATAGCTAATCCTAAACCAGTTCCTCTTTCTCCAGGGCCGGGAGTCCGGCCAAATTGCTGAAACCGGTCAAAAACTTTAGGAATATCATCTCTAGTGATACCTATACCGGTGTCAGAAACGGAAATTTCAACGGCATCACCCACCGTTTTGGCCTCTATGGTGATCCTACCCTTTTCCGGGGTGAATTTTATCGCATTTCCAATTAAGTTAGTTAACACTTGCATCAATCTGTCTTTATCGCCAAAGATATTAGGCAAAGAATCTCTTAGCTTTGATTCAAAGGTAATTTTTTTTGATTGAGCTTTGATCCCGAATGCCCTGACAATATTATTTATCAAATCCGCCGTATCAACTTCTTCTCTTTGTAACTTGAGTTTACCGGATTCAATCCGTGATATGCTCAATAAATCATTTATTATTTTTGTCAATCTATCCACGCTTTCTAAAACATCTACAAGAATATCGCTTTGCTGCCGGTTAATATCACCGAATATTTTATCGTTGATTAACGAAACGCCTTCTCGAATAATTGTAAGCGGTGTCCTTAATTCATGGGAAACGGTTGATATAAATTCTGATTTGAGTTTATCTCGTTCTTTAAGCTCTTTATTCTTTTTTTCAAGCTCGTCATAAAATAATTTGATTGCTTGATCAGTCTTTGTATGTTCCCGTGGCTGAGCTTCAATTTCATTCCCAGTCCCCTTGGAAATTTTTTCTGTTTCCCAAATATGTTTAAAAACCGTTTCCATTATTTGACCGGTAACCTTTCCGGTAATTGCGACTTTTCCGGAAACATCACGATATAATGTCCTGTATATTTCATCATTACCAGTAAGTTCAATTATTAAATCCACGGAATCTTTGTTGATTATTTCGTCCCAGGAATCAACTACTTTTATTCCCAAATCCTTTAAATATTCCCTTTTTTCTTCTTCATAACCGGTTTTTACAACAGCTTTGACATTTATCTTTTCATTAGAAAATAAAATTTTTGCTAAACTTGCACCTAATTTATTTGCACCGACAATAACAATTTCTTTTTTCTTTACCATAATCCCTCTTTATTTTTAACCTGCATTATTCATAAATTTGACCGACAACAACAGATAATTTCAATGATATATGTCATTTAATAGTGATTTTCCAAAATTGATAATGAAACATTTTTCATGACCGTTTTCAAGAAAATGTCGGTCAAATTACCCTTTCAGGCGAACCGATCTTACTGCATCTGCTTTGTTGCGATGGACTCGCGGTGAACCAGCAAAGCTTCGTCCATCGACGCCTCACCCCGACCCGACCTACCCCTGCGGCAACCGACCCGTCCTAGCCCCTTGGCTCGTGAATAATACAGGTTAATAAGGTGTTCACCGGTCTACTCTTTTCCCAGAGCCTCGTTCACCTTAAAACCCAGGTCACGCTGGGAAAAGGGTTTCTGGATGAAGTTTACGTCATCATCGAGTACGCCTCTTTGGGCGATGATACTGTTCATATATCCTGACATAAACAGGCACTTGATAGCGGGATGGATGGTCTTCAGTTTTTTTGCCAGATCATTGCCATGCATTTCGGGCATGATCACGTCGGTTATGAGCAAATGGATCTCGCCTGCATGCTTTTTGGCAATACGGACGGCCTCTGTCGGCGAATTGGCGATGAGCGCGGTATAGCCAAGCCTCTCGAGCATTTTTTTGGCCATCTTGAGGATCGATCGTTCATCTTCCACGAGGAGAATGGTTTCGTGTCCCCTGGGGACGGATACGTTTGTTCTTATGGCCGGAGGACTGATTCCTTTCTCTGATGAGGGTGGCAGGTAGATATTGAATGTTGTGCCCTGGCCGGGCTCGCTGTAGACCTTGATGAAACCTTTATTCTGTCTGATCATGCCATAAACGGTGGCGAGGCCCAGACCTGTCCCTTTTCCAACCTCCTTGGTAGTGAAAAACGGCTCGAAGATTTTTTCCTGGGTTTCGCGGTCCATACCGCAACCGTCATCGCTCACGGCCAACAGCACATATTCGCCGGGAATGAACCCAGGGTGAACGGTGCAATACTTCTTATTAAAGGATTTCTTGCCTGTTTCGATTGTAATCTTGCCGACATTGGGTCCGATGGCATCCCTGGCGTTGACGCACAGGTTGGCCAGAATCTGGTCGATCTGAGCCGGATCGATGCATAACGGTTCGATGTCCCGGCAGGGTTTCCAGAGCAGGTCGATGTTCTCGCCGATGATACGATGGAGCATCCTGAGTATCCCTTCCACGGTCTTGTTGAGATCGATCACCATGGGCGCTGCCGCCTGCTGGCGGGCGAAGGCGAGCAACTGGCGTGTGAGGTCGGTAGAGCGTTGGGCGGTTTTCAGTATTTCCACTATGCTGTCGCATTGTGGGCTGCCTTCCGGCAGATCGTTCAAGACAAATTCCGCATTGCCCATAATGATGCTGAGCATGTTGTTGAAATCATGCGCCACCCCCCCCGCCAGCCGGCCGATCGATTCCATCTTCTGGGCCTGGCGGAGTTGTGCGTCCAACAATCGGTGCTCGGTGATATCCTGCAGCGTACCCCTGAGACCGAAAATTTTTCCCTCTCCGTCCTTTAACGGCACTCCCCTGGCCACAACCTGCCGGTTTGGTTTATTTTCGCGAATGACTTCCAGTTCAATCTCGTAGGGCTCTCCGGTTTTGCGCGCAGTTTCGACGGCATCCTGGAATTGCCGCCAGGACTCGGGTGTGTAGCATTTCTCGTGCCGGGCGAAATCCAGAGCCTTTGTATTTCTCTTGAGACCGATGATGTCGTACATCTCGTCGGACAAGGTGAGCTCGCCTGTATCGAGATTCCATAACCAGTTGCCGATGCTGGCCAGCCGCTGAGCTTCCTTAAGGCCCTTCTCGCTCTCCCGCAAAGCTTGTTCAGCCTTTTCACGCTCGATCAGGATCCCGAGTTGCCGGGCGATGTCGTTCACGAGATGACGTTCTTCCCGGAAGAACGGTCCTTCGTCAGCGTCGGTTTTATGTTCCAGGTAACAGATTAAAAGGGAGCCTATAACCTCGGAATCGGAACGCGAAGTGGAGATATCCGCTGACAGCGTCCAAGGCGTCTCCTTAAAATTGGCCGTGGCGAATTCACGGCCCTCAAAGGTGATCCTGGCGCATGTGATCTCAGGGTACTGCATGCCGGGTGGAATCAGGTCCACGGTGGCTTGCAGCGTTTCGTCCAAGGATTTGTGCGCCCTGACCGCCAGGTTTGATATGTTGAAGAGGCATTTTAGTTCCTTCACCCGCTCGGTCAGGTTCCGGTAATGCCGGTCGCGTTCCTCCTCTGCTGCCTTGCGCCGGCACCGGTTTTCAGCCTCCCTCATTTCCCGTTCGATGGCGGCGGCCAGGCGTGTAAGATTTTCCTTCAGGAAAAAATCGTGCGCACCGGCCTTCATGACTTCCACGGCGACGTCCTCGCCGACGACGCCCGAAACGACAATGAATGGCAGATCAAGCCCGCTGTCCTGGAGCACGGCAAGCGCCGCCGGCGCATCGAAGTGCGGCATCTTGTAGTCCGACAGGATCACGTCCCATTTGCGTTCATGCAGCGCGGCCTTCATGTCCTCGGCCGTCTCCACGCGCAGCCAATCGGGATCATAACCGCCGGTCTTCAGCTCCTGAACAGCGAGCAGTGCGTCGTCTTCGGAGTCTTCGACGATCAGCACGCGGAGTGGTTTGCTCATATTTCCTCTTGCACTTTTTTCGAAATCGGCTCATTCAGCAGGAGCCAGTAGAGGCCGAGCTGCTTAACGGCCCGGGCGAATTCTTCGAATTCAATCGGTTTACATACATAACTGTTGGCGCCCAGTTCGTATCCGTTGATCAAGTCATTCTCCTCGGATGAGGAGGTGAGGATCACCACCGGCAGGAATTTTGTCCGCTCATCGGCACGGATCCGGCGCAGCACTTCCAGACCGTCAACCTTGGGGAGCTTCAGATCGAGCAGAACAATGGTCGGTAGACTACCGGCCTTGCGGTCCTTGTATTTGCCGCGTCCGAATAGGAAATCCAGGGCTTCAGCCCCGTTGCGAACCACGTCGACCTCGTTCCCGATGTGGTTTTCCTCGAGAGCACGTAAGGTAAGTATCACGTCGTCATCATTGTCTTCCACCAGTAAAATTCTCTTTTTTTTCATGTCATTTTCTCCTTCCATCCGTCTTGTCTGTCCGGGCTGCCGAGTGTGAAGTAAAACACGGCGCCTTTTCCGACCTTTCCCTTGGCCCAGACCTTACCGCCATGACGGTGGATTATGTTCTGAACCGTGGCCAGACCGATACCCGTCCCCTCAAACTCTGTCTCAGAATGGAGGCGCTGGAACGGTTGGAAGAGTTTGTCGGCGTAGGTCGTCTCGAATCCTGCGCCGTTGTCCCTCACAAAGTATACCGTTTCATTGTCCGGAATTTCCGTATTTTTTATTTCGCAATCAACATGAGATAATGTTCCGAACTCGATCCTTGCTTTCTCCTTCTTTTGCGTGAACTTCCAGGCGTTATCCAGCAGATTCTGTAGTACAAGGGAGAGAAGGTGTGCATCCCCTCCCGCGACAATGCCATCCTCAATGACGAACTCCGCCTGCCGTTGCGGAGCGATTTTCCTAAACAATTCAGCGGTTTGGCGGGCCAGTCCGCTCAGATCCACGGTTTCCTGTTTTATCTTGTGCTGTGTCACTCGAGACAGTTTCAGGATGTCGTCTATAAGAATGCTCATCTTTTGGCTGGCGGTCCTCACGCGCCGGGCAAAGTCCTTGCCCCTTGTGTTCAGTTTGTCTCCGTAATCCTCAAGTAGGATCTTGCTGAATCCGTCCATCCCCCGCAGGGGCGCTCGCAAATCGTGTGAGACGGAATAGGCGAATGCCTCCAGCTCCCTGTTGGCGGCTTCGAGCTGGGCCGCTTTATCTTTGAGATTTTTTTCCGTTCTTTTCAGGTTCGTGATGTCGCTGAATATCAGCAGAAGGTGAGGTTCTTCGTGCAACCGGAACCTGGCGAAGTGCACATCCATATCGATGTCTTTGCCGAATGTCGTCTTGACCGAGACATTCATCTGCTGGGATTCTCCGCTTTCGAGGCATCGTTCGGCACGGGCAACCATGCCCGATTCTTGCCATGACGCGATCTTTCGTAAGTTTTGCCCAAGTACCTGCTCGCGAGTTGCGCCGATAAGATCCGGGGCAAGATCATTGGCCGAAACGCACTGGCCGTCCTTTTGATAGACAAGGATGCCCACCGGTGCGTTTTTCAGGACATTGTCGGTGAAGGCCTTTGCATCCGTGATCTCCCGGGTCCGCTCTTCTATTAGCTCTTCGAGATGATCGCGGTGTTTTCTCAATTCCTTTTCGGCCCTATCCCTTTTTAATCTTGCGTCGAGAACCGGCGCTACGGCATCGGCAATGGTCTGTAGCATTTTTATATCGTCATCGTTATAATCGGTTTCCTTGTTGGCTACCTGAATAAGACCGATAGAAACGCCCTTATGAACGATCGGCTGTGAGACATGCCTGGTTATGGCGATATGACCTTTTGGCGTCAATCGGGAACTCTCGTTAGAGACGATGGTCTTTTGTTCCTTCAGGCAACGGGACCAGGAGCTTTCTCCCCATTCTTCGCGGGGGAACACTACGTTTTTGTCTTCGGTCCGAGACTGATCCCACATATGCCAGGTCATGGAGGGAACCACGAGCGCCCCGTTTTCATCAATGTATCCGAGTGTCCCGAACTCGCTTTTTATCGAGGAAAGAAAGACCTGCATCAACTCATAGTACATCTTGTCGTCGGGAATCGTGAGAAAAACTTCAGCGATTCTATTTCTTGTTCTGATCTCCTCTTCCGTCCTCTTTCGCTTTGTGATGTCCTTATCCACGCCGCGATAGCCCGTAAGGTTGCCATCCTCATCTGTCAAAGGTACACCATTGGTTAGAAGACAAACAAGCTTTCCATCCTTGGAAAGGTTCCAGTTTTCGAGGTCAACGATTGCTTTCTTCTCCGTTGCGATACGCTCGAAAATGCCCGAAACTCTTGCCGCCTCTTCTCCGGGCATCAAATCAAAGGGTGTTTTTCCGATGAGATCTTCGGGAGAATATCCCAGAATTTGTTCTACCCGCCCGGAGGCAAAGGTGTATTTCCCTTTTGCATCCACCTCCCAAATCCAGTCACCCGAACTGCCTGCGATGTCCTCAAACTTTTTCAAAGAGGCCATCAGTTCACCCTGAATTTTTTTGTGTTCGGTGAGGTCGTGAACAACAGCAAGCAGATGTGGCTTTTCATTGAATATTATGCCGCTTCCTCTCACTTCTATATCAAATGACGATCCGTCCTTGTGTATATCAACAGATTCGGCGGAAAAGATATCCCCCTTAGCTACTTTCTTGACGAACTCCTTGAACAAATGTTGGTAGTCGGGATGGACGATGTCTTTACCGGTTAGCCCGATCATCTCCTCGCGCGAATAGCCGTACATTTTGCATGCGGCGGGGTTGACATCCCTGATAACGCCGTTCATGTCGAAAATGAGGAACGCATCAGTCGATGCCTCGAATATCCCTCGATACTGCGCCTCCCTATAATGCGGATCGCCATCGCCGGAAGAGCCACCCTTATCTGAGTGCTCCAGCTCGGCGATACGCATCCGGAGCCGTTCGACTTCCTCTTCAAGCTTCGCCTTGGTCATTTTCTTCATTATACAACCTTATCAAACGGGAATAATCTCCGGCGTGTGGAGACATCGTGTCCTAGGGATTTCCAATCCGATCGCTTTTACAAAATATTTCTTTGATGATGGAAGTATCTCTTCTTCTGGTGAAATAATTCTATCAAACATCCACCCTTTAAACAACGACACAGTCTATTATAATACGCAAAAAAAAAGAATCAACTCAAATTGAAGACGGTTGAGAAATATCCGTGCCGGATAGGCCCCCCTCTATCCTATATAAATAGAATCTTTACCTTCGCTTTTACTCTTATACATTGCATTATCAGCTTTTCTTATCAAATCTTCTCCTGAATCTTCTTTATCTAGGGTTGAAATTCCTATGCTTGAAGTTATAGGGTATGCATCTTTATTGTTGGAAAACTTTTTTATCATATTTTTACTTTTTTCCTTAAAAATTTCACTTATCCTCATAGCGGCCACCTCAGCCCCTTTGGCCGGTGTTTCAGGCAAAATAACAACAAACTCTTCACCGCCGTATCTTGCACTAATATCAATATCCGTTTGTTTTTTTACAGCTTTACAATCCGACCTGCGCGTATTTTGTTTTAGTATATCAGCAAGCAGGACAAGAATTTTGTCACCTTTCAAATGTCCGAATCTATCATTTATCTGTTTGAAATTATCTATATCAAGTAAGAATAAAGATAAATCTCTTTTATATCTTTTAGAACGGGCCACCTCTTCTTCAAGCCTCTTCCTGAAATACCTGTAATTGTATAAGCCCGTTAAAGGATCGGTAACGGATAATTTTTCCAGTTCCGTCATTATTTTAGCATTTCTAATGGCGATACCCATTTGATAAGACAAAATTTTAATTAGTTTGATATTATGTTCCGTATATGCGTTTAATTTCGTACTTTCCGACCCCAGAACTCCTATTATTTCATCCTTAAAAAATATTGGTATTGCTAGGCATGATTTAACATCTTTTATTCCGGAAGGAATGTAATAATTGATTTTTGAAACATCCGGTATATTTAATGTTTTTTTATTTTTTGCACATAATCCAACCACACCCCTTCCGAAAGGGATTTTTAATCCTTTTTTATCCGGTAAATTTGAAACAGATTTTAAAATGAGACTATTATTTTCCCGTAAAAAAATCCCCAGACTATCAAAACTTAAGTGTTCCGTAACAAGATTGACTATTGTGTCAAAAAGCTTTTCCATGTGAACCTGGCCGGCTATATTCAGTCCGATTTGCTGAAGTAAATCCAGGTCGCGGAATCTCTCCTTTGTTATTTTTAAATTGTTAATTTGGAGAGCTATAAATGAGCTGAGGATTTTTAGAGTTTTTTCATGCTCTATGGTGAAATTATTTTTAATCAAGGATTCGGTTGTAATAACTCCAAGAAGACGGCCCTCCCTAATAATGGGAACTGCAAGCTCGGATTTGACGTTTTTTAGTCCTGATGGAATGTAACCTTCAAATTTTGTTACATCTCCGATATTGACGGCTTCTTTTCTCTCTGCACACAACCCCACAACTCCCTGGCCTACGGAAATAGTAATGCCCAAATCGGTTTCAGGAAATTCGGAAAGAGCTTTAAGAATAAGCTCCTTATCTTCTAATAAAAAAATGGCACAATTTCCAAGCTCTAAAAGCTCTTTGGTCGTATCTACAATAATATTGAGTGTTTTGTCAAAATCAAAAACATTTTCAATTTCTTCTCCAATCTTATGAATTAATTTAATATGTTTGGCTTTTTCCATGGTAAAAACTTAGAAAAAATAAAAATAATTATTCCCTCGTCGGATAATAGCGATGGATCGCCGAGATCAGGTCTCCATCATAAGCGATAACGAGCTCCATCTTGCAGGAGACAAACTGTGAGATCTCTTTCTGAAGCACGGAATTATTCGGCATAGTCGAGGCGATTACCATGACTCCATTTCCTCTTAGTTCCACGGGAATCACTTCGTGTTTTAAAACGAACTCCCTGGGGAGAAGGGTTGCTATCTCTGAAGGGATATCAACCGATGAAAGATCAATCCAGGGATAATTCAACTGAGAAGACAAAGCGATGCAGATATCGTTGGGAGTCAGGTACTTAAGCTCAACAAGGATCTGTCCCAGCCTTTTTCCCCGGTTTTCATGCTGGATTTGCAACGCACGTACCAACTGCTCCTTTGTTATATATCCTGCTTCTATGAGGATCTCACCCAGCAATTTCGGGATTATTCTCTGTTTTTCCAGGGAATCATCCAGTTGTTTTTTATTGATTATTTCTTCTTCCAGAAGGATGGTCCCGATTTTCTTATTCCTTATCTCGCTTTGTTGCTTTAAAGCGTGGTCAAGCTGGTTTTCCGTGATTTTTTTCTGATTCATCAGGATTTTTCCTAAGAGTTGGAACTGGTCAACATGTTTTACTTCGCGAGCATTGATATAAATCCGTTCGCTTTTATCTGCCGGATTTAAAGGGATCAAGAAAAATCCCGGGTCCGAACGCTTATACCTCATTGTACTCCCGGTGAGAACCTCCCCATCCAGGAATTCAACGGACAACCTGAAAGTGACGGAGCTGGCGAATTTAGACTGACTGATATTTTCGGTCCTGATCGCAGATTCAGCTCCCGGCTCGGGCTTCAGGAACAGGATTTTTTTTACGTTATTAAAAAAGACGTGCTGGACCTCAACCTTCCCTTCGTGCGTCTCGATCTGGAGAGGGAAGCTCGGCTTCTTGAGATTGAAAAAGAGGGCATTTCCCTCGATCTCTCGGTTATCTGAATAAATGACTTTAACTTTTCCCATTTTTACTTTTTATTGCTTGACTTTTTGAATCCCGGAGAAAATTCCCGGCCGACGAGAGAATTTGTTCAGAGCCGTCATCCAGGGAAGTAAGATGGATTCAAAACATTATAATTTTCTTTTATAGTATTTTCTGATTTCAATTCATATTTTCTTAATCTACGCCCTTCCAACATCACCTTAAGCGATATTAAGGAAAGAGCTATAATATGTCAAGGCCTAGATTCAGACCTAGATTCAGAGTAGTGGAGTACGGGAAAAATCAATGATGCCGGGGCGATGCGGTGGATCGACGTTTTTCATGGGCAATTCTGTCTATGACTTGGGAGGGGATATGATCTCGGTCCGGCTCTTTCAAAGAAACCCTTCCAGAATCAAAGTTTCGAATAGTATCCAAGATATTTTTAATCAGCGAATATTCTGTTTTGTGAGAATAATCTTTTGAATATTGACAAGTTTCAGTGTTCTAATCGCTAAACTTGAATTTTCTCTTCCTGAAAATCGACAGGCAGGCTTCAACCACTTCCTGGTCATAGGTTTTGCCCTTGTTTTTCAAGATCTCATCCAATGCCGCATCAATTCCCAGTGCGGGCCGGTAAGGTCTGTATGAGGCCATGGCTTCAACCACATCCGCGACCGCCATGATTCTTGCTTCCGGGAGAATGACGTCCCTTTTTAGTCCACGCGGGTACCCGCTTCCATCTATCCTTTCATGATGTTGATAGGTGATCTCGGCAACCGGCCATGGGAAATCAATATCCTTCAGGATATCATAGCCGACTTGGGGGTGTGTTTTTATCAACGCGAACTCAATATCGGTTAGGCGGGTGGACTTGCTGAGTATTTCAGCCGGGACGGAAATTTTCCCTAGGTCGTGAATTGTACCGGCCATTTGAATACCCTTGATCTTTTCCGCGGTATATCCCATTTCCTGGGCAATCGCACTGGCGAGTTTTGCCACCCGCATTTGATGACCGGCCGTATAGGGATCTCTTGACTCAACAGTTTGCGCTATAACCTTAACGACACTTTCCAAAGCCTCCCGGAGCTTTGCCGTTCTACTTTCTATTTCTTGTTCGAGATTTTGCCGGGTAAGCCGGCTCTCCAATTCCAGCCTTTGCCTTCGAAGTGCGCTGGAAATATTTATGATCACCTCACTGGGCTTCAAGGGCTTGACGATATATCCGTAGGCTCCAAGCTCGAGGGCTTTCTCCACCACCGCCGGATCATCAACCGCGCTCACTATAATCACTGCTGTTTTGGGACGAACGCTAATGATATGACTGACAAGATCGATCCCCGATTCACCAGGAAGCCGAATGTCACAGAGGGCGAGGTCAAAAGCCTTTTCCTTAATAATACGGCGGGCCTCTTCCGCACTGGCTGCGATTATGGATTCCCGCCCAACCTTTTCAACAACGCGCTTTAACAGGCGTTGTACGAATGCGTCGTCGTCTACTATAAGAATCTTTCCGGAACTCATTTGCTCCTTCATTTCCTCTCCTAATTAAACTGATTTTTGAGACGCGCCCCCTTTGCATTCGCATTCTCTCCGGCCGCGACTGAGCCTGAATCTCCGGATGACCATCCTGTTTCATGTACGGAATCATCAGGTCTCCAGCACCTCCCTCACCTTGCGACCCAGGACCGCGGGTGTGAAAGGCTTGCTTAAAAACGCCACATCCGGGTCCTTAATGACATAATGGTCAATAGCATTGCCGGTGTATCCGGATATATACAGTACTTTCATCTCAGGACGGGAGGATTTCAGACGTTTGACCATCTCTTTGCTGCTGATCCCAGGTATGACCACATCCGTTACCAGTAAGTGGATGGATTCCGGCCGTTTACTTGCCCTTTCAATAGCCTCATCGCCGTTTGAGGCGGCTAGGACCCTATATCCATATCCTTTGAGGCTTCTAACGGCCAATTTGCGAACCTGCTCATCGTCCTCTACAACCAGGACGGTTTCCGAACCGGTGAAGACATCCACGTCTTTTTGCTTCGCTTCCGTTCCTGATACAGATTTTTCAACCCGGGGTAGGTAGATTTTGAATGTGGTCCCTTTCCCGGGCTCGGAGTAGACCCATATATTACCTTTACTCTGCTTTATGATCCCGTAAACTGTTGGAAGTCCAAGGCCCGCGCCTTTCCCTTTCTTCTTGGTGGAAAAAAATGGTTCAAAAATTTGTGCCTGTACCGCTTTTGTCATCCCCATTCCCGTGTCGCTTACGCCTAGCATCACATAATGGCCCGGTTTTACGGCGATATGGTCCCAGGTATACGTGTCATCAAGATACACGTTTTTCGTTTCGATGATTATCTTTCCGCCTTCCGGCAAGGCATCCCTGGCATTTACCACAAGATTCATGATTACCTGTTCGATCTGGCTCTTGTCGGCTTCAACCCTTCCCAGGCCGGGCGCCAGGACTGTTTTTAGTTCAATGTTCTCATCGATCAGACGGCGGAGCATATTTTCCATATCGAACGCGATGTCATTGAGGTTCATAACTTCCGGCTGCAAAACCTGTTTCCTGCTGAACGCCAAAAGATGTCGAGTCAGGGTGGCGGCCCGTTCTCCGGCTGCCATGATCTCCTCAAGATCCGTTCTCAGCGGGTCATCCTTGGGGATATCTGCAAGCATGAGTTCCGTATTTCCGAGTATTGTTGTGAGCAGGTTGTTGAAGTCATGAGCGATGCCGCCTGCTAAATTCCCAATAGACTCCATCTTTTGGGCCTGGAGGAATTGGGATTCAAGACGCTTTTTCTCTTGCTCGGCAAGCACCTGCTCGGTGATGTTCCGGGAAATAAGAAGAAGTTGCAAAACTTCGCCTACGTCATTTTTGATGGGCACCGCATAATCATCCCAGTAAGACTCTTCCTTTTTTGTTTTTGATATAGAGTTTTGTATTAAAGCATGTTCGATGCCGCCTGATTTGATTGCCTTAACGGCGGGACACTCCGGACAGGGCGTATCTCTTCCTGTGAGAAGGTTATAACAGGTCTCCCCCCTAATCTTTTCAGGGATCACGCCGAACTCTTTTGTTGTTGTCTTGTTTGCCCAGATGATTCTCATATCCCTGTCAATCAGTATGATTCGGTCTATCGAGGCATCGAGGATTGCTCGCTTCTGGACCTCGCTTTGTCTCAGCGCTTCCAAGGCCTGTTTGCGGTCGGTTATTTCTAAGGTTGTTTCTATCCCCCCTATGATATTACCGTTTGCATCCCGAACAGGATTGCCTCGTATGAACCAAGTCCTCCCGTCTGGAGTGGTCATTTCTGCTTCCTGTAGCTGTCCGGTTTCAATGGCTTTATCTACAGGACATCCTATGCAGGGTTCGGTACGCTGCTGCCAGATTTTATAGCAATACCGTCCTGCTAATTGTTCGAGATCCAAACCTATTGATTCTCCCGCAGCCTTATTTGCCCATATAACTTTATGCTCCTTATCATGATAGGCAACCAGTTCCGTCATGCTGGAGAGAATTGCCGCTTTTAGGAGTTCGGCCTTTCTTAGCTCTTCCTCGGCCTGTTTGCGTTTGGTGATGTCTCTAAATATGCCTACCATAAGATCCCTGCTGCCTATTCGCATTGGTGTTGTAGAAATGCTTACTTCGATTTTCTTTTTATCTTTAGTAAGAAGTATTGAATCTTTTATTTTCAGTTTGCCCTGTGCCTGTTTTTTGAAGCCCTCCATCGTGTCTTTAACGACTTCTTTTGGATGCAGATCATCTGCCTTCATTGAGAGGATCTCTTTTTTTGAATAGCCGGTAATCTTAAGCGCTTCATTATTACAGTCAACCAGTATTCTTGTTTTTTGGTCCGCAACGAGAATAGGATCAGATGCGCCTTCAAACAAAGACTTGAACTTTTTCTCGCTCTCCCGCAGTGCCTCATCGGCCAGATACTTTCCCCTGGCAAAACCGATAAAGTCTGCGGTCTTTTCGAGCAGACTAATTTCTTCCTTTGAAATTTTATGCTCGGGCAGCAACACTGCGCTCATGAAACCGATCATTTGGTCTTTTTGCATGATTGGAATAATAATGATTCTGTTGTTATCTTTATGATATTCGCATTCAATGCAGAAGGATTCAGAATCTTCAACGATTACACTTTTTTTTGTTTGAAGGCAATGCTTGATGCATTTGGGTGCTTCTCCCTTTCCCGCAGGGGTGATTTTCCACACTCTTAAATTGTAAACACCAGAATTGGCCATAGGTATGATGTTTCCGGCATCATCCGGAAGCGAGATTTCGACGTTAATATAATCATGGATTTGTTGCAATGATTTGCAAGCATCCTGTATGAACGTCTGTAAATCACTTTCCTGAACGATGCGCTGGTTAACATCGAGTATGGACCATATCAGCGAGGTGAGGTTTTCGATATGTTGCTTCTTATCCTTGTGTTTGGTGATATCTTCAAGTGCCAGGAGGAGGCATTTTTTTTCAATGGCCAATCTTCTTGTCTTGACACTGAATATTTTTTGCCCAAGCTTCTCTGAGTAATAAGGCAGCTCAAGATTTTCCAGGATGTTTTCTGTCCCGAGCAGTTGAGTCAGTTCTGTGCCCAGTTTCTTCCGGGCCTCAGGGAGGATCTTGGTTATCTTCCTCCCTATCACTTCCTCAGGGCTTTTGCAAAAGGTTCGATAGAAGCAGTCATTGGCTCCCTTTATCCTGAGGTCTTGATCAAGGACAAGCAGACAGTGGGGGATGGTGGCCAGGATATTCTCCAGGAATTTCCTCTCCTTTGCTGATTCCGCCGGCAGCTTATGCCCGCCAACTCCCACCTGGTTATGTTCCATAATAATCCCTTTTGATAAGAGCTTTTATTACTCTATTGAAACGTATGCCGAATGGGGATTTTGTTTCTCTTGACTCATACCTGGAAATGATACGCTCCACCCTTGAGATTGTTGTATTCCGGTATTTCAGGGTTGTGGACGTTTTTTAATCAACACCACCATGACAATTACTTCAATTTTATATAAATATAATATATACAGTGAACTTGTGTGTCAAGCCTGTATATATTTTGTAGTTCACCCAATTTTTTTGTTTTGAGATTTGAGTTTTCTTCTCTGTTGTTGCTCCGTGTGGGGAGCTTCTTTGCCTCGACACCCCTTTTCTTTCACTGTAAAAATGGTATTTTCCCCTTCATTTTGTCGGCAACTTATGTTTTTTAAATGTGTTATGCGTAACTTGATATAATTTTTTGGGGGATTTCCTCGATTGAGGTAAGAAAAAACGGCTCAGTCAAAAAGTACACGGTGGAATTCAGGGGCTGAACACGTCGCTCCGTTCGTTCTTGATGACGCAGTACAGCTTCACGGGATGCTTTTCCCATCTGGGGCCACCAACCGGGTTTAATCTATCGGTTTTCGAATAAGGCTGGTTAATGATAGAAACGCTGAAGAAGAGGATTCATCAGGATGGGCACCTTGTAGACCGAACTCTCTCCCCACTTCGCAACTTCATCAAGAGTGATTTTTTGTCCGTTCTGTTCGCCGAAAAGAACCACCTCATCCCCGATACCGATATCAGGATATCCGCTGATATCCGCGTAGGAATGGTTGGCAGACATGTCGGCGATAAGGGAAAAACGTTTGCCGCGGATGAGAACTTCCGCCTTGTTCACCGCCTGGAAGGGGTAGCCGTCCGAATAACCCAGGGGCAGCGTGGCCAGAAGCATGTCTTTATGGATCTTGTAACGCCCATGGTAGGAAAGAGTCTGCCCGGGAGACATTTTTTTTATGAGAATGACACGGGTTTTAAAGGACATAACCGGCCTGAGATCCATGTTTGCCAGGGGCTCCAGACCGTAAAGGGCGTTGCCCGGTCTCACCATGTCCAGGAAGGAACCGGGATAATTGGCTAAGGGAAGGCTGCTGGCTGCGTGCCGGAGACCCGTTGACACCCCCATTTTTTTGGCTACTGCGGCGATGCGGCACAGCCGTTCGACCTGAATCCGGTCAAAGTCCGTTTCTTCGGTCAGAGTGGTGAAGATGCCCTCGATAGTGATTCCGGGCAGGGCGGCCGTTTTTTCGATATAATCCAAAGCCTTTTCATGCGGAACTCCCACCCGCCCCAATCCGGTGTCCACTTTGATATGGATCCGGGCCTTTTTGTTCAGGCTGCGGGATGCGTCCGAGAGATATCTCACGCTGCCGGTGAATACGGATTGGGAGATGCCGAGGTTCACCAGAGTTTCCGCTTCCGTTTCGCTGTAGGGACCGAAATTGAGAATTTCTCCTTTGATCCCGTTTTCCCGAAGGGCGGCCGCTTCATGGACCTTAACCACGGCGAAGCGGCCGATGCCGTTTCCCGCCATGTGTTGAGCGGTTTCCACCAAACCGTGGCCGTAAGCGTTGCACTTGACAACAGCCATAATAGGCCGCCCTTCCACGCGCTTTCGCACCTGCGCAATATTCCAGGTAAGGTTGGCCGTATCGATCTCCAGCCATGGGTCGAAGGTTTTCACCGTCTTTTTTTGCGGAGCGGGGGATCCCGGTTCTTTTCCCAAATGCCGTGATCCCCAAGCCATGGGTGCTGTGCCCATCATAAATACAAAATCTCGCCGTTTTATTTTTTTCATTATTCACTCCTTATTTTTATCTAAAAAACATCACCAGCCTTTCTGTCGTTTCAAAGACTAACCTAATACCTGACAATTTCCAATCCCTATTTTTTTCCTGTTCCGAACTTTTTTTTGCCATAAAGCGTAATCTATTATGTAACTAATTACTTAATAGGAGAAGATCATGAACAAAAAACACAGTTACTCATGGAAAGGTCGATGCCTCATTCAAATATTGGGAGCATTGATGATTATTTTTGTTTTGGTGTCTTTTAGTTGGGGTGGCTTTTCTTCGGCCGTTCAAGAGGAGCCGGAATCAAAAGAATTCCGTCTTGAAAAAAGCACCAAATCGGCGGTCATCGATTGGGTCAGCGAAAAACTGAACGAAATTTATGTTTTCCCCGAGGTGGCAAAAAAAATAGAAGAAAAGATGCGTGAAAAATTTAAAAACGGAGAGTATGACGACATCACGGATCCCCGGCGATTTGCCCGTGTCCTCTCGGGAGATATGATGCGGATCGCCCACGATAGACATATGGGACTCCGCTTCAGTCTTGAACCGTCTTTTCGCGTCGAAAGACTCGATCCCGAAGAGGAGAAAAAACGGCTCGAACAGAAAGTTAAAAGCTGGCGGTATGATAATTTTGGATTTAAAAAAGCCGAGCGTTTAGCGGGGAACGTCGCATATCTGCGATTTGATGAGTTTGCCGATTCGGTCCATGGCGGTGATACGGCGGTGGCAGCTCTCAACTTTTTCAGCTTCTGCGATGCCCTGATCATCGATCTTCGCTACAATGGCGGAGGTTATGGAGACATGGTTAAGTTGCTCTCAAGCTATTTTTTTGATGAGGAAACACTCCTTTTGGAACGATATAACCGGAATGAAAATAAAACCTCACAGAGTTGGACCTCTTCCTATATACCCGGAAAACGTTTGAACGAGGTCGACCTTTATATCTTGACCAGAAGGAGAACGTTTTCCGCCGCCGAAGCCTTTGCTTTCGCTCTAAAAAATTTGAAGCGGGCGACGATCGTCGGCGAAAAAACGGGAGGAGGCGCCCATACGGTGGAATCTTTTCGAAACGAAGAGCTGAAGATGGAACTCAGAGTTCCCAACGCCCGGGCCATGGATCCCAAAACCGGAAAAAACTGGGAAGGTATCGGTGTACAACCGGATGTGGAATGCCCGCCGGAGAAAGCCCTTGATACTGCTTATCTTCTGGCCTTGGAAAAAATCCATGCGAGAACAGGTCCGGGGGGAAATCTGAAGGAGTGGCTGGCCTGGCTTATCGATTATAACAAGGTCAAATCTGCGCCTGTTGATGTGGGGGATGCGGTTCTGCAGAGTTACGCGGGGACCTATGGGCCGGTGAGGATCGTTTTTGAAGAGGGAAGGCTTTGGGTGCTCCAGCCCGGGAGAAAGGATAAAGAGCTCCTGCTGGCTAAAACCGAGGATACCTTCATCATCGACGGGGATCCCAATATTCGTATCCGTTTTGAAAAAAATGAGCAGGGAGAGGTTATCGCCGCCCTCGGCTTGTTTTTCGACGGTTCCAGCGATCGTTACGCCAAGAGAAAGTGATATAAACCGGGGACATAACCTTTTAATACCCATTTATCCCATTTTTTACCTGAAATATGCTCTGAAGGGCGAGGAGAAAAATAAGGGTAATAGGTATTTTGTCCCGTTTTTCTTATTGACCTAACGCTTCGAGTATATTAATATTTATTCACTTTTGTTGGATTTTTTTCAAAAGCACAGGAGGAAAAAGGAGGGATTTTATGGCCGATTACAAAAAACCCATCGATGAGATCATCCAAATCAATCCGCCCAAGGACGGGCCTGACCTGAAGATACCCGGACTTCATCCGCTGTTTTGGATGGGTCTTCAGTTCATAAAAAAGGTCCCCATCAATAAATTTCCGAATCTAGAAGATCGGGAAAAATGGGAAGGTTTCCAGAAGTGCGCGACAGAGGCGCAGGAGCTGGGGATCGATCTGCTTCAGGCGATTGTAAAGCCCATACCGGATGTTGACAGACCGAGAATCCCGTGCTTGAACCAGCCGATCGATGAGATCATCGATCCCCCCGGTCCTATTGTAGATCCTATAAAAAAATAAAAAAAAGCACGAAATCCGCCGGCGGGATTTCTGCCGCAACGTTTTAACCATTGTAAATGAGTGTTTGGAATGGAGGTCGATCTCTCCGGCTTTACTATCATTCTGACTACGGACTGTAATTTTCACTGCACCTATTGCTACCAGCCGCGTTCCAAGCTTTACCTGAATCAGGATGCGGCTTTAAAAGCGGTCGGTTTTTTCTTTCCCTTTTTTAGCGACGGTTGCTTTGTCAGTTTTTACGGAGGGGAACCCCTGCTGGCTTTTGACACCATACGCAAGGTAACGGCCCATGTAGAAAGTTTGAGCAGGAAGACCGGAAAAAACGTTCGATTTTCCATCACCACCAACGGTAGCCTCATTACGGAAGAAATAATCGACTATCTGGATGCCCATCGGTTTTATGTGATGCTCAGCTTCGACGGTCCGGCTCAGGATGAGGGCCGCCAAAAAGGAAGCGGTAAAAACCTTGTTAGTGTATTGGACCGAATGCTTGAGCGTTCCGGTATCGAGACGGCGACAAGCAGTGTTTTTACACCGGAAACGGCGGAATATCTGGTGCCGGCGGCCCGCTTTTTTATGGAAAGGGGAGTTCCCCGGATCGATCTTACCTATTCTTCGCTTTCCGTCTGGGAGGAAAAGGACCTCGTTCGTCTTGAAAAATCCCTGGCCTCCTTACGGCCCCATGTGTTGGCCCGCTACCGGACAACGGGAGAGATTCCCGTCAGCCATTTTGCCAGGGGGGAAGGCTCCAAGGTCTTCAGCTGTTCAGCGGGTTTGCATCAACTAGCGCTTTCTCCGGAAGGAGATCTCTGGGGCTGCTGCTATTTTTACGACCTGGCCCGCAGGGAAAGCGATTCTCTCTCGAAAAGCTCCTACTCATTCGGCAGCCTGGATTCTTTTATAGCCAATCCCGAAAAAACCTATCGCAAAACCACCCCGGAATACACCCATCTCGATATGGAACATTTTTTCACGCGGGAAGGTCCCTGTATGATGTGTCCTGATATCGGGGGATGTGCCGTCTGTCCGGCTTATGCGGCCTTTAAGAGCTCGATTCTGGGCATGATTCCCTTTCATACCTGCCGCATTCGGAAAATCCTTTGCGCACAGGTAAGAAAGTTCTGGGAAGAGGCAAGAGGGATTTAAGGCTGAACCGTTCATGCCGTCGGGTCGGACGGCTTTAGAATAGGAAAACGAAAAAAATCCGTATCCCGCGTTTGAAAAACTTTTAGACCGTGTTCCCGCATCAGAACAGCCGCCTGCGCATCAAGCAGCATATTTCCGCTCATTGCAGGGATTTCAAAAAAACATTTTTATTTTTAAGGAAACTTTTTTTCGCCGGTCTGCGTATATCATAATGAATAACTTTTATAACATAAAAGAAATAAAGGAAAAATTTCATGAATTACCTGACGCGAAAAGAGGAAATGATCCTGTTAACCATCCTCAAGCTGAGAGGGCAGGCCGGACTCGTCCAAATTCGGAAAGAGCTTATCGCCTTGACCGGAGAAGAATGGACGGTGGGAAACGTCTATGTTCCCCTGGACAGGATGAGCAAACACGGCTACCTGAGTGTTTATATCGGGAAGCCGACCTCCCGCCGCGGAGGCAAGGCCGTCAAATACTACAGGCTGACCTCTGAAGCGAAAAAGGCTCTGGCTGAGTGTAAAAAAATCCACGAAACGGTCTGGACCGGTATTCGGGATACCGCCTTGGAGGAATAGGAAGGGGGATTCATGTCCGGGAATTTTCGCCATCCTCCGAAACTCGCCAACTGGGTGGTAGAACATTTTTTGCCGGCGTCGGAACGTCCCTTCCTTAACGGAGATTTTGACGAGATTTACAATGATATCTTCGATGAAAAGGGACATGGGGCGGCTTTTCGGTGGTATTGGGCTCAAATTGCCCGTTCTCTTCCCCAAATTTTTTTCCAATATTTATCATGGAGTGTGATCATGTTTAAAAATTATCTCAAAACGACATTACGTAATCTTCAAAGGCATAAGGGATATTCCCTTCTGAACATCGCCGGCCTTGCGGTCGGGATGGCCTGTTTTGTGCTGATTCTTCTTTATGTCCGGTATGAATTCAGTTATGAAGAGAATAATCACCAAGCCTCACATGTCTACCATATTTATGTCGAACACACCAAGACGGATGAGATTTACAGGGTTCGATCCACGCCCGTCCCTCTGGTTGAAGCTCTCCATGATGAAGTTCCGGGAATCGAAAGCTATACCCGGATTGATTCATTTCCCAAAACCCTGGTCAGCGCCGAAAACAAGAAGTTTTATGAAACGGGAATGGTCTGTGTCGATCCCGGTGTTTTTGACGTTTTTGGATTCCGGCTCCTTTTAGGAGATAAAAAAACGGCCCTGGAAAAAGTCAATACGGCGGTGGTGACGGAACAGATTGCTGAAAAATATTTCGGAAAGGAAAATCCCGTCGGAAAAAACCTCGTACTGGGTTCTTCACTGCCGATTATGGTCACGGGCGTCATCATAAATCACCCTCCCAACACGGACATTGATCCCGACATCCTGGTTTCCTTCAAAACGGCTGAAGAGCTGAGCGGCGAGGATTACACGAACAACTGGTTGAGCCAGGTCCTCCAGTCTTACATCCTTGTTCCCGGCGAAGACTCCATCGAAAACCTGGAAGACAAAATTGAGGCCTGTTTCAGCAAATACAGGGCCAAAGAAGGAGACGATAGAATATTGAGAGTCGAGCGTCTCAGCCGAATCCATCTCTTTTCCGTTTTTGGAGAGGGGAACTTTAGGACCATTCAAATATTCCTGGGAGTGGGTTTTCTTATTCTATTGACCGCCTGTATCAACTTTATGAACCTGGCAACGGCCCGTTCGGCCGGCCGGGCCAGGGAAGTCGGCATGAGGAAGGTGGTCGGGGCCCGAAGAAAGCAGCTTATCACCCAGTTTTTAG
This sequence comes from Candidatus Aminicenantota bacterium, assembly GCA_016927475.1. GTDB lineage: Bacteria > Acidobacteriota > Aminicenantia > Aminicenantales > Aminicenantaceae > JAFGMO01. Next base: position 41,607 of record JAFGMO010000086.1, read on the forward strand.
GGGAAAGTTTCATTTCCGCCGTCCTGTCCCTTGTTTTGGCTTTGATGCTTGTCGCCGCCTTGATTCCCGCTGTAAAGAACATCACCGGGCAGGCCATTCGATTCGATCAAATAGGACAACCGGCCATAATGCTCGGTCTTTTGGGCGCCCTTATACTGACGGGCCTTCTGTCCGGCAGCTACCCGGCCCTTTTTCTCTCCGCCTTTCAGCCGGCTCCCGTGCTTAGAGGGATGGTAAAGAGCGGGAAAAAAGGAGCCGGATTTCGAAAAATCCTGGTCGTTTCCCAGTTCTGCATTTCCATAATCCTGATCATATCCACCTTTATATTTACCCGGCAGATACATTTTATGAGAAACAAATCCCTCGGTTTTACCAGGGATCAGATCGTGGTCGTGCAAAATCAGGGAAGAACTCTGCGAAACGTTGAACCTTTAAAACAGGCGCTGAAGGAAAATCCCAATATTTTAAGCGTGACGAGTTCTATGATGCTGCCTCACAGGATTTCGATGTACAACGATGTTACCTGGGAAGGGGCGCCTGCTGACGAAAACATCGCCATTCAGCATAACACGGTCGACTATGATTTTCTTGAAACTTTTCAGATTCCCCTTATCGCGGGCCGGAATTTTTCCCCGGACATCCCTTCCGATAAAAGGGGTGCCACCCGCGATCCGAAAAACGCCGGAAATATTATCCTCAATGAAGAAGCGGTCAAAAGGTTCGGCTGGGAAAATCCCATCGGGAGAAAAGTGATTCAGGTTTTCGGGGAGCTGCGGATAACCTACACGGTCATCGGCGTTGTCAGGGATTTTCATTATTCCAGCCTTAAAAATCCTATCGGTCCCTTAAAGATATTTCTCAACAACCGAAGTCCGCTTGGTTACATCTCGGTCAGAATAAAACCTCAAAATGTTCAGGAAACGCTGGCTTTTATGGAAAAAGAGTGGCAACAAATCAATACCGGCTATCCGTTCGAGCACTATTTTTATGATTCTGTTTTTGAGCGGCAGTACCAGAGCGAAAAGAGCCTTCAAACCCTTTTCGGGTATTTCAGTTTTCTTGCCGTGTTCATTGCCTGCCTCGGGCTGTTCGGCCTAGCCTCCTTCGCCGCTGAGAGGCGGACCAAAGAAGTCGGTATCAGGAAGGTGTTCGGTGCTTCCAGCCGTGAAGTTGTTTTCCTTCTCACCAAAGATTTTTCCAAATGGGTACTTCTGGCAAATATTATCGCCTGGCCCGTTGCCTTTTATGCCATGAGCCGCTGGCTCGGCGGTTTTGCTTACCATATCGATATTTTAAGGAACTGGCACGTGTTTTTTGTATCAGGGGTTCTGGCCCTGGTCATTGCCTGGATTACGGTCGGTTATCAAGCCGCCAAAGCAGCAGTTAATAATCCTGTCAACTCGCTCAGGAATGAATGATGAAGTGTATAATGGATAATGAAGTTTAAAACTGCATTATCTTAACGCCCCAGCTTTTCCATGGCGGCGATAATTTCCGGTGGAATATCAGATCCGGCAGCATTCCAGGTTTTGAGCAGTGCTTCAAAATGGTCGGCCGCCTTGCTTTTATTCCCCTTGTCCCACTGTATTTGTCCCAGCCGGTAAAAAGCCTGCCCCAGCTTGTCTCCGAAGCGAAGCTTGCCGGTGGTAAGTTTGGTGATTTTCTCGTATTTCGTTGCGGCCTTCTCAACCATGCCGTTTTCAAGATAAGCCGAGGCCAAAGAATCCAAATAAAGGATATGCCGGTCGGCCTTTGTGTGCTCACTGTCCAAGAGAGAGCAGGCTTTCTCAAAATATTCGATGGCCTCTTTCGGCCTGTCTTCGGACCTGGCTATCTCTCCCATCAGGTGGTGATAATGGCGCATCTGTTTGGGTATTTCGTTTTTTTCGACCTCTTGCTCGATCCTTTGGGCTGCATGACGTGCGTCCTCTATCCTTCCCATTCTAACGTAGACCAAGCCCCTTAGGTGATGGGAAAATATCGTATAGTCCGAAACACCGCATTCCATGGCCCTCTCGACGGTCCGGCCGGCGCTTTCCAGCGCTTGTTCCAGCTTGTTTTCCTGAAGCAGTTGGTAAGTTCGCATCATATTGAAATTATATAATCCCGGTTTGAATCCGTATTTTTGCGAGAAAGTGAGCCCCTGCTCGATGGTCTTAAGCATTTCCGTTGTATTTTTTTGGGTCAGGTAGAGATAAAACTGCCAGTGCAGACCCATGTACCTCATCAAAAAATCTTTGCCTTCAGCCATTTTTTGATACACCTTCTCCGCGGCCGGGTAGTCGTCCATCGCCTGGAAGGAATTCCCCATGAGTTCAAGAATGGTTCGGTCGTTCGGGGCCGCTTCATGAGCGTTCTCGAGCTCTTTCCGTGTTTCTTCGAAACGCCTTTGGCAGAGATAGGCCATGGCCAACTGAATATAGTAGAATGTAGGTTCAACGAATATGTCTTTTTTTGAAAGCAAAAGGTTTCTTGCCTTTTCATATTCTCCCAGGGCCATATGACAGTAAGCGATATTGGCGATGGCCAAGCCCTGATTGGGATCGACAGCGATGATCTTTTCAAACTGTTCCCGGGCTTTTTCCCATTCTTCGACGCCCCGGTACCAGGAGCCGAGCAGGCCGAGGGTTTCCAGATCGTCGGGATAAATCTCCAGGAGTTTTGTGTAAGCCGCAATGGTCTCCTTGACCGTCACTGCAACGAGTCCCTGAATAAGGTAATAATCCCTTTCTGAAACCCTGTTGAGAAAGGATTGGGCTTTGGCCAGCCATTTATCCTGCTCGTCATATTTACCCAGGTATGCGCAGTTTATGGACATCATCCTGTAGGCGTTGGCGAACTCCTGGTCCAGATTAACGGCCTCTTCCAGTTCCGTGTTGCTCTCCTGATATTTTCCCTGGTTGTGAAATATTTTTGCTGTGACGAAATGCCTTAAAGCTTCTGGGGAACTGGTTGTGATCTCCATGACATCCTGGTCGATATCCTGGTAGATCTCATCCTGGCTGAGGTTGAAGTCCTCTTTGATCTCGCGCGTCAAGGTGTCGACAATGAGGAAAATGCCGTTTCCTCCCGTACCCGCGGCTGTTTCTTTTCCCGTTATCTCCATGTTTTTTATGTCGTGAAGAAAGGTGTTCACCTGAAGGGAATCGCTGCTTCCACTGAAATTTCCGGAAAGGATGTAATCGGCATGACAGGCTTGGGCGATTTTTTTGAGCTCATTGGTGGAATATGTTTCCGCTTCCAAAAGATTAAAGTCCCGAAGGACGGTATAGATTTTGTCCGTACTCATGACACGGATATACCGTGACTGAAGAAGGTCGGAGATGAGAAGATCCGGCAGGGACCTTTTGAGATAATCGAGATTCGGATCCCCGGTGTTATTCGCCAGATACACCACGGCAAGAGCCTTTCGAATGCCCTTGGAGACAAGGGACGAAGGGCCTCTGTTTGTCAAATAGATTAAGATTGCGGCCGCAATCAAAAGAAAAAAAAGAAGTCCGGCGAATGCAGGACGGCGGAGCAGCCGGGTGAAACGGGCCGTCTTGGAGAGAGGTTTATGTTTCTCCAGTACTTCCAGGATTTCAGCCGTGCTTTGAAAACGTTTGGCCGGGTCCTTTTCCAGACAGCGGCGAATGATGTTTTCCAGAAAGGGGGGGATTTGAGGAAATAGTTTGGACGGAGCCGCCGCTGTTTCTTGGATGTGCTTGTCCATCACCTCCCGGCTCGATTTTCCCTCGAAAACCGTTCGTCCCGTTACCATCTCGTAGATGACGGTTCCCAGAGAATAGATGTCCGTCCGGGGGTCGAGTTTTTTCCCCTCCGCCTGTTCCGGGGACATGTACATCGGTGTTCCCGACCTTTTTTTGTCTTGTTCCGATTCAGTGGTGTATATGGCCCGGGCCAGCCCGAAATCCATGACATAAACATGGCCGCTGTTGTCGACCATGATGTTCGAGGGTTTGAAGTCCGTGTGAATGATTCCTTTTTTATGGGCGGCATCCAGCGCTTGGCACATCTGCCGGGTCATTTCGATTGTTTTCGCAGCGCTCAATCTGCCTGCTGATCGAATGACTTCATCAAGGCTGTGGCCCTTGATGAATTCCATGGAAAGATATTTGATATCATCCGATTCGCCGAGGTCATGAATACGGATTACATTTTCGTGGGAAATGGACCGTGCAGTCAGGGTTTCTTTCTTAAATCTGTCAATGAAGGCCGGATGGGCCGCATAACGGGGATGGATGAATTTCAGGGCAACGGTGATATTGAGCTTCGTGTCTTCGGCTTTGTAAACCCAGCCCATGCCTCCACGGCCTATCTCCTCGATGATGCGGTAGCGGTCGTCGAAGATCTCTCCGGCGCTGAACCGGTATTTTTGATAGGAGGCTTCGCTTTTTTCAGGTCCGGAAGTGAGAGTTGCTTCAGCGTCATCAAGAGACGAGCCGCATTTACTGCAGAAAAAAGAGCCCTTCTCATTCAGAGTAAAACACTGTTTGCATTGAAGAAATTCCTGCTTACTCCCCACGCCTATAATATATAAACATGCTTTATTGAAGTCAATGCAGGAAATAATAGGCCGTTATCCTTCATTATTCGTACCGCTGTTTATTTTTCACATTATTTTAACCCATAATTCTCACATTAAATTGAAAACCCTGAAAACCCAGCTTGGCTGACTTATGTTATTGATAATAATATATATATTATTTTTGCTTAGGGAGAGATTTTTATTAAAATTGATTTTTTTGCTCTTTTTTGGAGTTTAATAAATTTCATCTCTCTATAAAAGTATGCAATAGCCGTTCTTGTTTTACTCGTAATGCATCCTTTTTCTTAGTGAGAGATATCTTAAAATGGATTATTTTGCCCATAATTCAGTTTTAATGAAAACCTTCCAGAGGAGTGCGAATACTGTCTCTTTCTTTTCCAGTAATAGAAATCCCCTAAGCTGAAGCGACAGAGAAGCGACAACGTCGGCGCGTCCGGCAGGGCCGAGACGAATTCCTGGAGAAAGCGCTGGAGATAGCCAAGCACTGATAATCATCATTTCTTTTTCTTTTCATTCAGAGTGAAACACTGTTTGCACTGATGAAACTCTTGCTTATTTCCCACGGCTATTGCATATAAACACGCCACATTGAAGCAAACGCTGGAAATGATAGTCTGCGTGGAATCTTGAATGATATAGATTAAAAAACAGAATTGTTTGACTCCTCATGTTTTCCTTGATACATTTAGGGCAAGAGAACGGGGAATAGAATTTAGGATGAAGGTTTCACTCGTTTTTTCGCATTTTCGCTTCTCCTCGAATGTGATTCCAAATTTGTTTTTAAGTCTCTTAATTCAGTGCGGCCTTTTTTTAGCCTGCCTTTTTCACCATACGAATCGTGCAGGTTATATATAAAGAGGAGGGAAACAACATGTATGCCCGCTTAACAAGGATTCATGTCGATACGGCAGACGTGGATAGAACCGTAAAATTATATAAACAATACGTGGTTCCTGCGGCCAAGTCGCAAAAAGGATTTTTAGGTATTTCGCTCATGGCGGATAAAAAATCAGGGAAGGGGATATCTCTTACTTTTTGGGAGAGTGAGGATGATGCCCTGGCCAACGAAGCGAATCAATATTACCAGGAGCAACTGGTTAAATTTATGAGTTTTTTCAAAACACCTCCTATTCGGGAAGGATACGAAATCCTTGTCAAGGAAGAGTAAAAAACCTCTCCGGCTGGGCTACAATTGTGAAGTGCCCTAAATGTCAGCAGAACAATCCTGATAATTTATGTTTTTGTGCGAACTGCGGGGAACAATTGGATATAGATCCCACCATTATTCAAAAAACTATTGAAAAAAAGATGGCCAAGCGTATGGTGATCGCCGGAAGGTATGAAGTGCTTGAACGGCTGGGAAGCGGCAGAATGGGTACGGTCTACCGGGTGCTGGACAAAAAATTCGATGAAGAGGTTGCCCTGAAACTCCTTCGCCCCGAGGTGGCTGGTGATGAAGACATGATCGAACGTCTTCGAAATGAACTAAAAACCGCCCGAAAGATAATCCATCCCAACGTCACACGTATGTATGAATTTGGAGAGGAGCAAGGAAGGTTTACCATCACCATGGAATATGTTCCCGGCGAAGATCTAAAAAGCTATATTCGACGGTCGAGGATTCTTCCCATACAAAAAGCCGTAGATATCGCCTGCCAGATTTGCCGGGGGCTGATAGAAGCCCACCGTCTTAGAATAACTCACAATGATATTAAACCCCGGAACATCATGATCGATAATGAAGGAAATGCCAAGATTTTGGATTTTGGGATAGCCCCCTCGATCGGAAACAAGAAAGGTTTTGTGGATAAAGGAGGGGTTATCGGAACACCGGAATACCTATCTCCTGAACAGATTGAGGGAAAAGAGGCCGATCAAAGGTCGAATATATACTCCCTGGGTGCTGTTCTCTTCGAGATGGTTACGGGAAAGCCGCCTTTTGAGGGGGACACGGCTCTCAGCCCGGCCATAAAACAGAAACAATCGCCTCTTCAGAACCCAAGGGATTTGAACCGGGAAGTTCCTGAAGGGCTCAGCCGGTTGATCTTAAAATGTTTGGAAAAAAGCAGAGATAAGAGGTATGCTTCGGTCAAAGAATTTTTGGCCGAACTGCAACCTTATTCCGGGTTCAAGATGCCGGCTGAGATCCTTCTCAAATTAAAAGATGTTGGACGAAAAGCCCCTACGCGTCCTTTCCGTCTAAAGACGATTATTGTTATTATTATTTTTGGAGCTCTTTTTATAGCAGCCGCCTATTTTTTTGTCAGCCTAAAGTTGAAGACTCAAAGATTAAATCCCGCTGTTAAAACAGGGATCGGGCAGGCATCGATAGCCAGTTCAAAAGGCGATCTGACAGAGAATAAGCTCTATCAGCCGTTCGAAGGACAAAGTCAACGGCGTTAATGTATTACTCCAGAAATCCTTAGTATTGATAAAAGAGATATCAGGCCTTTTCGAGATTTTTGAGAAAAAATCCTAATAAAGAGATGCTGATAGCGGCCAGAACGACAAAAATCACGCTGATGGAGGCATCCTCGGAAATATTTTTCACCTTAAGCATGACCACCATGGCGGCAAGGGCGATGGCCAAATCGATGACATGGACCGGATTCAGTGGAAAAATCCCTTATCCATTATTCTATAGAAGCCGATCCAAAATCTCGAAATCTTCGAAAAATGATCTGGAAATTCGCTTTGCTTAAAGAGATGTCTCAGCTGAACGGTTAAGATCAAAACTATTTCTGTCAGGCTTTCTTTTTCCTTCTCAAGACCAACAACACGCCGCCCGTCAATAATATCACGATGAGAGCAGTAAAAAGGACAATGGTGCCTATGCTGATGGCTCCCTTTTTTTCAGACGGGCTGGGAGCGGCGACATCTTCTGACACACCAGCCGGAATGCTTGTATCTATATTAAAAGTCCAATCCAAAATTCTTGTATTCCCGTCGTTATCCTCAACTGAGAAAGAGGCCTTATGCTTTCCATCCGACATGGGGTTGTCGGGTTTGTACCAGACGATTGTGGAAGTTTTGGTGACTTTCTCCGTTACGTCCACACCGTCTATTAAAAATTTCACGGACTCAAAATTGATGCCGGATTCTTGATCAGCCAGACCGACGCTGATGATGGGCAAGGTATTCCCTGTAGGCTGGTCAGGCGCTGGCTGCGGTTCATTCGTCTCTGGGGGAACGGTGTCCCCTCCGGGTATAATCAAGGTGATTTCGGCTGTGTTGTTGCCATAGTCGGCTTCCTCAAAGGTTTTGTCGGGATTGACCTGGACACTCAGCCTGTGCTCCCCGGGCGAAGCTTTCCATGGAAACCGGACTGCGGCGTTTGTCACGATGGCAGGGATATGTTCTCTCCCAGCCTCGGCATCGTTATCCATAAAGACCACTTCGACGTTCTCAAGCCGCGGCACACCGGCATTGTAGATAACGGCCTCAAGGGTAATGTTTTCTGCGGGAGAAGGTGTGGGATTTGAGAGAATGAGGCTGTTTGTAAAAACGGCCCCGTCCGCTGACTCCCAATTGAGGTGTTTGATGGTTCTGACGATTTCATCCGCCTCGTTTTGACTGGAAGCGATCACCGGGACTTCCAGAGACGTCAGCCTGTAAAGGAGCTTCATACCGCTGCTGAGGAGATAATGTCCGCCGTTAAGATGTGTTGTTCTCAGTGAAATGGTATTGCTTGATGCTTCATTGTCTCCGAAATGCAAATAATCGGGATTGACATCGAAGGTATATTGGCCTTCCGGTATGGTGTCGGTCAACCGGCCCACCAAATTTTGATTGACAAGGATGTCGATGGAATGTTCCCTGTATGTATGCCGCGGCCAGGGCAAACTAAAATCGAGAATCAGTTTTGCCTCCGCCAGGTTGGGGATGCCGTCGATATGACTCCTGCGGGGAAGCTCAAATTCTTCAAGGTTGATGTTTTGTTCTTTGACCAAGGCTTTAAATCCCTTTTTCACGGAGCGGATATCCTCGCTTTCTTTTGATGCGATATCAAGATGTCCCCTTCGTACTTCGATGACGGTGTTGTCTTCGCTGACACTGATCCTGAAGGCGGCGTCGATATTCCTGAATGCATCGGCGCCTTTAAACCGGATTTCAGCCTGCGGCGTATGGGCTAAAAAATCGCCGGCCGTTATATGCCACAAGGAACTTCCTTGGTAAATATCCACCTCTTGGAAGAATTCCGGATTGTCCCGGCTCTGAAGGATCTTCAAATGTCCTGATTCTCCCATTTCAGCCCATGATCCCCCCCAGGCCATCAATGTCCTGCTGTCCTGTCCCGTCCTGATCTCTCCCGATTTGATAGTCTTTGGTTCCAGCGGTTCCCAGCCGGACCCGCTTCTGAAATCCACGTCGCCGTCCGGAATCAAAAAGATGGGATCGTCCTCTAATTGCCTCATTTCCAGGTCATGCTGGCGCATTTTCCAGTCGTTCCATATTTTTTCATAATAAGAGGCTTTGTCCCAATCGGCATCCTTCATGGCCTCTGTCATTTTGAGGCGGGTATAGGCAACCATAGCCGCACAGGTGTTGACATCTGCGGTTTTGATGAGGCTTATCCCGATACCGGTCAAGCTGGTGGGATCAGGGTCCGTGGCGATACCTTCTGCAATGGTGACTAAGATGGTTTTGATCTGTTCTTCGGTCAGATCTTCAGCGCTGATTTCACCGCCGTTATTTAAAATTTCGTCGACCTCAGGGTCATTGGTGCAGTACTCGGTATCCCCATCCCGCTCGACGGTTGCGCTGATAACGGGGCTGGGCGGGTCGCCGTAATAAATATCTGCGCCTTCGGGCATGGTGAAGGTTACCGGTAGTTCCTTGACGGTTCCGCCTCCTGCGGCAAAGATTTTACCGCTCAGCTTCCCGCCTGGTGCATGCTCTGAGAATTTTCCGAGAATCGGCGCCGCCTGGAACTCCATCACGCGGTTTTTTCTCAGGTTTGTGTGGCGTATGGAGGGAGAAAAACAGACGACCGGTTTCAGGTTATCGTCCGGCTCGATGGTGAAATCCGTAACGGCATCCCCCAGGTTGACGATTTTGATGGTTTTAGCCAGCGTGTGGGGATCACTTCCGGTTTCCTCCAGTGTGTATTTGATTTTAGGGAAGCATACATGAAGGTTCAGGCCGGCATAATCCTGGATGTCTTCATCCCCCTTGCTGCTGAGGTGAAGCAGGAGGCTGTAATCTTCTGAGGCGGCATCCTGGGAATGGACTGCGAGTGAAACATGTTTTATCTCTTTCGGCCTGAGTGCGATGGTTTGATCCATCGATCCTGCCCCGACAAATCCGACCGCAAGGTCTTCCGGTGGAAAAGAAACGCTGAGTAAAAGTTCACGGGGTTCTCCGGCCATATTTTTGACCGCAATACTGACTTGCTGGTCATAATCCCGCTGAATATCAAATGAATAAGATCGTTTGTCGAAGATAATGCCGCTGTCGATAAAAATTTTTCTGATGTCACTGGTTATGGTTTTCCGTCCAAACTGAGTCCTGACGTAATATTGATAAGCTGTATCGGGTCTGAGATTTTTTGTCAAAATCTTGTGGGACTTTCCGTCATCTCCTTTTAAAACCGTGTAATCCGTTTCATCTTCCGCCTTGAGGAATAATTCGCCTTTTCCTTTGGAGGTGGTTTTCCAGGAAAAGAGAACGTCTCCTGATCCTAGGCGGGCATTGTTCTGCGGAGAAAGATGACGGATTTGAGGTTCTTGGAGGACGGCAACTTGTTTTGCGGCCTCCCGTGTTATCCCCGTCTTGTTGGACGTTGCCTGGACAATCACTCTATATGTATGGCCGGCCGCATCCTCCGGAACAGTGACCTTGAGGGGTATTTCCGCTTCCTCTCCGGCCAGCAATTTGTGCGAGGTGTCCAGAGATATCAAGGAGGAATCAAGTCCTGAGGCATCCAATGTAAATGTATCTGAAATTTTTTGCCTGTTTCTTAGACGGATCATACAGGTTGCGGTCTCTCCCGCCGCCACTTCAGTTGCGGTTGAGGGAATATTGATGAAAAAATCAGATGCGATCATATCCGGTTTACCCCGGACTATAACATTGTCCCAGGCTTGATTATCTTGCAGGTAGAGATAGAGCCCCGCTTTTCCCGAGGGAAATCCCGGGTTTTCCATAACCGTTTTTATTTCTCCGTTGATAAAGGCCATGAATTTATTGCCTTGGACATCAACTTTGACGTGCAGGTTTTCTCCCGGTTGATGTCCCAGGATTTCCTTTCCAAATTCAGCGCCCCATCCCCTGTTTTTTCTTAACTTCCAGTAAATGTCATTGTGGGAGGGCCGGATAACCAAGACCACGCAGTTGTTGTGATCCTGGGCCCGGCATAATATGCCGCCGTCTTTGCTGTTAATAAAATCAGCTTCGATACTGTAATCTTTCCAGTCCGGATTGCCCACTGTGGAAAACCGGTAGCTTCCTTTGAGAGCTTTGTAAAGCCCGTCCTCGATAAACCATTCCCCGGCCTCATTGCCGAAGTCCGGAGCCGTGCCGTCGTCAAAGTTTTCTTCGAATATTAGGGCGGAATTTCCGGAGGTTTCCTTTACAGGAGAATTTTGGGGCAAAGCTTCGGATAGATTTCTTCCGGACCGGGCACTTCCCGTAATGGATGTAAAGCCCAAAACGAATACAAGCAATATACCCAAGGCTGGGATTAGAAGCACAGACGGATTAAGGTTTTTCTTCATAAAATACGCCTCCTTTTAATCCATTCATATTTTTGGTCACTTCCTCTTTGGTCTCGTAACACCTCCCTCATCTCTTTCCTTCGTTTCGCTGTAAAAATGTGAGGATAAAATAGCACACCAGGGATGGAATGGTCAAAGATTCAAAAAATAGAGCTATGCAAGTGTGCCCTCAACTTGGTTTAAGGATCGTAAAGATGTATGGGACAGTTGATGATATTTTTCTGTTAGAATCAAATTTTCAAGCCAAAAATCCATTCTAAGTATAATACTCCAGGGAACAAAATTTTTATCTTGTTTATTTATAAAGATATATCTCAGCCAATCCGGTATGCTTTCGGTATGCTTTATGCTTTTATGAGAGAGGAGCCGTGAGGGGAGCGTCATATTGATGAAGGCCGGAATAAAGAGATGATGTGCCTGAGCTTGACAACACACAAAATATGTGTATAATATGTGTATAATCAGATGTTCGCGGGAGGAAAACATGCAGGTTAGGCACAATATTACTCTGGATGAGGAGATATCCCAAGAACTGGCAGCTTTAGCCAAAGAACTGGGGGAGAAAAAAAGTTATATTATAGAGAAGGCTCTTACTGCCTATTTTGATCTTCTTGATTTGAAGCTGGCAAAAAAAAGGCTTCAAGATTTGGAGAGTGGGCAGGATAAAGTGATCGATGCGGATGAGGTTTGGAAAATTCTGGACTTATAGGGATGTACAAACTGAAGTTCTTGGGAAAAGCGCTCGATGATTTGAAGCGGATCGATAGGGCCCAACAGAAAATCATTAAAGCAAAATTGATGATGCTTGCCAAAAATCCGGAAGCGCTCAAAAATAATATAAAAAGGATAGGAAGAGCGGAGGATCATCTGTATAGGTTAAGAACAGGAAATTACAGAGTGATTTTCAAAAAAGACAAAGATCAATTTGTCATTATTATAGTCAGAATCGGTCACAGGAAAGAAATCTACGTGAAAGTAAATATGCCCTAAGACTTCATCCGTCAGACAAGCTGCCAAATCCCTATATCTGTTTGGGGCCGGCTGCCAAACCGGTCTGCAGGTCAACTTTATGGGGGGGAAGTGCGTATCTTTTATCCAGGAACAGGAAAGGCCTATGATAAAGCATTATCTCAAGACCGCTGTGCGGAATATTTTTCGTCACAAGGGACATTCCCTGATCAATATATTCGGTTTGGCCGTTGGGATGGCCGGGTGCCTTCTCATCCTGCTATGGGTAAAGGATGAGCTGAGCTATGACCGTTTTTTTGATCATGCCAAGAGTATGTTTCGAGTCGTCCAGACGCTGGAATATTCCGGCCGGACGGAATATTCCGTCTCCACTCCCGGCGCCCTCGGCCCCGCGCTGAAGGAAAAATTTCCCGATGTCGTGGCTTCCAGCCGTTTTTTCAATACCGGCTGGTCCATCCAATACGGGGAAAAAATTTTCAGCCCTTTGGGCTCGCTGGCCGATCCCGGCATGTTAATGATATTGTCTCTGAATTTTATAAAGGGCGGCCTTGAAGATGCCCTTGACGACCCCTTATCCGTTGCCCTCACTCAAGAGACGGCGGCTAAAATTTTTGGGGAGGAAGAACCGCTGGGCAAGGTCCTCAAAATTGACAATGCCGTTGACTGCACCGTCACGGGTGTGTTTGAAAAACTGCCACGCAACTCATCCTTTGAGTTCGACTATATTGTTCCTTTTTCGATCCTTAGGCACCGGGGTTTAAATATCGAAACCTGGAAGCAAAATCCCTTTTTAGAAACCTATGTTTTGCTTCGTGAGGGGGCTCAAGCAAAGGATTTTATCGGGAAAGCCGGTGGTTTTGTCCAAAAACATGATCCCAAGTCCACCTCCCGTCTTTTTCTGCAGCCGGTGACGGATATCCATCTCCATCGCCTGCATGGTGGAGGGCCTATTATATACATATACATTTTTTCATCGATCGCCGCCCTCATCCTGCTCATAGCCTGTATCAATTTTATGAATCTGTCCACAGCCAAAGCCGGCGGAAGGGCAAAAGAAATCGGTATGAGAAAAGTGGTGGGCGGACAAAGATGGGATGTCATCAAGCAGTTTTTCGGCGAATCTTTTTTGTTAACCTTTACGGCCCTCATCCTGGCCCTTTTGACCGTCGTTTTCCTGATGCCTGTTTTTAACCGCCTCTCCGGAAAAATGCTTACGGCGGAAGCCGTGTTCGACCTAAGTATTCTCAGCTTAATTTTAGGGATGACAATCCTCACCGGGTTACTTGCAGGAAGTTATCCCGCCCTTTATCTTTCCTCTTTTCGACCGGTTCAGGTTCTCAAAGGACGGCTGAAAGGGAACGCGGGCAAGTCCTTTCGAAGGGTTCTGGTCATTGTCCAGTTCACACTGTCCATTATGCTCATTATCTGCACATCGGTTGTTTACAGACAGCTGGCTTTTGTTCAGAGCAAACCTTTGGGATTCAATAAGGAGCTTCTTCTTCATGCCCGAATGGCCAAAGGAAGTCCGGAATACGAACCGGTTCGAAATGAGCTGCTGCGTGATCCCCGGATCGTCGGCGTCACCGCCGTGGACAGTCCGCCTTCTTACCGCGGTGAATCCGTATCCGGCCTCACTTGGGAAGGGAAAACCTCGACGGAGGAAGGTAAAATGTCCCTCCGTAAGGTTGACTATGACTTTTTTAAAACATACGAGATGGAAATTTTTAAAGGCCGGGTTTTTTCCCGGCAAGTCTCTTCCGACCGGACCAAGGCGGTTATCATCAACGAAGCGGCCGCCGGAGTTTTGGGTATGGAAAATCCGGTCGGGAAGTGGATCCGTTTCGACGGCCAGGACCTGACGATTATCGGTGTGGTCAGAGATTTTCACTTTCGCTCCTTTTATGAAAAGATCGAACCCCTGCTTATTACCCTGCGTCCGAAGGAATGTCTGTATGTCGGTGTCAGGATAATGCCGGAAGATGTTCCGGGGGCGATTGCTCTGCTCGAGTCCCTTTGGAAACGGCTGGACCCGGGTTATGAGTTCGAGTACGAGTTTCTGGACGACCGGATGGGGAGAATGTACCGTGCCGAACAGAGAATGAGCAAGCTCTTGAGCTATTTCACCGGTCTGGCGGTTATCATTTCCTGCCTGGGGCTCCTTGGATTGGCTTCATTTATAGCCGAAAAAAGAACGAAAGAGATCGGGATCCGGAAAGCTCTTGGTTCAACGATACCGGCGATTGTGGTGCTCCTTTCTAAGGATTTTGTCAAATGGGTTATGCTGGCTAATCTTTTTGCCTGGCCGGGGGCCTTTTTTGTGATGCGTTTTTGGCTCCAAAGGTTTTCCTACCGTGCCGGTATGACTTTATGGCTTTTTGTTCTTTCAGCCATCTTGTCTCTGTCTGTCGCTTTGCTGACCGTTTTTTATCAAGCCTTGAAGGCGGCGGCCGCCAATCCGATCGATGCGTTGCGCTATGAGTGAAGGAAATTAGGGTTACCCATTAGGATTTGCTGATATCGAAAATCGAAAATGGGATCGCACCATGCTATCTTGTTGATAACAAATCATATCCTTGAGATTTAGGTGTGATTTTTCGGTTTGATCGGATCATTTTTCAACCAAGGTTCATCACAATAATAAGTATCTTTGCCCTGGCATTATACTGATTCAGGAATCTTAAGTCGTCATTGCGAGGACGAAGGCCGAAGCAATCCCCTGCGCAGATGCGCGGTTTAGCGGATGATGTATGACGCCTTGATTCATAAGGTCGCCATGTTCATGTGTTTTCTTTTTTTTTAGCCTCCCGGCTGTGATAAAGAAACGAGGCCGTAAGGGAGATAACGGCTCCAAATGTTATGAGCCAGGGTGCCCAAGGGAGAGGATTTTTCCACCTCCAAGCCTGAGGAAAAAAACCTGACTCTTCCCATTTCCAATAAATGGCCAAACCAACGACAACAAAAAAAGCAAATCGATATGCCTTCAGCCAGGCAAGTTTGATTCGTTCATCATTAACGGCAACAACCAAATATGAGTTTTTTTTTAGCTTATACCTGTATAACCAATACCATATGATTGAAATGATTATAACAAGCAACCAGAAATATAATCCCAATTTAGGATAAATATAGTTCTTTTGCGTCCAATTAAACCCTCGGTTAACATAAAGATGGAAAAAACGGGGAAACAGAAACAGAATAAATGATATACCGGTTCCGGTTAAAACAAATAGAAAAATATTCCTGCGGACTCTGTTCATCTTTTCTATTTTATCTTCCATCTCACCCTCCTTTTGTCTCTTTATCCATATGATTTTCTGTATCTAAGTAAAACACTTCTTCAAAAGGCACATCAAATACCCGGGCGATTTTTAGAGCAAGAACGGTTGAAGGAACCCAACGGCCCCGCTCAACCAGGTTTATGGTCGTCCGCGTGACGCCAACTAATAGAGAGAGTTGTTCTTGAGTTAAGTTGTTTTTTGCCCTATGAACCTTTATGGTATTTTTTAAGATATTTTTACTCATTTTTAGCTTCCCGGTTGAAATAGAGGAACGATCCGACCCATGTGATTATGGCTACCCACAATACTGTAAAGGGCCCATTTGGGATGGTAATTTTTAGTGTAAATAATTCATGAGAAAAAAAAGAATCGAACCATTTATAAATGATGGCCATACCAACGGTGGGGAAGAATGCGAACCGGTAAGCCTTAAGCCAGTTCATTTTAATTCATTCATCGTAAACAGCCCATTTCACATGTGGATTTTTTTTGAGCTTCACTTTGTACATCCAGAATTGTGTCAAAAAAAATATGCTTGTTAGAAACCATAAGATAACAGCAACATCAAAAAACCGATTGCTCAACTTGAAAATGAACCTAGGTGCATTATGAAAGATTGAATAAAGAGAAGGATAGATAAGGAAACAGAAGGCAATAGATGTCCCAATCAAAACGACAAAAAGGAATTTTTTTCGTATACGATTCATCTTTTCTATGGGGCCTCCCATCAGAACCTCCTTGAATGATTAATGCTGATTAATGTCAATTTTACTTAATATAAATTATAGTATACTTAACATTTTGTTAAGGAGAATATAATTTCATTTCGTTATTTTTTTGGATGCAATCGTCTTATCTGATTATTTCATCGTATGAATTTTTTATTAGCAGCCACACCCATGAACAATGAAAATGATTCGCCTTTATTTTTTAGGTGATGATGAAGGTTAATGAGATCGGCATTTAAAGATATTTCTGTCATACTCAGGCTTGTCCTGAGTATCCAATTCTCGATATGATAATTATCGTCAATCATCCTGGATCACCCGGATAAACCGGGTGATGACTGTTGTTATTTTCTAGGGAATAATACAGGATACAATTATGGGGAATATCTTTTCTGCGACAATGATTACGATGTCTTTCGGGCCGCAGCGGGGGACATTGTTAAGTGAAGCCGGAGAATAGTGGGAGGGATGAATGATACAAGATGGCCATAAGCGTTTGGTGTTGATATTGACATTTTTTTTCCTCTTAATCTTTCCCTTTTTGGGAGAAGGATTTCTTAAAACCGAAAACAATTCTCCAGTAAGCATGACGTCGGATAAGGAAAGCAATCCTGATAACATAGCGTCAAAAATACTGGCGCGCCATCCCGGGACGAAAGCCTTGGCTTTGGCCGTTCCGGCTTTTTTTCGCGAACAGATGTCCCGGGAACGGAATGCCGCCGGTTCACACGTATGCACGATCGGTGATTATGCCCGTTTTCTTAAAGCCGTGATTGCCGGTGACGGATTGAGTGAAAAAATTCACTCGGAAATGCTTCATCCATATGTAAAGATGACGGCCGGAGCCCTTTTCGGACCTCAAGCCGATGAACCGGGCCGATGGGTTGAAGGCGGGGAGCCTTACTGGTGTCTGGGATGGATTTATTTTCGGAGTTTGTTGGGCGAGAGCTATTTTCATGTTGGTGCTGAGGAGGGCTTTGAGAATTTTGCCGTGTTTTTTCCGAAGCGGCAAGCGGGGCTTGTCGTTTTTGCCAGCGGCCCCTCACCTTCCGGAGCGGCCGGCGATGCTGTTAAGATTTTTTTTGGCGATACGGGGATACCCTTTGCCTGGATGGGCTATCAAGCGCCATAGGGAGCATTCGTAATAAAAAGCTGTTCAAAATAAAAGGGAAGGGAAAATAAAGCCCTAAAGAAGTAAACACAAACTCCTTTTTATTGTTTTCCGCTGTGTGTTTTCAGATGTTCCATAGAGCCGTAGAGCCGGTTGAGTTTTTTGAATTCTTCCTTGCTGAAAAAAAGGCACTTCCCCTCGCCGAAAGCCTTGGCCGTTTCGATCACGAAGCGCGCCGCGGCTTCGATGTCTTCAAGCTGGACGGCGCCCGTAGCGCACCCGGGAACGGGAACTTCGGAAGTAACGGCCACGCCCACTACCGGAGCTCCCGTTGCTGTGGCCGGCTGCATGATGCTGTTGATGTGAAAAATATCATTGCCGTAAGGGGTGATGTCCTGGGTGGTTATGGGCAGAACAACCGGAAGCCTTCCGGTGACGGCCTGCATGATATCCAGAAGGTCCTCGCTCACCCTTAGGATGTATCCGTCCTTGACCGTCGGCGATAAAGCGAAGCCGCGGTGATTGATGATGCGGTTTCCCCTGGTTGTGTCGATGGATAGGATAGCGTCCATCCGTTCATCGACCAGATATTTGTTCATGGCGGGAATCGAAACCGGCGATCCCATGAAGGGAACGGGTTCGTGAGGAATAACCGGGGCGTCCGGACAAATATGGGTCGTGATCAAAACATCCCCTTGAAGGTGGTCTCCTTTTTTTCGCATGTCCGCGATCTTGCAGGCTGAGGACAGGGCGGTGACGGCGCCGTCTGCGTCGGAGACAAGACCGGTTTTATGGGGCCGGGCGCCAATGCCTCCAAGCTGCCCGATGATCCCCAGAGTCGGGGCCTCTCCCCCGTTTTTTCGGCCCGATATTCCGCCGATATGGATTTTTATAAAAAGGGTTTTCCCCTTTTTTTCTTCTGCGGGCTGGAGAATCATTTCCTTTTCGTTTATGCCCCATCCCATAAAAAAATCCTTGAGCATATTCTTGGGGATATTCGGGGAATCCAACAGATCGCATACGTCGATGACCTGCTTCATGATCATGATTCCTCCTTGTCCGGAAAGATTTTTTGTATCAAATAATAAAGGCCGATGGAAGTGATGATGCCGTTAAAGGCGAACACGGAAAAAGGGAAAACCTTTATGGTGAAGGGATGCCCGGAAGTTGTCCATCCGACAACAAAGGACACGGCATAGGCACCAAGCGCTTTGATGTTCACCAGAGGTATTTTTCGTTTGGTCAGGTCGGCCTTTTTCAGTCTTTTCAAAAGATAAAAATCGCAGAGGAAAATACCTCCGATGGGGCCGATGCTTACGGTCAGGATAACGAGAAAAAGCTCGAGCCTTTCCAGAATACCCAGAGCGGCCAGAACAGAGGCGGCAAGGCCGGCGGCGATGGTCATCTTCCATCTTTTGATGCGGAAGATGTTATTCAGCGCCAGCACCGATGAGTAAAGGTTGCTGTCGTTTGTTGTCCACTGGGCGAAAAGAAGGACGATAAATCCGGCGATTCCCAGACCGAGATAGCGGCCGTCGATAACCAGTTCCGGAAGGCTCTCGTGGTAGAGGCCGGTGTTCATGGCCAGGACCGACCCGACGATATGCAAAAAAGCGCTGGCGGTCATGGCGATGGTGGCGGCCAGGAAGATATCCTTAAAGCGCGGCCTGGCGTAGCGGAAGATGTCCGCGCTTGTCGTTGCTCCGACGATGAAACCGCCGGCTACGATGGAAGCGGCGGCGCCGATGGTGACGGGATAAGGATCGGGCTGGTGGCTGAGGGCCAGCGCCGTCAGTTTTTCAGGCGGGAGAAAGTGAAAGCCCATTTTAATCATACCGAAGAGAAAAACGGCGATCATGAAGGGGGAGGCGATCCAGCTCAGGGTGCTCAGTCCCCGTATACCGAAAATCGCGGGGATCATCATCAGCACCCCGCAGATAAAGGCAAAAAGAGGCAGGTGGAAATCCGTTTTGAAGGTGAACTGGACGGTTCTGGCGAAAAAGGCGGCCTGAACACCGAACCAGCCGATAAGGGAAAGGGCAATGGATAAGGAGATAATGACGGCTCCGGCCCGTCCGAAAGAATGGTTGGCGATAAGCGGGGTGGAAAATCCGGTTTTGGCGCCGATGTATCCCGTAAATCCCATCATGACAATAAGGATCACTTCACCGAGAATGTAGCAGAGGATAACGTGGGAGATTTTGCCCAGTCCCAGTCCGACTATCATCCCCCGGAAGATGGCGGACATGACGACGGCGATGCCGATCCATATTACGGCCAGGTCAAACCAGGCCCGGCGTTTGTGCTGGGGAACGCTCTCCAGGGAAAAATCTTCCAATGTCTGGGAGGTTTTCATATCTGTTTGGTTTTTTTAGCATATTCATTGTCTGCCATGCTGTCAATTTTTTTGTGCCTCGGCTATTAGACATGGTTGTTTTAAATATAATTCTGATAAAAGAAAGGCTGTTTTTTCACTTTGACTCTCTTATGACGGGGAAAAAGATAGATGCGGTACAGGAACCATGATCCGGTACGTTTTGGAGTTTATTAAAGAAAAAGAATATAGGTCAGCGCGCCGCCGAGAACCGTGCCGTTCGCCCTGTCTTTGGCGAAAAGGGGAACATAAAACAGTTTCAGCCCGAGCATGCTGCGCGTTTTTTCGTTTCGCAAAAAGGCCAGACCGAATTTCCAGCTTATAAAGGGCCCGGCGGCGAAAAATGATTCTCCCCTGTTATCGAGGTCCGATTTATAATCCGGCCCGTAGTGGAGACTTACGCCCAGGCCGGGGCCGGTGATAAAAGCCCGTCTTTCGTTCCATTTTTTCCTGAATTCAAGGGTAAATTCCGGTTCGAACTGCAGCATGTCGAATCTGACGCCGAAAAGGATGGGACGCATGACGGGAAGGTTAAAAGTGAGGGAATATTTAGATGATAGGGAATATTTGGTGACCAACATGATGTCGGCGATCGGGCCTCCTTTAACGCCGGCCGCGCTGCCCACACACATTCTGAGATTGTCATACCTTCCGCCGGCCATAAAAAGAACGCCGAAGGAAAGATCTCCTTTTTTAGGGGATTCTGCCGAGGCTGCGGTGGTCAAAAAAATAAAAATTCCGATTATGGCTGCGCTTCTTTTCATGATAGACACCTTTTCCTTTTAAAGGTTTATTGCATTTTAAAATATTATTTATAAGTATTCTAATTTTCTAATATTATAATGAAAATGTCAAGTGATACAGAGGGTAATGTTGGAAATCAATGACATTGCTTCGCGTGCTCAAACTATTTTAAATCGACACGGTCGCCGTGGCTTTTGGGGGAAGAAATCACCAGGAATTCAAGGAGGTCCGGGCCTTCATTTCGCAGTTGGTGAGCTTTCCCGGCCGGAACATACAGTCCTTCCCGAGGTCTCAGCGTGTGAACGATTCCTTCCACTTCCAAAGTGGCTTCCCCTGACAAGCAGAAAAAATATTGATTGGAACGCCGGTGGAAATGTTTGACTTCTTGTTTTCCCGAAGGAACTTTCTCCTGAATGACGCTCATGTTTTCGGTTTTTACCAGGTGCCAGCCGTCGCAGCCGTCACCCCAGGTGTAATGTTCCGCAATTATTTTTGATGATTTCATCATCCTAGTATATCATCATTAAGAGAAATCTAAAGAGTGCAAATCAGCGCAGTTTATAAAGAACCTTTTTATCGACGAAGCGTATAATTGATATCAGGCAATAAAGAAGGCAATAAAAAATAAACCTGCATTACCATGCAGACAACATGATGGAGGGAATTCATGTTTTATCAAAAACCAACCGGAAGAATTATTGAAATCATATTCGCTTTTTTTTGCCTGGCAGGGGTATTGTCTTTTACCGTTTTGAACCTAGATGCACGGCAAGAACCGGCCAGGGAATCGGCCGCGGTAATTTTAAAGAAAGCGCTTGAAGAGACAGGCATTGACGGGGCCAGGGCAACATTTTTTCTTCTGAAAACAAATAGGGGACAGTATTCTTTTGTTGAAAGGGAATTTTTGGATCTGGGAAATGCCCTTATTAAGGACGGCCGGCCGCAGGAAGCGGTGTCTATCTTGGAAATGGCCTCTGAGGTTTTCTCAGATTCGCCGAACATATACAGGTTTCAGGCTGTTGCCATGTATGCGGCGGGATTTGGTGAAAAAAGTCTCGAGCCCCTGAAAAAAATGAGGTCGATTCAATTCGATTCCATATTGGCGGACTTCATGAAAAAAAACGAAGGCAGGCTTTCATCAACGGCTGAAGATGTCATCGAAAAATACATCGGGGCCACCGGAGGAAAAGAAGCCTTGCGGGCCGTCAAAACGATGGTCGTTGTTTTCAGCCTGGAGAGTACGGCCGGCCGGCAGGAACGAATGGTTCGTATGTATAAACGGCCCCTTTATTACCGCGCGGGCCCTGAAAACGGCAGCCGGTTCACGGCCACGGACGGAAAAACCGTCTGGATGGTCAGCGAAAAGGGCTGGGAAAAAATGGAGGAAAATGCCGCCGCGTATATTCGTTTTGCCAGCATCGACGACTGGTTTCTTGATTACACCTCACAAGGGATATCCTACACGTTTATCGGATTGGAATGCCTTGATTTCAGTCCCGTTTATCATCTCCGCAGAACGTTTTCGGACGGCTTTTTTCAGGACCTCTATTTCTCGGCGGCGACGAACCTTCTGAGAGAGGTGAGATCCGACTATATTCAGTATCAACCTTTCATGAAGTCCTACCGGTCTCTCTGGAACTACCGGGAAGTCGAAAGAATTAAGATTCCTTATGTTTTCATCAGGAACGTCGGTTCTTTGGGGCCCCCTCACGGTGGAGTCATCGAGGAAGTCAAAATCAACGTTCCCCTAGATGATACGTTGTTTATTCCTCCCAATCACGAGTCCGGGAGCTGAAATAATTCCTCCACGGTTACTGCCAGGACTTTAGCCATTTTCAAGGCAAGATAGGTCGAGGGGATATATTTTCCTTTTTCAACCGTGTTGATGGTTTTCCGGGTCACACCCACCAGTTCGGCCAGTTGTTCCTGGGTCAGGTCTTTTTTCGCCCGCTGGACTTTGAGGGTGTTTTTGAGGTTTTTTTCCGGCATGATGCCTCACTTATCCAGCAGGTATGTGGAAATGTTTTTGGATCCGAAACCCACCAGAAGCGCGGTGATAATCAGAAGCATGGGATCCTTTACGGGCAGTGTGGTGACAAGATATCCGGCGATAATGATAAAGATGACTAAAGAAAAGAAGGCGATCCTCCACGCTTTTAGTTCGTTCAACAGGACAAGCTCATTATAGAGGGCTTCTTTGAGGCGGGTATCTTTTCTTATTTTGTTTTCGTTATAAACCAGCCTGATACCGAAATAGGCCATCCAGGCGACGGATCCCAGCAGGATAACCATCAAGATTGTGTGGATCGTATCGGCCTCTGTTTCAGCAATTTTGAGCGCGCTTCTTGCCACCCAGGCAAGAAAAAAAACAATGCTCCCCAAAACTCCGCCGCCCCTTAATTTTTTTCTTTGTCTGTCAAAAAATTCGATTTGGCTGCTCATATTCCGTCTCCTTTTATGGGCTGTGTGTAACCTTTATGGCATAATAAGTAACATAAACTACTCATAATATAACGCAAGCTTCCCCTTTTGTCAAGCACAAGGGAACTTCTTAGATAAATTTTCGTATTACCATTTGAACGGCAAGCCTGAGAGAGGAGTCCATGTTCGGGAATTACCTGAAAAGCACTTTGAGAAACATAAAGCGGCACAAAGGTTATGCCTTTATCAATATCGCCGGCCTGGCCATCGGCATGGCCTGTTGTTTATTGATCATTATGTATATTGCGGCAGAACTCAGCTACGACCGCTATCATGAAAACGCCGACCGCATATTCAGGCTGGGCCTTGATGCGAACATGGGAGGAACAAGTGTCGTCACTCCCATCAGCAATGTTCCCTCCGGGCCGGCGATGGTTCAATCTTATCCCGAAGTCATCGATGCCGTCAGGTTCCGCAAGGTTTCCAAGAGAACGGTAAAGGTCGAAGAAAAAATTTTTTATGAGAACGGCATTTTTTTTACCGACCATTCCATCTTTCAGGTTTTTTCTTTTCGCCTGCTCCAAGGGGATCCTGCCGCAGCCTTAAAATCCGCCTACACGGTCGTCCTCACCGAAGAAACGGCCCGGCGGTATTTCGGCTCCGAAAATCCCTTGGGAAAAAGGTTAAATTACAACGACCAATACGACTTGACGGTCACAGGAGTTATGGAGAACGTTCCCCGAAACTCTCATTTCACTTTTGATATGCTCTGTTCCTTCGAAACTCTTTATGACCTGGACAGAAAGGTTATGGAGGTTTGGCTTAACTTCAACAGTTACACCTATCTCCTTCTTGCCGAAGGGGCTGATTATCAAGATCTTGAAAAGAAGTTTCCCGGTCTTGTCGATAAACACATGGGTAATGTGTTAAAAGCTATTGGGGGGGAAATAAAATTTTTCCTCCAGCCCCTGACCAGCATTCATCTCCATTCCAATCTGGAAAACGAGATACAGACGAACAGTGATATAGCTTATGTGTATATTTTTATCGCCATTGCGGTTTTTATCCTGGCCATTGCCTGTATCAATTTTATGAATTTGGCGACGGCCCGGTCCGCCTTGCGCGCCAGAGAAATCGGTATCCGTAAGGTTATCGGCGCCGAACGCAGAGCGCTTGTCTCCCAGTTTTTGGGTGAAAGCCTTATGTATAGTGCCTGTTCCCTTCTTATCGCCATCCCGGTTGTTTGGTTGGCCCTTCCCTTTGTTGGATCTTTATCCGGTCGGGAGTTGAGCTTCCATTTTGCGGGGACACCCTGGCTTATTTTAGGTTTTTTTGGTTTGGTTTTATGGGTCGGTTTTGCCGCGGGAAGTTATCCGGCGCTTTTTCTCTCTGCCTTTAGACCGACGCAAGTACTCAAAGGGAATTTAAAGGCGGGAACCTCTCATTCCCGGCTGAGGAGTTTCCTTGTTGTTGCTCAGTTTATCATTTCCATAAGCCTCATCATCGGGACCACGATCATTTTACGCCAGATTCATTTCATGAAAAACAAGAATTTAGGATTCAATAAAAACAATGTTCTTGTTGTGGACGTAAAGGAAGAAAATATGAGGAGGTCCCTCGAATCCATCAAAACTGAAATGCAAAAGGTTCCGGGTGTGGAAAGCTGCTCTTCTGCCTCCCTTACCCCGGGATATGAACCTGATGTCCAGCCCTTTGTCCCTGAAGGTTTTACGGTAAAGCAGGCTCAGCTCATGGAAAGTTTCGATGTCGACCATGATTTTTTTCCAACCTTGGGAATGGAGATCGTAAAAGGCAGGAATTTTTCACCGGAGTCTGCAACAGGCAGCCGCACCGCTATCATCAATGAGACAGCAGTGAAAAGATTTGACTGGGACGATCCCGTCGGAAAAACAATCCGTGGTCCAAGCGAAAACGTGGGAAAATGGGAAAGATACACCGTGGTCGGTGTCGTCAAGGATTTCCACCGGGCTTCCCTGCACAGCGTCATCGCTCCCCAATTCATATCCAATGACCCGGAAAGTTTCGACATGCTCATCATAAGAATTAATCCCCGTCATCCGGGGGAAACCTTAAAGCGGCTCAGTGCGAAATGGGAGGAGCTTCATCCAAACCATGCCTTTGAGTTTCAGTATCTTGATGCTCTGTTGAGCAGTTTGTACGGCAATGAGGAACGTTTGAGTGATATATTCGCCTCTTTTTCTGTTTTTGCCATTTTTATCGCCTGCCTGGGATTATTCGGTATGGCCTCCTTCGCTGCGGAGCAGAGGACCAAAGAAATCGGCATTCGCAAGGTCTTAGGGGCGACTGTACCGGGAGTATTGGTGCTTCTTGCCAAGGATTTCCTTAAGCTCATTGTTGCGGCCAACATCATAGCCTGGCCCCTCGCTTACTTCGGGATGAACAAATGGATACAGCATTTTGCCTATAAGGCCGGAATCAGCGTATGGATTTTTGTGTTCACGGGAATGACGGCTATGGGGATTGCCCTGGCCACGGTCAGCTATCAATCTCTCAAAGCCGCGTTCCTAAATCCGGCAGACGCCATTAAATATGAGTAATGTCTGGATAAAATCCATTATGATCAACAATTGAAATATGAAACCAGCGGGACGAGCGGTATCATTATTGCTTATATATTTGTTTTTTACTCATGGTGCTCTTTTTTTCGCTTCCACCGCAGCAGAATAAGAACCAGGCTGAAGGCCATGAGCAAGGTTGCCGGGAAGGCCGACCCGACACCTAAGGGAGAAATCGCTGCAAGAAAAACGATTCCACCCAGGATTCCCAGCTTATGAAACGTGGACCGCATCCACAGTAAAATTCCCGTCAGGATTTGCCCCGAGGCGATCAAACCGACAAAAAGGGCGGCGTGGTTTTGGAATACGCCATAGATAAAATCTTTGTAAACGGCCAAAAACGCGGTTTCCCCATACACTTTGGCGTAAATTCCGGGATTTGTTAACGCCTGGTACATGTTGAAAACACCCGCCGCCGTGAAAATGATCCCCCAGACGATTTTTCCCGCCCGCGGCCATTTGAAACAGACAAAAATAAGCACCACGGCCGCCGCCTGGGATAAGATATAGGGTATGAGATATTTCTGAAGGGTCATATTATTTTCTCGGCGACGATTCTATTCATAACAGGCATTAAAATCAAAGATTTCAAACATGTCAAGGACCATGGCAGACGGATGTCCTCTCGGGAAACGATTGCCGGCGGCAAGCCCTTAATAATTATGCGGGTTAGATCATAACTATGATGAATGTTGTTTTCTTTAAGCCCTGATCATGGATGCCATTCGCAGGTTTTGGGATGGCAGAGTGTACGGGATATATACCCGGTGTTGTTCTTTTTTTCAGTCATCAGCCGGAAGCGTGTTACCTCTTGGGCCGTATAGTCGATGGATGTTTTTTCGTCTTCCCTCTTTAAAACAACGTCTTTTGCCTCACAGGCAAAAAAGGTAACGGGTTCGAAAATCAGCGTTTGGACGCCTTTCGCTTTTTCATTCCTGAAAAAACGTTTAAGACAGTCTTTTCCCTTTAGACGTTCTCCCTGGGGGGTAACGGCTACGGCATAATCCCCTAAAATTTCGGCCATTTGATCGAAAAAACCTTGAAGGAAGAGTTCCCTCAAGTTTTCGTAATCACTATTGAGCCGTGCCATGAGTCCAAGCCGGATTTTATCCGGCATTTTTTCCCCCTCAATTTTCCAAAGATTATTGTTTTTTCCCACAATCTCCTCCTTTCAATCAAAAACATACATCATTACCTATCAATCAAAAACATACATCATTACCTATCAATTAAAAACCTGCCTCATTACCTATCAATCAAAAACCTTCCTCATTACCTATCAATCAAAAACCTGCATCATTACCTAGAAAATAACACCAGTCATCACCCGGTTCATCCGGGTGATCCAGTATTACAGGCAATAATTTTCATCATTTGCGGGTGCGCCTGCTCATAAAAAATTCATAAATTTGACCTGCACCTTATATCTAAAGCAATCTCGGCTCGAGAAAAATACAGGTTAGAACGAATCAAACAAATCATGATATTTTTTTAACCTTTTTTCATACTTATCTTTTTCTTTTCTCAAGATTTCTTCAAAACGGTTATCTCCGCGGAGATTGTCATAAAAATGATTGTGCAGAAGAGCCGGGTAGTGATAGGGATAGGTTTTGATCTCTAAAAAACCATTTTTGATTACTTTTTGAATATTTTCGATTGCCTCATCCTTCATGCCCAAAGCGGCATAAACACTCGATAAAAGATGGGAATATAAGTAGGGATCCAGGCCTTTTATGATATTAAGGGCCTCCTCCCTTTCTCCGGAAGCAGCAAGAATGTAAGCCCTGGTATAGCGGATATCCGGTAAATCCGGATCGGTTTCTTCAAGCCGGGTCAAAATCTTTTCCGCCTCTTTGTATTTTTTCATCATGATAAACTGCCGGGCATAAAAGAGATGCGTTCTCAGATTATCCGGATCGAAGATGAGGGCTTCCTTTAATTGCGCCGCTGCCTTCTCGAACTCACCGATTTTCATCCAGCAGTAGGCGCACAATTGACGGTAAATGGACGATGCGGGATCGATTTCTATCGCTCCGGAATAAAGCTTGATGGCTTTTTTATAAAGGCCGATGTCCTTCAAAAAACCCGCTGCGTGGAAGCGTATTTCCGGGTTGGCTGATTCCGATTGGAGAGCTTTTTTGTAGTATGAAGAGGCCTGATCCCATTCCCCTTGATAAAAATGGGCCCAGCCGAGACCTATATTCGCTTCCGGCAGGCCTGGATTAATCTCATAGGTTTTCCGGTAGTACGTAACCATGGTTTCAAAATCTTTCCACATGTCCGTGATCACAAAACGCGTCTGGTAGACATTCCCCAGGCCCCAGTAGGCCAGAGCGAAATTTTCTTCAATGGCGACGGCTTTTTTATAGTTTTCAACAGCGGAGGTAAAATCGCTTTCATTTTCAAACTCGTTGTACCTCCTTTCGAAATGCCTTCCCCTCACATAAAAAGTATAGGCTTCAGGATCCCTCGGTTCTTTCTTTTTATAGGCTTTCAATCGCTCTTCCGCGAACCGAACATGGAGAACTCCGGAAAGGTCATGAATGAGCTTATCCTGGAGGTCGTAAATATTTTCAAAAGCTTCCTCGTAATCAAAGGACCTGATAACATAATTGTCATCCGTATCAATGAGCTGAGCGGAAATATGAATTTTGTCGGCTTCTTTGTTCACGTAGGAGACCAGGATTGTCTCCACATCCAGATCACGGCTCATTTTTTTAAAGTCCGCTTCCTCCGCATAGCGTCGAACGGATAGTTCCGGAGGTACTTTCAGTCCTTCCACGAGTGAAAGTTTGTTGATGATATCCAGGGTCATCCCCTCACAAATATCCTGCTGGTCTTTTAGCAAGCTGCGGTCTTCAAAGGGCAATACGGCAACGGAAGCCTTCCACCGGGATTGTCCGCCGGGATAAAGTACGATGAGGGTGAATATCGCCGATAATACCAGTAATATCCCTAATAGGATGAGCGCTATCGCCGGCCGGATAAAAAACCGTTGGCTCCCGCTTTTGGTGCCCCGTCGGGACACTCTCGACATAAGAAAGGATTTTTCCACTGCTGCTGTTTTTTCATCCCATTTTCCGAGCTCATCCATTAAATCTTTAGCACTCTGGTATCTCTTTGTCTTGTCTTTTTCCAGGCATTTGAGGATAATCCTGCTGAACTCTAAGGGGATATCGGGATATGTTTTTCGCGGATCCGGCGGTTTTTCCGTTTTGTGCTTTAGAGCGATGCTGAGTGAGTTGTCGCCCTGAAATGGAAGTTCGCCGGTAAGCATTTCATAGAGAATGACACCCAGGGAATAGATGTCCGACCGCGGATCCGGCTTTTCTCCCTTTACTTGTTCAGGGGAGATGTATTCGGCTGTGCCGATGATGATACCGTCGCCGGTCAAACCCTCAGCCTGGAGGGAACGGGCGATGCCGAAATCCAAAATCCGGACGTCACCATTTTTGTCGATCAGGATGTTTCTTGGCTTAAGGTCTCTGTGTACGATGCCGAGTTTATGGGCTTCAATCAATCCTTCACAGATTTGTCCTGCGATGGAGGCCGCTTTTCCCACACTCAACCTTCCCATCATTGTCATCATGCTCTTCAGGTTTTCCCCAGGGATGTATTCCATGGTGATGAAAGCGGTGTTGCTTTCTTCATAAAAATCATACATTCGGCAGACATTTTTATGCGTGATTTTTCTGGCTAGTTTCAGTTCGTTTTTGAACCGTTCTTTGGTTTCCTCATCAGCGGCAATAGCCGGGTGAATGACTTTTAAGGCTATCTCTTCTTTGATGGAATCGTCAAAAACCCTGTAAACATTTCCCATACCCCCTCGTCCTATCGTTTCGAGAACTTCATAACGTCCGGCAAACTGTGTTCCTCTGGTGATTCCTTTAAACGGGGTCCGAAACGTTGCTGTCGGCGTATCGGATATATATTCGTCCTTTTTAAGTGGAAACCCGCATTTCCCGCAAAAACTGGTGTTTTCGGGATTAGAATGCTTACACTTGGGACATTTCACTGTGAAGGAACCTTTTTATGAAAATTGATGTAAAAGATCCTTGTGTGTCATATAAAATCCTTGTTTTGTGAGGTTGTCTCCCTTTACCCTCAAAACAAAACTATCAAATGAGGTTAAAGGTGTCAATATCAGTTTCTTTCGATTCTTTATCTTGATTGTCCTTTTGATTTGTTTATACTATGGCTGGGGAAAAAATTGTATTTCGTAAAATGATAAAATAACAAAAGTGGAGAAAAGTATGAAAAAAATATTTAACTGGACGGTTAACATCAGCTTGATTTTTTTGGCGGCTTCCGCATTAACCTATACAATCCATTATTTCATTTTCCATGATGTCCACCACATCTTTCTCTACATGATCGGGGATATCGGATTTTTATTTATCGATGTCCTGCTGGTCGTGCTGTTTATCGAACGGATCCTATCCCGCCGGGAGAAGCGCGCCATTTTACAAAAACTCAATATGGTTATCGGGACATTTTTCAGCGAGGTGGGAGTTACCATGCTGTCCCGTTTTTCCGGCCTTGTTGAAAACGCTGAAGAGATTCAAGAAGCGTTGAGTGTTCGGCCTAACTGGACGGATAAGGATTTTAAAGCCGCTTCCAAACGGGCTGCCTCTTTTGTCTACAATGTTCGTCCGGACGCGGGAAAGCTGCAGGAATTGCGGACGTTCCTCCATGATAAACGGGATTTTTTGCTGAGGCTTCTGGAAAATCCCAATATCCTGGAGCACGAAAATTTTACGGATTTGTTGTGGGCGGTTTTTCATATGGGAGAGGAGCTGCAATTCAGGACAGGCGATTTCAAGAAACTTCCAAAGTCTGACCTGGCACATCTTGCCAATGATCTCAAAAGGGCTTATTCCTTGATTACAAAAGCCTGGATCGATTACACCGGTCATCTGAAACAAAACTATCCTTTTCTGTTTTCTTTGGCCGTGCGCATCAATCCGCTCAACATCCAGGCTGATCCCGTGGTTCAGGAATAGAAAAAAAGATCGATAATTGGTATAGTGACATAATCTGTATCATAATATCAGGAATTGAAGGAGGGATCATGAAAAGAGTCAAAAACGGCGTTAATGGATTGAATCTTGCTTTCTCTAGGGCTTTTGTCAGGGATGCAGGATGGGGGAGTGTTGCCTTGTTTCTGCTGATGGCGCTGATTTTTGTTAATGCTGCGGCCGCAGAACCGCCGTCCTGGAGCGAATTCGAGGTGAAGTCCGGAAACGGAAGCCATATCGCCGAGGTAAAGGCCAAGGAGAAGATCGAGGGCAAGGATCCGTCTGAGCTGGAATATATCATCACGGTCAGCAAGCTTGAAGGAGAAACAAAAACCGAACTTTGGACCTGTGACTACACATATAACGGTAAGCCTGGGGGTCTCCTGTCAAATGACGGCATGACATTCGTCTACGTTGAATTTTTCTACCATCCTGATACTCCGGTCGTCACCATCTATCATAACGGGGAAAAGACGGGTTCCCTCTGCGGAAACGATTTTGAGATAGATGAGGCGCTGTTGAAAGGGATGGCGCCGAACATATTGTGGTTGTTCGAAGAAAGCCCCCGCTATAGGTTTGTTCGATCCGGTGCTCTTCCCGTAGCCCTGGAGGTCAAGACTATTGACGGGATGACCCATCTTATTAATGTCAAAACAGGGTCTTTTTTTGGAGGAGCCGGGTGATACGGCCTTTATAAATGTTTGAATATTACAGGATGAATAAAAATTCTATCAGGCTAGACAACGAGAAAAAATAAAATTATATCTCTTGACATTTAAAAGCAATGTTCCTATTATATACTAGCTTTTCATTGCAGCCTTTATGGTTGAAATGGAGGGTTGTCTTTACTTTTTTTCATATCTCTCTCGGGATAGAGAGAATTTGTTCTTTGAATAAAAAGCGGAGTAGCCACAATCGATCCTTTTTGTCAATTTCTATCGTTTATAAGAACTCTTCGGAGTTCTTAAATAATTGGAGAGTTTGATCCTGGCTCAGAGTGAACGTTGGCGGCGTGCCTAACACATGCAAGTCGAACGAGAACCGAAGGGCTTGCTCTTCGGGGACAGTGGCGAACGGGTGAGTAACACGTGGGTAATCTACCCTCGAGTGGGGAATAACCCCGCGAAAGCGGGACTAATACCGCATAATACCCTGGAGTAAAAGCTTTCAGGGTCAAAGCCTTCGGGCGCTTGGGGATGAGCTCGCGGCCTATTAGCTTGTTGGTGGGGTAATGGCCTACCAAGGTTATGATGGGTAGCCGGCCTGAGAGGGTGTACGGCCACACTGGGACTGAGACACGGCCCAGACTCCTA
>JAFGMO010000087.1 GCA_016927475.1 Candidatus Aminicenantota bacterium
AATCCATTATGTCATCACCCGGTTCATCCGGGTGATCCAGGAGAAACAAAGGAGTGGATACCCCGAATGAATCGGGGTATGACACATGAGAAAAATATAAGTGACACTTTGATGTATGAATCATTCGGACGAGCCGGGTGATGACGATAGGAAACCATCCTTTCTTTATCCTGGATCTACCCGATGAACCGGGTGATGACAAAGGATGAATGAGTTATTGGAGAAGGCTTTTGGGCTCGTTGACATTATCCTTTTTGACGTGTTAGTCTTATCTCGATATGTAAGTGGTTGGAAATTGGGGAAGACTGTGAAAGAAATAAAGAAAAATCGAAGTGACAAAACTTTTCATATCAAAGACATAGCTGATAAATACGGAATTTTTATTATATATCTCTTCGGCTCGCAGTCAGAAAAAGGTGAAAAATATCTTCAGGGAAAGAGCATAAAGAATGAGGATTTTTCCGACCTTGACATAGCGGTGTCCTTTAAAAAAATCCCATCCGATCCGATGAAGGTTTACGGGGCTCTGTATAAGGAATTTTCAGAGGTTTTCACTCCTTTCAATATTGACCTTGTTTTCATGCACGAGGTTGATATGCTCTTTCAGTATGAGATTATAAAAGGGGTAAGAATCTTTGAGGAGGATGTATGCTCTACCGATGAACGTGAAGAAATGATCATGAAGAGGGCTGAGGACTTGGCATACAAAAAAAAGATCATGAACAGGGAAATCCTGGAGGCCATAGAAGATGGTTATATCGAGTTTGAATACAGGGCGGATTCTTGAGCTTTTAAGATTCATTGAATCATGCCTGCAGGAATTAAAGCCTTTTTCCACCATGAAGGAAGAGGAATTTTTAGCCGACAAAAAAAATCCTCCTTTTGTGGAGAGTTATTTAAGAAGAAGCCTAGAAGCCGTTTTTGATATAGGGCGCCATATTCTTGCCAAAACATCGGGATTTAAAGGTATCGAATACAAATTCATCGCAACGGAACTTGGTCAAAAGGGTGTGTTGACAAAAGAGCTTTCCGATGTTCTCTATAATATGGCCGGTTACAGGAACCGCATGGTTCATTTTTACAAGGAAGTAATGCCGGGAGAGCTGTATCGTATCGTGAGAGAGCATCTCAAGGATATTGAACGATTTGTCAAAGAGACAGCATCTTTCATTAAAGCCTATCAGGAGAATAAGTCGTAAGATGGGTTGAAATAACGTCTTTACAGCTTGATAGTCCGCTCAGGAAAAAAATATCGACTTGAATAAACTGATTCTGACTATTGAAAATTCGCTTTCAGAGCGTTGACGTACTTTTTGAGAATTCCTCTTCCTATCCAATCAGCCGTCTCCCCTCCCGTTGTTGCGATCTTGATATTCAGTGTCTTCGTCTCGGGTTTCTGTGTGATGATAAGGTAATATTTCAATGAATTGAAAAAATCGTAGGATCTTGAGGGTTCTATTGGAGATAATCCACTTCTTTTTTTATTGTTGAAATAATGAATAATTCTGGAGACCACAACGAATTCTTCTTTATCTTCCTCTTTTTTATCTGAAATGGGAAAACTGAGGTCGTTGAGTGTTTTTTTGGCGGTTTGCCATAAATCCACAGGGCTTACGCCGGTTTGGGTAAACGAAACCTCTTCGATGAGATAAACCTTTGCTTTACGCGGGGTTTCTCCCGGATTTGGGTCCGCATTCAAGCAGGAAAACGTCAGGATAATGCCCAAAATTCCAAGGAAAAAAGGAAACCCGTATTTGGTTTTCATCGTTCCCTCCATCTCGTCATTAAAACTTCTTTTGCCGCTAAAACCCTCCAAGATATTCTATACATAATTTAATGAATATGCCAAAAGAATGCAAGTTTTGTGGTGGATGTGGTGGATGTGTCTTGTGGTGGATGGCAAGAGAAGGAGACCACGCACATTAAGTGAATATTTTATGTAATATCCCGATTCCCAGAGTGGGATAGAAGGATAAGTCTATTTCTATTGCGTCTTATCTTTCATCAAACATTGAACATAAAATCTTCTTCTTTTAAGTTTTGAACTTTGAGTTTCAATTTTTCTTCCGGGGTATCTATTTCTTTGTTTTTTATTCCTCCTGGATCACCCGGACGAGCCGGGTGATGACGAAAAGAGAACACTAAACGAAGAGTTTATATATTCTTATTCAAAGTGACATTATGAAAATATATCTCCAGTCCGTCTTAGGCCAAAGGTTGGTGATAAATTATGGTTTAGACGAGTTGGTTTTTTTTAGAAGTTCTTCCCAAATTTTACTGAAGTTGAGCTTTTTTGCCCAGAAAGAAATATAAGCACGATCGATCAATTCAGGGGAAATTTTGAGCATACCGGCGATATCTCGGAGATGTTTTTCCGAACGGCCCTCTTTGAAATATTCTAACTTTTTAATAATGACATCTTCAGGTGCTGCGAAATCAGCCGATTTTGTCTCAGACACATTGATTTTTTTTATCCGGGCAAACCTGCTCTGGTCAAAATCATCTTTTTTGGAGATGATTATATCGACTTTGAGACCGGATTCGGGGTGAATGATATTAAATTGGGAACAACGTTTTATGGCTTCCTTCATGGAATCCACATCAAGGTAGAATTCGTTATCCGGAAAACAGGATTTGAATACATCGATATGGGCCGGGCTCATATCCACAACAATATCGATGTCGTTGGTTAACCTGGGTTCGCCGTAGGCAACAGAAGCGACGGCGCCTGTGACTAAATAAGGAATATTTAGTTTTTCAAAACAATCAACAAGAAACAGTAATAATTCATACTGCTCCATGAGATAACCTTTTGGCAATTTCCCGATGTATTTTCTTCTCATCCCAATCCGGGTTCATTGAGTGTAAATTGAAATAAAGCTGTTTTCTTACAGAATTCCAGAAACCGAAAGCAATTTTGAGGCGTTCCATCGGTGTTTTTTGTTTATAGATATCGACCATAATGCTGTCGATGACATCGAAACGAAAAAATTCCATTTATTCTCCACGTCTCTTATAAGACAGATGTCTTTGCAAGTCAACAAGATGTGGTGTCTTGTACTCTTGTTATTCCACCTTATCGAATAAGTATTTCAGCAAAAAACCGTTCTTATAAAAATAATCAGTCTGAAAAAACAAGATCTTGTTATTGAAGGTTTGTTTTTAGGGTGCTGACGTACTTTTTTAGGGCCCGTATTCCCATTTTATCGCGGAAATTGAACTTAATGGAAGGACTCGCATGCTGTTTAACCAAACGAATATTCAGTGTGTTCGATTTTGGTTTTTGTTTGATGATAAGATAATATTCATGTAACGTTGCTGGAAAACGTATGAAGACGGCATTTTTTCCTGAGCCCGACAAATCTGAATGATGCAGAATACGCGAAAGCATAATTGCTTCCTCTCCCTCTCTCTTTTTTTCTTCGGTCAAGGGAAAATCGAGGTCGGATAATGCTTTTTTGGCGGTCTGCCACAAATCCGCAGGGCTTACGCCGGCTTGGGTAAACGAAACTTCTTCAATAAGATAGACGTTGATACGTGGGTTTTCCCCATAGTTTGGGGCTGAACTCAGGCAGGGCACCGTCAAAATAAAGCCCAAAATCCCCAGAAAAACAGGAAACCCGTATTTGGTTTTCATCGTTCCCTCCATCTCGTCATTAAGACTTCTTTTGCCGCTTAAACCCTGCAAGATATTATATACATAATTTAATGAATATTCCAAAAGAATGCAAGTTTTGTGGTAGATGTGGTAGATGGCGGATGGTAAAAGGAGTAGGTCACGCACATTAAGTGAATCCATTATGTCATCACCCGGTTCATCCGGGTGATCCAGGAGAAACAAAGGAGTGGATACCCCGAATGAATCGGGGTATGACATAAAGGAAGATACTCCGGACAAGCATGTCCTCCGACTTGTTCGGAGGATCGAGTGATGACGACGAGAAATGATAATGGCTGCCTAAGGTGATAGCATTCACCATCCGATCATGATATAATTTAAACCATATTATTCATAAATTTAGCCGACACTAACAGATAATTTTAATAATAAGTGTCATATAATTGTGATTTTCGTTAAAATTGATAATGAAACATTTTCCATGACCGTTTTTAAGGAAATGTCGGCTAAATTTACCTTTCAGGCGAGCCAATCTTACCACATCTGCTTTGTTGCAACCTGTCGTTGCGAGGAGCAAGGCGACGCGGCAATCTCCTGGAATAATGCCGCGCATCATGAGATTGCCACAGGTCCTTCGGACCTTCGCAATGACATCCAGCTTCACAGGCTGACGCCTCACAGCTGCGGCAAGCTTGACTCGTGAATAATGCAGTTTAAATAACTTTTCGTCATGGTTAAAAACGTTTCAAAACTGAAGAAAATGGAAGACGACTATACTCGCCGGACGAAACCTGACTTGAATAAAAACTTTAAATTATTGGATGCCCTCTACGAGGAAGCCAGAGCTTTATCCGTCTTTCCTCTCAAAGATCCTTTAGAAGGTTTGGATGTCGACATAAGGATTGCCAAGGCTATAAACAGTGTTCCAAAAACTCCTTGAAACGATCGGCCGCGAACTGTCGGCACAAAAAATTTCCTATATGATTATCGGCGGGCAGGCCGTCCTTCTCTATGGAGAACCTAGACTGACGAAAGATATCGATGTCACACTGGGAATAGGACTCGATGGGTTGGATCGAATCATACAGTCCATTGAAAATCTTAAATTAAAACCTCTTGTAACCGAAGCGAAAGAATTTGTCGAAGAAACCATGGTTCTGCCGACGCTTCATGAAAAAAGCGGGATACGCGTGGATTTTATATTCTCTTATTCAGCCTATGAACATCAGGCCATTCAAAACGCCAAACAGGTAAAAATCGGTTCGCAAAACATAAATTTTGCCTCTCTGGAGGATGTTATCATCCATAAAGTTATTGCGGGGAGACCAAGGGATTTGGAGGACATAAGATCAATGGTTTTAAAAAATCCGGATTTCAATCTGAATTATATACGGAAATGGCTCAAAAAATTTGATGAGTCGTTGGCAGGAAATTATCGAGAAAGGTTTGAAATTATCCTAGATGGGTTGAATAGGTAAAATCTTATTCAGTTGACATTTTTGATGCGATATTTTTATTCTATAATGTGGTGTTTGTGAGACTTTAGAAAAGATCACAGATTGAACGTCATAATTTGATATTTTTTGCCGGGCGTTAAAAAACGTAGAGTCGGCATAAGGGATTTCGTACAGAATATCTAAATTATCTGTCACTGTCGGCCAAATTTATTAATAATGCAGGATATGGAGAATAACCAATGAGTAGGTCAAAAATTAGAGGAATTATTATTTTGTTTCTGACGGCTTCTTTTTTACAGATAAGCGGCTGCACCATCATCAAAATGGGATCCCTTTTTCTAAGCGGACATTTGGACAGGAAAGGATTTACCAAAGAAGTGGATTTCCAGTACCAGGGAGATCTTATCTTTCTTGCGGTCAGGCTTAACGACCTGCCCCGCGAATACCGGTTTGTTTTCGACACCGGGGCAGCCTTTAATGTTTTATCTACACGGGTAGCCGAAGATATAGGGATTGAAGCCGTGGCCAAGGATACCATCAAGGATGCATCTAAAAGAACCGGGGAAGTAAAGTTCGCGAAAATTCCCAAAATCACCATTGCCGGAATACCCTTTCAAAATACCGCCACTGCGGTGATGGATATCGATACCGGCCCTCGTCTGAAATGTTACCGGATCGAGGGGGTTATCGGTACCAACCTGATGCGTCTGGTAAACACTTGGAGAATAGATTACCGGCGCAAAAAGATCACTTTCAGTGACCATGAAGAGCTCGTTCCGGAACATAAAGAAATCCTCACATTAGGGTTCAAAAGGAATATGCAAAGAATTCCCGAGATTGATCTTAAAATTAACGATCATTTGAAAATAAAATGTGAGATAGACCTTGGTTCAGCCAATAGTTTCATGTCGGATCTATCCACTTTGGAAAAAATTAAAAAACATTTTCCCGGCATCCATATGATTTCAGGAACCGGAGAGATGGGTGGAGGCGCTCTCGGAAGCTTGCGGGGAACTACTTATGTGGTTCCTTTGAAGAATGCCTGGATCGGCAATGCACACATAGGACCTATTTTTATGAACATCAAGAACAATGCTTTCTCCAGTATCGGAAACGGATTTTTCCGCAACTATACCATAACCTTTAATTGGGAAAAAAACCGGTTGACCCTCTTGCCCTATTCCTCGAGCCGTAATCCTCTCAGTTTCCCCACTTTTGGATTTGGAATCGGGTTTGATGAAACAGACAAGTCCTTTTACATCAATTTTTTGTACCGCCGTTCATCCGCGGATGATTGCGGGCTAAAGCTGGGAGATAAGCTCCTGAGTATTGATGGAAAAACATTAGGGAGCATTACGGAAGAGGATTACTGTCGTTATTTGTTTGAGCCCGAAAGCCTTTTGGGGAAAGATGAAAAGCTGATGATATCCATCGACCGCAACGGACAATCCTTGACTTACCACCTGTTTAAAACGGACCTGGTTGATCTTTCTTAGCCGGACTGCATCCTGAAGTTGACAGATATTTTTTCCCTGTGATATGAATAACAAACTACATTTTTAGTCTATGGTCGTGCGAATAATTGAATATAAGATGGCTCTTCCCAAAATTTTTATTCCGGTAAAATGAAAAAATTAGTATATATCGCAAGTTTATCCCGGTCCGGTTCAACCTTAGTCGATCTTATTCTGGGCGGACATTCATCATTTATCGGACTGGGGGAAGTATGGAGGCTTGTCCAGCTCAAATCGACAGACCTTAAAGAAAAATCCCATGTGCTTTGTTCATGCGGGGTGCCGATGTCCGACTGCGTTTTTTGGGGAAAAGTGATTCCGCGTTTGATGGAAAGCGAAACATCAACCGAGCAGGAAAAATATCAAATTTTATTGGACAGCTTTTTTCGTTTTTTCGGAGAAGATCGTATTCCCGTTGATTCTTCCAAATACGCGCAGCCGCTCCAACTGCTGCATGAAATTCAAGAATGTGATCTGAAAGTGCTTTATATCATTAAGGACGTCCGGAGCTTTATCAATTCTCATATAGATGCGGCGGTGAGAAATAAAAGCGGCCGCAAAAACAGGAATTCTTTTTACCAGCTCAAACACTGGTATCTTGGAAACAAAAATTTGCAGCGCTTCTTAAAAAAAGAAAATATACCTTATTTTCAGTTCGGCTATGAGGAAATCTCTTTGTACCCCGAACTTATCATTCAGAAAATGTGCGATTTTTTGGGAGTCGACCCGGAGCCGTCGATGCGGATCCTGAACGATTCCGGCAGCCATTCGGTTTTGGGGAACCGGATGCGATTTCAACAGGAAAAATTGCAGCGAATTTTTTATGATCATCGCTGGTTTTCCCGAAAGGAATGGATGCTGCCGGCTTTTCTTTTTCCCAAAATCATGAGATTCAATGCCGACGAAGTTTATAAAAACGGAACAGAAAAGATCTGGAAGATGTGATACCGGGGATACCGCTTTAAATCTTTTCAAAATTTCATTAGAATATCTCTTTTGAGCTTCTCAAGGGAGGGCAAAAATGAATGAAAACATAGGGGGTCCAAAATGAATTATGAAGGCAAAGCTCTCACCATTGCAGGGTCCGACTCAGGAGGAGGAGCGGGTATCCAAGCTGACCTGAAAACATTTCAATCTTTTGATGTTTTCGGCATGTCGGTTTTGACCTCCATCACGGCCCAGAACACGGTCAGTGTGCGTGCCGTTCATGACGTGCCGCCTGAAATCGTCGGAAAACAGATCGATGCGGTTATGGAGGACATCAATGCCGACAGCGTTAAAACAGGAATGGTCTCCAATGCCAAAATAATAGAGGTCATAGCGGATAAAATCAAAAAATACGGTATCAAACGATTGGTCGTCGATCCCGTTATGGTCGCCAAAAGCGGTGACCGTCTTCTGCAGAAAGAGGCGGAAGATTCCCTGGTGAAAAAACTTTTGCCTTCGACTTTCATCCTCACCCCCAATGTGTTCGAAGCGGAAATTTTAAGCGGTATCAAGATAAAGAATATGGAGGATGCGAGGAAGGCCGCTGGAATCATCAAGGCAAAGGGACCGGCATTTGTCCTTCTCAAGGGAGGTCATATCCCCGGCAGCGATGAAGCCGTTGATATTTTATATGACGGGAAAACATTCGATAACTTTAGAGCGGAAAGATTCGATTCCAAAAACACACACGGCACCGGATGCACATTTTCTGCGGCCATTACGGCTTGTTTATCCAAAAGCATGAATGTCCATGATGCCATTGAAGCGGCCAAGGATTATATTACGAGAGCCATCCGGCATGCGCCCGGAAATATTGGCAAGGGAAACGGTCCTCTCTATCATAACATTGATCCCCTCAAACCTTCCGCTTTTGAAGTGGCGGCTGAAGATTTTGATGTTTGGTTTGACAAAAACAGGATCATATTTGAGTCGGAACTGCTCGCCGAGAAACATTTTCTTGTCAACCCCGGGAATGCCGTGAGCATCGGTGTGGGAAGCGGACTGTTCGCATCCAAGCTGGGCATCAAATACGGCGTTGAGCCCGCCGAACAAATGGCTGAACTGGCAAGAAAAAGAGGGATTGAGGTCAAAATAGGGTATGCAGAAGATGTCCCGTATCCCGACGGAAAGTTTGACACGGTTCTGCTCAGTACCGTTTTAAGCTACGCCAAGGATCCCCAAAAAGCGGTAAATGAGGCGTACCGTATTCTTAAGCCGGGGGGATATATCGTGGTTTCCTTTTTAACCAGAGAGGGATCTTACGCCATGTTGTACGATTTGGCTTATATGAGAGGGGAACACGACAAAGCCGTTTCCCCCGAACATCCCTATCCGGTCAAATTTATCGGAGGGACTCACTGGCATACCACCGAAGAGATCACGGCTTTTTTGCAAAAGGCGGGTTTTAAAGATTTGAAATATGTACAGACCTTGACCACACATCCCAAATACAGCAATGATGAATTGGAACATCCGGTGGAAGGATATCAAAAAGGAGATTATGTGGTTGTACAGGGAAAAAAACCGTGAATACTGCCGATAAACTTAGAAAAGACGCAGAGGCCGTTTGGAAAAAAATAGTCGGGCATCCTTTTGTCGTTGAATTATACACAGGGGACCTTCCGATTGAAAAATTTACTTTTTATATCCTCCAAGATTACCATTATCTCATCGCAGCTATGAAAAACTTTGGGCTCATGGCTTCTAAAGCTTCTTCGGTTGAAGCCATGAGAGAAGTCATCGACATACTGCATCTTGAGGCAACAAGTGAATTTGACGGTTATGAGGAGTTGTTGAACAGGCTTGGGTATTCCATACAGGATGCTTCTGAAATAGAGCCGCTCCCTTCAACTATTTCATACAGCAGCTTTCTTCTCTCGATAAGTTCCCTGGAATCTTATGCGGAAGCGATTACCTCCGTGCTTCCTTGTTTTTGGTCTTATGCCGAAATTGCCGAATATCACAAGGATAGATTGAGCACAAATCCAAATCAGCTATACAAAGATTGGGCCATGGTCTACACGGCGGATCCTTATCTCAAGCTGGTGGAAAAAATGAAAAAGCTGGTCAATGAAGCGGGAAAAGGTTTTTCCTATAAGAAACTATATTCCGTGTTTATCAAGGCCAGTCGATATGAGTATATGTTCTGGGATTCCGTTTACCATAAGACAAATTGGCCGGATGAGGCTAAAAAGCTTTAGTTTGCACTAAAGCTGTAATCATGTTTTTTTGATGTTGTCGTAATCTCGGTTGGTAAATCCAAAAGAATAATACAGGTTGATTGTGAAAACTAAAATCCAATCTCTGCCGGTTTGCTATCAAAAATCTACCCCTAAATAAACTCCGAAAAAAGCTCCCTAGCAATACCAAACAATACCAAACAAACCAAACAAACAAACCAAACAACAAACCAAACAAACCAAACAAACCTTGACATAAGCAGTTCAATTGACTAAACTATATGATTCTTATAAAGAAAATAAAACTACAATATATAGTATAGGAATAAAAATGAAGCAGCACATATTGATGTTTTTTCTTGACATTCATGTAATATCTTTTTTATAATTTCAGGCAAAAGGAAAGTCAGCGCATGTCTTTTATCTCATCCAGTCATCTCAAGCACTTTTTTATCGTCTTCCTTTCCCTGTTCATGTTCGGCGGACAGCCGGTGGAATTCGGCCAGGAAAAATCATTTTTTCACGGATATTTGATCCAGAAACCCGTCATTCGAATCGGATTGGGAGTCGGCCTGGAGGATATCCGCATTTTTGCCTCATCAGGCATGAAGGTTTATGAGATCAATTCCCACTACCGGCAGTTGGCTGACGATGTGGATGAGGTTTATATCAAAGGCCGGAAAGATAAGCTGACGGAAAAGTTTCTTATCCAGGTGAATCAAACGCGTGAGCGTGAAGAAGCCGAGCTTTTTGCTCAAAACCTGCGAGCGGAAATAGAACAAAAAGTTACCGTTACCCATATCCAGGAAGAAAAGATGGCCGGTCTTTGTCAGGTCATGGTAGGAGATTTTATGACTCGCTCCGATGCCCTGGATTATATCAAAAAATTGAACGAAGCAGGTATCAAAGATACATGGATCGTAAGAGAGGAAATTACGGGGGAAGAATCCCGTCCCCTCTGGATTATGGTCAACAGTGAGCTGAAAACGCTCAACGGAGATACGGAGCTCTATTTCATTCCCAGCAGCCGTCACAGTTATCTCTCTTTCAAGGGGAGGGAATACAGGGGGATCTTTATTTTACGGACGACTCAAAAGGGAATTGTGCTCATCAATGTTTTGAATTTGGAAAAATACCTGAGAGGAGTGGTTCCCAGCGAACTTTCTCCCTTTACCTATACCGAAATAGAAGCCCATAAAGCACAGGCCGTAGCTGCCCGGACATATGCCATCAAAAATTTGAATATGAACGGAGATCTTGGATTTGACCTCTGCGATACGCCGACTTCACAGTTTTATAAGGGGATGGGAGCAGAGCATCCCCTCAGTACCCAAGCCGTGGACGAAACACAGGGTGAAGTAGCGGTTTACAAAGGAAAGCTGATCAATGCGCTTTATACCAGCACCTGCGGCGGCCGGACGGAGAATGTCGAGGTAATATTCGGCGGGAATCCTCTTCCTTATCTTAAGAGTACGGAATGCACATCGGAGAGCCGGAAAGAATGGAACTTCAGCGGACAAAAGACAATTCCCCCCATTACCGTACACGGAAGGAATATCAATCTGGATGCGGCCCGGTTGATCAGCCTGGGAGTGATCCCGCCCCAAACGGAGCCGGAATATTACGCCGCGAATATTGTTCTTGAAGAGGCCGCCGGCTGGATAAGCAAAGCCTTGGGATTGTACGGCATTCCCTATGAAAAGTATGTCTCCCAGGTATCTCACCTTGATTTCCAGACGATGGCCGATCTTTTTGTCCATGCCTTTCGATGGCAGGGACGTGTGGAAAACCTCATCCTGGCGAGTGAAACGGAACATATTTTAAAGGGATTGGAAAATGTAACCGGTGAAACGAAAGCCAACCTGGCTTACTTGATTCAGGCAGGAATATTTCCCACTATTGAGGAGATAAACGATACACGAAGGACTCTAACCCGGGGTGAAGCGGTCATCTGTCTTTCCGCTATCCTGGATGAATACGGAGAACTGGCGCATCACGGTTTTTTTAAAGATGTCAGAGAAGAAAACAAGCTGATAGTGGATGAAGACGGCCAAATTCGTGAGCTTCATTTATCAGATGGAATTTTTCTGGTTAAGGATAACGCGGGAATCCGAAATTCCGTGGATCGCATTCGGCTTCTCGGCGGAGAAAATCTCTCCTGGATAGAGAATAATGGAAAAATTGAGTTTCTGGAAGTTCATTTTCCTGTTTCTTCCAATGTCCTGGACTGGACTTCCCATTTTAATTCCTGGCAGATACGAAGGACCCGGAAGGATTTACAAAACCGGATAAAAAGATTCTATCCCGTCGGTGAATTGAAAGATGTCATTCCTTTAAAGCGGGGACCTTCGAAACGTGTCATTGAACTTCTGATTAAGGGTACGGAGAGCGAGATCGTTGTCAAAGGATTTCGTATCAGGCGTGTTCTGGGCTTGCGGGAGACTCTTTTTGTCATAGACCGGGAATACGAAGCCGAGGGCCGCGTCCGCAGCTTTATTTTTTCCGGAAGGGGCTGGGGGCATGGTGTGGGGCTGTGCCAGGTCGGGGCTTTTGGGATGGCCCGGAAGGGAGCGGACTACCGCCAGATCCTGAAAAAATATTACAGGGGGATTAGTATAGAGAAAAGATACTAGCCTGCTTCATTCATAAAAAATGCCGATACCAAATATAAAATTTCTTTCTATTTTAGGGCTCATTTAAAAGTTAATGGGCTTTAATTGTACAAGATGTAAGTATATGATTAGAAAATTTTTAAATATATCGGCATTTTTTACCCTACGGGCGAGCCGATCTTACCGCATCTGCTTCGTTACGATGGACTAGCGGTGCCGAGCACAGCTTCGTCCATCGACGCCTTGCATCTGCGGCAAGCTTGGCTCGTGAATAAA
>JAFGMO010000088.1 GCA_016927475.1 Candidatus Aminicenantota bacterium
CCTGCATTATTACCTAGAAAATAACAACAGTCATCACCCGGTTCATCCGGGTGATCCAGTATTACAGGCAATAATTTTCATCGTTCGTGGGTGCGCATACGCATGAAAAATTCATAAATTTGGCCGTTTTTATCTTAAAATGATATATTATTTGCGCTAAAATTTTTAGCTAATGCAGGAGCGGTTTTTTAACGCCAAAGGAGAGGTGGAATTGAGCAAAAAACGTCATAGAAATTTTGTGTCCATGGTTTCTGCTTTGGTACTTTTCTTAGGTTTTTCTTTGCTGAAAGCGGAAAATTATGAACTTTTTTCTCCGGATAAATCCATCCGTGTGGATATTTCTGTTGCAGAAAAAATAAGCTATTCTGTTTCCCTGAATGGAGAAAGACTGGTTCTGCCGTCGTCCCTTTCCATGACCATAAAGGGAAAGGGAGCGTTAGGACCGAATGCCCATGTGAAAAATGTCAAAAGAGACAGTGTGAAAAACATGCATCATCCGGTTGTGCCC
This sequence comes from Candidatus Aminicenantota bacterium, assembly GCA_016927475.1. Lineage (GTDB taxonomy): Bacteria > Acidobacteriota > Aminicenantia > Aminicenantales > Aminicenantaceae > JAFGMO01. The sequence goes on from JAFGMO010000088.1 coordinate 509, forward strand.
GTTAAATCCATTAACGTAGTAGACCGGTTCAACGAGATATCTTTTTCTTTTGAACAGCCGTTTAAAGTGATTTTTAGAGCTTATAACCAGGGTGTCGCCTATCAATTCCAGACAACTTTTAAGGAGATGATCCAGTTGGAAGACGAAGAAGTATTTCTCCGCTTCAACAAAAATCATAAAATCTATTTCCCCACTGAAGAAAGTTTTTTGACCCATTCGGAACGGCTGTACGAATACCTGTCTCTCAGCGATATCCCAGACGGAAAAATGGCAAGCCTTCCTCTCCTTGTTGATATTGCGGAAGGTCCAAAAATCGCTTTCACGGAAGCTTGGTTGGAAGATTATCCGGGGTTGTATCTTGAAGGCCGTTCGGAACCTTGTCTGAAGGGATTATTTCCGGCCGTTGCCGTTAAGGAAAAACAAACCCGTGACCGTACCGTGGAAGTTATTGAACGTGCGGACCATATCGCCTATACCCAGGGGACGCGATCCTATCCCTGGCGGGTGCTGGTCATTGCCCGTAAAGATTCCGAGTTGATCGAAAATCAAATCGTCTATACACTTTCTCCGCCATGCCGGCTGAAAGATACATACTGGATCAAACCCGGCAAGGTGGCCTGGGATTGGTGGAATGCCAATAATCTTTTTGGTGTGGATTTCCGGGCGGGTATCAATACGTCATCATACAAGTATACCATTGATTTTGCCGCAAGCTACGGGATTGAGTACATAATCCTGGATGAGGGATGGTCTGACCCTGCGGATTTGTTCAAAGTCAATCCCGACCTCGATCTTGAAGAGATTCTCCGGTATGGAAGCGAAAAAAATGTTGGCATAATCCTTTGGGTTGTATGGAAAACACTGGATGACCAGCTCGAGCCGGCCCTAAACCGTTTTGAAGATTGGGGGGTTAAGGGAATCAAAGTGGATTTTATGCAGAGAGATGACCAGGCCATGGTCAATTATTATTGGAAAATCGCCGCACAAGCGGCAAAACGGCATTTGATCGTGGATTTTCACGGTTCCTATAAACCTGCGGGATTGAGAAGGGCTTATCCTAATGTTCTCACGCGTGAGGGGGTTCGCGGCCTCGAAAATGTTAAATGGAGTAAAACTCCCGATCCCGAGCATGACCTTATGATTCCCTTCATTAGAATGTTGGCCGGTCCTATGGATTATACACCGGGGGCGATGATAAATGCCCAGAAAAAAAACTTTCACCCCGTTTATACACGTCCGATGAGCATGGGAACCCGGTGCCATCAACTGGCCATGTACGTGGTTTACGAGAGCCCTCTTCAGATGCTGGCCGATTCAGCATCCCACTATCTTCGGGAAAAAGAATGTTTGACATTTTTGGGACCGGTCCCGACGGTTTGGGAAAAAACTCTTATTCTGGAAGCAAGCGTCGGTGATTACGTGCTTGTTGCCCGAAAAAGTAAAGAGGTCTGGTACGTGGGAGCGATGACCGATTGGGATGCCCGGACAATATCCCTCGATCTTTCTTTCCTGGATGCAGGGGAATATTCGGCTCTTATATTCCAGGATGGGGTCAATGCTGATAGATATGGGAATGACTATAAAAAATGTCAGAAAACAGTTACTTCCAGCGACAGGCTAACGTTGAATCTTGCTCCGGGTGGAGGTTGGGCGGCAAAAATAAGCAAAAAGTAATATAAAATGATCGGAAAAAACTATGATTGGTAGAGGATATTTTATGAATCTAAACCGAAGAAGTTTTTTAAAAAAATTCTTTCGTACGCTCTGCTGTGTAGGTCTTGTTTGGACATCCGTTGGAAGAAAGAAGCTTTTTTCGAAAACAGAGATTGCTTTTGAGGAGATACGTATGAACGCCAAACAAAAATTTTTACATGGTTGGCTGTCGCATTTAACGGCGGCCATGGATGAGCATCTGGAATACGGAAAAAAAATCGCGCTGCTCGAAGATTGCGGCCGTGCTTGTGCCGGAACCCATGTCCTGGAGACGGCGCTCCGTTACAAAGGAAACCTTGAAGGCTGGCTGATACAGATGCGAAAATGGGTGGGAGCTGACAATGTGAAAAAGGAAGGAAATACCGTCAGCATTGTCTATGAAAAATGCCTCTGTCCCCTTGTCCAGGATCTTTCACCCTTAAAAACAAAAACGTTTTGCCATTGTTCCCGGGGGTGGCTTCTGGAAAATTTTAGCGCGGTTCTGGACAGGCCCGTAGAAGTTGACCTCGAAGAGTCGATCATGATGGGCGGAAAACAGTGCCGATTTGTTGTTTACATATAAGACTTTTTAAGCTTTAGATGTATTCCGGCTTTTTCCTTTTGTCAGGAAAAAATAGAGGATAAGGGCTGCTGCCGTGCCGGCGATATCCGCCCCCAGGTCCTTCAGGCTGAACGACCGGTAGGGGATGAGAAGCTGATATATCTCGATATAAAGACCAAAGGCGATCGAAAAAAAAGCAATCCGGGCGAATGGGAAAGGATAAAACTTCAATCGACGGTATGCGTGGCATAAAAGAAGTGTAAATACAACGAATACTGAAAAATGGAGAACATAGTCGGAGAGAATCCAGCGAAATAAAGGATGGATTTTCTCAATGTTTTTGATTCCTTGTGTTGGGATAGTGGCCATAACCAGCATGAAAACGCCAAAAGCAGCAGCAGGAAAAAATTGTCTCAGCTTATTCTTCATGAACATATCCTTACGGTGTTTCTCACAGCCTTTCATCCATTATTCAGACTGTTTACCTGAATAATCCAAATTAATGAAGAAGGCCAATATATCGTCTCCCATCGTCACCTGCCGGGATTTTTTAAAATCTTTTGGGGAAAAACGGATTTTTCGGTGATGCCGGATGACAATAAGTCCGTTTTTTTTGAGAATTCCCCTTTTTCGTATGACTTTCAGGGGATTCCGGTTCTCAAGCAAACGGTAGGGCGGATCTAAGAATATAACATCAAAACAGGCTTCTTCCTTGGAAAGGTGTATTACGGACCGGTTGAATTCTCCGTGGATCACTCTGGATTTTTCTTCGGCCCCGCATTTTTCCAGGTTGGAATGAATGACTTTCACAGCCGGGTAATATTCTTCGATAAAAACGACGTAATCTGCTCCCCGGCTGAGGGCTTCAATGCCGGCTGATCCCGTTCCGGCAAACCCGTCAAGAAAGAGACTGCCCCGGACGTTTTCCTGAATGATACTGAAAAGGGATTCCTTCAATCTGCCCGGAAGAGGCCGGACCTTGGAGCCGCTGACATTTTTAAGCTTTTTGCCCTTATAGAGGCCGCTTATAACGCGAATCATTGTCCCCTGTCACTCTTCGAAGAGATCGAGCTGGCCGTTCCTTATGTTTTTGACGATTGTTTTAAGGTCCGGATAATGTTCCAGCATCAGACGGGGAATATCGAGTTTTTCTCCCGTTATCATATTTTTCAACTGAAGGGCGTTGGCCAAAGCCTGTCCCCGGTAATGGTTGTTGGTTATGACCATCACTTTCTTGCTTTTTTTCCCCAGCTCCTTAATCTTGTCCACCCACTCTTCCAGCTCACCGCGCGAATATAGGTAGTCATACCGGGCGTCTCGTCCGGCATCTTTTTTGAACCAATTTTTGTAGTTTCTTCCATGAAGCCGGACATAGGCGAAATCGTTGTTGGTGCTTACGGCTGAAGGTTTTACGGAATCCCTAAAGACAGGTTGGTCGATGTTGCAGTAACAAACCTTGTGCTCGGAAAGGCATTCAAAGAAGGAAGATGTTTCCCAGGATGAATGCCTGATTTCCAGGGCCAGTGGATAATCTTTGAACCATGTGAAAAGCCTGACCAGGTATGTGAAATTTTCAGAGTTGTTGGAAAAGGACCAGGGAAATTGAAGGAGAAGAGAAGCGAGCCGGCCGTGGCCTCTCAAGGGCTCTATGCCTGTTTTAAATTGATCGATATCCTTTTGAGAGATGTCTTTTCGCTGATGGGTGAAAATTTGGTGGAGTTTGACCGCAAAGAGGAACTCGGGAAATCCTTCGACCCGCTTAATCCAGGAAAGGGAGATACGGAGGACTGGCGGTCTGTAGAATGTGCTGTTTACCTCGACGATATTGATGTAGCGGGCCAAATAGGGAAGAGGATGAAAACCGCTGCTTTTCTTTAGAGGATAGACAAGTCCTTCCCAGTCTTTATAGCTCCATCCCGCTGTTCCGAAATACATATCAGCCATTTCCCCGCCATTTTAAGGGATTTTATCTAAAAGCTCAATAAATCTCGAATATTGAATTTTATGTCTCGAGATGAAGTCGGTATGAATGATGGAAGTGGTAAAAAGGGATGTAAAAAGGGATTGCTCCTGTTCTGCTTTTTGATTATCATGTAGGACGGAATTTGAGAGCGATGAAACGGACTGTTATCCTTATTTTCTTTTTTCTTGTCATTTTATGTTCCTGCCGGAGTCCTGAAGGGGATATCTATACTATGGGGATATTTCAATTTAATGACGCACCGACACTGAATGAGGTAAGGCGGGGCTTTTTACAAGCACTTCAAGATGAAAGCCTGATCGATGGCGAAAATGTTCATCTCATCGTCGAAAATGCCGGGGGGGACCTTATACAGGCACAGAAGGTCGTCCAGGAATTTTTGGAAGAAGGAGTGGATATGATTGTGCCTTTTTCTACTCCTTGCCTTCAAGCGGCCATGATTGCTTCCCGGGATATCCCAATCGTCTTTTCTTCCATTGCCAATCCTTATATCGTCGGCGCGGGGAACTCTGCGGAAGACCACCATCCCCATGTCACGGGAGTTACCTCTCGCGGCCCTATTTTTGAGACTTTGTCTTTTATCAAGCATGTTTTTCCGGAGGCTAAACGATTGGGCACGCTTTGGACCCCCTCCGAGATCAACTCGGAGTACTACCTAAGCCTGGCGAAGGAGGGGGCTAAAGAGTTGGGAATGGAAATCATCTCGGTTGCCATATCCAACAGGCGTGAAATTTTTATGGCCGCCCAGGTTTTAATCAACCGGAAGATTGATGCCATCTACCAAATTTCGGATAATACCATCAACAATTCTTTTGAAGTTATTGGAAGGACAGCCGAAGAGAATGGAATACCTCTCATCGGTGGTGCCCTTTATTCCACTCGCCAGGGCGCCTGTGCGGCCATGGGATGGGATTTTTTTGAAATGGGTTATCGGTCCGGGCTGATTGCCGTTCGCATCAAGAACGGTACGACTCCCGCTGACATTCCCATCCAGTCGATGAGCAATGTCCGTCTTTACCTGAACCAGGATGCAGCGAAAAAGCAGGGTGTTGTCTTTCCGGATGATATTTTGAAAAAAGCGGATGAGGTTATAGGGGGAAAAGCTTTCTAGCCTGCAGTATTCATAAATTTGGCCGACAGCAACAAATAATTTCAATATTATGTGTCATTTAGTGGTCATTTTCGGTAAAATTGATAATGAATCATTTTCCATGACCTTTTTAACAAAAAATATCGGCCAAATTTACCTTTCAGGCGAGCCGATCTTTTCGCATCTGCTTTGTTGCAGCCTGTTCGCGGTGCCAAGCACAGCTTCACAGGCTGACGCCTCACAGCTACGGCAAGCTTGGCTCG
>JAFGMO010000014.1 GCA_016927475.1 Candidatus Aminicenantota bacterium
AATGAGATAAAGAGAGTTAGGAAAATGGAAAAATCGTGCTCTATAAGTGATTGTTATTAAATGAGTTAGAATTTCGTGACAGGATGTTAACCTGAATATTAGTTAGTTACAGGACACGTCTCATGATCCCTTTCACAAACTGATCCGTCCTTCCCTTGACCAGCCAGGAAACAGCAAACGCTACTATAGCAATGGACTCCGGCAGGACAATGGCAGCACCGGTGATCTTGGACCTTACACACCATAGGATGCAGATAATCATCAAGATTCCGCATAAGAGGCACACATCATTTCGAAGATTTTTACCCCGTGAACGGTCACGCCGCTTGGGAATTTTCGACTTGCGGAACAACCACACGGAAAAGAGAGTGAATGTTAAGAAAAGCACCACAGCGGATCCATGGTGAATTTTTCCCAAGGTGCTGCTCCACCACGAGGGTTCCGACAGCCCGTTTGGAGCCTCGGTAGGAAAAATCGCTACAAGCAGTGCAGCCGTTCCCCCTATGGCTCCGAGGATCCGGTCGGCAGCCATTCCCTCGTATCCCCGATAGCTGAACAGAAACAGTGAAAGAGCAAAGAGAATTCCGGTGAGCACTCCCGAAGATCCGCTGTAGTAGTAGGCGCTGACGGAGTCCAGAATACCCCACCGCGGGAGTCCATCGGATGGGAAAAGGCCGGCTCCCACAAAAAGCAGAATGGGCAGGAGGATTCCCAGTAAGCCGATGAGGCGTCTATGGATATAATGCGACAGATCGCGCGGCTTACGGACAATGATATGAGAATGACGGTTTTTCATCCCAGACCTCCATACTTTTTCATTACCTTTTGCCAAAAATCATAAATTTGGTTTTTAAGCCTGTATTATTCACGAATTATTAAAATATTCAGAAGGCGGCGTTGTCGGCATTTAGGACAAAACGGGATTTTTCGCCGAACTTGAATCCTTTCGTATTCCCGGGTTCTGAGAGCCAAAACAGCGTTTTTATTCTCTTTCAGTTTTTCCTGGATGATTTTTATTTCTTCCTTCTTTTCCACACCGAAGGCGATTGCCGAAGCAACTCCCATGGTCATAGATTCCTGGGATTGCGATTCATCGAAGAATTCAAAATAAGTGTTTTCTCCATATATGTACGCTCCCGAGTAGGACTCACCGGCATTGACAATGGTTGTCCTTTCTTCGAAATGGGAGAATTCGTTTTTGATGAAATCCGATTCCACGACATCCTTGTAAGTCGAAGAGTTGAGCAAAAGATAAAAGTGATTCAAGTAAACTTTTGGAGTCGGCACTTCATCATCCCCAAACTGAATCCGGCCCGTCATCAAACCGAAAAGAAAAAAAGCGGATAAAAAAAGAGGCAGGTAATTTCGGCACATCTTTTGCTCCTCCCTTCGGTCTGTCCCTTATAGGGCTGGAGGCAAGATACCATTCTGATCGAACCGGTGTCAACAAAATATGTGCTTTGGCTGATTTGTATTGAATGAAAAAGAGTCATCACCCGGTTCATGATGTGTTATCCACTTCCCTGAAAGTTTTTCTTTAAAATGGATTTATGGGGCCCAAAAGGTGCCGATTAAGGCTAAAAAAAGCCCTGAAAATCATACTAAATATAATAATATCAATACAATAGGATGGTGCGACCCCGGATTTCTAACGGGTTTTGAGGGAATTGTAATTTTTTTGGATGGTGAGGGTTTGGGGATGTTTTTCTCCTAGTGTTTCTTTTGATATCTTAAGCGCCTGGCGGTAAAGCTTCTCCGCTTCCTTATATCGACCCTGAGCACTAAGCACCCCGGCCAAATTGCTTAAATCTATGGCATATCCAGAATGCTCCTTCCCGATGGTCTCCTTATCTATCTCAAGCGCCTGGCGGTAAAGCTTCTCCGCTTCCTTATATCAACCCTGATCTTCAAGCACCCCAGCCAAATTGTTTAAATGTTTGGCATATCCAGGATGCTCCCTGCCGATGGTTTTCTCGTCTATATCGAGCGCCTGGCGGTAAAGCTTTTCCGCTTCCTCATATTTGCCCTGATATTCAAGAACCAAGGCCAAATTGTTTAGAAAAGCGGCATAATCCTTGTGGACTTCTCCTTTCGCATGATCGACACGCTCCAAGCAGTTTCGGAAAAGCGACTCTGCTAAAGAATAATACCCACTATCTTTTAAAAATGATGCCCAACGCGACACGGCAAAGCTAGATGGGAGCTTTTCCTCGGGAAGGTTTTCCGCTGCCAGGGAAGCAACCTGGATGATATGGGGGATGAGGCCGTAAGCCTCTTTATAGATGCCCTTCTCAGATACGCGTTTGATTCTATTATCCATGACCTTTACGACCTTTTGCCCCACCTTCTGTTTGACATCCAAAGTTCTTGCCGCTTCCTGGGTCAGCCGGTGGATTTTATAGACATCTTTTCCCTTAATAAGAATACAATAACCGGCCAGCTCGGCCGTAATTTCTGCTGCTTTGTTTTCATCAACCTCCAGGATTTGAGCCAAAATTTTTGTGTCGATCATATCCGGGTTAAGGTAAGAGGCGGCCAGCAGCCCGTTTTTTGTTTTTTCCCCATGGAAATCATATCCCGTCAGATTGAGCGCCGCCAGGACGGAGGTGACCTCCTTGGCCGTAGTTGTCGCCTCCAATGAGACCATCTCCTTTTTTATCTTCCGGGCAAGATCAGACAATTGATATTTTCGGACCAATTGTCCGAGGATCTCGAGGGCAAGAGGAAGCCGGTCCACTCTCTGACAGATATCAAGGACAGCTTTGCGCTCTTTTTCGGAAAGATGCGACACCTCCCTATCCGCGTAAGAACAAAAAATATCCACGGCCTCGTTCTTATCCGGAAGGTCCATCCGTATTAAGGGAAGGGGCAAACCCGACCTTCTTGTCGTTACAATCAAGTGGCAGTCTTTAAAGGCCAGCTCTTTCGGCAGGATATCATCATCGACGTTGTCCAGGATAACCAGCTTGTGAGGCTTGTCGCTGATAAACCGCACGACCATGTTGATCTGATCCTGTTCTTTCAGATTTTTCCACTCCCCAAAATGTATCCCCTGCTGATCGGCAAATATCAAAAAAGCCAAGGCCGCCGGTCCGAGACCGCCTTCCATTTGCAGCCAGAAAACACCGCCCGGATATTCTTCCGCAAAGCAGTAGGCGTACTCAATGGCCATAGCCGTTTTCCCGCTTCCTCCCTGCCCGTGGAGGGCGATATTTTGCGAGATAACAGCTTTGCCTTCGGCGCCCAATTTTTCCCGGATTTTATCTATCCATTCATCTTCATGCCGGAGCATCGTATTTCTAAGGTAGGGAACCAAAAAGAGTTTTTCTTGGGGCGGGGACTTTTTTTCAACTTCATCCGGGGGGGATTGAGGAATAGAAGATGTTTTCTTCTTTCGGGCCTGCATAATGCCATAAATTGTCAAAGCTACGCCGGCAACTCCAACAATTAATCCCGCAATCCCAATTATCATGGATATCTTCCTTCTGCCGGAAGAAATTTATATATCAAACACACCGGCAATAGTCAAAAATATTCCTGTGTTTCTGTGGTTTCCTGTTTTTCAGAATCTATGGATACCCAGAAGAAAACGTAAAGCTAAAAATTCAAAGCTCAAAACTGAAAAATAGATACTGGTTTAATGGTTAAATAACGACTACGCGGACATCGTAGATCCATGTTAAAGTTTGATAAGAGACAAGAAGAAGAAATGTTCTTGTTCCCAGATTTATACCGGGAGTCGGGGTATGGCACAATGGATTCCCCGGACAAGCCGGGGAATGACAGAATTCACATTACATTACCGGACATTTTTACTTTGCTAAGGCACAGACATTTTCAATGCTAAGAACCGAACATTTTTACTTTGTTAAGGCATAGACATTTACTTTGCTAAGAACCGGACATTTTTACTTTGCTAAGAATCAAACATTTTTTATTATGTACACAAACAATACTCATAGGATACATCCCCAGAAGAGTGATAGAAAACAAAATCGGCGGCACTCGTACAACAAACGATCTTGTAAGCTCTCATACGAAGCTCTTGTTGGCTCTTGACATACGCTCTTGTACGCTCTCGTACGAATTGCAATCAATAGTCAGGATAGGTTATATTGGTAAGGTGAATATTCCGCATTCCATCAACTCTTTTTCCGGAGGGAACACCATGAACATTAAAAAGAAATTGTGCTTCTCTATCCTCATCCTGGTTTTTCTCAGCGGCCTTACCTTGTGGAGCCAGGAGCCCTACAAAAAGCCGCCCCAGGAAGTCATCGATATGGTTGAAGCACCGCCGCCGCCTCAGGCATCCCTGAGCCCGGACGGCAAAACCGTTCTCCTTACCACTTATGAAATTATGCCTTCGCTCGAATACATGGCCCAGCCCTTGCTCCGCTTGGCCGGCACGCGCATCACTCCGCTTAACAACTCCCGGCAGCAAACCTACTTTCTCACCTCAGTATCCTTAAAAACGCTCAAGGACGGAAAAACTATTCCCGTCGATTTCCCCGAAGACGCTAAATTCGGCTTCCCCCGCTGGTCCAACGACAGCGCCTGGTTCGCCATCACACGGTACCTGAACAACGGCGTCGAGCTTTGGGCGGTGGAAACAAAAACAGGTAAAGCCAAAAAGCTCCTCGGCCCGACCGTAAACGCGGTCCTGAGCTCCGGTTTCACCTGGCTCCCCGACAACCGCCACATCCTGGCCACCGTTGTCCCGGACGACAGGGGAAATCCCCCCGAAAAACCGACCGTCCCCATCGGTCCGCACGTCCAGGAAGTCTCGGGAAAATTCGCCAAAGTCTGGACCTACCAGGACCTTCTCGAAACCCCCTATGACGAAAAACTTTTTACCTACTATGCCACATCCCAGATGGTTAAAATCGACGTTCCCACCGGAAAAACGGAGAAATTCGGGGACCCGGGTATCCTTACTCCCCCAGACGCATCCCCGAACGGCAAGCTCCTCATGGTCTACCGCATCAAAAAACCCTTCTCCTACAGCGTTCCCTATTATTACTTCACCCACAACATCGAGATCTGGGATATGGACGGCAATCTCGTCCACATGCTGGCCGAGGTTCCCCTTGCCGATGATGTCCCCATGCGGGGAGTCCCGACAGGCGTCCGTTCCGTCGAGTGGCGGGCCCTCAAACCGGCCACCATTATCTGGGTGGAAGCCCTGGATGAGGGAGACCCCGAAAAAACGGTCCCCCACCGTGACAAAGTGATGACCCTGTCCTATCCCTTCAAGGGAGAAGCCAAGGAAATGACCAAAACCGTCCACCGCTACTCGGGGATGGATTGGCTTCAAAATCCGGACCAGGCCTTCCTGACCGAGTTCGACTGGAAACGCCGCTGGCGGACGACCTACTTCATCAATCCGGACGATCCCTCCCAGGAGCCCAAAAAGGTCATCGACCTCAGCATCCACGACCGCTATAACGATCCCGGACGGCCGGTGCATACCATCACTCCCAACGGCCAGTACGTCATCCTTCAGGATAAAGATTTTATATACCTCTCCGGAAGCGGTGCCAATCCCCAAGGCGCCCGTCCCTTCCTGGACAAGGTCAACGTGAACACCATGGAAAAGGAGAGGATTTTCGAGTCCGGAGAAGAATCCTACGAGTCATTCGTTGATTTTATCGGAGAATCCCGGACACTGGTCATGACCAGCTATCAGTCCAAAACAGAACCCCCTAACTATTTCCTGGTCGACCTCAAAAGCGGTGATCGGCAGGCCATGACAGACTATAAAGATCCCGCTCCCCAGATGACGGGAATGATCAAAAAGCTGGTCAAATACAAAAGAGACGACGGCGTCGACCTCAGCGGCACGCTTTATCTGCCCCCCGATTACAAGGAAGGCCAGAGGCTGCCCCTGGTATTCTGGGCCTACCCCCTGGAATACAGCGATCCCAGCTTAGCCGGCCAGGTAAGGAGCTCTCCCAACCGGTTCACCTTTTTCCGCAGTACCTCCCAGCTCTTTTTCGTCACCCAGGGCTACGCCGTCCTTGACGGAGCCCAACTTCCCATCATCGGCGATCCAAAAACCATGAACGACACCTTTATCGAACAGATCGTCGCCGGAGCCAAGGCGGCCATCGATTACCTCGACAAAGAAGGCATCATCGACCCCAACCGGGTCGGTGTCGGAGGCCACAGCTACGGCGCCTTCATGACGGCCAACTTCCTCGCCCACTGCGACCTTTTTGCTGCGGGCATAGCCCGGAGCGGGGCCTACAACCGAACCCTGACGCCCTTCGGCTTCCAGAGCGAGCGGCGCACCCTCTGGGAAGCCCCGGAAATATACTTCAAAATTTCTCCGTTCATGCACGCCCATAAGATCAACGAACCCATTCTTCTCATCCACGGCGAAGAAGACAACAATTCCGGCACCTTCCCCATCCAATCAAGGCGCCTGTTCCATGCCCTCAAGGGACACGGGGCGACGGTCCGTATGGTCATGCTGCCCCACGAAAGCCACGGTTACCGGGCCAAAGAATCGGTCCTTCACGTTTTGGCCGAAATGTTCGATTGGTTCGACAAATACGTCAAGAACAAGGAGAAATAAGCCGGAATTATAAAACGCACCAAAAGAATCGGGCGTTAGGAATCAAACGCTCCCAAAAAAAAGCCGGCCACGCGGCTGGTAAAGTACGCGGGCCGTAAGCGTTGTTGAAACCGAAAAACCTCACAGCGAGGAGTAGAAATGAAAAACAAATCTTTTTCTCTTCAAAACATCATCCTTCTTTTTATGGTCCTCAGCCTCTGCATGTCCGGCTGGGGAAAACAGGAAACCGAACAAAGAATCCTGGAACAGAACATCGACTCATGGCTGATCCTCGGGCCTCTTCCCATTCCTCTTCCCGCTTTTCACGGTGACGAAGGCCATACTTTTTCCGCGCAGGATATCCTGGATGAAAAATTCGTCACTGCACAGGACCTGAAACCATCGGCAAGCGCCGTCATTCGCTGGACCGACGGCAAACTTCACCAATGGAAAGCGGTCGATGGGGAAAAGGACGGGCTTATTCTCAACGGCGCGGCCGACGTCCCCACAGCGGCCTATCTCGCCTTTTTCGTAGACGTCAAGCGATGGACAAGGGCCCGGATAACACTCAAGACCCCTCAGCTTTTCCGCCTCTATTTTGACGGGGATCTTGTGGCTGAAAAGAAAAACTTCACGAGCTTAAACAACGGCAAAAACTCCTCGGCGGTCAACATGGTTAAAGACCTAACAATGGAAACAGGCAGACATACGTTCCTGATAAAGACCGTCACTTCCCCGGAATCCTCATCTGCCTGGACGCTAAAGGCCTCCCTCTCGATTGAAGAAAAATCCCAACCTCCGGTTCCCGTACATTCAATCTATACGTCGGACCGGATGTCCGTCAAACACCTCCTCGACGGCCCCAAACTTACCGGCGTCTCCGTTTCACCGGACGGATCTCTCGCCGCCCTCTCTTTCCGCCAATCCCAGCCCCCCGGAGACGACTCCGAATCCTGGCTGGAGCTCCGTCGCATTCAGGACGGAAGGACCGTCTATACATTCAGGGGAGGAATGTCCCTCGACAGCATCAAATGGGCCCCCTGCGGCCACATTTTTTCTTATTCAACCCGCGAGAAATCAAAAGGAACGATATGGATCGTCGACCTGGCCAAGGGAACTTCGCAGCCCATCATAAAGGACGTTGAGAACCTGGGGGGCCATGAGTGGGCGCCCGACTGCAGTTACATCATCTACTCCAAGTCCGAAAAAGGAGAAACCGACCTCAAAGGCGTTAAAAGATACCGGAACCTGGCCGATCGTATACCCGGCTGGCGCAACAGATATTACCTGTACAAAGTCAACGTTCCGGACGGCACCAGACAAAGGCTGACCGCGGGTTCCCTGTCCACCTATCCCGACGGGGTCGGACCTGACGGCAAAAAAATTCTCTTCAGCCGGAATCTCATCGACTATTCCAAGCGGCCGTTCTCCATAACGGAGCTCTTCATCATGGACCTGGAAACCCTTGCTTGCGAAAAAATATGGTCGGGAAGCTGGCTCAATGGGGCCGAATGGGGACCCGACGGGAAAAATCTCCTATTCCTGGGAGGCCCTTCGCTTTTCGGCGAGGTGGGGATGAATCTCCCCCAGGGCATGGTTCCCAACGATTACGATATCCAGGCCTACATGTTCAACCTTGAAACCAAAAAAGCAAAAGCCCTTACCCGCGATTTTGACCCATCCATCGAAAGGGCTTTCTGGGATCACAAGAACGACGCCATCTATTTTCAAGTGACGGAGCGCTCCTTCCGCCGTCTCTACAGGTACGATGTCAAAAAGGAAGAATTCACACAAATGAATACGGATGTCGAAATCGTGGAAGATATCGACTTCGCCCGGGACGAATCCACGGCCGTTTTTATCGGCTCGAGCTCGAACATCCCCCCCAAAGCATATGTCCTCAACTTGAAGAAAAACAAATCCACCCTTTTCCTGGACGCCGAAAACGACAATTACAAAGACGTGAAATTCGGCAAGGTGGAACAGTGGAATTTCAAAACCCTTCAGGGGAAAAAGATCGAAGGCCGTGTATATTTCCCGCCCGACTTCGATGACTCAAAAAAATATCCCTGCATCGTCTACTATTACGGCGGCACCACGCCGGTGACGAGGGACTTCGGCGGACGCTACCCCAAAAACCTCTGGGCCGCCAACGGATACGTGGTTTATGTGCTCCAACCGAGCGGAGCGACCGGCTTCGGTCAGGAGTTCTCGGCGTTCCACGTCAACGATTGGGGCCGGACGACCGCCGCGGAAATTATCGAAGGAACGAAAAAATTCCTGAAAGCCCACAGCTTTATCGATCCCGACAGGGTCGGATGCATCGGCGCCTCCTACGGCGGTTTTATGACCATGCTGCTCTGCACCAGAACGGACATCTTCGCCGCCGCCGTCGCCCATGCCGGAATAAGCTCCCTGGCGAGCTACTGGGGCGAAGGATACTGGGGATACTCCTACAGCGCCGTGGCCACGGCCGACAGCTACCCCTGGAACCGGAAAGACATCTACCTCGACCAGAGCCCCCTTTTCAGCGCGGATAAGATCACCACGCCCCTGCTCCTTCTCCATGGCAGCGTCGACACGAACGTCCCCCCCGGTGAGAGCACACAGCTTTTCACCGCCCTCAAGATTTTGGGAAGGGACGTGGAGTATATCCAGATCCTCGACCAGAACCACCACATCATGACCTACAGCAAGCGCATTATCTGGACCAAGACCATCCTCGCCTGGTTCGACAAACAGCTCAAAGACCAGCCAGAATGGTGGAATAACCTTTACCCGGAGAAGTAAGGGTCAGCGAAACCTGAGCGAGGTTCCGTCTCGTCCGGGAGTCCATTTACCAAAAGCACGACTTTTCCGGTCCCTAAAATAAAGCAACCATTTCTGAATTAGTAAGTATATAAC
>JAFGMO010000015.1 GCA_016927475.1 Candidatus Aminicenantota bacterium
AATGAGATAAAGAGAGTTAGGAAAATGGAAAAATCGTGCTCTATAAGTGATTGTTATTAAATGAGTTAGAATTTCGTGACAGGATGTAAAAAATCAAAAATAATTAGGAGGATATCGATGGCCAAAAACAAAAAAACATTAACGACCGCCTTCGGGATTCCCATCCCCGACGATCAGAACAGTTTGACTGCGGGAAAAAGAGGCCCTGTTCTGATGCAGGATGTTCATCTCTTGGAGAAACTGGGCCATTTTGACCGCGAACGGATTCCCGAGCGTGTTGTCCACGCCAAAGGAACCGGGGCCGGAGGTTATTTCGAGGTAACGGCTGATGTGACCAAGTACACCAAAGCCAAGTTTCTCTCAGAAATCGGCAAAAAAACCGAGGTCTTCGCGCGATTCTCCACAGTAGGTGGGGAAAAAGGTTCCGCTGACGCAGCTCGCGATCCGCGTGGATTCGCCGTAAAATTCTACACGGAAGAAGGAAACTATGACTTTGTCGGGAACAACACACCTGTTTTCTTCATCAGGGATCCCCTCAAATTTTCTGATTTTATCCATACCCAAAAGCGCCATCCGGCGACAAACTGCAAGGACCCGGATATGTTTTGGGATTTTCTCTCATTGACACCCGAATCCGTCCATCAGGTTACCGTACTGTTTTCCGATCGGGGAACACCGGCGAGCTATCGCCACATGAACGGCTACAGTAGCCACACCTACAAATGGTACAACGAAAAGGGCGAATCCTTCTGGGTTCAGTACCACTTCAAGACCAATCAGGGAATTAAAAATCTAACCTTGGAGGAATCGATCCGCATATCGGGAAAGAATCCCGATCATGCCACCGAAGACCTTTATAAGGCCATCGCCCACGAAGATTTTCCATCCTGGACGCTGGAGATGCAAATCATGACCGAAGAAGAGGGATTGAATTACCACTGGGACATTTTTGACATCACAAAGGTCTGGCCTCATGCCGAAGTCCCTCCCATCAAAGTGGGCAAACTGGTCTTGAACCGTAATCCCGTCAATTATTTCGCAGAAGTGGAACAAGCCGCCTTCTGTCCGGGGAACCTCGTGCCGGGCATTGCCGCATCCCAAGACAAAATGCTTCAGGCACGCCTCTTCTCCTATCATGACACCCACATCCACCGCTTAGGTCCGAACTACCACCTTCTGCCTGTTAATGCCCCTAAAAACGCTCCTGAAACAAGCTACCAGAGAGACGGGTTCATGAGAACCGGCAACAACGGCGGTGGCGGACCCAATTATTGGCCGAACAGCTTCGGCGGCCCCGAACCGGACCCGGCAGCAAGCGAGCCGGCATTTAAGGTCTCAGAGGTCGCAGCCAGAACTCCCTACCCCCATCCCAATGATGATTTCCAACAGGCCGGGGACCTGTACCGGAAGGTGATGACCGATGAGGACAGAAACCACCTTATCGGCAACATCAAGGACCATCTTAAAGGTGCCCGGAAGCGCATTCAGCTCCGTCAGGCAACCGTATTCTTTAAGGCTGACCCCGAATACGGCAGCCGCGTAGCCGAAGAACTGGGATTGGATAAAAAAGAAGTCGAACGCCTGGCCGGAATGTCCCAAGAAGAGCGGGCCAAAGCCACCGCATAAGGAAAATAATCCGGGAAACCGCTATTTGCATTAACCGACAAGGCTAAAAAAGGCGGATTTCTGAAGGCCGCTGAAAAGGGATTGTTCTATAGTTTGCTTCTTTAACATCATTTTTCTATCTTCTTTTATCTGCGCCGAATAATATGCGCTTACAAAACAACTATGGAAAAATCGTGTTGACAAATCTTGAACAGTGACATAGAACCAAAAGGACGGCTTGTTTACCTATGCGGCATTTCACTTTTTTTTATTTTTTTATCACTTTTTCTATCGGAATCGTTTCTCTGGGTATCGTTTATTCCGCCTATATTAAAACCAAAGAAAAAATCATCAGAGGTTATCTTTACTTTTACGCCGCCTTTTCCCTCTCGGTTTTTTCCAACCTGCTTCTTGCCTATTTCCGTGTTAACAGCGGCCAGATCAACATTCATGTCTTTCAAGCCGTGGATTATGTGGAAGCTTTTATCGCCAAATATCTTTTGTTGTTCACTATCGTGGTTTTTAATCATCACTTATTTTCCGTTCCGAATAAAAAAAATAAAAATATTTTTTTTGGAATCATTATTCTTTGCGAATTCAGCATCCACCATTACTTTGAATACATCACGAGCAGCGAAAAAATAGAACTCGTGGGAGACTTGATCGACCGCAGCCTATTTTTTGCCATCCTTATCTATTCATTGGTGCTGGGGATATTGAAATATAAACAAATCGAAGACGACCACTTCAAAAGCATGGCAAAAAAAATGCTCATATTACTCACAGCAATGCTTCCCGGTCTGATTAATGATATTTATCTGAATGACCTGTGGAGTTTCCGTTTTTTTCCCATTCTATATGTGGGATGCAGTATTATTTTTTCCTTCCATTTTGTGAACAGATTTTTAAGATATGAATCTATACCCATTCCCGAAGATTCATTTTTCAACAAACATCAGATTTCAAAACGGGAAAAAGAAATCATTCATTTGATTTTAAAAGGATACAGCAACCAGAAAATAAGCAAATCACTGTTTATATCCTTGAATACAGTCAAATCCCATGTCAGGCACATTTTTGAAAAATTCCATGTAAAGAGCAGATTTGAATTGATGGCTCTCTTTAAAAATGCCGCCAAACCTCCTCATTAACCCCAAAGTGTTATTCGTCCGGTAAAAATTCATCCCAAAGTGCGATTGACCACAAAAAACCTCATTGTTACCTTTAAAGGAACAAAAATATTGCTGCGGTTTCGGAATAGAAAAATTTTTATAAGGAGAAAAAGACATGAAAAAAACAAGATGTTTTTTATTTTTTTTATTGGGCTTGATGATACTAACGGTTTCTGTCCCATCCATTTTCCCCGCAGAGGAAAAAAACAACTGGCCGAAACGGGTACTGATCACCAATGACAACGGCATCGAAGACATCAAAATAATCGAGTTGGCTAAAGCATTCTCCAAAATAGCGGAAACAACCGTAGTCGCTCCTATGGAAGACCGGAGCGGCAGCAGCCATTTTCTTACCGTTTCAAAAAAAGGTAAAATTCAGGTTTCACATAGGAAAATAAACCAAAACATCGATGTTTATGCCGTGGACGGCTACCCGGCGGACTGTGTCGTTTTGGCCCTAGCGGGAATCATGAGGGACAATCCTCCCGACCTCGTCGTATCCGGAATCAACGGCGGTGCTAATTTGGGCAAAGACTGGATGTTCTCAGGAACGATCGGTGCCGCCAGGATAGCGGCTTTTGCCGGTTTCCCTGCCATTGCGGTCTCCGGGCTTGATTCCGGCATTCCCGGGGCAGTCGAAACCGCCTCAGGTTGGGTGGTCAAGCTGGCTCAAAGCCGGTTGGTCCGGGAACTTAATCCTCTTGAATACATCACTGTCAGCATACCCCGAATTCCTCCTGCCGATATAAGGGGAGTTCGGTATGCCTTTCGGGCTGAAATACAGGAGATCCCTCTCCTTGAACAAATAACAGCACCATCCAAAGACAATCATTTCGAAACCTGGGCCATCACCGGTTCAGAGAAACTTTCAGACACTCTCCCGCCGGATTGCGATATTTCGCTCTACCAAAAAGGTTACATAATTGTTGTTCCCATGATTGCAGATGAAGTCGCCCGTGAAAAACTTCACATTCTAAAATCAAAACCCCAGCTTTTACCTGATTGGGACGCTCGGAATTTTTAAGAACAACACATCCCGATTGCATATTTTATTTATTATTAAAAATTCTATTTTGGAAAATTTAGTAAATTAGAAGATCTGCTCTCTTTTTTCAGGATGTTTGCGCCAAGAAAACATAAAAAATATTCCTGTCAATAAATAACAAATCCCAATAATTAATACAACGTCGGGTCTTCCTGTGCCTCCTTCATTTTTAACTTCAAGCCATACTATTCGTGACAACCGGAATATAAAAATACTGGATAACACATACACAGACCCCGTAACTCTCCGCCAATTATTGGGATATTTTTTATGTAGAATGTCTTTGATACTATAAATGGCCCAAATTAAAAAGGGAAAAGCCAATAAGCCGAATAAAAAGGCGTTCAGAATTCTTCCTTTGGTTTGATCCGCGGCTAAATCCTCGTCTGTGGCTTGCCTTGAAGAGAGAATCCGACCATGCCTATCTTTTTTAACTACAGAGTATTTCTCAGGCGACTCGCCGGAATAAGTTTTCAGACCTGGAGCGTATTTTGTGCTTATTATGTTTGTAAATATTAACAAACATACACACAGAATCGCAAAAAAAAGGCCAATACTCATGCCTATGAATCTCCCTTTGCTGGATTTATTCTGGTTTTTTTGAACTGTATCTATATTTTTGGTGGAGCCGTTTTCCATAATTGACCTCCCCAAATCATAATGAAATAATAAAAAATTGAGAAAAGATAGGAATTTTCTTTTAGTACATGCTGCGAACCACTGACTATTTTCCTCAATATTCACCAGCTGAGACACTGAGATAAGACTATCACATCCAAAACAACAAGGTCAACGACTCAAAAAACAGCAGAATTTTATCAAAGTCAACAGAGGAGTCATCATTCCGGCTCCAATCATTTTTTCCGCACGCTGTTTATTTCATTTAGCCATCCATTCTTTACGACCTTTGACTTAAAATTGCTTCATTGATCTTCATAACACCTTTTTTTGAGTTGATTTTTTAAGCGGCTTCAGGCCACCTTGAAATATTTTCGGCGGATTGAATGAGCGTGACCAGTAATTGCTGAAAGCAAGCTGCTTTCTCTACTTTTTCGTCGAAATGGATAATTCCGTCGCCGCTTGAATCCCTTTTGCCACCTCTGGGATGATACCCAGCCTGATATATATCGGACGAACCAGCTGTCTCAAATCGGGAAGTTTCCTCGCAAATATAACAGCGCCTGTAACACATAATATGCCCCCGATCAGTAACGTATTTGGCGCGCCCAAAAAACTTGCCAAACTGCCCGCCAGAAAACTGCCGAAGGGTGCAGTGCCCATAAATGCCATCGAGAAAATACTCATGACGCGTCCCCGCTTATCGTCGTCAACGATAGTTTGGATAATGGTATTGCTTGATGCCAGTTGCAGCATCATTCCCAGACCGGTCATCACCATTAAGACTACTGAAAGCAAAAAGAAACGTGACAAAGAAAATGCGACAAGCCCCATACCAAACATGCAGGCAGCGATGGCAATAATTTTTCCCAGTCCCAAAACGGTTTTTCTTGAAGCAAGATAGATAGCTCCTGTCAAGGCACCGATGCCCGAGGCACCCATGAGAAAGCCAAAAGTGTGAGAGCTCCCGTGAAGGATTTCTTTGGCAAAAACCGGCATAAGTACGGTGTAAGGCATTCCCATCAAACTTATCAGCGCGAGCAGCAGGATGATAGATTTTATAGGTGTAAATCCAAACGTGTACGCAAATCCTTCCTTCAACGCTTCCAAAATGTGGGAATTTTTTATTTCTCTCTTTTTTGGTTTCAATTTCATGAAAAACAGAGAGGCGATTACAAAAATATAACTGATACCGTTGATAAGAAAGCATATTCCTTCACCCATGGTAGCGATTAATATGCCTGCGAGTGACGGCCCCAGCAATCGCGCGCTGTTCACCATGGATGAATTCAAGGCAATCGCATTGCCCAAATCATTGCTTTTATCTACCATCTCAATCAAAAGTGATTGCCGCGCCGGGACATCGAAAGCATTGATACAACCGAGGACAACACTTAAAAACACAATATGGCTGACTTTAATCGCACCAGTGAGAAAAAGCGTCGCCAGAATTAAAGCCTGAATCATTGCCAGAATTTGGGTGGTAATTAGTATTTGATAACGATTCCAACGGTCAGACAGCACTCCGGCGAAAGGAGCTAACAGGAAAGTAGGTATTTGACCCGCGAAACCGACCACTCCCAGCAGAAACGGGGACTCGCTGAGGCGATATACCAGCCAAGGCATGGCGAGACGTTGGATCCAGGTACCAATCAGAGAAAGGGACTGACCACTAAAAAAAAGACGATAATTTCGGTATCGGAGAGAACGAAAAATAATCCTAATACCCTTTGGTTCCGTGGCCGCACGGCTATTAGACATCATATTCATCCAAAATTAGTGATTTGAGCAAGAGTGATATACCATCTGACTATTGCTTCAGACATCTGTACTTTCCTAATGGAATTTTTTTTAGTTTCCCTCCAAGATCACATTTTTCCCCGCAAATAGCACTGAAAAATATTTTATGCTGGATATATCAGATTAGGCAATAATCATGATGCAACGCTGGTTTAGCTTCACAAGATAAGAGAAATAATACTGGCCTGTATTATTCACGAGCCAAGCTTGCCGCAGATGGGAAGCGTAAGCCTGTGAAGCTGTGCTCGGCACCGCGAACAGGCTGTAACAAAGCAGATGCGGCAAGACCGGCTCGCCCCAAGGGTAAATTTGGCCGACATCTTCTTTAAAAAAGTTCATGGAAAATGCTTCATTATCAATTTTACCTAAAACCACCATTAAATGACACATAATATTGAAATTATCTGTAGGTGTCGGCTAAATTTATGAATAATGCAGGCTAACTGTGTTACAAAGCAACAGTTATTTGATTGAATTTATTAGCAGATGAAGCCGCCCGTAAATAATTTCACATTCTAAAATCAAAGCCCGGGCTTTTTCCTGGTTGGGACACTAGGAATTTTTGAGAACAACGTGTCTCGATTGTCTATTTTGTTTATTATGAACAAACTAATGCTTTTATAAGACAATCTTGTCATTGACGCAGCACTTTCGTACATGATATATACGGGGCAGGAAGAAAGAGCCGAAAACCATTGCCGGAAGCAAAGAACATTCATGAAACGCAGGAGAAAAACACAAACCCGCCTTCAGAGCTTTCCGTTCTGGTGGTGCTCGTCCACTGGAAGTATTACAGCAAAACGCTGGGTTGTTTGAAATCCTTAACCAGGCAAAATCATAGAAATATTCAAATCGTTTTGGTCAACAATGACCCTGAGCCATTCCGTATGGATCTTATAGACAAATCTCAACATGTTAATGTGCTCAACAACAAAAAAAACTTAGGTTTTACCAAAGCCTGCAATCAAGGGTTGCGAAAGGCCATGGAGATCGGTGGAGATTATGTTTTAGTCCTGAACAACGACACCTTTGTCCAAGAAAATTTCTTGTCCCCCCTCCTCAGCACCTGTGAGAATAACAGAAAATGGATCGTGGGGCCGGTCTGTTATCATTTCGGTCAAAAAAAGATCGAAAACGCAGGCGGTAGGATTTTATCATGGCTTGGAGTCTGCCGGCTTACTCGAAAAAAAAGCCGTAAGGCGCCGGATTATCTCAGCGGAGCCTGTTTTTTGGTGAGAATGAACATTCTAAAGGATGTCGGCCTGTTCAAGGAAGAAATGATCATGTACTTTGAGGATACGGAATGGTCATTGCGCGCTGTTTCCAAGGGATACAAGCTACGCATCGTTCCGGAAAGCATCATTTGGCACAAGCATGTTTCAAAAGGACAGGGGAAAAAAGAATGGAGCGATCTCAAATGCTATTTTATTGCCCGCAATCATTTTTATTTTGCCCGGACATGTTTCAGAGGACCTAGAAGGTGGCTCTGGCTTTTTTCCTATCTTATGATAGGTTCTCATCTTCACCTTATCCTGTTCTGCCGGCGGATATCGACGATAAAATGCCACTTCTCAGGTATATATGACGGTTTGTTAATGAGGCAAAATAAAAATTTCCTAATAAGATAAGAGCCGAATGAAAACGTTGACCGTGGCCGTTATTATCCTTAATCGAAACGGCTATGAAAATACGTTCGAATGCTTAAAATCCCTGAACAGCATTCAAACTCCATCTTTTAAGATTTGTGTCGTGGATAACGGTTCCAGAGCCCTTGAAGGCGACCGTATCAAAGACGCATATCCGAACATTCATCTCATACGATTGACCGAGAATAAAGGTTTTGCCGGCGGTGCCAACACCGGCATAAACTGGGCGCTTCAAAGAGGATTTGACTATATTGTGATCTTGAACAACGATACCGTGGTTGAGCGAAACTGGCTGGAAAGTATGATGGAAGGCTTTAAAAGCGGCCGGGCGGACTTTGCCTCCCCCCTGATTCTGGATTACCGCAACCGGGATCGCATCGATTCGGCCGGTGATGTCGTTCTTCCGGACGGGTCCGGATTATCTCTTTTTAGAGGAAAATCTTTTGACTTTATCAAAAAAAAACAGAGAATTTTCAGCGCCTGCGGAGCCGGTTCCATATATTCCCGGACCTGTCTCGAACGTGTCATGCTTCCAGGTTCACAGTTTTTCAGCGAGAAATATTTCGCTTATTTCGAGGATATCGACCTGGCCTTGAGATTGAATATGGCCGGATTCCGGGGTGTCGTATTTCCGGAGGCGAAAATCTATCACAAAGGAGGAACAACGGAAGGCCGGGACTCTTCCTTTCAGATCTTTCATACCGAGAAAAACAGAATGCTGAACATGCTGTTGAATTTTCCCCTTTTTCTCATCCCGGCGGGAGAAATTTTTTATCTTATTAGAGGATTTTTATCCATCGTTCTTTCTTTCATAGGAACACCAGGGAAAGGAACAAGATACAGGCGCCGGTACGGCCTTTTGGCCATGCTCCGAATCCTTTGGCAGGCTAGGGTATGGATCCTGGTTCATCTCCCGGAAATTTTAAAGGAAAGAGAATTTCGTAAAAAACAAGGCTGGGTGAGCTGGAAAATGTTGTGGTTTTTTCATTGGAACCTGACAGCGGCCATGAAATGAAATACAAGGAAGGTTATCCGAGGGAAAAACAATCCGGCACAGAATATTTTTCCTGTTTTCCGGATTTTCGCGTCTGCGCTCTCATTGTCACCTTTAATCCGGATCCCCTTTTCCCTCAAAGATTGGAGGGAATCGCCCGTCAGTGTCCGGCCACTATCATTATTGACAACAGTACTGACGGGAAGTCAAAGGACGACCTAAAAAAATGGACCCGGGATAAAGAATCAGTATGTTTCATTTCAAACCGCACCAACGTTGGAATGGCCGCCGCTCTGAATATGGGAATAGAATGGGCGCTTGAAAAAGGATATGAAGGCGTTGTCACGTTTGATCAGGATTCGGAATCCTTTCCTTCCCAGATAGAATCACTGAAATCTATCTACATGTCTCATCCACAAAAAGCAAAAATCGCCTTGATCGGTTCCACCTTTATCGAGACCGAAGATAAAATTTCCCATACCCGGCCGAATAAATCCTCAATGCTTTCGTGGAAACCCGCTGTTTTTGTCATCACCTCGGGATGTTTGTTGCCCTTATCCACCTATCTCAAACTCGGTTCTTTTCGCGAAGACTTTTTCATCGACGATGTGGATAACGAGTACTGCCTGAGGGCCCGCCGAAATGGTTATCGTGTGCTTCAAATCGACACTCCCCTGATGGGACACACTCTGGGAAATCCGATAACCATATCAGGCCTTGTCAGCCCTCTGGGAAAAAAAATCCGCACCTCCGGCCATCCACCTCTACGGCGGTACTTCATGGCCAGGAACACGGTCATTCTCTTCCGGGAATATTTCCTATCATACCCGGGCCCCATGCTGCTTAAAGCCTATCGGTTGATCAGCGCCCTGATCTATATATGCTTCCTCGAAAAAGATAAAATTCAGAAATTGATGTGTTCTTTTCTCGGTATATGGGACGGCCTTCGAAAGCGGTTCGACAGGCCTATCGAAAAAAGGATAAGAGGTTGAAACCGGGTTCCGCTCTCTTTTTGATTGTCGATTCCTTGAGGAACTACGGACTTTTATTTACCCTCCGGCGTATCTGGGAAGCGTTAAATCCCCTCAGAAAACGACATTTCCGTCCCTATCTTAAAGCCCTTAAAGACAAACAGGGGTTAGAAATCGGAGGGGCAAGCCCCATCTTTCTCAAGGGAGAACTTCTTCCCGTTTATTCCATTATCAAAGCTTTGGATGTGTGCAATCTTAAGGAAAAAATGTTTCGGGAAAAAAAGAAAAATGAGAAAAAATGGGAAAATTTTACCAAATTGATTTCTCGGGGACGGTATTTTTCCCTCGACGCTACGGACCTGAGAAACATTCCCGATGGCACCTATGACTTCGTTATGGCCAGTCACGTTATCGAACATATCGCCAATCCCATCAAAGCTCTCAAAGAATGGATGCGTGTTCTGCGCAAGGGAGGATATCTGTTTCTCATCGTACCTCAAAAAGACGGCATGTTTGACCGCCGAAGGGAAACGACATCGCTCTCTCATCTCATCGAAGATTACGAAACGGATAAAGGGGAAGATGACCTGACCCATCTGGAAGATGTATTAAATCACCATGACTTCTCCCTCGATCCCGGTGTTTCCGGCAAAAAAGAGCTTAAGGAACGTTCCCTCAGAAATGTTGAAAACAGAATGCTTCACCATCATGTTTTTACGAGCCGCTCACTTTGCGAATTTCTGAATTTTCTTAACCTTAAAATCCATAGAAAATATTTCATTTTTCCCTGTCACATGGTGGTTTTATGCTCACATATCGGGGAAGAAAAACAAGTAAATAAGGAGTTTCTTCCAGCCCCGAAGGAATAATTCAATCCCAGCGGGCAAAAATCAAACTCAAACAAAGATTCTTTTTTACCTATACTATTGGCTGGTTGAAAAATCCTCCAGCCAGCCCCTATTCCCCATTTGTGTTCTCACAAACCAGTATGTTCCAAATCTGGCAAGGATCGCAAACTTTTCGCCCGCATTTATGTATTCCCTGGCGGGAGCCTGAGTGGCAGGCAACGTTTTAAGGGCCCGAATGCAGGAAGCTTTTTCAAGTATGATATTCTGTTCCATTGTTTCCACATCATCGGCCCGAACGTAACCGGATTCTCCATTAGGAAGAAAAATGCGGTACATCTCCTTTACCGCTCCAACGACGCGCATGGGAGTATGAAGGTCGAGAAAGGTAGTGGAATTCTGGTTTTTTTCAGGCGTGGACATAAGTGGAATTTTTCTTTTTTTCACCCGTATCCATTTTCCCAGACTGGCTAGATCGACTGTGACAGGTTCTGGAACAGGATTGGTGCTTGCAATAAAATAGTGGGGATCGACGGGTCCCTCTCCTGAAAAATATATGGCAAAGTGAAGATGAGGGGGAGTCGTTCGGGCATTCCCCGTGTTGCCGACCGTCCCAATCACCTGGCCTTGGTTTACATAAGTGTGCTCGACCGCTTCCTGGGTTTCGAGATGGGCGAAATAGAGATACAGGCTACGTCTCGAGTCATGGAGCCAGACATGCCTTCCCCCTCTTTCCGATTCTCCCACCCGGCGGACATATGCCCTTATAGGAGCTAAAACCGGCGTGTGCCGCGGCGCAAAAATATCAACGCCGTGGTGCCTGCGAAGGCCGCCGTCCCGCGGCTCGCCGAATCCACTCAGGATCGCACTTTCGTCATACCCTTTAACAGGGAATCCAAGAGAAGGAACAACGCGAATGGCAAGACGGCATTCGCCCCCCCTCAGAAGCTCCGGTTGAAGCCGCAAAAAATACCTGGATTCCGACCGGGCCTCAAAAGCAAGACGGTTATCGTCCTTATTGGCGCTGGCAACCGAAATCCACTCATTTCTTGAGCTTCCCGTTGTTCGAAAGAGATCGATGAAAATGCGTCCCTGTTTGATGCTTTGAATAGCAGCTTCCACATCGATTTTTTGGCCCTTCTTAACATCGAAGCCGTAGGCGACCGCATTGGGAACAGCCGGATCCATAAAAAAAACCTCCTCGAATGGAAGGGAGATGACAATGGGTGCCTGCAAAGCTTTTTTCGAAGCGGAGATCCAGTCCCGGCCTAGAGCTGTATCTGCTAGACCTGACTGCTCGAGAGAAAAAACATAAGCTCTGTGGGCATTGCTCGGCTTGTACGGTTCAGGAACTTTCTCCTTCCTGCATGCCGGTAATACATAAAAACAAAAGACAAACATGGCCAACCCAAAGGTCTTATGTGACAGTAAAATCTTTTTTATTGGAATACCGGGTTTTGTCATATTTTGCATTTTATAATACGTTTAGGCTGAGCAATTGCAATCACATCCGATGCTAGTAATTGCCTTGAGCGACCGGAGAGAGTCAAAACAGGCTCACCTTGGTGCAAAACAATTCGCTCCAGCGGCTTGTTAAGATATCAATATAATAAAATCCTGGATCACCCGGACGGGCCGGGTGATGACGAAGGAACCATGTTCTATTTTCTTTCACCATGACGATTACTTTTATTATACGTTATCACCAGTAAAAAGAAATAACATAATTGGGAAAAAAGGGAAAACTTTGCCTTTTCCATTCCATTCATAAGTCTGGCCTCTTTTTCTTGAAAATGGTTATAGAAAATGTTTCAATACCGATGTTTGCTATTTTCCCTGATGGAAAATCAAAAACGGGTGAGTTGGATAGTTCTGTGAATTATTCAAAAGAAGACGAGGGCGGTGGTGAAAAAAAATCCGGAGATGAAAAACGGATAACAGGAATGCTTCCGGATATCACCAAGAAAAAACTGGGCAAGAACACCCTTTACAACTTGGCCGGTTATATTTTCCCCTTAACTACAGCCCTGCTGGTTGTGCCCACCATTATCAAGATGATGGGTACTGCCCGATTCGGTATTTTGACCATCATCTGGGTTCTTATCGGTTACGTCAGTATTTTTGACCTGGGAATGGGACGGGCGCTGACCTATAGATTGTCTCAAAATCTGGCGTCCAAGGAAAACGAACGTAATAATCCTTCTTTGATATGGACATCTATCATCACTCTTTTCTCCCTGGGGGTTTTTGTGGGTGCTCTTGGATTTGTATGTTCGAAGCCTGCTGTTGCTCTCATTTTCAAACTTCCCGAATCTCTTCAAGCTGAAGTTCTCCAATCTTTACGGATTTTGTGTGCCGCCGTTCCTTTTGTGCTGATTGTTACGGGATTGAAAGGAATTCTCCATGCCTATCAGCGTTTTGACCTGATGAATATGATCCAGATTCCCTCAGGAATTCTGAATTTTTTGGGGCCCTTAATCATCTTACATTGGTCCCACCGGGTGACGGCCGTCATTCTGGTTCTCTTTGCGGTCAGGCTGCTGATGTTTTCGGCTTATACTGTATCCGCCATCAGGCTTATTCCTTCTCTTTTGTCACGTTTTTTCTTCAAAAAAACCCATTTTTTCGAGCTGTTTCGTTTCGGCCGCTGGGTAACCATCAGCAGCGTCATCAGCCCCATCCTTGTTTACATCGACCGTTTTGTCATAAGCGCCTTGACCCGTGTGAATTCCATCGCCTATTACACAGTACCGCTTGAAATGGTGGGACGCATATGGATTTTTCCTTATTCGATAGGAAATGTGCTGTTTCCTGTATTCTCCTCATTAAACATATTTGACAAAAAGAGAGCGGAGAGAATGTTTATTTCCGGAATAAAATACACGTTCATCATCATCGTTCCCCTCGTGTTTTTTATTTTTGTGTTTGCAGAAGACGGGCTTCGTCTCTGGCTCGGCTTCGATTTCGCCCAAAACAGCACCCCCATCCTGCGTTGGATATTGGCCGGCATTCTTGTCAACTGCCCGGCAATGATTATTCTGACCTATATCCATGGGGCAGGAAAGCCGGCGCTTCCCGCGTTTATTCACCTGATAGAATTGCCCCTTTATATCGGATCCCTTTATTGGATGGTACGCTTTCTGGGAATCGAAGGGGCCGCTGTCACTTGGTTCGGACGCGTCACCCTGGACGCCTTTGTCCTTTTTTTCATAGCGGTTAAACTTCTCAAGTTAAATACGGCCTCCGTCCTGAAAATGCTGGGAATCACATTCTCCGTCTATATCCTCTTGCTGCCCCCTCTCTGGATGAATTCCCTTATTATGAAAGGAGTCTACTCCCTGTGTATCTTGGTTTTTTTCGCATACTTCATATGGATTTTCTTTCTTTCCTTTGAAGAGAAAAAATGGATACGGAACCTATTGAAGCGGGGAAAGGGAATCAAAAGAAATGATGCATGAGCACAAACTCCTAAGAACAGTGAGAAAAGAAAGGAGAAAAGCGAAATGAAACACAAAAAGAATGGCATTTTCCTGGTTATCTTTATAATTATCGTACTGAGGGGTTTTCCTCTTTCAGCACAGGAAAACACTCTTGATTCGCTGAAATCCATCGCCGTTATTGAACAGAAAGTAATGGTTCCCATGCGGGATGGAATCAGGCTGGCTACCGATATCTACCGGCCGAAAACCGATAAGCCCGTTCCCGTCATCCTTTCGAAAACTCCCTATAACTTTAATACTTGGCAGGACGGGAAACGCAACACCCGAGGTTTTCAGACAGCCTACCGATTCGTCAAACATGGATATGCCTACGTGGTTCAGAACGAACGCGGCAGGTATTTCTCCGAAGGAAAGTGGGAAATTTTGGGGCCGCCGACGACCGACGGCTTCGATGCCATTCAATGGCTGGCGGAACAGCCCTGGTCGAACGGCAAGGTGGGATTGATCGGATGCTCTTCTACGGCTGAGTGGCAAATGGCCGTGGCCGCTTTGGACCCCCCGGGTCTTGCCGCCATAGTGCCCATGGGATTCGGGGCGGGCATCGGCCGGATGGGCGAATTTTACGAACAGGGAAACTTTTACCGCGGCGGCGTTCACCAGATGCTGATGACGGCCTGGCTTTATGACTACGGCTTCATCCAGACCTCCGAGCATAGGCCCACCTTCCCCAAGGACATGACGCATGAAGAACTTGTGCGCGTATCAAAATATTTCGATCTGGCGGCCGAGGTACCGGAGGTAGATTGGTCAAAGGCGCTCCGGTTTTTGCCCCTTATGGATATTGTTAAAAATTTGGGGGGACCGAAAAGCATTTATGAAGAAATGATCAAGCGGAAACCAAATGATCCGGCCTGGTATAAAGGCGGACTTTACCATGACCACATGTCATTCGGTGTGCCGGCCTTATGGTTTATTTCCTGGTATGATATTTCGGTTAGCCCCAACCTGGCTTTGGTCAATCATGTCATCTCAACGGCCAAAAACCCGGAGGTCGCCGGCAATCAATTTGCGGTCATTGCACCTGTCTGCCATTGTGCTTTCAGCAGGGGCGGAAAAAATACCATCGTCGGCGAACGAAATGTCGGCGACGCCCAGCTCGACATCGAAAACCTTATTTATCCCTGGTTCGATTACTGGCTGAAGGGTGAAAAAAACGGAATCCTCGAAAAAACACCCAAATTCAAGTATTACACCATGGGGCTCAACAAATGGCAGTCATCGTACACCTGGCCTCCAGAGAATGCGGAAACAGTCACTTTTTACCTAACAAGCAAGGGGCAAGCCAACAGTCTTTTCGGAAACGGAAAACTGACCACAAAACCGCCGGGGCCGGAGGACCATCCTGACACCTTTACCTATGACCCGGATAATCCCGTACCAACCCACGGGGGCGGTTTTTGCTGCATGGGTGACAACTACCGGCCGGGATCTTTTGACCAGCGCCAAATAGAATCCCGCTATGATATTCTCGTTTATTCGACAGATCCTCTAAAGGAAGGTGTTGAAATAAGCGGGACGATCGAGATCACGCTTTATGTATCTTCGGATGTTAAAGATACGGACTTCACGGTCAAGCTTGTGGACGTTTATCCTGACGGGAGAGCTTATAATTTGGACGATACGATTCAACGTGTGCGGTATCGTCAAGGCTACGACCAAGAAGTTTTTATGGAAAAAGGTAAGGTTTACAAACTACCGGTTAGCTCCATGTCCACGAGCAATTATTTTGCGCCGGACCACCGTATTCGTATCGAGGTCTCAAGCAGCAACTTTCCCAGATACGCACGCAACCTCAACACGGGCGGGAACAACTTTGATGAGAAAGAGGGGCTTAATGCGCACAACAAAGTCCACCATTCGAAGGAGCATCCCTCCCAGATCAGGGTCTCGATGACCAAGGGAATTATTCACTAATGCGTCGGTAAGGAGGCTTTTTTGAACAAAAAGTGTCTGGTTTTGGTGTTTTTTCTATTTTTTTACCAGATAGTATTAACCACTGGAAAAGGCCTCTCTGAGGAAGCCAAAAATGTCGCTAAACGCATAGACCATGTTCTTTTAACGCCAGAAAATCCACGGGGCCTTTTTGATTTTCTTACGGGAACATTAAAAATGCCCGTCGCCTGGGCCTATCGAGAATACGAAGGATTTGCCAGCGGGGGCGTCTTTTTCGGTAACGTGAATCTTGAGGCGCTGGTCATGAACCAAAGTGATCTCTCCTCACCATGTAATATATCAGGAATAGCATTCGAGCCCGAAGAATCGACAGAACAAGCCGTTGAAGAACTCAAGCGGCGGCAGATTGCCTTTGAGGAACCTCAGACTTACGAGTTCGGACAGGGGCAATCCAAGATGAAAATGTGGACTACGACAATGCTGAAGGATTTTTTCCCCGGTGCCGTGGTTTTTTTATGCGAATACCATCCGGGAATTTTTAATCCTCCAGCCTGGAAAAAAACTCTGCAAAAAACGCTTAAAAAAATCGAAGGCGGGCCTCTTGGTATCGAATATGTTCTGGAAATGGAGATTAGGGTAACAGACAAAGAAAAGGCGCTTGAAAAATGGCGGCATTTTCTCAGCCCTCACGCCACCTCTTCGAGCGGCTGTTTTACCATCGGCGACGGCCCCAGGTTGCGTTTTAGAGAATCTGATAAAAATATGATCCATCCCATCAGAATCAAGGTAAAATCTCTCGATAAAGCCAGAGAATTCCTCTTAACACAGGGACTTTTGGGCAAGGATGAAGGACAGTCCATCAAACTGGATGTTAATAAAACCTTCGGGATTCTTTTCGAAATTCTGGAATCGGAATATCAGCCGGAATAGTCACCTCAATTTTCCGGGAATCTCTTGTCACGAAAAAAGTCACTTCTACTCATAACGGATGGAGTCAACAGGCCGGGACATGGCGGCCTTAAGGGATTGTTGGCTCACGGTAAGAAGGGCGATCCCGAGGGCCAAACCGGCTGAAACGAGGAATATCCATACAGGTATCTGTATGCGGTAGGAAAAATGTTGAAGCCAAACGGTCATGACCACATAAGATGCAGGACAGGCAAAAAGGCTGGATATTCCAATTAAGAGGATAAATTCGCTGTTCAACAGCCTGACGATGCTGAACATGCCTGCTCCAAGGACTTTTCGAATACCGACCTCCTTGGTGCGCTGTTCCGACATAAAAGAGGAAAGCCCGAAGAGTCCCAGACAGGCAATAAAAACCGCCAGAAATGTGAAGACGTTAAAAACCTTACCCAATCTTTGCTCGGCCCTGTAAAGGGCATCAACCTCGTCGTCTAAAAAAGCATATTCAAAGGGATAATCGGGGGCGTATTCTTTCCATGTTTTTTCAAGAAATCGAAGCGTACCGGGTATGTTCTTGGCGTTTATCCTAATACAGGCAAGATCCTGCATCCTCGGATCGGTATTCAAGATCAAAGGTTCAATCTTCGAATGAAGGGATTTGTAATGAAAATTTTTGATAACACCAATGATGTGACCGTCCTTTCCAAAAGCGGAGAATCGCTTCCCCAGAGGGGAGTCCATCCCCATGGCCTTAACGGCGGCTTCATTGAGGACAAAACAGTTCTGATCCACCGTATCCCCTGTTTTGAAAAAACGCCCTTCAACCATCTTCATCTCGAATGTGTCCAGATAATCGGCGTCAACCCAAGCGATTTGCATTTGGATCACATCGTCTTCTGTTTTTCCTTCCCAATCCGCGTGTGAGGTCCCGCTTCCGATATGGAGAGGCATGTTTGAGGCCGCGCTTATGTTGAGAATATTCGGATTCTGTTGAACGGCGTTTTTGATGGCGCTGAAGCTGTTCAAAAATTCTCCTCTCATGGAGATGCTGATGATGTGGTCTTTATTGAAGCCAAGATCCTTGTTTCGCATAAAATCCAATTGTTTGTAAATGACCATGGTTCCCGTAATAAGGATTATTGTCAGGGAAAACTGCAGGATGACCAGAATTTTTCTAAAACGGGCTCCTTTGATCCCCGCATTAAACATATTCTTCAGGGCGACTTGAGGTTGGAAAGATGACAGAAACAAAGCGGGATAGCTGCCTGACAAAACACCGGTTATCAAAGCCGTTCCGGCTAACGTCAACAAAAGAAAAGGATTATTTAAAAATCCAAGAGAAAGTTGTTTTCCGGAAAGCGAATAAAACACGGGAATTAAAAAGTGAACAAGAAGAAGCGCTAAAAAAAGGGCTAAAAAAGACAGGAAAAAAGCTTCAAAATAAAACTGTGTGACAAGATTTCCTCTTGTCGCCCCCACGGCCTTTCTCATTCCCACTTCCTTGGCCCTCCTTCCTGAACGTGCCGTGGCCAGATTCATAAAATTGATACAGGCAATCACCAGAATAAAAAGGGCGGCCGCAAAAAATATCGTGACATAAACCCGGTTTCCATGCCTGCCGATATCAAAAAGCAGATCGGAACGAAGATAAATATTTTTAAGCGGTTGAAGATAATATCCCTCTTTCTGAGGATCTTCTTGTGATCCTAAAATTTCAAATTTTTTATCGACGGCTGCGTGGGACGCCCCTTCCCGCAGCAAAACATATGTATAATAGGAGACATCAGTCCAGGAGTTCATGTCGCGCCCGCTTCTCTCAAGAAGACTGAAGGGAAGAACATAGTCAAACCGAAGATGGGAGTTTTGAGGAACATTTTTAAAGACACCCGTAATCTTAAAATCAGCCCTCGTATCTAAGGTTATTGTTTTGTTTAAGGGATTTGTTTGACCGAAATATTTGAAGGCTAATTTTTCAGAGACAGCTATGCTTCTCGATTCTTGAAATGCGGTCTCGGGATCGCCGAGTGTAAAAGGAAAAGTGAAGATTCGAAAAAAAGATGGATCAACAAGAAGACCGTTGTTTTCAAAAAAAGAGGCTTCTCCTCTGCTGAAAAGGATTCCTCCTGAGTGGTATAAACGGGCGGTCTCGACGACTTCGGGAAAGTCCGATTTCATCCTTTTGGCCAGAACCGGCGGGGAAACGGCACCTTGAGGAGACGAGGGGTTGGATTTGCCGCATATAACGCGGTAAATGTTTTTTTCGTTGGCGTGAAATCCATCAAAACTCAACTCATCCTGAACCCATAAGAACATCAACAGACTTGCGGTGATGCCGATCGTCAGACCGGCGATGTTGATAAAGGAAAACCCCTTGTGTCTTTTTAGGTGTCGAAGGGTCAATTTTAATATGCTTTTA
Source organism: Candidatus Aminicenantota bacterium (assembly GCA_016927475.1). Classification (GTDB taxonomy): domain Bacteria; phylum Acidobacteriota; class Aminicenantia; order Aminicenantales; family Aminicenantaceae; genus JAFGMO01. Next base: position 19,412 of record JAFGMO010000015.1, read on the forward strand.
AACATTTCCAAACTCCAGCGAAAAGAATGAGATAAAAACCGGGGAAAAGACGTGAGGATGATGAAGACGGCCCACCATTTGGCGTAAGCCGTTCCTTTTTTCCGACTGATGCCCCTGACCATCTCGATAAGGTCACCGGAAATCGCTTCCCTATAGCGTTTTGATACAACAATCTGAAGTGTTTTTAGAAGAAAAGGGCTCAAAGACGGCTTTTTATCAGGCATAATTCACCAGGTCTCTTTTTTATCAGTGGAATAGCCCTGCCAGATGACTTCGTTGACTTTATGTATCTTGTTCAATTCATATATCCCGGCGGACGTTATAGTGAATAACCGTTTTCTCCTTCCCCCGCGTTCAGATTTCGGCTTGCTGAGACAGGACCTGACAAAACCTTTTTTTTCCAACCTTTCAAGGGGAACATATACGGCGCCTATAGACCAGTATTTTTCAGTCATCTTTTCAACTTTCTTTTTTATAGTGACCCCATAGGCATTGTCCTTTAATCTCCAAACTGCGAGGAGGATGATTTCTTCCGGTCTTGACAGATATTTTTTCATGCTTTTTCTCTGATTTGTTCTACACTATAGAACATTCTATAAATAAAATACGCCTTAAACCAAAAAAGGGTTGACCTTTTTTTGAGAAAAAAAAAGAGGAGGTCTTCCGCAGACGCAGAAGATCAAAAAGAGTTGGGGCTGCTGACAGACTGGCTTTTTGTTAAAATAGTATATTACCGGCGGGCGAATTTATGAATAACACATGGCCCATGTATTATTCACGAGTCAAGCTTGCCGTAGCTGCAAGGCATCGATGGACGAAGCTGTGCTCCGCACCGCAAGTCCATCGCAACGAAGCAGATGCGGTAAGATCGGCTCGCCTGAAAGGTAAATTCACCCGATGTTTTCTTGAAAATTTTACCGAAGAATGCAGCATTCTTGGTGCTGCCTGAAAATATCTTTAAGAGATATAGAACATCAAATTATTTATTGGTATCGGGTGAATTTATGAATAACACATGGCCTTTTAATCCACTTCTTAGATCCCAGCAAACCGAACACCTGGTGATGAAAGGAGACAAGAGGCGTTATATCAAATTCAGAGGGGCGCCCTATTACGGCGGAATCGCCACCGCCGATGCCGTCGGCTGTTCTTTTCTCTGTGCCTACTGCTGGAGCTATAACCGGAACGAAAACCCGGAACGCTTCGGAAAATTTTATTCAGCGAAGGAGGCCGCCGGAATACTCCTCGAGATCGCCCGCCGCCGTTCTTTTACACAATTCAGGATTACCGGTTCCGAACCGGTGCTGGGAGAGAACTCCTTTAACCATCTCCTCAAGGTTATCGAAATCATTTTGGACGATTCTCCTCGACATACCTTCATTCTCGAAACCAACGGTTTTATACTGGGACATAAGGAAGATCTGGTTAAAAGATTAAAGTTGCCTCGTCTTTTGGTCAGGGTCGCCGTTAAAGGAATCGATCCCGAATCCTTTGAAAAGATCACCGGCGCCGGGAAGGAATATTTTAAGGTTCCCCTGCTGGCGATTAAGAATTTGGAACGGATGGGGATTCAAGCCTGGCCGGCCCTTATGGAAGATTTGTTTTCTGAAGACCAAGTCGAAGATTTTATCAGAACGCTGAAGGATTACGGAATCTCTTCCGACCTTGAGCTGGAACGTTTGGAGAGATATCCCTTCGTGCTTAACAACCTGCGGCGGAGAGGGATCTATCTCTGATATCTTCCCATCAATGTTGCCTCGTCGAGAACATGGCCATCGATGGCTTCAAGGAGTTGATCTTTCTCCATTCCCGGTTCAAAAGAAAGCTCTTCATCCAAGGCATACAGCTTAAAATAATATCTGTGTGTGCCCGACGGAGGGCAGGGACCTCCGTAACCGATTCGGCCGAAATCGTTTTTCCCCTGCATGGCTCCGTTTTCGAGTTCCTCATCAGGAGGCACATTTTCGGGGAGTTTCTTGACATCTGCAGGAAGATGATAAAGGACCCAATGAACCCATATACCCATCGGCGCATCCGGATCATCGCAGATTAAAACAAATCCTTTAGCGCTCTTGGGAACATCATCCCAAACAAGAGGCGGAGAAATATCCGGACCGTCGCAGGTGTACTGTGAAGGAATTATATCCCCTTCCTTAAAAATCGGACTCGTGATTTCCATGATTTCCCTCCTTTTTACGAGCCTTTTCCTGTATATAAGTAAAACAGAATAACAAAAAATTGTAAACAGCAAGGACAACTTTATTTCTTTCTAAGAATTGCTATACTATCAAGAGGTGAAGAAGATGCCCGATCTTAAAGAAAAAAATATCCAAACGATCAAAAACGGTCAGCCGTCCCTTCTAGCCGCCATCACTCGACATGAAAAACCCTGGGTTTGTCAATGTTGAGGTTGGGAATTGCTCATGGCGGTTAAAAGAGCCGCCGAGCGGCTCAAAAGTGCCCAAAACGGTATCAAAGTCTCCTTCCGAACAAAACGTCTATATAGGAGGAATAGCTACAGGTTATCAGATCCTGGGTAGCCGGCTATTCCGTTAAAGAACCTATGGTTTATGGTACCTTTTGTTATCTGATTTAGAACGCAAAAAATCTCCATCAACAATCAATAATTTCACACCTTTCTCTGTTATGGAACGATGCGAACTTGCATCATCAGAAACAACATATGTCATCCCTTTTTTAAAACGAAACTTTCTTCCATCTAGAAGCTCACTTATAAATTCTCCTTCTAAACAATGAACAATATGACCTTTTTGACACCAATGATCGGCAAGATATCCTGCAGAATATTCAACTATTCTTATTCGCAATCCCTGGAATTGAAGTGTTTGCCAAAAAGCAAGTCCTCTTGCTCCGTTATGTTCTGTTTTTGGGATTAATGTCCAGTCTATTGATTGAAACGGAATATCCTTATCATTCATTTTAATACCCTCTCTTTTAAATCCCTGATATTGATCAAATTTGTATCATTCTTTATTAAAGTATCATTTCCATCTCATATTGTCGGCCGCAGAGTTCGAACCCGTTTTTATCGAGGAATTCTCTCATTCCCGAGTCTGAATGATCCACATTCAGCAGATTCATCTTGGTGTTTTCAGGTGGTAAATATTTAGGTAAATGTGTCAGCAGTTGGGAAGCAACTCCCCTTCTGCGGAAATCTTTTTTGACAGCTAAAGTCATAATCCAATTCAGAAATGGACAGTATGCCAGAAGTCCGACACATTCGCCCTCACTCAAAGCTCCGCATAAGATGACGTCGTCGGGAATTCTCATGATGGCGGAAAAACTGTTCTCCCAGGACGGCTCCCAATCCAGGAAATCCTGAAATAGAGACAAAACATCTTTCCCCATCAATTGAATATTAATAGAAAAATCCGCATTCTCTTGAAGATTCGCCTTTTTGACGTCCAGTTCATAGCAGTCCCATTCACGCGTTATATTAAACCCGGTATTGCGATAGGCCTTGACCGCCGGTTCGTTTGTCTGGATAACCTCGAGGATGAATTTCTCCACGGCCTGCTTTTTTAGCTTGGACAGAGAAAAATCGAACATTTGTCTGGCAATCCCCATCCCTCTATATTCTTTGATGATTCCCGTTCCGATATCGAAGGCAGAAAGAAAATTCTTCCAATTATCAATTCCTATGAGCGTGAATCCGACCATCCTGTCGCCGTCATAAACACCCACGCTTGATTCAAAGGCCACGGCGTTCTTTACAGCTCTTTTAAACATAACCTCTTCGGTCATGTAGCTCATATCCACCTGATAGTCGGAAAAAGCCTCCAGAAATGTCTTATGAACCAGAGGAAACTGTCTTTTTTCAAGAAAAGAAAACCGTACTGTCATAATTTTTTACTCCCCGGCAAAGATTGTCCCGTTTAAAAACCATTCCTGAGGTTCATCATATCCAAAACCCTGGACTTCACATCGAATCCTTGAGAGCATGAAACCGTGCATTTTTTACAATATCTGCAGGGAAAAGACTCAAATTCTCTCGATTCCAGTATTTCCTTTGCTCTCATCCTGTCTTGATATCCAAAGGCATACATATAGCTGCGCATAAGCGTGGGGATATCGACACCGTTCGGGCATTGATCCAGACATCTTGCGCACTGCTGGCAGTAAAGACCCGCCCATCCCCTGTTTTCCCCTATTTTGAGGTCTGCTTCCTCCCGGGGAGTCAGTGGAAGATTTGTCATCACCGATAATCCCTCTTTCAATTCCTCATAGGTATTGAACGCCGGAACCGTGGTATGGACATTTGTGTCTTGAAGCACCCATTTCAAGGCAGCTTTCATATTGATCAGATGTTTTCTCTCTTTATCCCAATAAACTCCCGCTTGGGTTTTGAACGCCACCACGCCAAGGCCGGCATCAGCGGCATAAGAGATGGCTTCTTTAACTTGCTCCCTATGTTTCTGGCGGAAGTTATAGGCGGTGGATACAACATCATATGTTTTGTTTTTTTTCATTCATTATTCATTCTCCTCTATCATATCCAATCAGAGGCTTTTTTAAGCTGCATTGTTCATAAATTTTGCCAATACCTACAGATAGTATCAATAGTATGATAACCATTTCAAACCTTCGAATCCCGGCTACTTGCCGGACAGCTTCCATTGACTCCCAAAAGATTATAACAAGAAATTCCACATCATTTCTTCCAAGATTTCATGGCCGGCTTTTTTTTCACACGTTTATTAAGAGCGCTTCTTCCCGGGTTCTTTGCCGATTCGTATTCCCCCCTGGAATTGAGTTAAAAACCTCACCGGGTGGAAGGAAAGATGGTACCAGAGACACAGCGTGACATCTCCGAATAAACCGAATCGAACCTTTGAACGGGAAAATCACTAGATATCTCTACAAAAACGAAGATCCTGCATCCTTCAGAGATAACGACATCGGTGCCATACTGGAAGACCGGAAAGGCAGTCTCTGGATCGGAACCCGCAGAGGCCTGATGCAGGTCTTTGGGAAAAAAGAAGACATTTCACTGCAGCTAATGGCTTGCCTGATAATTCGGTATTCGGTATTCTGGAAAATTCTGAAGGCTGTCTTTGGCTCAGCATAAACAAAAGTCTTTCTTATTTCAACCCTCAAACAGATAAGATTTACGATTTTTTAGGTGCGACGGCCTCCCCAGCAACGAATTCGCAACAGGAGCTTTTTTTAAAAGCCTGTCCGGACGGATGTATATTGATGGAATCAACGGATTAATCGGGTTTGATCCATCCGATTTCAACCCAGAGGATTTTACCCCTCCCGTGGTAATCTTGGAAATGAAACTCTATGCTTATCTTTTTCCCGGCATTTTTTTTGAAGCGGCAATCTCAAACCACGAATGATTCAGTTTATCTGCAGATTGAGGGGAGGGCCCAGATGATTTTATAGCGTTTAATATATTGATATCCCTCTTCGTCTTCTTCAATAGTATAAAGCCTATTATTCTTTATTACCAAAGGCACAAACTTCAAAGGAACAGTGGAAATAAATTTTCCCTTGGAATCGAAAATGTCATAAATGAATCCTTCCCCATTATGCAGAATTCTCCAGGTCTGAACAAAAAGCCTTCCTTCATCATCCGCATAAATCTGCCTGAATGGAAGTTTTTTAGAAGGAGAATCAATCTTAGTTCCAGGGTCCATTTTTAGAAATTCCAAAATGGCTTTTTTATCATTTTCCGTTACAGGTTCATGCTTATGTTTTTTACGGATTTCTCTTTCTATTGTTCCCTCTCTGTCATATATCTTAAGTCTATACCCATCAGCAGGATAGCCACAAACAACTTTATCATTCACCAACATTGCCCAACTCAAGACGGGTGTAAAAGGATTGATTCCATTGCTTTTAGAGCGAGGTTTGCGAGCGATTTGATAAGTGCAAATTTCATTTAATTCGGGACTGAATTTTTTAAGTTCAAATTGTGTGATATCAGACTGCAATTCGATGCTTAATAAAATGATATCGCCTTGTGAATCTATGTCAAATTGAATAACATATCCCAATTTGGTCGGCTTTAATCTATAGAGAAATTTTCCATCCAAAGAAAAAAAAGACAAACGAAGCATTCCCCCTACGGCTAACTTTTTACAGGACGAAAAAACAAGCCCGCGGGGACGGATAAATTCCCCCGGACCATTACCTCCTTTGCCAATTGTCTGGATATAAACACCGTCTCTGTTGAAGACCTTAACATGTCTTTCTTTTATATCGAGAGCATATATATCCCCATTTTTGTTAACGGCAATCTTACTTATTTGAGAAAACATATACTCTTCTTTTCCTTGTGATTCGCCGATTGATAGTTCTTCCGCTAAATGGAATGCTTCCTTTTGGAACAACGGATCTTTTGGATTTTTAACAACTGTGACCCCCTCCACTTTCTCAATCGTTCCCTGCCATTTATTCTCTTGTTTTTGAAAAGAAGTAAAAACAATAAAAACAGAAAGGCACGAAATGATTGAATAAATGCTAGTTTGATGTTTCATTATTTGCTTTTTTTCTTCCAGGCCCAGACATCGTCTTTTTCCATAACCATTTGGGTGAACACCCGGGTTCCTCGTCCCTCGGATTAGAGCCCACACTAAAGACCGCAATACCAGAGTCAATTTTTCATTTAAAGGAACACTTTACCTTAAAAGACTGAAATTGTTTCAATATTTGTTTAAATTTGAATGAACCTGCATTATTCAATAATTTGGCCGACACAAAGAGATAATTTTTATATTATGTGTCATTTAATGATATTTTTTGGCAAAATTGATAATGAAACATTTTCCATGAATGTTTTAAGAAAATGTTGGCAAAATTTCCCTTTCAGGCGCCGACCCAACCCTGGACAAAAAAATTATTCCCCTTTATTTTATGATGCTGGATAATGAGTATACTATTAAGAGATGAATAAAATGCCCGATATCAAACAAAAAATTGTCCAAACAATCAAAAACAGTCAGCCGGCTCTACTAGCCACCATCACTCCACAGGGAAAACCTTGGGTGCGTTACGTCACGCTGAGGGATAAAGAAGATTTTCCATTGGCCTTTTGTACCGACCTCCGGTCCAGGAAAGTCCGGGATATTCAGGCTAATCCCGAAGTCCACATCACCTGCGGCAACCTCAAACCGCCGGATGATTCGGTTTATCTTCAGATTGAGGGCCAGGCTTCTGTTTCCCAGGATCCGGAAATAAAGGCTTCCTATTGGAATGAGGAATGGCTCCGGTATTTTAAAGGCAAGGATGATCCCAATTACGTCATCGTCGAGGTGGCACCCTACCGGATTGAATATTACGGCTCCGGGTCATTCAAGCCTGAAATCTGGAAAAACAAATAATCTATCTTTTAGCCTGTAGGCTGGAATGTTTTCAGATGATATATCTTGTCCCAGTTTTGATAGACGGAAAAGTACAATTCTCCGGATGAGGGGGAATAGATAACGGACCAGGTCGTTCCCTTCTGGGTGACATCCTGGAGAATCTTCAAACCTGACTTCCAGTCCATATTGTCCTTTGTTTTCTCCAAGGTTTCGGATATGCTGCGGTAACGCCAGCATTTTGCCCTCAGGGTTTCCTCCGTCACATTGTATACGGGCCTGTTGGTCAGGGCCTGCCAGGATTTATCTCCATAAATTTTCCTCCATTCATCTTCGACATATTCCAGAACAACCGATTTGCCGGCGGCATCAGCGACAAGAAGGTGGCCGGCCAATGTGTTTTTATCGAGAAGGAAAGGAACGTATTGATCCACCAGACGGACCGCTTCTTCGATGTTTTTGGTCTGATCAAGTATTTTTCGTATCAAGAAGCTTATAGCTACCAACTCCCTGCCGCTTTTCGGTTTGACGGTTGTTGTGTTAACACCGGATACGGCGACGGTCAGGCCGTGTTCGTTGATCCCGTCCATGGCGTAAAAAGGAGCCAAAAGCAGCCTTTCTCCCAGGGGGCTCTGAATAAAATCCTCCAAACCCACATTCAAAGGAAAACCCATATCAATGGCCCTGCAAAAGGAGATGGAAGCGTATCCTTTGGGTGATTGGTTGAGGCTGACGATGATGGAACCCACGTTTTGATTGTCCCAATTCCTGCCCATAAGGACGTTATTTTCCGTAGAGGTGGCGAACAAACTGCAGTAGCGCCAGGTTTGATGGATCAAAGGATTGTCCATCTCTTTTTGGTTTTGCTTTTTAAAAAGATCTTCACGATCCCCATAATGCGTCAACAGATAAAGACCTCCCGTTGAGTATGTCTCGCTTATATCGCGCACCTTTACCAGGCTCCGCAGTGTTCTCTGCGCATCCGAGTCCGAAACAGGAGGCCGGGCGAACTTGATGTTTATTATTTTCTCCTCAGCCGATACAAAACCCGCTCCGGCAAACACAACAAACAAAATCACGGGTATGGATTTTTTCTTTAAATGTTTCAAAATCATATTAAATTCCTCACAATTGCTCGTCGTATATCACATATTCAAATGTAATGGATGAGGAAATGGTTCATTTTATAGGGATATTTTATCCGAGTCCTGCCTGTTAAAAAACTTCGGAAAACCGGTCCCATCTGGTTGTTTTCCTCTATCTTGCATTATCAGGTTAATATTCCAGAACACCTGTATGCATGATACATTTCCACTCCAGGCCGACTTTTGTATAAACTTTGCACACCCGGCCTTTCCAATGGTTATCCCGGCCGTTTTTTTCCCGCCACAACGTGTCGATATCAACAACAGCAAAAGCTCCGTCCTCTTCTTTGGAAATCACGATTTTTTTTATTTCTCTCTTGTTGCGGATGAGGGTATGGGTATCGAACAGCTTTTGCCAGCCTCGTTTCCAACGCTCATAGTCATACCGCCCCCATTCGAGTACCCAATCCACAGGATCATGGGATTGAGGCGTTTTCGGCCAGGGCCAGACCATGTCGGGATGCCAGATGGTCATAAGGAGATCGGCGTTTTGCGTATCCCAGGCTCTTGTTTCCCGAAACACCATCTCCTCGATTTCTCTGTATGTTTTGCCGTTTTTCATGGTATTCGTCCTTAAAAAAAATGAAGGGAAAAATAGGTGGCACAATACCTTGCCGCCACTTTTTTACTATATATTTTCACAAATAATTATTATAAAGAAAAATGTGTATAAAGGGTATTGTATCCCCTATTTTTTATCCCTGTTTTTTTTGAGGCTTGATATTTTGTGGAAATCTTAGGTTAAGTTATTATTAATAAATGAAATATCTCGGCCCGTCCCCGATTTTTAACCGATCGTTATCTTTTTTTCAAAAGAGCGGCGATTTCCCGTATCCTTGTCTTCAAGAAACATGGTCAGCGTGTATTCTCCGGATTCGAGCTCAGGAAGACCGACTTCCAAAAAAGCAACGCCGGCGCCGTTCTTTTCTTCGACGGAAATAATAACGGTTTTCAAAGGAAAAGATTCTCCTGTTTTCTCATTTTTCATGGCCGAGGTGATATCGATGTTCAGCTCTCCGGCGCCATCGGATTCCACCCGGACAAGGGACAACAAAGTGGACACATCCCTTTCGAGCTTATCCAGAAGCGGAACATGGCTCGAAGATAGAAAAGGATAAATGTCTTTCAGGGAAAAATTTTTGCTCTCAGGTTTTTCCGATTTTTCCAGAGCGAATTGAAAATATTGTCCCGACTCCCCCGGAACCAGATAAAGAGGTGCGGAAGCTTTAATCTCTTGTATCCCTGATTCCGGAATCATTACCCGGCCGGAGGCGACGGCGCTCCTTCCGGTATTCGCATCCCGGAAAACAACCCGGCACAAGTAACTTCCCGGCTCCACTTCAGCCGTAAAATAAGCCGTGGCCGGCAGTTCCGGATCATGGGAAAGGTTTAGTGTTTCCTGCATGCCCCTGACAATAGTATTTTTTTCATCAAAGATAACCGCTGCAAAATCCATTTTTCCCTCGAAGTCTCCGCCGGATCTTCCTTCAGGAATTTGGGAAAGCACAG
>JAFGMO010000089.1 GCA_016927475.1 Candidatus Aminicenantota bacterium
CGTGCAGGAGAGCAGCAGAACGAACAGAATAACTAAAGTTTTACGCAACTTTTTCTCCTTTTTTCCCCTTAATAAGGGGATTTATATGACCCATTCCCTGGAGTGATATTCACTCCAACCTTCGCTTGAACTTTACTCTTTAGACTATTTTCGCGCGAGCACCTCCTTATAAATTTGATATTTTTCATGGATTTTTTAGAATGCAAAGTCTGTGCCAAAGAAAAGGATGATTCCTTTTTTTATTATTATAAACAACTTACAATATTTATTCCCTGGATTCAAACTGAATGAATCCAATATTATGGATAACTATTCAATATTTTGGAAATTCAGGGAAAATCCTGCCGTTTTCCCCGGCAAAAAGGAAATACCGGTGTCCAATTTTCCGTCTTTATTACGGATTCAGCAAGTTGGATTATTCACGAGCCAAGGGATTAGGCCGGGTCGGTTGCCCTAGGGTAAATTCAGCCGGATTTTTATAAAAAATTCTATATTTCTTACGGTCGAATTTTGGAATGATTCAAGAAAATTGCAAAAGGGCCTAATATTCATTATGATATCCACTCAAAATGAAATTTTTTGCCGATCTTCACATCCACTCGAAATTCTCAAGGGCGACATCCCGGGATATGGTCCTCGATATCCTGGCCCGCTGGGCAAAAATCAAGGGAATAACGCTCCTGCCGACGGCCGATTTCACACATCCCGAATGGCTGTTTCTTATCCGGGAAAAACTTCAGCCCGGGGATGATGGTTTTTTCCGCCTCAAAAACATCATGCCCTCTGAAAACGAATATCTGCGAAATATTTTGCTCCAGCCCGAGGATGTAGCCTTTATCCTCTCAACGGAAATAAGCTTTATCTACTCCAAAAAAGGGCGGGTTCGAAAAATACATATCCTGGTTCTAGCTCCGGACTTTGAAAACGTCGACAAGATCAATACCAAACTCGCCGCCGTGGGCAATCTCCGTTCGGACGGAAGGCCCATCCTGGGATGGGATGCCAAACAATTCATCAAAATGGTCGCCGACACCTGTCCCCGGTGTATGGTCATCCCCGCCCACATCTGGACTCCCTGGTTTTCTTTGTTCGGAGCCAACTCCGGATTCGAAGCCATCGAGGAGTGTTTTGAAGAGGTGACGCCGTTCATTTTCGCCCTGGAAACAGGCCTTTCTTCGGATCCTCCCATGAACAGGCGGCTTTCCGCCCTGGACAAATACACCCTTGTCTCCAACTCCGACGCTCACTCCCCGGATAAAATCGGACGGGAAGGAAATTTTTTTGATACGGAATTCAGTTATGACGGACTTGTCGATGCCGTGAAAAGCGGGGATCCTCAAAAATTTCTATACACCGTCGAATTTTTTCCACAAGAAGGAAAATATCACTACGACGGGCATCGCAAATGCGGAGTGGCCTTTTCTCCCAAGGAATCGATCCGGCATAACGACGTGTGCCCCCATTGCGGAAAAAAACTCACCAAGGGGGTTCTCCACCGCGTGGAAGAACTGGCTGACAGGGAAGAAGATCATCTCCCCCCGTTCAGGATTCCCTATAAAAATCTTATCCCTCTGAACGAAATCATAGCCCAGTCCTTGGGCAAATCCTCAAGCTGCAAAAGCGTTTGGGATACATATTTCCGTATGATCCGTGAACTGGGAAACGAACATCATATCTTGACGGAGATTCCGGTTGAAAACATTATCCAGGCAGGATTCAACCACATCGGAAAAGGCATAGACCGCATGCGAAAAGGAAACGTCCATATCGCTCCCGGACACGATGGGACCTACGGAATCATCAAACTTTACGATGAAGAAATGGAAGACGAAAACAACCAAGGCCAGCTTCAACTCTTTTGACTTTAATAAACCTGAATTATTTATGACGCGTGCCATATGAAATTACATTTTGGAAAAAGTGAATTCAGCGGACACATCGGCCTAATCCTTTTATCCGTGGTGGTGGGGTTCCTGGCCGGATTAGCCTCCATCGCCTTTAAATATATGATCCAATATTTCCAGGAACTGTTTTGGGCTACTCCTTCCATCATCGGATCCGCCGCCGCACAACCTTGGTACCGGACCCTGCTTTTGCCTGCAGCGGGTGGCCTGCTTATTTCGCCGCTCATCTACTATGGAGCAAGAGAGGCCAAGGGACACGGCGTCCCGGAGATCATGGAATCTCTCATTTTCCGGGGAGGTAAAATTCCGACCAAAGTGGCTGTCGTTAAGGCGCTGGCTTCATCCATCTGTATCAGCAGCGGCGGTTCGGTGGGCCGGGAAGGACCGATCGTTCAGATCAGCTCGACGATCGCTTCTGCTGCGGGGCGTTTGTTTCACGTCAAAGAAAGGTCGCTTCGAACAATCGTCGCCGCAGGAGCCGGAGCGGGAATCGGAGGAACGTTCAACGCCCCGATCGCCGGGGCCCTCTTCGCAGTTGAAATCCTCTTGGGCGATTTCGGCGTGTTTTCTTTCAGTCCGATCATCGTTGCTTCCGTTATCTCCACACTGACCACCCGGATGCTGACCGGCAACTTCGCCGCTTTCACCGTTCCCCAATATACACTGACCAGTGTCTGGGAAATCGGTCCTTATATTCTTTTGGGCCTCGCCAGCGGGGCCGTGGCCATTTTATTCATAAAATCCCTATATTTTCTCGAAGATCGATTTGATTCGTTTCCCGTACATCCTCTCCTGAAACCTATCCTGGGAGGCCTTCTGGTGGGAGGAATCGGGCTTGTTTTTCCCCATGTCCTCGGCCTCGGTTACGAATCCATCGACTTTTGCCTGCAGAATCAAATCGGATTCCTCCTGGCATTTATTCTCATCTTTGTCAAAATCTGCGGAACCTCGCTTACTCTCGGCTCAGGCGGTTCGGGCGGCATCTTCGCTCCGTCTCTATTTTTGGGGGCTATGACCGGTAATTTCATCGGTTCCATCTTTCATAACGCTTTCCCTTCTTCCATTTCTTCACCCGGAGCTTTTTCCCTGGTCGGCATGGGAGCCGTCGTCGCCGGAGCCACTCAAGCCCCGATCACGGCTATCATCATCATCTTCGAGCTGACCAATGACTATAAAATCATTCTGCCCCTTATGCTCTCCTGCATCATCGCTTCCTTCATGACCGTCGGTATCCACAAGGAATCAATCTACACGATGAAGCTCAAGAGAAGAGGGATTCTCATTCAGGATGGACGCGAGGTGAGCATTTTAAGAGCCCTTCCCGTGAAAAATTTTCTCAATCAGGATTACCTGGCTTTTACCAACAATGAAAGCGCCGTCAAAATCATCAATGAGGTCATCGGCGGCAAGCACCATTCATTCCAGATCATCGATAGCGACAAAAATTACCTGGGTTGTTTTTCCTTGAATCAACTTAAAAAATACCTCCTTGACAGGGATGTTCTGGAATCAGTCATCATCGCCGAAGACCTGGCGGTTCCGGGAATTCAGATCGACTACGAGGAAAACCTGGAATCGGCCCTGAAAATTTTCGGCAAAAAGGACGTCGAAGAGCTGGCCGTGGTGAAAAAAGGAAAGCTTATCGGTGTGATCAAGCGGAAGGATGTCATCGAGGCTTACAACCATGAGATTTCCAAGAGAGAAGCCGCCTCAGGCCTTATCCAAAAGTTGAAATTCACTCCCATAACCAGGACGGCGGACATCGGCAAGGGTTACAGGATCAGCGAGATTAACGCCCCAACCGTTTTCTGGGGAAAAACCTTGAAAGAGCTGAACCTTAAGGCCCGCCACCGGGTCGATGTTCTGGTTATCAAGCGAAGTTATCCCCCTCAAACCATAACCATACCCTTGGCGGAAGAAAAAATCCGCGAAGGAGACCAGCTCGTTTTGGCCGGACCGACGGAAGAAATAGAAAGAATGATGAAAAAGAGCAACGGGATCTAATAGGATCGAGCTTGGACTGCCCTATTAAGGCTAAATAGAAGGACAGGGGAGAATCGGTTTCATTTTTGACTTATCTCCGGTAAAAACGCGGGTCCTTCGGACCTTCGCCAAACATTCACATTTTATACTTGCCGAAGTTCTCCGGTTTGAGGTTTTCCAGCCATTTCTTCAGCTTTTCTGAATCTTCGAGGCTCTCGTCGAATTTTATGCTTTGGGCCTTATCTACGACTTCGTCTTTGACAAAAATAGGGGCATCCATCCTTAAAGCCAGGGCAATGGCATCCGAGGGACGTGAATCCAGTATAAACGTCTCATCACCTTTACGGCAGTATAGGAGAGCGTAGAAAGTATTATTTCTTACATCACAGACAAGGATTTTATCCAATACAACCTGGAATTTCTCAAAAAAACTTCTCAAAAGGTCGTGAGTCATCGGGCGGGGAGTAGCGATGTTTTCCATCTTCAAGGCAATGGCATTGGCTTCAAAAACACCAATCCAGATGGGGAGCATGCGTTCACTGTTGGGATCTTCCAGCACCACTATGGGCATTTTTGATATGGGATCGAGGACCAAACCCTTGATTTTCATTTCAATTTCCATAACGCACTCCTTTGAATAAATATAAGTCGCCGTCCAAGCTGTGTCAAGAACCCCAGACTTGAAACACTGTACTATAATTGAATAATGAAGGTGTACCTGTTTTAGTCACGAGCCAAGCTTGCCGGAGCTGCAAGGCGTCGGCCTGTGAAGCTGTACTTTGCACCGCGAACAGGCCGCAACGAAGCAGATGCGAAAAGATCGGCGGGTTAGGTTGGGTCGGCGCCCAAAGGGTAAAAAATGTCGGCATTAAATTCATAATCCGCCAGTTTATCATAAGACGCTCAGTTCTCATCAATTACATCTTTAATCAACCCATGAAGCCTTAAGCTTAAAAAATATATGTCGCCGGCATTTTTTATGAATGAAACAGGTCAGGTTCTCAGACGGAAGAGCAGATAAAGTCCCAACAGCCCGAATATGAGGTTGGGACCCCAAGCAGCGAAAAAAATACTTGCATATCCGGTGTATCCCAGGTTCTTGAATATTCCGATCGCCCCCCAGTAGACCATGGCGAAAACGATACTCAGTCCGATTCCGGCAAGAGTCCCCCTCTTTCCCATGGAAAAAGCAAAAGGAATGGCTATAAGTGTCATGATAAAGGCAGCTAATGGGAAAGAAATTTTGTATTTCAGATCCACCTCAAACTGGGCCGTTTCAAAATCTTTTTGTTTGATCTCTTCTATGTATTTTTGAAGCTCCCGGTAGCTCATCTGGGACGGCTCCTTGATTTCTTTGACGAAATACCCCTTGTCCTCCACACCCGTAAGTCTCTTTTTTTCTATTCTTTCGTAGAGAACGGGTTCATTCTGTTGAAACTCCCGGCGCCATCCATCTATCAACGTAAGATCAGTCCCTTCAAGCCTGCCTTTTTCAGCCTGGATCCGCTGCCGAAGCGTCCATTTTTCAAAATCGATATCAAACAGGGAAATTCGGCTGAAGACGGAATCTTTTTCATCAAAATACTGATAATGATAGACACGGTCTTTTTTTTGACTCATCACCCAGCGCCGGTCCATGTAACGAAAAGTGCGCGGTGGAATATCGTTGATCCGGTGCCAGACTTCTTCAGCCTTACGGTTGGCTTGAGGAAGGATATTTTCCTGTGTGTAATACGAACAGAAACTGATAACGACGGATACCAGCAGTACGGGAACGATAACACGGTAGAGGCTGATCCCGCAGGCCTTCATGGCAGTGATCTCGTTGAATTTCGTCAGAAGGCCGAGGGAGAGAAGGGATGTGGCCAGCGCACCTACGGGAAAGATGAGATAAATGAACTCGGGAAGCTGGTACCATATAAATTCCACCAGCATAAAAAGCGGTTTGTCATGCTCATAGATAGCCCCGATTCTTTCGAAAAAAGTCACGATGATCGAGATGGAAAGGAGGCTGCAGACTACAAGGAAAAAAATGATGAAATATTTCCTTAAAATATAACGGTCGAGAATATTGGGGAAGCGGAGGAAAAGACGAAAGCCAGGCCGGTATGAAACCCGTCTTTCACGTCTAAGAAGCCAGCTTCTTATCCAGGAAAAAAACCTTGTCATAAAAGAAGGCAAAGACCATTCCCTAAGAGATCCGACAAACAGATAGACGCCCAAACCGGCAAAAAGAATATTGGCCGCCCAGATGCCTAGGAACGGCGAAATGCGGCCGTCCATGGCCAGTTTTTCTCCTGCCGTGATCAGAATATAATAGAGGAGCGTGATTCCGACACTAAGGGTAAAACTGCCCGTTCTCCCGCCCCTCCGTGTTGAAGCACCGAGAGGCAAAGCCAGAATGCCGAAGATTAAGCATGCAAAAGGAAAGGCGAACCTCTTGTTGATCTCAACGCGATGGGAAACGACCCGCATCTTTTCCCCTCTTAATTTGAATGAAAGTTCGGACAAGCGGGGATCTTTTTGACGCTCGGCGGTCTTCAGCAGTCCGATGATCTCTTTTTCAATCCTGGCCTTCTCATTCTCAACCGGAGTCAGATCACGGAAAAGCTCCACAATATTTTTCTCACGCACCCCCTTTCCCCGCCTGCTTCTCATCACCGCGCTCTCAATATCCAGAGCCTCCACAAAATTTTCAAAAGATGTGAGGCTGTATTTTTCAGGTTCGGACAGCCGGGTGGAATGGATAACTCCTTTTGAAAGCCTCAAAACAGCTTTTTTTTTGTCGGGATAAAAACTTAAGCTTCCTTCTTCAGCCAGGATGAATCTGGATTCGTCGGCCGGCTGAGTGAAATAAACAAAAATGTTTTTCCAGCGGTGCTTTTGATCAATATCCTGAATGTACAACACGGCCTGGGGAAGAGATTCGTTGAACTCCCGGGGACGAATGGTATACTGGATCGTTTCCCGAATCGCGTGGTTGAAAGATTGAACCCACTTGTAGTTGGCCATAGGCGCAAGATAAAGTGTCAGCAAACCTGTAAAAAGCCATCCCAAAACAGAAAAGACAAAGACAGGAGAAAGCAGCCTCTTGTAGCTGATTCCCAGTGTTTTAAAAGCGGTTATTTCTGAATCCGCCGATAGACGGCTCAAACCCGCAAGAATCCCCATCAATACGGACATGGGAACGGTAAAGGCCAGTAATGAAGGGATCAGATAGATCAGAATCTTTAGTACAGCTCCAAAAGCGACACCCCGAGTAATGAATATTTCGGAGAGCTGAAGAATATGATTCATGAGCACGACAAAAGTGTAGGCGATCAATCCAATAAAAAACGGGGGGATAAATTCCCGAAGCACATAGCGGTCAAAAAAAGTGATCATTTTTTCCAATCCGGGCCCATCACAACCGCCATCATATGTCTATCCGTTCCTATGAGAAACACGGGGAGCGGCCGTAATCCGGAACATTTCCTCAATTTTCATTTTGTGGAAGTATCAAGGATAGCACAGTCATCCCTCAAAAAAAAGAAAGGCCCCGGAGATAAATCCCCGGGGCCATTGGTTCGTTATTCAGCGGGAACTTCAGTACATGTCAGGGCCGGGTGGCGGGGGGTATTTGGATCCCTTATCTTCCTCGGGCAATTCGGCAACTAATCCTTCCGTAGTCAGCAGTAGTCCGGCAATACTTGAAGCATTCTGAAGGGCCGTTCGCACAACCTTGGTCGGGTCAAGAACTCCGGCCTTAACCAGGTCTTCGTACTTTTCGTTGAGTGCATTAAAACCAAAATCCTGTTCCTTCTCCTTGACTTTTTCAACAATGATGGATCCTTCCTGCCCCGCATTATGCGCGATTTGACGAAGAGGCTCTTCGATGGCTCTCTTAATGATATTGATGCCGATCTGCAGGTCTCCTTCCACCTTGACGGCATCGAGAACTTTCTGACATCTCAGCAGCGCAACACCTCCGCCGGGAACAATGCCTTCTTCCACGGCGGCTTTGGTAGCGTGCATGGCATCCTCAACCCGGGCTTTTTTCTCTTTAAGCTCGGTTTCAGTGGCGGCACCGACCTTGATCAAAGCCACGCCTCCGACCATCTTGGCCAGCCTTTCCTGAAGTTTTTCCCTGTCGTAATCGGATGTTGTTTCATCGATCTGGGTTCGAATCTGCTTGATGCGGGCCTGGACGTCTTCCTGTTTTCCATTTCCCTCGACGATGGTCGTATTGTCCTTGTCGATCACGACTTTTTTGGCTTCGCCCAGCCAGTCGACACCGATATTTTCCAGCTTAACACCAATATCTTCTGTAATGACCTTTCCTCCGGTCAGCACGGCGATGTCTTCCAGCATGGCCTTTCGCCGGTCACCAAAACCGGGCGCCTTAACGGCCGCGCACTGGAACGTACCCTTGAGCTTGTTGACGACCAGCGTGGCCAGGGCTTCGCCTTCCACCTCTTCAGCAATAATCAAAAGGGGTTTGCCTAATTTGGCGATGTTCTCCAAAAGCGGAAGGAGTTCCCTTAAATTGCTGATTTTTTTCTCATGAAGAAGAACCATGGGATTCTCCAACACGCACTCCATCCGGTCCGGATCGGTGATAAAATAAGGGGAAAGATAACCGCGGTCGAACTGCATTCCTTCGACGATCTCCATGGTCGTTTCCAATCCCTTAGCTTCTTCAACGGTGATAACACCGTCTTTCCCGACCTTATCCATGGCCTCAGCGATGATCTTTCCGATGGATAGATCGTTGTTGGCTGAGATGGCTCCGACTTGAGCAATCATGTCTCCGCTGACATTCCGGCTCAGCTTTTTCAGCTCCTTAACAACTTCCTCGACAGCCCTCTCGATACCTTTTTTGATCAAGGTGGGATTGGCGCCGGCGGTGACATACTTTAAACCTTCCGCATAGATGATCTGGGCCAGCACGGTCGCCGTGGTGGTTCCGTCCCCGGCCACATCGGACGTCTTGGACGCCACTTCTTTAACCAGTTGCGCTCCCATATTCTCCAGCGGTTCCTTGAGTTCGACTTCTTTGGCTACCGTGACACCGTCCTTGGTGCTGGTAGGAGAACCGAATTTTTTGTCCAAAATGACATTCTTCCCCCTGGGACCCAACGTCTCTTTGACCAGATTGCTGAGCGTGTTGACGCCCCGGAGAAGAGCCTGTCTTGCATCTTCACCCAGTGTGATTTGTTTGGCCATTTTTTCTCCTTATCATCCTCATTTGGTGATCTTGGCTAAGATTTCTTCCTCTCGCACGATCACATGTTCCACATCGTCGAGCATGACTTCCGTGCCGCTGAACTTGCCGATGAGCACCTTATCGCCTTTTTTCACTTCGAGCGGAATCGCCTTCCCGTCATCTGAAACACGGCCCTTCCCAACCTCGATAACTTCGGCTTCCTGAGGTTTTTCCTTGGCCGTATCGGGAATGATGATTCCGCTTTTTTTTACTTCCTGTTCTTCCAATCTTTTCAGAAGAACCCTGTCGTATAAAGGCATCACTTTCATGAAAAAACCTCCTTTTGGTAATAATTAGCAGTCAAATGAAGCGAGTGCTAATATAATAAAACTCTCCCCTTTTGTCAAGAAAAATTTAGCACTCTCGTTGATTATCTGCTAAATTTTGACGATATCTTCAGTTTTTTGATGCGGTTACGAAGTGTATTCCGGTGGAGGCCAAGGTTTTCTGCCATCTTTGTTTTGTTGCCCTTGCATTTTACGGCTGTTTTCTCGATGAAAATTTTCTCAAATTCTCTCATGGCATCCTTAAGGCTTAGCTCCTTTTCGATCATCTCCTCGATGATTATTTCCATCTTGTCATGAATGGTCAGATTCTTCATGGTTTTTACTCTTTTCAAAGATCTCCTTGTATGTTGCCTGGAACCGGTCTTTGACGTCTTCCGGTATAAGGGATATCAACGACTTGGTGATAGTTTTACACACAGGGGCCAGGGTCGAATCCTCCACCGCTTCCATATCGAAGGGAAAAACCATCAAGGCCAAAAGAAGGATACCGCAGATAATCACTCCTTTAACAAACCCAAAAAAACCGCCCAGGATATGATCTAATCCTTTAAAAGGTCCTTTTAGCAAACGAGGAACTGCCAGAGAGATCAGCCAGCCGATGAGAAGAATAAGCACAAATATCGTTAGAAATCCGAGGAATTCGGCTAAAAATTCATTGGTGATAACCTGTCCTATGAACTCCGTAGCCACTTCGTAATAATTTACGGCCAGAAGAAGGCCGACAACAACGCTTAAAATCCCGATGATCTGCCTCATAAGTCCCCGGACAATACCCATTATCAAAGTAAGAACCAGGATTACCAGAAGAACGATGTCAACCCAATTCATGCTCATTTTTTTTCCTTTTCAGAAGTTCCTCAACCATCCAGTATTCCCCTTTTTTCATAGATCCGAAAGTGATATGAGGTTTGACCCTGCCGTGAAAATCAGAACCTGCCGTCGGCACCAAATCCAGGTCTTCAGCTAGTTTCTTGTAGAAAACCGTCTGTTCCTCATCATGGTAAGACGTATAAACTTCCATTCCCTGCAGGCCCGCCTCCTTAAGACGTTTGATATCTTCTTCTTGGGCCAGTTGAAAATAGGCGCCTGGGTGGGCTAAAACAGGAACACCCCCCGTTTGAGGAACTTCATCCATAACTTCTAAAAGATCAATGTTTTTTTTAGGAACAAAGGCGGGTTTCCCCGTCATAAAATAATCCCTGTAAAAAAAGTATGGGGCAAAATCTCTATTATTTCCTTCTAAATATTTTTTCAACCGGGAATCTTTTTCCCCGGCATCTTCCAATAGAACCTGGGCGATCGTAACGCCAAGAGGTGGATTGGCACCCGTTTTTCCGGTTACCCGTTTCCAATTGATATCAAAATCCAGTTTTTTCAATCTGTTGACCCTCTCCTGTCCTTCCTCGATCCGCCGCTTATATATCCGCTTTATAAGACTGTGCAGCACCCTCGATTTCCAATCAACAAAAGGCAGCAGCAGGTGAAACTCACGGTCATCAAAAAGTGTTGTCAGCTCGATATTGGGAACGACCTCGACACCATCTTTTTCCCCGTATTCGACTGCCTTAGGATAAGCGGCTACCGTATCATGATCGGCGATGGAAATCGCTTGAAATCCGCACTCCCGGGCTAAGCGAACGAGATGAAAAGGTGTAAAATCACCATCACTGCTTTTGTTTGAGTGTATATGAAGATCAACCAATCCCCGCATCATAGAGACTTTTTTTCGGAAATCATCGTGTATATCTTCATGTATCGTTCGGCTGTTTTGGTGATGATATCGGGGGGGAGCGGAGGCGGGGGAGATTTTTTATCCCAATCCGTGCTGTCGAGATAATCGCGTACAAACTGCTTATCCAGGCTAGGTTGGGACTTTCCCGGCTCGTAAGTTTCCAGCGGCCAAAAACGAGAGGAATCAGGTGTGAAGATCTCATCGATCAGGATCAACTGATCGTTTAACAGCCCGAACTCAAATTTCGTATCGGCAATGATGATCCCCTTCGAAACGGCATGGAGGGAAGCTTTACGATAAAGCTCCAGGCTCAGCTTCCTGATTTTCTGGGCCAAATCCACACCGATCAATTTCTGCATCTCCTTGAAGGAAATATTCTCGTCATGCCCGCTTTCTGCTTTTGTTGCCGGTGTAAAAATAACCGAATCCAGCCTGTCCCCCTCTTTCAGCCCTTCGGGCAGCTTGACACCGCTCGTTTTTCCTGAAGCCAAATAATCTCTCCAGCCTGAACCGGCCAGATATCCGCGGACTACGCATTCAACGGGTAAAACTTCCGTCTTTTTAACCAGCATGGAGCGCTTATCAAGAATGTCCGCATACTTACGCAGAATTGGTGGGAATTCTTTGATATCAGTGGCCAATACATGATTGGGACAGACAAGCGAAGTGAAATCAAACCAGAATTTGGAAAGTTGGGTAAGAATTTTACCCTTATTGGGAATTAAAGACGGAAGGACATAGTCATAAGCCGATATCCTGTCTGTGGCAACGATAAGAAGCTTCTCATTTATTTTGAAGATATCACGGACTTTTCCCCTTTTATACAAAGGGACATCTTTAATCGGAATTTCACTGGATGGTTCGCTCATATTCTCGAATAGCATAAAAAAAAAAATGGTAAATTGCAATATAGAAAATAACCTGATAGAAAATAACCTGAAGCGGGCCCTTATATCATTTTATTGAATCCAATAAAATTCAACATCCGGCCCGCTTTTTTTTTGTCCCGCCGGAAGGAAGCCAGGTCAGGCTGGCAGTGGGTGCAGATATCATTAAAAACAATATGGGCCTCTTTGACTCCCGTATCCATCAATTGCAAAAAATTGGCCTTTTTTAGGTCAAGGAGAAATTTTCCCGGCTTTCCGGCCAGCCGCGTGAAAACATTCAAGGGTAATCCGGCATGTTCGAATGCAACCGGGAGTTCAGCGCCGACCTCATAGCATGTGGACCTGATATGCGGCCCCAATCCCACCCACAGATTTTCGGGACGGCTTCCGAAACAGCGCTCCATTCCGGCGACAACATGCTGGATAATTCTCTGGGACGTTCCCCTCCACCCGCAATGAACCGCCGCAACCGCTCGATTGTCTTTATCCAGGATCAGTACAGGAAGGCAATCAGCCGTCTTAATCACCAAAAGAATCCCCGGTTTATCCGTCAGCAAAGCGTCTCCCTCAGGCGGAGTCCGGGGAATTTTCGTAATGACATGGAAGCGGTTGGAATGAATTTGTTTGAGAAAAATCCGTTTGAGGTTTCTGAACTCCTTTATCTTGTCGAAACAGGCACCGGTCCATCCCCTTTTTCCAAAACCATGAACGAGGGAAGGAATTCCTTCCCATTGGGGGAAAGTGAAAAATCCGGTGTCTGTTTTATTGTTCATTTTTTCGGTTTATTATAACAGAAAAATTTTCGTTTGCGTGTTAAATGCCGCATTCGACCCTGCCGACAGCAACCGTTCGTGATTTTATGTCATATCATTCTTGTTGGAATGACAGAGTAATCCAGATAATTTGTGGTATAATCAGACGGCATCATGCCTGGAAAAGCATTTCAAGCAGCTTATATCTCCGCTTTCAAGAATGGACGGCTTGAACAAAAAGTCAAGCAGGCTCTGGCCGAACTGGAAAACTGCCGCCTCTGCCCGCGCGGATGCGGCGTTAACAGGCTCAAAAACGAAAGAGGATTCTGCCGGGCCGGTTTCAAGCTGGAAGTCGCCTCTTTTTCCCCCCACTTCGGTGAAGAAAGCCCTTTGGTAGGCCGAAAAGGTTCAGGCACCATTTTTTTCACCCACTGCAACCTGAGGTGCTGTTTCTGCCAAAATTATCCCATAAGCATATTGGGCGAAGGCCGGGAAGTAACCTTTGAACAGCTGGGCCGGATGATGGTCCACCTGGAAAAACTCGGCTGCCACAATATCAATCTGGTCAGCCCGTCCCATTACGTCCCACAGATATTAGCGGCCTTGAAAACGGCGGTCGAGGATGGCCTGTCGGTCCCGCTGGTTTACAACACAGGCGGTTATGACTCCACGGCCGCTTTAAAACTTCTGGACGGAATCATCGATATATACATGCCTGATTTCAAATACATGAACGCCGAAACCGCATCGGTGTACTCCCAGGCCGCCGATTACCCGGAAAGGACACAAAAAGCCCTTAAAGAAATGTACCGCCAGGTGGGCGACCTGGTTCTCGACGACCGGGGGATCGCTCTTCGGGGGCTCCTGATCCGCCATCTGGTGCTTCCTCAAAATTTGGCAGGGACGGATGAAGTTGTGAAGTTTATCGCTTCCGAGATATCCAGATGGACCTACGTCAACATCATGGACCAGTATTACCCCTGCGGCAAGCTTCCGGCTGATTCTCCTATAAGAAAACGCCTTCGACCTGAAGAATTCCGGGAGGCCGTTCGTGCGGCCAAAGAGGCGGGACTCATCCGGTTGGACAAAAAAGAACCCCGGTTTATTGTTTATTAGCCGAAACAATCAACAACTCCGGTAAAGGAACAACCTAAACAACTGACGGGAGGTGAACGTCATAAGCTTTGAAACCTTGTCCTATATTTAGCAAGCAAGAAATAGGAGGTGTCCGATGAAAAAATATATATTTTTATATGTCTTATCGAGTATGACAATTTGGGGAGCGTCAACCATTTTTGCGGATTCTGAAAAAAAGGCGACACCGGAAAACCAAGAATTGTGGTCCTTCTCCTATTTCGGGCAGGAAGATTATTTTCATAGACCTTCCGATATGGCATACGACACGGCCCGCTCCTTGATTTATATCGCGGATGGGGGAAACAACCGAATACTGATCTTTGAAACAAACGGACAGTTCGTCCGCGCCATCGGGAAAAAAGGTCAAGGCCCGGGGGAATTCAGTAGGCCGACCGGCTTGTGTCTGATGAAAGATTCCCGTTTGGCCGTAGCGGACTACGGCAATAACAGGATCCAGATTTTTGGTCCCGAAGGTGAGCACGATAAAGTCATCAACACCAGGGAACTGCATGTGGCCGACCTGCTGGTCATCGGGAAAGAAATCTTCACTATCCCCTCCTATGGGATCAGCGGCTACAGTCTGAATATGCAACTCAAGGAAAACTCCCAGCCCTTGGTGAACGTACTGGACTTTGAAGGAAACGTGGTTCGCACCATAACGACGGATGCTTATCCCGAAACACATCCCTTCATCCGGGCCATCAAGCACAGAGTGTCCATGGCCTTTTCTCCGGAAGGGAATCTTTTTCTTCCTTTTTTCGCCATCAACAACGTTTCTGTTTTCAGCCCGGACGGAAAAAAAATCGAGGAGTTCGAACGGCCGATTCCTTTCAAACCGCTCTTTCCCGAACTGCTCCGGCAGACAACCAGCAAGGATAGAATCGCGATGGCGGCAAAAGTAGATATGGTCAATCACTCGGCGCACATCGGGGAGGACGGACACCTGTATATTCTGACATTCGTGGAGAGCTTCGATAAGCTCATAAAAAAACGAAAAAAAACCGAAGAGATGCCGCCCATTCCCATGCGGGTGGATGTCCTGGATTCAACAAGCTATAAAACGCTTCGGTCGATCGAAATGGACTCCAATGTCCGTGCCTTTACCCCGCTCGAAAAAAATCGTTTGGCTTATATTTATGAAGACGCCGAGGGAGAGCTGGTCTTCAAGGGCATTTATTTGAAGCAATAAAAAATTTCTTTGACCAGGCCAAATTTATGAATGCAGGAGATTTCGAAGGGCTCATGGAATAGGGCATGTTTTCGGGATCAAAACATCTCCGGTTCGGCTCCGGCCCCATTAAAAAAATCAAACGGCCTCCATTTTTGATGTCTTCGTGCCTGATGAAAGAGGCCCGATGGGGTTTTCCGTTCAGGATCACCGACTGGATATAGATATTTTCATCCGTGAGGTTCTCCGCTTCAATGACAAAACGCATACCATTTTCCAAGTTGATTTCTGCTCTTTTGAGACAGGGACTGCCCAGGACATATTCATTGCTGCCGGGACACACCGGATAAAATCCCATACAAC
>JAFGMO010000090.1 GCA_016927475.1 Candidatus Aminicenantota bacterium
AAGAGAGGAGGTTTAGGAGATGGCGAAGAAAAAGTTTGAAAGGACGAAGCCGCATTTAAACATAGGGACGATAGGCCACGTGGATCATGGGAAGACGACGTTGACAGCGGCGATCACCAAAGTTTTGAACAAGGCACAGGGTGGGAAGGTAGACTTTATTGACTACGATAAGATTGACAACGCACCGGAGGAGAAGGAGCGGGGGCTGACGATACAGATAGCGCATATTGAGTACGAGACGGACAACCGTCATTATGCGCACATAGATTGTCCTGGTCATGCGGACTACATCAAGAACATGGTGACTGGGGCTGCCCAGATGGATGGAGCGATATTGGTTGTTGCGGCTGACGACGGGCCGATGCCGCAGACACGGGAGCACATACTTTTGGCTCGGCAGGTGAATGTGCCGGCGATAGTGGTATACATGAACAAGGTGGACTTGGTGGATGATCCGGAGATATTGGATTTGGTGGAGCTTGAGGTGAGGGAGTTATTAACGAAGTATGAATTTCCCGGGGATAAGACGCCGATAATTCGAGGGAGCGCGTTGAAGTCGCTGGAGTCGGACGGGGATCCTGGGGCTGAGGTGAACAAGTCGATACTGGAATTGATGAAGGCGGTTGATGAGTTTATACCCCAGCCGACGAGGCTGGTTGACAAGCCGTTTTTGATGCCGATTGAGGACATTTTCACGATCAGCGGGCGCGGGACGGTTGTGACGGGCCGGGTTGAGAGAGGGAAGGTCAAGGTTGGCGAAGATATAGAGATCGTGGGATTTGGGGAGACGCGGAAACGGGTTGTGACGGGAGTGGAGATGTTCCGGAAGACGCTGGACGAAGGAATGGCCGGCGACAACGTAGGGGTGTTGTTGAGAGGGACGGACAAAGACGAGGTAGAGAGAGGAATGGTTTTGGCGCATCCGGGATCGATCACGCCCCATACGAAATGCAAGGCGTCGATATACGCATTGACGAAGGAAGAAGGCGGTCGGCACACGCCGTTTTTCACGGGATACCGGCCGCAGTTTTATTTTTCGACGACGGATGTGACGGGTTCGGTGAAGCTGCCGCAGGGAGTGGAGATGGTCATGCCTGGGGATAACGTGAACCTTGAGATTTTGCTGATCACGAACGTCGCCATGGAGAAAGGAATGAGGTTTGCTATCCGTGAAGGCGGCCGCACGGTCGGTGCGGGCTCAATCACGGAAATAATCGAGTGAGGAGCCTGACTCATAAACGGACTGGAAAAGGAAAAACCACCGTTCCTGAGGAAAGCTTGAGGAGATACGGAGAACGAAAAAATGGAAAAGATAAGAATCAGACTTCAATCCTTTGATCATAGGCTGCTGGACCAATCTGTAAAGGATATCGTGATCAAGGCGAAGAGAACGGGCGCGAATATCTCTGGACCGATACCTCTTCCTACGAGGATCCAGAGATTCTGCGTTCTCCGCTCTCCTCATGTGGACAAACGATCTCGGGAGCATTTCGAAATGAGGGTCCATAAACGGTTGATTGATATCAGTGAATATAACAACGATACTATTGAAGAACTTCAGAAATTGGATCTTCCCGCCGGTATTGATGTCGAGATACAGGCCTTTGGAGCCGGAGGAGAATGATCATGGTTGAAGGCTTGATCGGGAAAAAATTGGGCATGACCCAGATATTCCAAAAAGATGGGGATTCCGTGCCTGTCACATTGATCCAGGCCGGACCTTGTACAGTCGTTCAAAAAAAGAGCAAGGATAAAGATGGTTATAATTGCCTCCAGTTGGGATTCATCGAAGAACGGCCTTTAAGGCATCCTAATAAACCGGCTGAAGGCCATTTTAGAAAGTCGGAAATTCCGCCGGTTCGTATGCTCAGGGAATTTGCCCATGAAGGAAATGAAGAGGTGAAAGAAGGAGATCAATTTTTCGTCGATGTTTTCAAGGAAGGCGAAAAAGTCAAAATAACCGGAACCAGTAAAGGAAAAGGATTTGCCGGTGTTATCAAACGCTGGGGTTTTCGCGGCGGGAAAAAAAGCCATGGTTCCATGTTTCACCGGCGTCCCGGATCTATCGGAGCATCCGCTTATCCTTCCCGCGTAACAAAGGGGAAAAAGATGCCCGGACAAATGGGGAATGCGAAGGTTACGGTAAAAAATTTAACGGTTATTCAAATCGACAAGGAAAAAAACCTTTTGGTGGTCAAGGGAGCGACCCCTGGTGCGAAGGGCGGCTACCTGTTGATAAAAAAGGCCCGGTTTGCTGTTCCTGCCGCCAATGATTCAACGAAAGAGTAAAAAATGGCTAAGGTTCAAGTTTTGGATGTAACGGGTAAGCAGGTCAATGAGATGATTCTACCCGGCGAAATTTTTTCATACCCCGAAAAACAGCATTTGCTCTATGAGACCGTCATAAACTACAGAGCGAACCAAAGACGGGGAACCGCTTCCACCAAAACACGTAGCGAAGTGCGGGGCGGAGGACGCAAACCCTGGCGGCAGAAAGGAACAGGAAGGGCAAGAGCCGGAAGCAACCGCTCTCCTCTCTGGCGGTCCGGGGGTACTTCATTCGGTCCGAAATACAAGGACTATGGATACCGCATGCCGAAAAAGGCCAAGCGGAATGCCCTTAAATCCGTTCTTTCCCTACGTCTTGCTGAGAAAAAGCTTCTTGTGCTGGAGTCCATAAACATCGAAGAAGCCAAAACGAAAAAAGCCTCTGAGCTTCTTAAAACCCTGAAACTGGATTCGGTCCTCTTTGTCGACAGTTCCCGGAACCGTAATTTTTTTCTGTCCATGCGAAATATACCCAAGGCTAAGGTGGTCGATTTCAGCCAGGTCAATGTTTATGATGTTCTCGATCATGACTGGCTCGTTTTCACCCGGGGAGCATTGGAATCCTTGATGGAGAGATTAAAGTGAAAAAGGATGCATACCAGATAGTTCTTCGGCCCGTTATTACCGAAAAAAGCACAAGGTTGAAGGATATGAACAGGGAGATCTGTTTTGAGGTGGATCCCCGGGCCAACAAAAACGAGGTGAAAAAGGCGGTGGAAAAGCTTTTCAAGATTAAAGTGGATACCGTCCGCATTCAGAATAAACAGGGAAAGATGAAACGGGTCGGACGGAATACCGGCCGGACAAAACATTGGAAAAAAGCCTACGTGAGGATCAAACAAGGCGAAAAAATGATTGAATATTTTGAGGCGGTATAAAATGGGATTAAAAGTTTACAAACCGACGACATCCAGTCTCCGTCAGAGAGTCGGCTTGGCTTATAACGAGCTGTCCACCGACCGTCCCTATAAACCCCTGGTCGAGCCTTTAAAAAAATCCGGCGGGAGAAATTCCAAAGGGCGTACAACGATAAGGTTCAGGGGAGGAAGGCATAAAAGGCAGTACCGGATCATCGATTTCAAAAGAAACAAAATCGGTGTGCCCGGGATTGTGGAGACCATTGAGTATGATCCCAATCGTTCATCCTTTATATCTCTGATTAAGTACAACGACGGGGAAAGACGGTACATACTTTCTCCGGTGAATTTAAAAGTCGGAAACACCGTCATTTCCGAGGAAAAACAGGTAGACAATCTTCCCGGCAATGCCATGCCGCTCAGATTTATTCCCTTGGGAACGATCGTGCACAATATCGAGATGAAAAAAGGAAAGGGAGGACAGATGGTGAGATCGGCAGGTGGAGGAGCTCAAGTTTTGGCCAAAGAAGGGGAATATGCTCAGATCCGGTTGCCTTCATCGGAAATCCGAAAGATTCATCTGGACTGTCGTGCCACAGTAGGACAGATCGGAAATGTCGACCACCAAAACATCTCCATCGGGAAAGCAGGCCGTAGCCGCTGGAAAGGTAAACGGCCGCATGTCCGCGGAACCGCTATGAATCCCATCGATCATCCCCATGGCGGCGGTGAAGGGAAAGCGAAAGGCGGGCGTCATCCCGTGAGTCCGACGGGTATCCCGACTAAAGGCTACAAGACAAGGCGAAATAAACGAACCCAATCGTTCATTGTCAGAAGAAGGAGTAAATAATCATGGGAAGGTCGCTCAAGAAAGGACCCTATATTGATCAGAAGTTGTTGAATAGGATTCGAGTTCTGACCACCGAAAAGGAAAAAAGGAAGGTGATCAAAACCTGGGCACGGAGTTCAACCGTCATTCCCGAGATGGTCGGTCTGACGATTGCGGTTCATAACGGGAGAAAATTTATACCGGTTTTTATCACGGAAAATATGGTCGGGCACAAACTGGGAGAATTCTCTCCCACCCGGACTTTTAAAGGGCATACGTCCAAAACCGCTCGAACGATTAAGGTAAAGAAGTAAAATGGAAGAAGAAAACTACATCTCTCGCTCTATTTCTAAATACATACGGATTTCAGCCCAGAAGTGCCGTCTTGTTACCGATTTGATAAGAGATATGTATGTTGGTGAAGCCTTAACGACCCTTAAGTTCTGCAGAAAGAAAAAAGCTTCATCCATCATAGAGAAGACACTCCGTTCAGCCATAGCCAATGCCCAACAGAAAGATCCGAACACCGATATCGACAACCTCTTCATTTCGAAAATTTTCGTTAATGAAGGGCCCCAGTTGAAAAGGTTCCGGGCGGCACCGATGGGACGAGGCGTTCGCATCCTGAAAAGGACAAGCCATGTCCATATCTATCTCGATGAAAGAAAAGGGAGATAAAAAGTGGGACAGAAGACACATCCTCATGGATTCAGACTCGGATTTAACAAGCAGTGGAGTTCTCGCTGGTTTTCCAAGGGAGATGAGTATCGCCAGTTAATTCATCAGGACTTGGAGATGAAAAAAGCGATCAAAAAGCGGTACTACCACGCCGGTATTGCGCAGGTGGATGTGGAACGGGTCGGCCCTAAAGTCAGGGTGATCATCCATACGGCTCGTCCCGGCATCGTCATTGGAAGAGGAGGAAAGGAAATCGAGAATCTTAAGGGATTTCTCCAAGATATCGCCCAAAAGGATGTTTACGTGGATATCCGTGAGGTTGATAAACCCGAACTTTGCGCACTCCTGGTTGCCGAAGGAATAGGTATTCAGCTTGAAAAAAGAATCGCTTACCGCAGGGCTATGAGGAGGGCGGTGGAATCGGCTCTTAGAATGGGTGCTAAGGGCATCAAGGTTATGTGCTCGGGAAGGCTGGGCGGTGTTGAGATCGCCCGGTCGGAATGGTATTTGAAGGGGCAGCTTCCCCTTCAAACATTAAAAGCCGATATCGATTACGGTTTTACGGAGGCTTTTACCACATACGGCCAGATCGGTATCAAGGTGTGGATATACCGGGGTGATATCGACAAGCTAAAAGTCACATCTCATACGACGGAAGTTGAGGAGATTTAGCGATGCTTATGCCCAAGAAGGTCAAGTACAGAAAACAACAGAGAGGAAGGATGAGAGGGAAAGCCTTAAGAGGGTCGACGCTGAATTTTGGAGAATACGGCCTTCAAGCCATGGAGCCGTGCTGGATGACTTCCCGTCAGATCGAGGCGGGTAGGATCGCCATCACGCGGCACGCCAAGAGGAAGGGAAAACTCTGGATCCGCGTTTTTCCGTGGAAACCGGTTACCAAAAAACCCACCGAGGTAAGAATGGGAAAGGGGAAAGGCGACCCGGAATTCTGGGTAGATGTTATCAAGCCCGGCCGAATTATTTATGAGATGGAAGGTGTTACTGAGGATGTGGCCCGGGAAGCCATGCGTCTGGCTTCACACAAGCTTCCGGTAAGGACGCGATTCATATCACGGGAAAGCAGAGAATTGCGATGAAAATAAGTGAAATTAGAGATTTATCAGCGGAAGAATTAAAAACAAAAGAGACTGAATTGAAAGACCAGCTTTTTAAGTTGAAATTTCAACATACGCTGGGGCAATTGGAAAATCCGCTGAAAATGAAAAACGTCAAAAAAGATATTGCTCGTATAAAAACCATATTGATCGAAATGGAAAAAGGGACAAAATAGATGACGAACAACAGCCAAATCAGGAAATCAACCAAGGTCGGTGTGGTCGTCGGGACGAACATGAAAAAGACCGTCTCGGTTTTAGTCGAAAGACAGGTGCGGCACCCCCTTTATAAAAAGATTATTCGAAGAGAAAAGAAATATCTTGTTCACGACGAGACCGAAAAATGCAAGGTTGGGGATGTGGTTAAGATTATTGAAACCCGTCCGGTCAGTAAAAGAAAAAGGTGGCGAGTTAAAGAAATTATCGGCTTGTCGCCGGAAGAACAAGCAGTTGAGGAAAAAGAGACATGATTCAATCGGAAACCATGTTAAAAGTAGCCGACAATTCCGGCGCCCGCAGGATTCTCTGCATCACGCCCCTGGGGGGCGGAGTGGGAAAGACGGCTTCCATAGGGGATATTATTTCGGCGACGGTGAAAGAGGCGGAACCCGAAAGCAAAATAGGCAAAGGCAAAGTGGTGCGTGCTGTGATCGTAAGGACAAAAAAGGAAGTGAGGCGCCGGGACGGTTCATATATTCGGTTCGATGATAATGCGGCTGTGATTATTGACCGGGTGGGGGAACCGGTAGGAACCCGGGTTTTCGGTCCTGTGGGACGGGAATTGAGAGAAAGGAAGTTCATGAAGATCGTATCCCTGGCCCCGGAGGTTCTCTGATGCATAAGATAAGGATCAAAAAGAACGATACTGTCGAGGTCATCGCCGGCAAAGATAAGGGAAGAAGAGGAAAAGTATTAAAGGTGATTCCCGAAACACAGAAAGCCGTCGTTGAAAAGGTCAATTTCGTCAAGGAATTTATACGACCTGACCAGGGCCGCAATATTCAAGGGGGCATTATGGAAAAAGAAGCCCCGATCCACGTTTCCAACCTGCGCGTTGTTTGTCCGGAATGCGACAGGGGAGTCCGGATCAATATCGATAATCTACAGGATGGAAGCAAGGTCAGAATATGCAGCAAGTGCAATGCAACCTTAGAAAAAACAAAATAGGAATAGAAAATGAGTCGACTGCTTGAAAAATATAAAAAAGATATCATACCGGAACTCCAGAAAGAGTTGAATATCAAAAATAAAATGGCCGTGGCTCGTTTGGAGAAAATCGTGATCAACATCGGTGTGGGAGAAGCACTGCAGAACATAAAGGTGCTGGATACGGCAAAAAATGAGCTGGGTTTGATAACCGGTCAATTTCCGGCTACGGGAAGGGCCAAAAAATCCATTTCATCCTTTAAGCTTCGGAAAGACAATCCCATTGCCTGTTATGTTACGATCCGGGGGAAGAGGATGTATGAGTTTTTCGATCGTCTGGTCAATATCGTGCTGCCGCGTGTCCGGGATTTTCGGGGTGTTAGTCCCCGGTCTTTTGATGGAAGAGGAAGCTATACTCTGGGAATGAGGGATCAACTCGTTTTCCCGGAGATTGATTATACAAAGGTGGAAAAATCGAGGGGCATGAACATCACCATCGTTACGTCTGCCGACAACGATGATGAGGCCCGTGCCCTTTTGACAAAACTCGGAATGCCTTTCAGAGAGGCATAACAAGGAAGGTCGAAGTGTCAAAAAAATCATCAGTAGCCAAATACCTGAGAGGGCCGAAGTATGCCGTGCGGCATAAGAACCGCTGCCGCATCTGCGGCCGTTCCAAAGGTTATTATAGGAAATTTGACATGTGCCGTTTGTGTTTTCGCGAGCTGGCTTTAAAGGGAGATATCCCTGGAGTGGTCAAATCTTCCTGGTGAACCGATAGAAAGGAACGAAAATGAGCTTAACGGATCCAATTGCCGATATGCTGACGCGAATCAGGAATGCCGGTATAGTCAAGAAAAAAGATGTTGCAATTCCTGCCTCCCGGATGAAGGTGGAGATCGCCAAAATATTGAAGGAAGAAGGATACATCAAGAATTTCAAGGTTATCGATGACAATAAACAGGGTGTTTTAACCGTTGTTTTGAAATATAACGAAGAAAACATGAATGTGATAGGCGGTCTTCGCAGGGTAAGCCGTCCGGGCTGCCGAATTTATTGTGATATCAATTCCATCCCCAAGGTGTTGGACGGATTGGGAGTTGCCATTATTTCGACTTCCAAGGGAATTTTAACCGGTAAGAAGTGTGAAGAATTGGGAGTCGGCGGGGAAGTTTTGTGTCATATATGGTGATTCCATTGGAAGGATAGACTGATGTCAAGAGTTGGAAAAAAACCTGTTGCTCTTCCCGATGGGGTGAAGGTGAATATCAATCCCGATGCGATCGAGGTTGAAGGCCCTAAAGGAAAACTTGTATCGCCTGTTCCAGAGGGAATCGATGTAAAGCTCGAAGACAATCATCTTGTCTTTAAACGGAAAGCGGAGACGAAACAGTTAATGGCCTTTCACGGTTTGGCCCGAAGCCTGGCCCATAATGCTGTTGTGGGTGTTTCCCAGGGATTCACGCGGAAGCTCGAGATTGTTGGTGTGGGTTACAGGGCCAAGCTGGAAAAAAATAATTTAGAACTCAATTTGGGTTATTCCAAGCCCGTCGTTTTCCCTGTTCCGGAGGATATTGAAGTTGAGCTGGAAAAGCCGACATTGATCAGCATTAAAGGGATTGATAAGCAAAGAGTCGGCCAGGTGGCGCGGAAAATTCGGGATCTTCGTAAACCGGATCCTTACAAGCTCAAGGGAATTCGTTTCGTGGGTGAACGTTTGATCAAGAAGGAAAGAAAAGCGGGGGTGGGAGGTGCGTAGTAAAAAGCTCGAATCATTGAAGGAATCAAGACGGCGCATTAGAAAGCGTATTCGCAAGAAGATTGAGGGTACGGCCGAACGGCCGAGGCTTCTTGTCTTAAAGTCCAATCGGTTTCTTTATACGCATGTCATCGATGATGTTTCCGGGAAGGTGATAACTTCGGTTTCGACCCTGGACAAAGCATTTAAAGAAAAGAACAAAAGCTTCAAGAATATGAAAGCCAGTTCCATACTGGGAGAGATGCTGGCAAAAAAATTAAAAGAGAAAAAAATCAAGAACGTTGTTTTTGACAGAGGTTATTATCCTTATCATGGGAGAATCAAAGCCCTGGCTGATGCCGTAAGAAAGCAAGGTATCATCATCTAGTTAAGAATTGATGGTTCAATAAGGAGGAACATGGTGGCAGAAAAAAACATAAAGCGAGATGAGATGGAAGATGAGGTTGAATTCAAAGATCAGGTTATTTCCATTCGGCGTGTGACCAAGGTTGTTAAGGGAGGAAAAAATCTCAGTTTCTCAGCACTGGCCGCTGTTGGTGATGGAAAAGGTTTGGTCGGCATCGGCAAAGGAAAAGCAAGGGAAGTTCCCATGGCCATAGCCAAAGCAGTCGAAAATGCGAAAAAACATATGATCCAGGTTCCGCTGGCCGATTCGACGATTCCCCATTTTATCAAAGGAGTTGACGGCGGCGGGCAGGTCATTCTTCGCCCCGCTTCCAAGGGAACAGGAGTCATCGCCGGAGGAGCTGTACGGGTTATTATGGAATTGGCGGGAATAAAAGATATCCTGACCAAGTCAATCAGAAGCAACAATCCCATCAGTGTTGCCAACGCCACCATGGCGGCATTGAAAAAATTGAACGACCCCGAAGTCGTATCAAAAAAACGCGGAATAGCTAAGGATTCATTATGATGGGAGAAGAGAAAAAAACGGCGGTTGCAGCGAAAAAAAAGACCGGAACGGCAAAGGCGAAGAGTGCCTCTGCATCAAAGATGCTAAGAATCAGGCTTGTCCGCAGTGTGATCGGCCATCCAAGGAAACACCGGGAGGTGGTTCGTGGATTGGGATTGAGAAGAACCGGTTCCGAAGTTTTGAAGAATGATTGTCCTGAGATAAGGGGCATGATTCAAAAGATATCTTATTTGCTGAAGGTTGAGGAGTTGGAGAAAAAATGAACTTGAGCAATATCCATCCGGCAAAAAATTCCCGTAAGAACAGGAAGCGTATCGGGCGAGGTCCCGGATGCGGATACGGCAAAACCTCGGGAAGAGGAAGCAAAGGACAAAAAGCCGGTTCCGGTTACTCCCGAAAACGCGGTTTTGAGGGAGGTCAGATGCCTCTTGTTCGAAGGGTACCGAAAAGGGGATTTACCAATAAATTCAGGAAAGAATATTCAGAAGTCAACCTGGAGCGCCTGGATACGTTCAAAAAAGAAAAGATCACACCGAAGGATATGGCGGAGGCAGGCTTGATCAACAAGGAGTCGGAAAATGTGAAAATCCTGGGACGGGGAGAAGTTTCCTCTGCTAAGAGTATTCATGCCCACAAATTTTCTAAATCCGCTCAAGAAAAGATTGAAAAAGCGGGCGGAAAAGCCATTCTGATTGGAAGTCAAGAATGATAGAAAGCATCAGAAATATCTTCAGCATTCCGGATTTGAGAAAAAGAGTTATTTTTACTCTTTTTCTTCTGGCCATCTACCGTATCGGCTGGCAGATCCCCAATCCCGGGATCAGCGCTATCGCCCTTCAGGAATTCTGGGAAGCACAGAAGGGAACCATCCTGGGATTTGTTGATCTTTTTTCCGGTAGAAACATGTCGAAGATGACTATTTTCGCCCTGGGCATCATGCCCTATATCAGCGCATCCATTATTCTTCAGCTTTTACAGGTTGTTTGGCCTTATCTGGAGAGATTGTCCAAGGAAGGCGAGCTGGGACGAAAAAAAATCACCCAGTATACGCGCTATGGAACCATCCTCATCTGCGTTATTCAGTCCTGGGGAATTTCCCTCTGGCTGCAGTCACAGACGAGTCCGGTCAGTGGCGCCAGGATCGTACCGCATGGGGGATTGCCTTTTCAACTCCTGACGGTGTTAACGCTGACGACAGGCACCGTATTTGTCATGTGGCTGGGAGAACAGATATCGGAAAGAGGGATAGGGAATGGAATCTCCTTGATTATCTTTGCCGGGATCGTTGTTGATGTCCCCCGGAATGTCCAAACCGTTATCAGCGGATTAAGAACCGGGGATATCGGTATCCTGAAGGTCCTTTTCCTGGGAGCCCTGATGGTTGTGATAAACGCGGTGATCGTTTTTGTCGAAAGGGGACAGCGGCGAATACCCGTTTCCTATGCCAAACGCGTTGTCGGAAGAAAAATATACGGAGGCCAGAGCACACATCTCCCCCTGCGGGTGAATACGGGCGGGGTCATACCGATCATTTTTGCCGCTTCCGTTATCACTATACCCTCAACCGTGGCAAATTTCGTCAAGCATCCTTTTGTCCAGAGAATCGCCCAACAGTTTCTTTGGGGCATGCCCCTTTATGTTCTCTTATACGTTGCGGCCATCATCTTTTTTACCTATTTTTATGTTTCAATTATATTTAATCCCGCAGATGTCGCGGATAATCTTAGAAAATACGGCGGTTTCATCCCAGGTATAAGGCCGGGAAAAAACACGGCTGATTTTATCGACGGCGTCCTTTCGCGGATCACCCTTGTTGGTTCGGTTTATCTAGCCGCAGTGGCTATTCTTCCGGAATTTTTACTTACCGGGTTCAAAGTTCAAACTCTTCCGTTAATCGGAGGATTTTTAGACCGGAATCTACCCCAGTGGTTTACCCAGGGACTAAACGTTGATATCTATTTTGGAGGAACGTCCCTGCTCATTGTTGTCGGGGTGGCGATGGACACCCTGCAGCAGATCGAAGCTCAACTTGTTATGAGGCATTACGACGGTTTTATGCGCCGGGGAAGGATTAGAGGCAGAAGAGGATGAGAATTATTCTGCTGGGCCCGCCGGGAAGCGGAAAAGGAACCCAGGGCGGTTTGATCGAAAAAAAGTATGGTTTTCCCCGGATCTCCACGGGCGATCTTTTTCGCCGGGCCGTCAAAAAGAGGACACCTCTCGGGAAAAAAGTGGAATCCGTGATGAATAGAGGAGAGCTCGTGAGCGATGATATCGTCATAGAAGTTGTCCGGGAAAGAATCGAAATGCGTGACTGCAAAAAAGGCTATGTTCTGGATGGCTTTCCTCGAAATATAGCGCAGGTACATGCCTTAAAAAAAATAAAGCCGGAGCAGTCTGAAATGATTTTGGACATTGTTCTTGATGACGAAGCCGTTATCGAGCGTTTATCCGCCAGAAGGGTTTGTTCAGCTTGTGGGAAGCCTTACAATCTTCTCCTCGGGAATTCAAAGGAGAAAGATGAATGTGATCTATGCAAAGGAAAATTGGTGAGCCGGGAAGATGACCGGCCCGATATCATCAAAGAGCGCTTGAGGGTTTACCACGAGGAAACCGAACCTCTTGTTGATTTTTATCAAAGAGAGGGTATCTACCATGAAGTGGATGGAAATGGACCGGTTTCACAGGTATTTGAGAGCATCAGCGGTATCTTGGACAAACAGCTGAAACAGGTCTCCGAGATAACAGAGGCTTTATCATGATTATTTATAAAAGCAAGGAGGAGATACGCGGTATCCGGAAGAGCAACCGGATTGTCGCCAAAATCCTTGCCGAGCTCAAAGCCTTGATCCAGCCTGGTGTATCGACCTTGGAATTGGATGAATTTGCGGAAAAAAAAGCCAGAGAAATGGGCTCCGTTCCAGCTTTTAAAAATTATAAAGGGTATCCCGCATCTCTCTGTACATCCATCAATGAGGAGATCGTTCATGGTATCCCGTCTTCCTCACGGAAACTGAAAGAAGGCGATATCATCGGTTTGGATTTCGGTGTGATATATGACGGATACTATGGAGATGCCGCTGTGACGTATCCTGTGGGAAATATCAGTCCAAAGGCAGAAAAGCTCATTCAGACTGCAAAAGAGGCTTTTTATAAAGGATTTGAGAAGGTCCAAATCGGCAACAGAATTTCGGACATATCGTTTGCCATTCAGAACCATGTTGAATCCCAGGGCTTTTCCGTCATTCGGGCTTTTGTTGGGCACGGTATCGGATTTTCGCTGCATGAAGAACCCCAAGTGCCGAATTTCGGACTGCCGGGACGCGGGCCTAAGATCAAGGCCGGATTGACCATTGCCATCGAACCCATGATCGCAGAGGGCGGATGGGATGTTGAAATTCTTCATGATAAGTGGACGGCTGTTACCCGGGATAGAAGCTTGTCCGCGCATCATGAAAATACGGTTGTTTCAACAACACAAGGGCCGGAAATACTGAGTAAAATTGGTGATGAAAAAAGCGAATTGCCTGACGCTAAGGAGAAGTATTATGCCTAAGCAGGATGTTATCGAGACTGAAGGCACCGTTATTGAAACGCTTCCCAACGCCATGTTCCGGGTTGAGTTGGCGAACAAACACAGAATTTTAGCTCATATTTCCGGTCGTATGCGCAAACATTTCATCCGGATACTTCCTGGGGATAAAGTTTTGATTGAGATGTCTCCCTATGATCTGACAAAAGGGCGGATAACGTATCGGTTTAAGTAAAAGGATAGAACGATGAAAGTAAGATCATCCATAAAGAAAATATGCCGCAACTGCCGTATTATTAAACGGAAAGGGGTACTGCGGGTTATCTGCACCAACCCCAAGCATAAGCAAAAACAAGGCTGAGTGAGGTAAAAATGGCAAGAATTGCAGGAATCAACTTACCCCCGAGCAAGAGAGTGGAGATTGGTTTGACCTATATATTCGGTATCGGCCGGTCAAAATCCAATAAGATTCTTGAAGAAGCAAAAGTTGATAAAGATAAAAAAGTGAAGGATCTTTCGGAAGAGGAAATCAACAGGATCCGCCAGATTATTGAAAATCGGGAGAAAATCGAAGGAGACCTTAGAAAAGAAGTGCAGCTGAATATCAAGAGACTGGTTGAGATCAGTGCCCACCGGGGTATTCGGCATAGAAGAAGACTTCCCGTTCGCGGACAGAGGACAAAAACCAATGCCCGGACCCGAAAAGGGCCCCGGGGCCAAACTATAAAGAAAAAGTAGGGAGTCATTGATGGCTAGACCTAAGAAAAA
Organism: Candidatus Aminicenantota bacterium; assembly: GCA_016927475.1. GTDB lineage: Bacteria > Acidobacteriota > Aminicenantia > Aminicenantales > Aminicenantaceae > JAFGMO01. The sequence goes on from JAFGMO010000090.1 coordinate 13,926, forward strand.
AACAAAAAAGAAAAAAGTAAAAAAGGAGATTGGATTCGGCGTGGCCTGTATCCAATCAAGTTTCAACAATACCATCATAACCATCACAGACCAGCAGGGTAATACGGTTTGCTGGGCCAGTTCGGGAAGTGCGGGTTTTAAAGGAGCCCGGAAGGGTACTCCCTTTGCTGCCCAGTTGGCCGCCAAGGATGTTGCTGCCCAGGCGAGAGATTATGGTGTGAAATATGTTGATGTTAGGGTTAAGGGACCGGGAGCCGGAAGGGAATCGGCGATTCGGGCGCTTCAAGCTGAAGGATTGGAGATCAAATCCATTAGAGATGTGACTCCCATTCCTCACAATGGATGCAGAGTCAGGAAAAGACGCCGGGTTTGACATAATGAACCGGGAAGGAGAGTTAAGATGACGAGATATCGTGAATCTGTCTGCAGAGTTTGCCGTGTGGAAAGAACAAAACTTTTTCTTAAAGGCAGCAAATGCCTCAGCGAGAAGTGTCCTGTTGAAAGAAAACCTTATCCCCCGGGGGAACATGGACGGGCCCGGAGAAGAATCCTCGGTTATGGAATCCAACTTCGCGAAAAACAGAAACTTAAAAGATATTACGGGATGTCCGAGAAACAATTTCGTCTTTTCTTTGAGAGGGCTGACCGGAAAAAGGGAATCACGGGAGACACCCTGCTTTCCATGCTGGAGCGCAGACTGGATAATGCCCTGTTCATTTCCGGATTTTGTCTTTCTCGAGCCCATGCCCGCCAGCTTATCGGACACGGCCACTTCCAGGTTAACGGGCATAAAGCAACCATTCCCTCTCTCCAGGTGAAAACAGGAGATGTCATTGAGTTGAGGACGAAATCCGCCAAAAATGAGGATTTGAAAGCGGTTGTCGAATCACAAAAAAATAAAACGGTTCCCGGTTGGCTGGAAGTGGACTGGGATAAAATGATGATCAAGGTTCTGACCTTACCTAAGCGCGACGATATAACTTTCCCAGTTGAGGAACATTTGGTCGTTGAGCTCTACTCTAAGTAAGGATTCATTTTAAGATAGGAAAAAAGGGAAAATTGAAAAGTGCCTGCGGCGAGTCTTTGCCGGCATGGAAACCATTAAGGAGGAGGCATGATAGAAACAGGATTTCAGAGGCCGAAATATTTAGAATGTGATTATGAATCATTAACCAAAACGTACGGGAAGTTTACGGCTCAACCTTTTGAGAGAGGTTACGGCATAACAGTAGGGAGTGCGCTTCGCAGGATCCTGCTTTCCTCCATAACCGGAGCGGCTATTATGGCAATTCGCATTGAAGGTGTTCTTCATGAATTTTCAACCATGCCCGGAATTGTCGAGGATGTGACGGATATCATTCTTAATCTCAAGTCGATACCTCTTAAGCTTCATGGAATGGAAACCAAGACCATGAGCATCAAGGTGACGGGCGAAACCGAGGTAACCGCGGCGGACATACAACATGATTCCGATATTGAAATTCTCGACAAAAAGATACACATCGCCACGCTTGACAAGGACGGAAAGCTGGAAGCGGAAATGCTGGTGCGAAATAACCGGGGCTATATCAACGCTGATCAAAATTATGATGAAAACTTGAGCGTTGATTATATTCCTTTAGATTCTTCTCATTCACCGGTTAAAAGGGTTCTTTTCAAGGTGGATCCGGCCCGGGTTGGGAAACGTATCGATTATGAGAAGTTAACGCTGGAGATCACGACATCGGGAGCTGTCCCCCCTCAGGATGCCCTCTCACAAGCGGCTAAGCTGTTACGAGATCATCTTGTCATTTTTCTTAATATTGTCGACGAACCGCTGGAGCTTGAATCGACGACAAGGAAGAGAGAAATTCCTTATCTTTCTCAAATCGATATTCTGGCTAAATCCATCGATCATCTGGAACTTTCCGTCCGGTCGAATAATTGCCTCCGCGCGGCGGGGATCGAAAAAATTTATGAACTTGTCCAGAAAACAGAAGAAGACCTGCTGAAAACAAAAAACTTCGGGCGTAAGTCTTTGACCGAAATAAAAGAAACCCTTCAGGAACTGGGACTGGGCTTAAATATTGATCTCCATGCCAAGCTGCTGGAAAAGATTGAGGGAGAGAAAGAAGAAGGAAAAGAAGAAAAAGAGGAGCAATCTGAATGAGGCATAAGGTCAGTGGAAAACGATTGAGAAGGAACTCACCGCAGAGAAGAGCATTGCTTCGCAGCCAAGTGACATCCTTGATTGAAAGGGAGCGGATAAAGACGACGTTGGCCAAAGCAAAAGAAACCCGCCCCTTGGCCGAAAAGATCATTACACTCGGAAGGAAAGACAGTGTTCATGCAAGGCGTTTGGCCGCGCGTTTTCTCTACAAGCGGTCAGTGGTAAAAAAGCTGTTCGATGATATCGGTCCTCGTTTCAGCGAGAGGCCTGGGGGCTATACGCGGATTGTAAAGCTTGGCCCCCGGTCCGGAGACGGTGCTGAAATGGCTTTTCTCGAAATGGTCAGTTATGAATATAAGAAAAAATCGAAAAAGAAAACACTGAAGGAAAAAGCCAAAGAAGCACGGGAAGCAAAAAAATAACCCGTCAATAACCCTTATTATTCGAGGTTAAAGCTGCCGAGGATGACAGGCGAGAGTGGACCGCTAATGGTTGTTATCCAATACCCACAATTCTTGCCCCGGATAGATTTTTGAGCGGCGGCTGAGACCGTTTATCAACAGAAGATTATCAAGATTCATGCCGAATTTCCGGGCAATCTCATAAGGCGTATCGCCGGATTTAACCTTGTAGGTGATTGAGTTCGGGGGCTTTTCCGATGTGATGACCAGCTTTTGCCCAACACGGAGAATGTTACTCTTGAGGTTGTTGAGTCCTTTGATATGCTGGATCGTCGTGTTGAACATACGGGCCACCTGGTAAAGAGAATCACCGCGTTTTACTGAATAAACCATTTTTCCGTCTTTTTGAGCTGTTATCTTGGGAGGGGATTGCGTCTGGATAGTGACTCCACGGGCGGGAATTTTTAAGCGTTGGCCCGGACGGATAAGATGGACGCGGCGCATTCCATTGAGGCGGGCGATGGAGTTTACGGAAGTCCGGTAGCGGTCGGCAATGCCGGAAAGGGTTTGACCCCGGCGGACATAATGAATGATGTATGAGGCCTCGGGAGGAACCCATTGGTTCAGAGAATTTAGAGCGGCTGTGGTGCGGGTGCCGTAACGGGGAGGCACCTTAAGTGAGTACTCGTAATTGGGAGTGCCGTCATGCCGCAGCTCGGGATTGAGGGCGGCGAGTTCGTCATTGTCGAGATTCATGCTTTTGGAAAGAGTGGAAAGTTTAACGGCCTTGTTGATGCTGACTTTTTCATATTCAAGAGGCGGATTAGGACGGGGAAGGGACATGCCGTATTTTGCCGGGTTGTTAATGATAAGAAGCGTGGCGATAAACCGGGGGACGAAACGAGCCGTTTCCCGGGGAAGCATGACATAAAGGTCCCAGAAATTGTCCAGATATTTCACACGCTGGGCACGAATGACCCGCTGAACCTTAAATTCTCCGCAGTTATAGGCAGCCAGGGCGGTCGTCCAGTCGCCGAAAAAAGAATGCAGTTCGTTCAGATATTTTACAGCGGCCCTGGTGGATTTTTCAGGGTCCATCCGTTCGTCAATCCAGCGGTCCCTTTTCAGCCCATAGCGGTATCCCGTCGATGAAATGAACTGCCAGAGACCCAAGGCACGGGCCCGGGAAAATGCCCGGACCTTAAACCAGCTTTCGATGACGGGAAGCCATGACAGCTCCTCAGGAAGTCCGGCCTTTTTCAGCTCGTCCAGGATCATCTCCCGGTACAGGCCCGACCTTTGATAGGCTTCCAGGAAAGATTTTTGCTCTTTGGTCTGAAAATTTTTGATTTCCGCCAAAACGTATTTGTTTTCGACCAATGGGATTGTTTGATGGTTTTCTCCAACCGCTCCCAGTCTGGAAGCATAAATTTCTTGAATGCGCTGAGCAATGAGAAGGCGAAGATCGTTTTTGTCCTGAAAAAGGGGGGAATCAGGAGGGATCTCCAATTTGAGGAGAAGGCCGTAAGCGGCATCCAAAGCTGTCAGGGCCGTTTCAAAATCACCTTTTTCCCAGGCCGTTTGTGCATCCTGGTAGGAAATGAAGGCTTCCTCGAGGAGAGAGTTTGAAGGGGGTTCTGAAACATCCGTTTCTTCATTTAGCGTCGTTATTTCCTCTTGCTCCTGAACAACAGGGGGGAGGTTTTCACTGTCCTGGGGAGTATTTTTTTCCTGGGGGGGAGGGGTGCTGCTGACTTTTACTTCGATCTTGGGTTTGGACGAACAGGAAAAAAAGAAGCCGATGAGAAAAAGAACCAATCCCGTGCAGATGGTTATTTTATTCTTCAATGTTCAGCTCAAAAGGATTCTTTATAGCATGTTATGGGACGAAAATCAAATGCGAAGAATAATCATAAACATGTTCTTATGGGTGTTTGCTGTGCCAATCCCAGGCGGTTTGAATGATGGTTTTGATATCTGAAAATGCCGGTTTCCAGCCGAGAAACCTCTCGGCCTTATCCCGGGATGCCCGAAGCACGGGAACGTCTCCTTTTCTGACGGGTTTTTTTATGTAGCGGACCTTCCTCCCGGTTATTTCCTCCACTTTCCGGATAATCTCCAGTACGGAGAGTCCGCGGTTTGTTCCCAGGTTGATAAAGGCGCTTTCCGTATCGTCTTCGAGTTTTTTGAGAGCCAGAACATGGGCCCGGGCCAGGTCTTTAACGTGGATGTAATCTCTGACGGCCGTTCCGTCATCGGTCGGAAAGTCTGTTCCGAACACATAAAAGGAGTTCTTTTTCCCGAGAAGGAAAAGGAGAATGTTGGGGATTAGATGGGTTTCCGGATCGTGAAGTTCTCCTAAGCGGCCATCAGGATCGGCGCCTGCCGCGTTGAAATAACGCAGGGAAACAAAGCGGAATCCGTAGGCCCTTTCATAGTCTTCAAGGATCCTTTCAACAAAAGCCTTGGATTTGCCATAGGGATTGAAGGGATCAAGAGGATGGGACTCGGTGATGGGGATTTCCCGAGGAATGCCGTATACCGCTGCACTGGACGAGAAAACAAAACGTTTGACTCCGTGCTGCCGCATGCTTTCCAGAAGGTTAAGGCTGCTGATGAGATTATGGCTGTAGTACTTTCCCGGATCCTGATAGGACTCCCCTACGGCGATCAAGGAGGCAAAGTGGCAGACGGCATCGAATTTTTTCTGTGAGAATACTTTTTCGACGGCCTTTTTATCCATCAGATCGCCGGTAAAAAGCTCTCCTTTCAAAACCAGTTCCTTTTTTCCCGAGGAGAAATTGTCAAAAATTGTGACCTCATGTTTTTTTTTGAGAAGTTCTTTCACCGTGTGGGAGCCGATGTAACCGGCTCCTCCCGTAACCAAAATTTTCATCCGTCTTCCTCACTAAGAATTTTTCGGGCCGCTTTTAACCCTTCTTCATGGGTTTCGAATTCGTTGTCCAACTGGAGGGCGTATAGTTTTTTTAGGATCCGGCCCATCCTGCGGCCGGGTTCCACTCCCAGTTTGATAAGGTCCCGGCCTTGAATAAGGGGGCGAATGGTCTCTTGGGTAATGTTGAATTCCTTGAATTTGTCCAGAAGCCAGACGGCTTCTCGGTCGAGTTTTTCGACGGGTTTCTCTGTCCGCCCGGCCCTGTCGGCAGCATCGAGATAAACCAGAAGCTCAATCTCGCCTTCAATCTCAGCCGCCAGACGGTTGAAGGCTTTTTTTGTGACCGTGTCCCGGTTGTTCCACAGTTCTGAAGGACGATGATGGCATTTGATGAGAAAAAGGACGGTTCGGCGAATGTAAAAACCGTTCCAGGAAAAAATTTTAAAGCGGTCGAAATTTTTTTTTGCGAGATCCACTCCCTTCACATCATGTCCCTGGCTGGTGATAACCATTCGGTCCTTTTTATAGTCCCATCGGGTCAGATGAGGTTTTCCAATATCATGGAAAAGAGCCGCCAGCAGAAGGGACAGTTTCCGGGCGGGTATAAGATCGAACATGCGTGAGAAGCGGCAGGCCTGGTCAACGGTCAGCCGGGTATGATGCCAGACCGTGTGATGGCCGTAGGCGTCTTTTTCCGGATGAAACACTGAATCCTGAAGAGTCAGCGTCATGGCGTAGAGCTCGGGATAAAGCTGCTCCAGAACTCCCAGGATGAAAAAATGCTCCAGTCCGATCGAAGGCCTGGGAGAATCCAGAAGGATGCGGAAAAGCTCCTCGTTGATACGTTCTACGCTCAAGCCGGAAAGGTCAATCCTTCGGGCGGCTGCGTAAATGGAAAGATCAAGAGTGAATTCCAGGACTGAAGCAAAACGGGCTGCACGAAGAACCCTCAAGGCATCATTAGGAAAAGCATCTTCATCGGTCATTCGCAGAAGAGACTTTTTTATGTCTTTCATTCCGTCGAAGGGATCGAACACTTCTCCATCGGCCAGGCGTAGAGCCATGCTGTTGCAGCGAAAATCCCTTCTTTTAAGGTCTCGTTCCAGCGGCAAATCCGGATCAGCATGAATGATGAAATTTTTATGGCCGGGGACCTCGGCAGGACGGGGAACATCGCTTCGAGGAAGGGCGATATCGTACGTTCTTCCTTCCACCGTGAATTTGATAACACCAAAACTTTTACCGACGAGGTCCACTTTTCCCTGCGGACGGAGCATTTTGACAATATTATCGACGGAATGTTTCCGGATGAGCAGGTCCACTTCCCGGGAAGATTTTTTCCGGAAAAGATCACGAACATATCCTCCCACGGCGTAAACATCGCCGCCGAATTTTTCGATGAAAAAATTTTTTTCCGGGAAATTAAAATCTTGTATTTTCATAATGTCGGGGCTTTCGCTGCACCGGATCTATTTTTATAGAGGAAGATCTTACCTGAATCCTACTCCTCTTCGGAAAATTTTTCCAGAACATCCTGAACCGCATCACGGTGAACCATGAAGGTCAGCATTTTCAGTTTGATGTAATCATCCCGGTATAAATAATAGCCTTTAAAACGGCCTCTTTGGGCGCCGGAGCCGGAGTCTTTGATGAGGTACCAGTTGCGGGTGTCTGTTTCTTTGTAGCCGACCAGATGAATGGCATGGTCATCGGTCGATGTGCGGTTATAATAGCGGAACTCACGGCTGTCCTGATTGATGAGGCTGAGAGGCAGGTCGAAGGAAGGAATGACGGCCAGGTCCTCTTCTCCGCTCATGCCGGGTTCCGAAACATCTCCGCCAAGGGCGACGGTGTAGCCGTTTTTGACGGCTTTGTGGATGGCGGCGAAAAACTCCTCCAAGGGAAGATTGTAGTAATTTTCGCTGTGCCACCAGTTATCGGGAACGGCGAATTCTCCTTTGGTGTAAAAGGGAATGGATTTGGTGCTGATGAAGGAGACGTATTCGTCGAGGCGGAGCTGCAGATCTTCTTCCAAATATTGTTTAGGTGTCTTTTCTTGATCGTTGACAAGAATTTTTTCCGGGGGTTTGCCGAGGTGCTTGTTTAGAATCTCTTTGACGTAAGAAATGGCTTTTTCCTCGTCCCAGTATTCATTTTCTTTGCAGAAAAGAAGATAGTCCTTGATCTCTTTGAACAAGGGGCCGTGATTGTGTTCAACCTGTTCTCCCAGGAGCCCGGAATAGTCGGAGGCCCTGACTGCTCCGTATTGTTTCATGCGGGCGATGACGGCGTTATGTTCGGATCCCTGGCCCAGGTAGGAATTGCCCTTTTCTTGAATGAAGCGGCGGGCTTTTTCCACATATTCCCAGTAAGCGGTGTACATCTCTGAAAGCTTAACCTTAGGTTTTCCCAACCGGACAAGCTCAGACTCAAGGAGAGAGGTTGCGGCGAATGACCAGCATGTTCCCGTCCAGTACTGCCGAACAGGTGGATTGTGAAAAAATTGGGTGAATTCATCCAGGGAAGCAGGTTTTTCCAGATGAGAAAAATCCGTAGTGAGATAACGCCGCTCTCTTCCCCTGAAAGTGCGGGTTTTATAGACCGTCTCTTGAAGGACCTGAATATCTTCTTCAGACAATTGGATAACGGGTTTTTCAATGATTTTTTCTTTTTCCCCGCAGGACACAAAAATCAGGGCGGCGCATAGGAACCCGAGTAATAATAATGTCCACGATACGTGTTTTTTCATGAAACCTCCTTTTTACCGCCGAAAAAACGTGTTTGTATCCGGAAATAATCTATTCAGGGGTTTTCTTAAAAAAAAAGCAAAATATGACATTCCCGGCATCCCGCTTTTTCAGCATCATCGCTGTACCTATTATATGGAGATTAGGTATGAGTTCAAGCTCTCAATCGTATCTATCGTACGATATGATTTCTTCCAGACTTTTTCGGCCGCGCAAAGCAGGCTCCTCGTCCGGGTATCCCAAAGGAGTTAAAGCCAGGATTTTAACATCTTCCGGAACATTCAAGATTTCCTTGACCTCGTCTTCCTTGAATGCGCCTATCCAGCATGTCCCTAAACCTTCTTCACAGGCTTGCAGAATGAGGTGTTCCAAAGCAATGGCCACATCGATCGGCCAGGATTTCATGTATCTTCCCTGTTTGGCATAACATTGGTCGGGATAGGCACAGGCGGCGATGATGACCGGTGCTTCGGCGATAAAGGATTGGCCAAGGCAGGCCGGAATAAGTTTGTTTTTCAGGTTTTTTTCCTTGACGATGATGAATTTCCAGGGCTGAAGATTTTTTCCTGAAGGAGCCAAACGTGCCGCCTCGAGAACCCGGTTCATCACGTCCTCGGGAATGCTCTCGTTTTTGTACTTTCGGATGCTTTGTCTTTTTTTGATGATGTCAAGTATGCTCATTTTAAAAACTCCTCATCCGTATTATTCATGAATTATTCCGGCAAGGCAAGTTTGTCGTTCGAATAAAGGCTTCAGGGTTCATTTTTTCAATAGTAATTTCAAGACGGAGACCGTTTTTAACAAGGATTCATATGGAATTGTGATTTGAGGGCACAAAAATCCCGGCGGAATTCCCTGGATTATTCCACACGAAGGCGGTCGGCCGGCAAAGCCGATGCGGCCCTGAAGGTTTGGTAACTGACCGTCAAAAGGGAAACAGCCAGGGCGATGATGCCTGATACCAAAAAAATTCCCAGGCCGAGACGTGTGTGGTAGGCGAAATTTTGTATCCAGCGCTTCATGATAAAAAATCCCGCCGGCCAGGTGATAATATTGGCCAGTAATACGAGAACAGCAAATTCCTTTCCAAGAATCCGCAGGACATTCCATGTCGAAGCGCCCAACACTTTTCGTATGGCGATTTCTTTGGACCTTCGAGCCGCCATAAATGAAGCCAGGCCGAACAAACCCAGGCAGGAGATAAAGATAGCCAGTCCCGTAAAATATTTCAGTATTTTTTCCAGCCGCTTTTCGTTCAGGTACTGCTGCTGGAATTTTTGGTCGAGGAATTCGGGCTCGACGGGGTAACCGGGAACAACGGAAGCTATGGTGCTTTTAATGAAATCGATGGAATCATGAATTCCGGACTCGCGAATTTTGATAAACCAGTTGCTGTAGGGGAGGTTCTGGTACATGAGGAAAACGATCGGCCGGATGTCGTTATGAAGCGACGTTCCATGGAAATCCTTGACGACTCCCACAATCACGCCTTCATCGCGCCACATGGAAAACATTTTCCCCACGGGGTCCTTATAGCCCGTAAGTTTCAGGGCCGCTTCGTTGATGATATAATTTCTCCGGTCGCTGGCATGTTCCAGGGAAAAGCTGCGTCCGTAAGCCATTTCCATATCAAAGGTTTCAAAGTAGTCATAATCCACGCATGCAAAATTCATACTGACGTAGCTGTCGGGGCCCCGGCCTTTCCAGTAGACCGGATTGTTGTTTCCGATTTCCAGAGGAATGCTTGAGGCGGCGGTTACATGAAGGATGTTGGGATTTTTCCGGAGTTCTTCTTTGATGATGGCATATTTCTGGCGAAGCTGCTGACGTGTCCGAATGACGAGGATCTGGTCTTTGGAGAAGCCCAGATCTTTGCTTTGAATATAGTGAATCTGTTTGATGATGGCCGCGGTCATGATGATAAGAAGAACCGACGCCGAGAATTGGAAAATGATAAGGATTTTTCTTAGGCCGCTTTTGGACGATCCCGTTCGATGGATGCTGCTCAGAATCCGGCTCGGTTGAAAGGAGGAAAAATAAAAAGCGGGATAACTTCCCGCAAGAAATCCGGTGAAGAGGGCAAATAACACCAGTCCCCCTAAAAGGAGCCCGTCCCGAAAAATGTTAAAGGAGAAATGTTTGCCGGTCAGAGAATTGAAGCTGGGAAGAAAAAGATAGACCAAAAAGACCGCCATGAATATGGCTGTTAGAGAAAGGCCGATGGATTCCCCCAGGAATTGAATGATGAGGTCCTTACGCTCCCCTCCGCACACCTTGCGGATTCCTATTTCATTCATTCTGACGGATGACCGGGCCGTCGCCAGGTTCGTAAAGTTGATGCAGGCGATGAGAAGCATGATGACGGCGATGGCGGAAAAAACATAAACATACACGACGGGATCCGTTCCGGAAAGGGCATAGAGGTGGATCTTTTTGACAGGGAAAAGCCCAGCCCGATATTGATGCTGGGTTCTCTTGTCGTATTTGATGATGGTCCCGCTTATTTTTTGCTCGACTTCCTTCGGATTCGCTCCGCTGGAAAGCAGCACATAAGAGAAAACGTCCATGGACCAGGTTTGTGTCCGGTCTTTTCCGACAAGGGAAACGGCCGGCATCAGAAGGTCGAACCGCATGTGGGAATTATCGGGGATATTTTTGATCACACCGGTTACGGCAAGGTCGATTTGATTCTCGATCTTTAATGTTTTGCCGATGGGGTCTTCACTTCCGAAATATTTGGCAGCGGCCGTTTCGGTTAAAACGACGGAATTTTGGTTCTCGAGGGCCGATTCCGGGTGGCCCTTGACCAGGGGAAAAGAAAACATTTCCAGAAATTCTTTGTCGACGAGGGCTACGTTTTCAAAGAAAAATTTATCTTCGTAAGCCGCCAGGAGAGGAACCTCTCCATACCAGCTTCCTTTTTCTATCTCGGGAAAGTCTTTTTTCAGGGTGGGAACGAGGGCCCAGGGACTGGATAACCAGGTACCGCGTTCACTGTTTACGGTGATCATGTAGAGGTTTTCGGCATTTTTATGGAATTTGTCATAGCTCAGTTCGTGCCGGACCCAAAAAAAGATCAGGATACAGCAGGCCATCCCAATGGCCAATCCCAGAATATTGATCAAGGAATATCCCCACTGCTTTTTCATCTGCCTCAAGGTTAGCTTGAGATAATTGCGGAACATGGCGAACCTCCCGTAGAAAAAATGTGATAAAAAGGGCCGGATGGAACGGAAAATCTGTTTGCCGTACCAGGACTTCGCTTTTGAAGAACCGGATGAAGAAGCCAACTGCTGGTAGGTTTCCCTCAAGTCTCCAATAATAAATTCCCGTTCTTTCTTTTCGATGAGGCGGTACAGAATCCATTCCATAAATGCCGGCGGTTTTTTCATGAATTTCCCCTGTTACCTAAGGCTTCCAGGTCCATGGAGGAAAGATGGGCCCACATGGAATCGTTAACCTTTTTCGTGTAAGCCAGGATTTTAATACCCCGCGGTGTGAGCGTGTAGAATTTTTTTCGTTTTCCGCCCCGTTCGGGTGTGGGGTCTCCGATGGAAAAATTCAGGAATCCTTCTTTGGCCAAGCGGTTCAAGGGGACGTAAACGGCGCCGATCGTCCAGTCCGTCCCGGTTTTTTGTATGATATGGTTTCTAATGGCGGTACCGTAAGCGTTGTCCTTTAAGGAATAAACAGCCAGAAGAATGAGCTCTTCGGGTTTGGATAATATTTTCATATGAACCTCGTCTTCACTTTTTTCCTTATCGCTCTAATATTTTCTCATTTGAGAAAAAACTTCAACTATATATACGCAAAACAGCAGCATTTGGTTTCATGAAAAAAATAAAAAAGGGACGGGCCGAGACAATTTTTTTATTTGCAATAATATATCTA
>JAFGMO010000091.1 GCA_016927475.1 Candidatus Aminicenantota bacterium
CTCAAAATGGGGGTAAGTTCCAAAAAAAGCATTTATAACCTGTTTATATTCAATTGGTTACAGGCTTTGAACAGTCTCAATTTATTTTCATGAACCCGATTCATTGCAGCACCACTACTGGAAATGGTACCAGCCGGAGTGTTTCCTGTCTGTTTCAAGGGAAGATATTCGAAAATATGGTCAAATTATTCCGGATGCTTATAAGTATTTTGACAAATGGCTGGGAGAAGTCAGGGCAAATCTTTCCCCGGATACCGTTCTTATCATCGCTTCCGACCACGGTCATGCCCCCTGTATTCTGCATGAGCATGCCTATTCCCAGCACAGGCACGGTCCGCCGGGGATCATCCTTTTAACAGGAGGCCCTGTACGGAAGAAGAACAAACTGCGGAATGCCCATGTTCTGGATATTTTTCCGACAATGCTTTATCTTCTCGGTTTGCCGCTGCCTGAAGACGGGGACGGTATTTTGCTTGAAGATGCTCTGGATCAAACATTTTTACAGCGTTTTCCACCGCATAAAGTGAAAACATACGATTCTTTTTTGAAAAGGAGTCTGGCACCTAAGAAAAAAGGTTTGCTCGACAAAGAAGAGCTGGAACGGTTGAAGTCATTAGGATATATAAGATAAAATTCATCGGATTTAACGGAAAAAGGGGAAACGCGAAGGACGGCGGATTTGGGTAATGTTGGAGTTGCGAGGAACGGACCGCCGGTATCCCGAAAGCGATGCTTCGCGGCTTTTTTTTAGCTGGTATTTTACCATTTTCTCGAAAACCCTGACCATGCCCCTGTGTTGTCCGTTCAGATTTTCCATGCCTTGGCGCTGCCATTCTTCGAGAAAAAAAAAGGCGCTTTCAATGGTTGACAGACAATATTCAGCCGGCTGCTTTTTAATGATGAATCTCGAACGCTCCGGGGGAATGATCGAAACACGGGGGAGAGCCTGAATATTCCGGCTTAGCTTCATGATCTTTCTAGCCTGGTTCCAGGTGCCGTCGATAAGAATGATCAAGGGGGCTTGATGGGGGGCTAAAATCTCCTTAAAGCGGATATTTTTGATGTCGGCTGCGTTTGGGCCGGGGTAGAGCACAAAGGGGACCAAATGGGGTCTTTTCAACTCTTCAAGAAGTCCCCGTTTATGGGAAAAATTTACACCGAATAAAAGCCTGGAATTTTTCAGATGAAGAAAAGTCAGGCGTCCTGTGTTGTTTTTTTCCTTGCGGGCTTCCTTGGGGTGCATCAGGATCAGAAAGCGCGCCCGGGTGTCAAAACTTTTAATCGATGGACAAAGACAAATGTTCTCCGGCCGGAGACATCGGGAGCACGTAACGCGGTACGATTCAAGAAGGTCCCTTTCCCGGGCTTCCCTCCTTTTCTTGTTCTCCAGGTAGGTTTCGAGGTCCATATTGTTCTATTCCCGGCACAATCACAAAAAGGACCGGGACCGGAGTTCGATTATTCGGATGGGTCTTTTTGAATGGCGGCGACATCACTTGATTTTAGAACCCAGATCCCCCGGCCGTGTGTGGCGGCTACCAGGTCATTATCCCGGGGATGGATGACGAGGTCGTGGACAAAAGTGGTCGGCAGGTTGCCGCCAAGGACGTTCCAGGTTGAGCCTCCGTCCGTTGAGGCATAAACACCCAGGTCGGTACCGACATAAAGCACCTTGGAGTTTTTTGGATCTTCCCGGACCACGTTTACCGGCGCTCCCGGGATGTTCCCGGAAATATCGGACCAGGTGGTTCCACAGTCGGTAGACTTGAAGAGATAAATGGAAAAATCATCATCGCGGTAACCGTTCAAGGAAAGATAAACGGTTCCTTCGTCGAAAGCGGAAGCTTCCAGGCGGGAAACCCATTTTTTCTGAGGCAAACCTTCGGTGATTCGAGTCCAGTTTTGTCCGCCGTCTCGGGTCACATGAACCAGTCCGTCGTCCGTACCCGCATAAATCAATCCGGATTTCATCGGCGATTCGGTCAGCGTGGTGATTGTGCAGTGGGCGACGTCTCCCTGTTCTTCGGGATTGTTTGCAGTCAGGTCGGGGCTGATTTTTTGCCAGCTTTCCCCCTGGTCCGGAGAGCGGAAAACGTACTGCATACCTAAATAAATGACGTTGGGGTCGTGCGGTGAAAGAATAAAAGGGGCCAGCCAATTTCCTCTCAAGGGAGGCTCATCTTTTCCCGGTTGAGGGACGATGGGCTTGGAGCGGTAAGGTTTCCGGCTTAAGTCGGTACGCATGATTCTTCCGAAGAAGCTGGCCGAATACATCAAGTCGGGATTTGTCGGGTCGAAAACGACATAACTGGCTTCTCCGCCGGGCACGAATTCCCATTGAAACACATCATCTCTTTCCGGCCGGTGGGTCATGGGCCCCATATAGGTGCCGTTATCCTGAATGCTGCCGCAGACACGGTAAGGTTTGGACATGTCCACCGCAGCGTTGTAAAACTGGACAACGCCCAGGTTTTCAATATTTTTCCATGTTTTTCCGCCGTCATAGGAGATGTTGATTCCGCCGTCGTTGCCGTTGATGAGGTGTTGGGAATCTTTGGGATCGATCCATAAGGCGTGATGGTCGGCATGCAGGTTTTTATACCGGCATGAGGTGAAAGACCGTCCCCCGTCCGTGGATTTCATCAATCCGACACCCAAAATGTAGATGGTGTTTTCTTGGTTGGGATCGACACGGATTTGGCCGAAAACATAACCGTAAGAACTGTACATCCGCTCCGGGGCCCGATCTTCGGGACTGACTTTTTGCCAGGTTTCTCCCTTATCCATGCTGTGGTAAACTTCCAGTCCTTTGATGTGGTATTCGATGGGATTCCCGTAAGGGTCGGTTGTTCCCGGCCTGGCCTTTCGGCCGGGATTGTGGTTGTCGACTAGGGCATAGACAATGTTTGGATTTGTCGGAGCCACGGCTAGTCCGATGCGGCCCGTCAGTTCCAAGGGAGGCAGCCCATTGTTGACGGGTTCCCATGTGTTTCCGCCGTCCACTGTTTTAAAGACACCTCGGCTGGGATTCCCGAATTCAGGTACGGGATTATGCCAGGGACGGCGAAGCCTTTCTCCGGCGGAAGCATAAAGAATTTCCGGGTTTTCCGGGTCCATAACAAGATCGATAACGCTTGTTTTTTCATCAAAATAGAGAACTTTTTTCCATGTGTTTCCGCCGTTTATGCTTTTGAAGACCCCCCGCTCTTTGTTGAAGGTATACTGGTGGCCGAGGGAGGCCACGTAAATCATATCGGGATTCCGAGGGTGAATACAGATTCTTCCGATGTGATGGCTGTCGCCCAGTCCCATCCGCAGCCAGGTCTTACCGCCGTCGGTGGACTTGTAGATGCCGGTTCCGGAATAGGTGCTGCGGTAAGCATTGGCTTCGCCCAAGCCGATATAGATGGTTTCAGGATGAGAAGGTGAAATGGCGATATCTCCGAGGGATGTTGAGGCGGCATGTTCGAAGATCGGTTCCCATGTTGTTCCTTCGTTGACCGATTTCCACAATCCTCCCGAGGCGGAAGCGGCGTAGATCGTGTACTTGCTTCCTTGAGGGATGTCCACATCCGTAATCCGGCCGCTCATAATTGTCGGGCCGATGAAACGCCATTCCATGTTGTTAAAAGGGGAGTTCTTTTTCATGGAGACGTGTTGGGCATAACATGCCAATCGCTTGCCGGCAGGCGTCGGCCCCGTCTTTTCCTCCAGCGCCGTTGCGAAAGAAATAACCGGCGCGGAGATCAAAAGAACAATAAAAAAAGCAATGATGGCCTTATTCATTTTTAGTGTCATGACTATCCTCCGTTTTTTGGAATCTATATGGTGAGTCAAGATTATGTTAATCGAACAAAAAATGATATGCTCCGTTCTGTGGTTTGTCAAACGAATTTGATGTTTCTCATTGCCATGAATTTCATCAAGCGAGATAATACCGGAAAGAGAAAAATGTGAAAAAAAGAAAATATACGGCGTCATAAAAATGCCGGGAGATCAACCCTGACGGCCGTCGCCGAATCCTGGCAGACAGATTTATGGAAAAATGAAAACCGGGATAACGATTGAGATAAACCCCCTTTTTAAAGCGGCTCTTGACCTGATGGAGAATACATCCCGGCATGTGTTTATTACCGGCCGGGCCGGAACCGGAAAATCGACCCTTCTCGATTATTTTCGGAACAATACGGCTAGAAAGGTCGCCGTCCTGGCTCCAACAGGTGTGGCTGCCCTGAATGTCAAAGGGCAAACCGTTCATTCATTCTGCCGCTTCAGGCCTGATATAACTCTTGATACGGTGCGGAAGCTCAGTGAGGGAAAAAAACTTCTCTACAGGAAACTGGATGCCATTATTATCGATGAGATTTCCATGGTCCGGGCCGATCTTTTGGACTGTGTCGAAAAATTTCTCCGGTTGAACGGACCGGACTCTAAGAAAATTTTTGGCGGCATCCAGATGATATTTATCGGCGACCTCTATCAGCTGCCTCCTGTGGTGACAAGTGAAGAAAAGGGGATTTTTTCAAGCCGCTATACCTCGCCCTACTTTTTTTCAGCCCGCATTCTTCAGGATTCCGGGTTCAGGATGGAGTTTATCGAACTGGAAAAGATTTACCGTCAAACTGAAAAAGATTTTATTACCCTGCTCAATGCGATCCGCAACAGATCGATCAGTGAAAAGGAACTCAGCCGTTTGAACAAAAGGTTTGATCCGGATTTTGTCCCGCCTGATGATGAATTTTATATCACTCTGACAAGCACGAATGATCTGGCCTTTAAGAGGAACAAAGAAAAGCTGGCGACCCTTCCCGGGAAAACGCGGCGCTACCAGGGTTTTTTGGAAGGGGAATTTCAAAGGTCTTCTCTTCCCACGGATGAAATCCTTGAACTCAAGACCGGTGCTCAAGTCATGATGGTCAACAACGATCCGAAGGGGCGCTGGGTCAATGGTTCGATTGGAAAGATCGCCGGGATCGATAAAAAAGGCGCCGGTGATGATATTCTCCTGGTTGAGCTGCAGAATGGACAAACGGTCGATGTTTATCCCTGGATGTGGGAGATTTTTCGCTATGTATATGATGTTCAGAGCGAAAAACTTTATACGGAGCCGACGGGTTCCTTCACCCAGTATCCGCTCAAATTGGCCTGGGCTATTACCATCCATAAGAGCCAAGGGAAAACATTCGATAAGGTCATCATCGATGTCGGAAGGGGAACCTTTGCCCACGGCCAGGTTTATGTTGCTCTCAGCCGTTGCACATCCTTTGAGGGAATCGTTCTGAAAAAACTGATTAAAAAAGGCCACATTCGAATGGATTATATGGTCATTAAATTCCTTACCAACTACAAGTACGACAGGGCCGAAGAGAAAATGACATATGATGAGAAAAGGGAGCTTATCCTGGATGCCATTCGAAGGAGAAAAAAACTGGATATTGTTTATCTCAAGCCGGACGACACCCGGTCAAGACGAAGGATCCGGCCGGAATCCATTGAGATGATGACTTACGGGGGGAAAGATTTCGAAGGCGTCGTCGCTTATTGTCTTAAGCGGAAGGATATCCGCCATTTTCGTATTGAAAGGATGCTCGAAGTCCGGGAAGTATGAGGAGGGGGCGGAGGTTAACATTCATACATTCCTCTATCTGTCCGCATCCGTCGAAGTCTGTGATGGGGGAAAGATGATCGAGTATTACGCTTATGAAAATTTCCGAATCAATCCCGGTCTGACCTGGAATAATTTTGATGTGGATAATCCCGCTTACCGTCTTTAACCAGTTCCAGAAGGTGGTCGAGCCGTTCCTTTTCCTGGGGGGATAAGCGGGAATAGGCTGCGTCCTTGTAATGCATAAGATCTTCGGCTGCCTTGACCATGTCTCCCAGATTGTAATAGGCCACTCCCAGATAATAGAAGGTTTTGAAAAGTTTGGGGTCGTACTTTACCGCCTGTTCCCAATTTGTCACGGCTTGCCTGATTTTTCCATCCTGAAAAAAAAGAACTCCCCGGCTGTTGTATCCGTTGGCGTGCCTGGAGTCCAGCCTGAGTGTTTTATCCAGATATTGTTCCGCTTGTTTTCGGGCGTCTGAAGATTTCGTTTGAAGGAAACGCGCCAGGTAAATCGAGCCGAGGTTGTAAGCGACATCGGCGTATTCCGGATCGATCTCCAGGGCCTTTTCAAAGGCCTGGACGGCTTTTTCCGTTTTCCCTGTGTTCATCAGGGCCACACCCAGATGATTCCAGAGCAAAGGATCCTGTCCCATCTGGAGGAGTTTTTTTGATTCAAGCAGTTGAATGGACTCATTATACCGGCCGGTCTCGATGAGGATTTTGGAGTGGAGAGAGAGAATTTCATAGCTGTAGGGATGGTTTTTTTGCCCGTTTTGGAGCACGGTGATGGCATCGTTGATGAGGCCTTTTTCCCGGTATAGTTTGGCCAGGTGGCTGTAGGCGACATCGATCCGGTCGTCTTCCTTGATCAATTTTTCCAACATTTCGATGCCCTTGTCGATCTGCCCCTTTTCCCACAATCTGTAGGCGGCCACAATGCGGTTGTGCAGGGGGAGAAGGGATTTGACATCATCTTCGGGGCCGTATTCTTTTTTCCGGTTAATAGCCGGATTTTTCACGTATCCGAGGCTCCGCAGACGTTCTAAAGTGGCCCGGTCCAGATTGGCCCGGGCTCCTTCCTCCGCCCTATGGGAGGAATATTTTTCCATGTGTTTTGTGAGAAGATTTTTAAAGGGAGAAAGATTTATTTGTGAGGCAAGGTTGGCGGTTTCGTTGAAATCTTTTCCCAAGTCGTATAGTTCCGGAACCGGGGAATCGATAAATTTATCGTTTTTCAGGATAATACCTTTCAAAGGGGCCCAGTCCATACGGTAATGAGGTTCCAGGGATTCGAAATAAATCGTCCTGTCTTTGAGCTTTTTTCCACGAAGGGCCGGCAGGAGAGAGGCCCCTTCCAGAAAAGAAGGAGGATTGATGCCGAGGATGCCGCATACGGTGGGAAATATATCGGCATGACAGACGTTCTGCTCGATTTCCAGAGGTTTCAGGCCGGGACAATGGATGATTAGGGGTATCCACAGAGTGGAATTGTAAGCCAGGATACCATGGGTCTGTTCTTCATGTTCTCCGAGAGATTCACCGTGATCTGCGGTGAAAATAATCAAGGTACTGTCGTACAATCCGGCCTTTTTCATGAAGTTGAAGAAATCCCCAAGAACGGAATCCACATAAGCCACCTCTCCGTCGTAAGGCCGGTTTTTGTATCGGCTGAGAAAAGGCTCGGGAGGTTCATAAGAATAGTGGGGATCAAAAATATGCATCCAAAGGAACCATGGATCATCCCGGGCCGCTAACCATTTTTGGGCGATTGCGGCCACTTCTTCCGCTTTTCGTTCCCCTTCCGTGAATTTGGGCGATCCGGGTTCCGTAAAGCTGTCGTCATAAAGGTCGAATCCCTGGTCGAGTCCGAAGCGTGAATCCAGGGGTGTGGCCCCGATGACGGCGGCGGTGGCGAATCCCTTCTCCTTCAAAAATTCGGCCAAGCTGAGCTGTTCTTTTTTGACGATAAAATCCACGTTGTCGCTGACTCCATGCTGAAGGGGTGTCGTCCCGAGGAGGATATTTGTATGGGAAGGAAGAGTCAGGGGATTATGGGCGAAAGCCCGCTTGAAGACGGCGCCGTCCGCGGCCAATCTGTCGATATGGGGAGTGGGGACATGCCGGGAATCATAACAACTGAGCCTGTCGGCGCGAAGGGTGTCTATGGTGATGAGGAGGATGTTTTTCGGTTTCGTCTCGTCCGAAGCCGGTACGAAAATGACCAGTAAACACAGCAGGCCTAAGGATAAAACGCTGAATTTATGGATAAATATCTTCACCGGCAATACCTTCTGTCACATAAACATCCTACCATAATGATTCGATTCAATCACTTTTTTTCCGGCTTAATTTCTTTTCTTTTTTTTATAAATTGGTAATAATAAATTTCTTTAACCTGTATTATTCGTAAATTTGACCGACACCGATAGATAATTTAAATATTATGTGTCATTTAATGGTAGTATTAGGTAGAATTGGCAATGAAACATTTTCCATGACCGTTTTTAGGAAAATGTCGGCCAAATTACCCTTTCAGGCGAGCCGATCTTACCGCATCTGCTTCGTTGCAGCCTGTTCGCGGTGCCTAGCACAGCTTCACAGGCTGACGCCTCGCAGCTACGGCAAGCTTAGCTCGTAAATAATACAGGTTAGACACAAAAATGAAGTTTAGGAATGATATAAGTATCGGAATTGCCGGGTGCGGTGTAGCCTTGGTTCATCATCTTCTTGCGTTGAAAAACGTACCGGGCGTGCGAATCCTTTGGTTCTGTGACCCGGACGGGAAAAGGGCTGAAGAGGCGAAAAGACTTTGGGGAAAACAATCCCGAACCGGCCCAAATTTTGAGAAACTGCTCGGTGAGGAAACGCCTGATGTCGTTCATATCTGCACACCGCCGGCTTTTCATGCCGGGACGGCGTTTATGGCTTTTGAGGCCGGCTCTCATGTACTCCTTGAGAAACCCATGGCTCAGACTGTTGCCGAAGCAAAAAAAATTCTCGAAGCGCGAGACCGCTCCGGACGAAAATTGTGCGTGGTACACAATCATATGTTTGATCCGCCCATTCTCAGGTTGAAAAAACTGGCGGCTGATGGGAAACTGGGCCGGTTGTTCTTCGGAAGAGGATGTTATTTTTTAGACAGTTCGAAGATGGCCCATGAGAAACTGGATCAAAAAGGTCATTGGGTTCACAGGCTCAAAAGCGGGATAGCAGGCGAATTTATGCCCCATACCCTATATCTTCTTCAGGCGTTTTTCGGGCCCGTTCGGAAACTGGACCTGCTTTATGACAACGGCCTTTCCGAGGGCGGCAAACCGGATGAAAATTTGTATTCCCTGCAGATGCGATTTGCCGGCGGATTGGGCCAGGTTTTTATGGCCGACCGGATGCCCTACGGGCATTTTTCGTTCTCTTTTTACGGAACAAAAGCGGCTGCCCATGTCAACATGATGGACCTGACTTTGAGTGTAGAAAAAATACGGCATTCCCTTCCCCTGCCCGCCGCCCGGATGGCTTCCACTGTCGAGCAGTCTTTCCAAAAATTGGGCTGGACGGCTTTAAACATATTCCAGATCGGGCTGGGGAAGCTTAAAAGACGGCCGGGCCACAGGCTGTTGATAAAAAAGTTTTATGAAGCTCTCCGTGGCAAAGGGCGGGTTCCGGTTTCCGGAGAAGAGGGATTGATGAATGTTAAGGCCCTGGAATTGTTGAACAAGGCCATGGCTGCAAGGGAGAAGGATTCCGGTGAATAAAGGATCGAAGAAGCCGGAAGTGATCGCCCTTTCCGGTTGCTATGGCGAAAATAATATGGGCGATGATATCCTTCTTGTATCGCTTTTGCGCGGACTCAGAAAAAAGTTCCCGGGAGGACATTTTGTCCTTTTTTCCGCCGATTGCCGCAAAACACGACGGCTCCTGGAGCAGGAAGGATTTCCTCTTTCCGTAGTGGACTGTATTTATTCCGGCCGCTGGGGATTCCGGGAAAAACAAAAATCTTTTGTGCCATCCTTTTACTGGTTTTTCCGGACATTCACCTGGCTGAAGCGAAGCGATCTATTCATCGTCGGACCGGGCAACCCGATCTTAGACCATACAAACCGGTTTAAAGTTGTTTTTTACGGTTCGAGGGCTTTTCTGGCCTGGCTGTTGGGAACGCCTGTTGCCTATGTCGGCGTTGGTGTGGGAGCGGTGAGGTGGTGGTTTTCGAAGATATTTTTCAGGTTCATTGGTAACCGGGCCGTTTTTATATCCCCGCGAGATGCGTATTCGGGCCGCGACCTGAAAAAATTGGGTATTTATAAGGCCCCGGTGATACCTCTGGCCGATCTGAGCTTCTGTGAGGTGAATGGTAAACAATATGCATCAAGCAAATTTTGATAGACCTGTCGGAGTTAGCCTTCGTTGGTTCGTCTTCAAGCATTATCCTCCGGATGTCGCCGGGAACTATCTTAATGTTGTGGCGGCATGGATGAGCGAGATTCACCGGGAATACAAAAGCCAGTTTGTTTTTTTCCCTTTTTGTACGGAAAGCGAGCAGACAGACATAAAAGCTTTCAGGACGGTTCGCTCCGGATTGGGCATAAAAAATTTTCCCTTGAGTTTGGTTATTCCCACCGGTTTTTCCAACCTGCGGGAATCCATCGGCCGATGCGGCGCCTTCCTAGGAACGAGATACCATTCGGTCCTTTTGGCCGTCCAGCAGAAGGTCCCCGTACTGGCCCTTTCCTACGATCAAAAAACGGAAAAATTCATGAAACAGGCGGGACTTGATGAATTTTTTATCAAAGTGGAAGATATGACCCTTAATTTGCTGATGGAAAAATGGCGAAAGCTCATCCTGGCGAAGAAAGAACTCATTCAAGCCTATAGCGGTATCTGCCGGGAGCAGAGGCGTCTGGCCTTGAGGCACATTGACCTGGTGGAACAGGCCGTTCTGGGTAAAAAGCCTTTGGCCTGACTGTTTCTTCTGCCAAAATTGGTTTGTTTTAAAGTAAATACCGGGAAGAGGAGAAGGACAAAATGGATTCCGGATTGATTTATTCATTGGTTGTCCTTGTCCTTTTTTCGGCTGCTTTTCTTCGTTCGGCCGTAGGTTTCGGGGATGCCGTTCTTGCCATGCCTTTCTTGGCTGTTTTGGTTGGAGTGCGGACGGCGACTCCCCTTGTTGCTTTTTGTGCTTCATCCATCGCTTTTTTCATTCTGGTCGGAAACTGGCGGAAAGCGGACTGGAGAGCGACGCTTCACTTGATCCTGGCAACACTCGCCGGTATTCCTTTCGGTCTTTTTTTTATTACCCGGCTGTCCGAAGACATCCTGAAAACGGCTTTAGGGGCACTGATTTTGGTCTACGGCGCATACCGTTTGTTCCGGCCGAATATAAAAAAACTCGGGAGTTCCCTGCCGCCGGCTTATGCTTTTGGGTTTGCCGCCGGCATGCTGGGAGGAGCTTATAATACCAACGGTCCTCCTATTGTTGTCTATGGCACCATGCGGAGATGGGACCCGGAGCACTTTCGGGCTACGCTTCAGGGTTATTTTTTGCCCACCGGTCTTTTTATCCTGGCCGGCCACGGCGTGTCAGGGCTGTGGACCTTTCGCGTGCTGAAACTATATTTATTGGCCGTTCCTTTTGTCCTTTTGGGGGTTTACCTTGGAGGGAAGCTAAACAGGTCTCTTCCGCTGAAGTTGTTTGAAAAGTGGATTAATATTGTTCTTATCGCCTTGGGGATTCTTCTCGTCGTCCGGACGGTTTTTATCCAATACTGAAAGAGCATGGATAACCCGGGTTAGTTCCAGTCCGGAAATACATCATTCCCCGGGCTGTCGAAGAGGAACCAGGCTTTTCGGGTGGAGACCTCCACAACCCATAATTGCCAGTCTCCTTCATGGCTGTGCTGTGCGGACGAACAAAAAACGATATAGAGGCCATCGGGAGACCAGGAAGGAAAATAATCATAGGTTTTGTCTCTTTCCGTTAGGCGAACCTTGTTGCTTCCGTCCGGAGACATGATCCAGATATCTCCCTTTCCGTCGGCTGCAGAAGAAACATAAGCGATATGCTTCCCATCCTTGGAAAACCGCGGCCGGCAGCTGTCTCCTCCTTCGTTAAGAAAGGTTACTTTTTTGGAGTGTGTGTTGTAGACGGCTACATCCCAGCCTATGGACCTTTTTCCGGTGAAAGCCAAGAGAGTTCCTGTGGGCGATACATGGGCGATGGCGTGCGTTTTGCCATATCCGGGAATTATACGTCTAATGCGCCCCGTTTGAAGCTGGATACGGTAGAGGGCTATTTCTTTTCTCATGAATTTTTTATTTTCCCGGGTGAAAACAATGCTCTGGCCGCCGGGATACCAGCCCGGATCCGTCTCTTCAAGAGGCCCGGATGTCACCGTCTTTGTTTTGCTTCCGTCGGATTTCATGATAAAAATATCGTAATGACCTTCTTTATCGGCGGCGTATGCAATTCTTTTTCCATCCGGTGACCAGACGGGAAAGATATCATCCCATTCGTTGTCAGTCAGTCTGTTAAGACCTTTTGCCGTGAGGAGAAAAATCTCGTTATCGCCGTCCTGGTTGGACTGGAAAATGATCCTGCCATTCAGGATAAAATTCTCAGAGGGAGAATCGGCCGGCTCGGGTTTTTTTTGTGTGGAAGAGTGTTCGCAAGCTGAAACTGCCGTGATAAAAAGGCAAAATAGTAAGGTTGCCGTTTGTCGTTTCATAACAAAAAAAGCTAGGTTTTACTTCGTATTTTTTTTACGGCCGCGCAAACCGTATCGATCTGTTCTTCGGTCAGGGCTAATCCGGAGGGCAAATAGAACCCTTTTTCCGAGAGTCCATTGGATACGGGGAAGTTTTGGTCAAATGATTCCCAATCGCGGAGGAAAACGAACTGCCGGTGTGCCGGGATAAAAAATGAACGGGTGTCTATTCCTTCCTCCTTTAAGGCGGCCATCAGCATGTCGCGGGGTTTTCCGAATGCTTCTTCGACGACGACGGCATACATCCAGTAGACATTTTTTGCCCAGTGTTTTTCTTCGGGCAGGCGAAGACCTTCCACATCCTGAAGACGTTCATCATAGGCGGCGGCCATTTTCCGCTTTATGCCGATGAACCGGTCGATCTCTTCCAGCATAGAAACACCCACGGCGGCTTGCAGGTTGGTCATCCTGTAGTTGAAGGCAAGTTCCGTGTGCAAGAATCTTTTTTCGGTGGAGTGGGCCAGGTCCTTGAGTCTTCGTGCCTTATCCGCGATGCTGTCGTTTTCGGTGACCATCATGCCGCCTTCCCCGGTGGTGATGATCTTGTTGGCGTAAAAACTGAAACATCCTGCATCTCCCATTGTTCCGGCATAAAAGGCTTCCCCTTTATTCTTTTGGGAATAATAAAGAGCTCCGTGGGCCTCTGCCGCATCTTCCACGATGAAAAGGTTAAATTCTTCAGCGATAGCGCTGACGTCATCCATGGGGCAGCAGTGTCCATAGAGATGGACGGGCAGGATGGCTTTGACAAAACGTCCGGTGTTTTTATTGATGGTTTTTTTTGATTTTGGATTGTATTCACACTGGGACTCAAGGAATTCCCGGACTTTTTCCGGATTGATGTTGAATATATCCGGGTCGACATCGATAAACACGGGTTTAGCGCCCGTATACAGGACGGCATAGGGCACAGCGATCATGGTTAGGTCGGGAACGATAACTTCGTCTTCGGGGCCGATTCCCAGGCTTTCCAGGGCCAGGTGAAGAGCCGTGGTGCCGCTGGTTGTGGTGACGGCATGCTTGGTGCCCAGAAACCGGGCGAAGTTTTCTTCAAATGTTGTGATGTATTTTCCGGCCGATGAGATCCAATTGGTCTTTATGCAGTCCGTTACATATTTAAGGGTATTTTTGGCCATCAAAGGTTCGTTGACGGGGATCATGTCAAAAAAACTCCTTGTCGTCGAATCCGGCATAGGGCCCCTGTTTGATCTCGATCATCTTGGTGTCTTCCAGGATTTCAATCAGATGTCCTCCCCGGGCCAAAAGAATGACATCGCCGGGATTCAGAATAACCGATTTCAGCATTTTTCCCTCATCATTATAAAGATCGACTTTTAGTTTTCCTTCGAAAACGACAAGGACTTCCTGTGTGCGTTGAATCTCACGCTTGACGAGTTTGTGCCGGTGTCGGTTGATGGTTTTCCCCCGGGGATGGATAAGCATTCCCAGTTGTTGGGAAAATTCACCGGGAGTGAAAAAATGTATCCCCGGCTGGTTGAAATCCTTACGGAGGACAATGGCAAAAATATGATCGTTTTCTTTAATGGTTTCAATATGTTCCATGGTTTATGCCTTCTTTTTTATTTTTGAGAATCTCAGTCTTAAGGTAAGCCATATATATTTTAATCCTTTTCTCAGATAATGGAAAATATTAGTCCCGGTTTTGGAAACACCTTCACGACGGGCACGGCAGACGTAGGGGATTTCCCGGACAGTAAAGCCTCGTTTGATGGTTCTGTAAATAAGATCGATGAAATATTCTCCGTAATCTCCTTTTAAAACGATACCCTCCAGGACTTTTTTTTTCAGAGCGATGAAGCCGCTGGTATAATCCCCGAAAGAAGGTGACAATACGGTCCTGGTAAAAATATTCAGCAGGTTGCTCATTAAAAAGGCTGTGAGGGTGTCCCCGCTTCCTGATATGATCTCCACCCCCCCGCCTTTAACGAACCGGGATCCGACAGCAACATCCGCTCCCCTATTCAGGCAGGATAGAAGCTCTTTGATTTTTTCCGGAGGCATGGAAAGATCACAGTCCATCCAGACAATGATGTCTCCTTTGGCGGCCGCGATTCCGTCGTTCAGGGCCGAAACCAAACCCCTTTTATCAATTCTCCTTAAAAGATGAAGGTCGGGATGATTTTCAGCCAAGTGTTCGACCTCCCTCCAGGTTCCATCCGGCGAGTCGTCATCAACGACGATGATCTCCGTTTTGTCTCCGCTGTTGGCAAAGATGGCTTCTATAAGGGGGCCGATGTTATTTCTCTCGTTATAGGTGGGGAGGATAACCGAAATGTCGACAGGTTCTTTTTTCACGATGTCCCTTTCCTGCCGGTCATTTTTCCCCGGATTGTGTTGTGAATGAAATGTCTTGAAGAAAGGCCGCTGTTTTCCATAGATCGCGGGATGAATGAACAAGAACATATTTGAACTGTAAAGTGATAATGCTGCCCTCCTTCCTAAAACAGTCATAAACGCACGGAACGGAAACAACATTCTTTCCGTCCCTAAGAGGAAGCTCCGTCAGTTTATTATCATTAACATAAAAAGATACAGTCTGACAATATTTTCCGTACCAGAAAGGATGGCTGAAAGGGATGGGGGAATAAAGGCAAAGGATTAATTTAGTGCCGGGTTCAACCGCTTGGTTGCATCGACAAGAGGCTGTTTTGGCACATACGAGAAGGGACCTGCCCTCCCGGTTTCTTCGGGGACCGAATCCTGAAAGATAATCGATTTTCCGGCGTTTTTCCGCTGGTTTGATAGGAAGAACGTCTGGTTTTTCTTGAAAGACCGGTGTTGCGGGCAGACCCATGTAATCTAAGTGGAACCGGACGAAAAAAGAGGATGTTTCCGGAATGGGAACATCAACTGTGAAATATGTGCGGCCGGGCAGGGGAACGGATCTTATAATGGAGTCCTTTATGTTTACCTGCAGACGATAGCTTTCCGGAGATATCGTCTCCCGTTTGAAATGAAGTTTGAGATCTTTGCCGGAAGAAGAAGCTCCGGAGAGCGAGATGGAAGGGGAATCTTGGGGAAGAGGGGCTTGAAAGGTCCTGGAATAGATTTCCCCTTGGATGTCATAAACCAATAGGTATTCACTGCTCCGCCGGCTGGAATAGGGTACATTGGTTTTATCAAGAAGGGCCAGAAGGCGGGAGGCTTTATGGGCTTGTTCGGGTTCGTCCATCTGAAAGATCCAGTTTTCCGTCTCGCCCGAATTTTCATAGCGGAGTTTGTAAGGATAATAACGTTCGACGGAATAGGAAGCGGCCGTTATATTTTCTTTTGAGAGAGCATTAAAAAGATAGGATGTCCAGTATTCTCCCATCCAATATTTTTTTCCTGTTTCCAGCATGTCCTGCAGCGTTTGTTTCCTTTGCCGGTGGTTCGACTGTACGCTTTTCAGATAGGCAGTCCCGTCTTTCCAGCCGGTCAGAAAAAACAGGAGGAGAAAAAGAGCAGTGATAGCCGGGAATCTCAACCGGGGTTTTAGTTGAAGAAAAAGCGATCCGAGGATCACGGGAATGGCGGTGTAAAGAATATAATGATAGCGGATGACATGCATGGCGCTGAAGTCCGAGGCCAGATATATCACCGAGAAAAACAGGAAAAAAACAGCGAATATGGAGCGGGGCCGTGTTTTTTTGCGGTATAAAGAAATCATCAGAAGGATCCAACCAAAAAGAAGAAGAAACGGAAAAACATGGTGAAAAGTTTTTATGTCGGGGGATAGCAATGAAAGCAAAAAGCGGTAGGCCACTTGCAACCGTTCCAACAAGCTCCCTGCGCCTTCATCTCCTCCTTTGAGAAATTGGAAAAGGGTAAATCTCTCAAAAATTTCGTTGAGGATGACAGGAAAACAACCGCAACAGAAAAAAATGAACATTTCCAGATACCGTTTGATTTGAAGTTTAAAGTGTCCTATGAGGTAAACAGCAGCCGTCAGGATGAAAATGACGCTTATTTGATGGGTCCAGAAGGCGAGACCCATGATAAAGGCAAGGACGGGAACAAGGTTTTTTCTGCGCGCAAAACATATTTTATGGGTGAGAAAAAGGATCAAAATTCCGAAAAGAAAAACAACAGGGAATCCGGAGCCCACATCAAACCCCGCTATCATTCCATGCCTGAAGGGGAGGCCGTAAAAAAGAAGTACCGCGCAAGCCACATCAAAGGAAAAAATTTCTTTGACAAACAGATACAAAAAAATCAGGAAAAGGATAAACAAAATATGAGCGAAAAATTTTGTCATGAAGTTGGAGTAGCCGAAGATCTTATACATCACACCGGAAAGATGCGATGGAAAGCTTCCCTGGAAAAAGGCTCCGTAATAAAAAAGCGGAGGTCTTTTTCCTTCGGCGATGTGTTTTCCCATAAGCGCCGGGATGGCCTCATCTGAGTCCATCAGGCCGAAATGGCTGGCGAGGTAGGGAATGCGTACAGCGGTTATCAGGAGGATAATAATCAGGATGATGAGTGTTTTTCGTTCCGGCTTAAGATTAATCCGGAAGCCACGGGATCTGATCCTGAGAACCAGGCTGATGAAGGTGATTAACAATAAGGGGCCGGCCGCTGCCATGAAAGGGATTTTCGAATCCCGAAGATATGAGAAATTGTCCTTGAACCAGAGAAGCACAGAAGAGAGATAAAAAAAGAGCTGGATTCCTAAAAGGAAATTTTTGCCTTTCCCCCTATCCCATTTCATATCAGAAAACCGATATCGTGACAGATAAGGATTCGCCATACAGCCGGGGAGGACTATGTCCGTTCTTTATCTGCGCAGAAATCTTTATTTACGGGCCGGAATCCGGTAGTCCGGCGGTTTACAGATTAAAGCGATACAAGATGCCGATTGCCCATTGCGTGCCGCCGAGGTTGACCCTGATATCATCCACATAGGTTTCCGCCATGTTGTATTTGAAGAATGCTTTGGCAGCCAGGAACGGTGTGATGTGAAAGAGCGTTCCGCCTTGGATGTGAAAACCGGTTTCAGAGCCCTCAGTGGAGGAGACGGGGAAATCTTCGGGATAGGTCTCTTTGAAGGTGATGTAGTCTATTCCGAATCCAATAAAGGGAGAAAACTTGTTCAGGTCAAAAGAATAGCGGAGGGCCAGGGAAACGTCCATCATCTTCAAGGTAATGTCTTCTTCAAAAAAGGTGGTTTGTCCGCTGGATTTTTGCGATGAGAAAGCGAACCATATGTTTAGTCCACGGAAACCTTGGATGGGAGGTATGGGAAGGGAATATTGAGCGCCAAACAAGAAGCTGGAGCTGCCGTATATTTCAGTAAATACTTCATCCTGCATGAAATAAAAACCGGCAAAAGGACCAATGGTAAATTTGTCACGAGCGGTTGATTTTGCCGGAGGGACGGCAGGTTTTTTCTCTGTAGGTTCTGCTTTTTTTGCTTCTGGTTTGACTTCTTCTTTTTTCTTTTCAGCGGGTTTTTCGGGTTCGGTAATTTTCGCCGGCACTTCTACCGGAGGTTTTTCTTCTTCAACTTTCTCCAAAATGGGCTCCTCAATTTCTTCCTGCCAGAATGAAATCTGTATACCTTGTTCGACGTCCTCTATTTTGAAGAGAGGAGCCTGGATATCCAGATCAAATACGATGCGTGTAACCGTAGGATCAGGTTTTCCCGATCGAATGGTTAGAACACCCATTTTGTTAACCTCGATAGGTGTAGCCACTGCTATTCCCGAGACCTGGGGAAAATCAATGACCAGACGGTTGGGGTTCATAATAGTCAGAGACTCATAAGAGATACCCTTTTCAAATTCTATGAGAACTTTCAACTGGTCGTCCATGATTTGATAGCTAATGCTTTTGATTTCCTTTGATTCCGGGACCTGCCCGAACATAGAGAAAGTAATAAGTGTTAACAGGCTCAGCCCGATCAAGCCTCTTTTCATGTTTTTCAAGGTTTCCTCCTTACCAGGTGTGCCTAGGTATCAGTTGATTTTTGTAAAACATTGAATTGATATTTATAATAGAAATACGGGTGGATGTCAACAGTCTTTTTATGATGAATAACTTATTAAAATCAGTTTAATTAGACTGTTTTTTAAGTGTTTATTGCTGTGGAAAAAATGGTGTCTGATGCCGGTTCAAAGGCCCAGTGCCGCCTTAACGGGCAGAAAGGAAAATCGGGAGAGGAGAAATTTCAATTTCAGTGCAGCGGGCCTTATACCGTAATAGTGAAAGATGCGGGCTTTAAGAGGGAGCCCCTTTAGACGGGGAGGATCGGGATAAAGGTCGCGGAGGTGCAAATAAAAAACGGCCGGCCGTTTTCCGATGATTCTTCTCAAGGCCAGGGCGGTTATTCTGACCGGCAAAAGCCTGAAATAAAATCCGCCCGATACGGGAATGTTGTGTCCGCCTACCCTGAGGACACTGCCCGGAAATTCCAGAACGGGTCCTTCCGGATCGGGATGCGTCACGTTGTCGGCCGATGGAAAATAGGGGGCGAGAGGGGCCTCGGGAACGCCGTAAATTGCTGTTTTGAAAGGAAAAATGCTTGAACTGTATTTGTAGCCGGTTTCATTTAGGATGCGATAGACCCAGGGGGTGGAAACGTCCACGGAGAAATTGGGCGCCCTGAAACCGAGAGGTTTCTCCCCCAACAGTGATGATAAGATTTTTGTCACCCGTATGAGGTCTTCTCTGAAATCTTCCGGAGTCATGGAGAAGACGTTTGAATGGGAATAACCGTGGGCGGCGATTTCATGCCCTTGGCCATGGATTTTTCTAATGAGTTCCGGGTATTTTTCAGCGACTTCGCCCAGAACGAAAAATGTCGCCCGGGTGTCGTATGTATCCAGAAGATCGAGGACCATCTCAGAGGCTTCGGCAATGATCTCCCTTTGGCCGTATAAGGGGATTTCTTTCAGGAGCTCGGAACACCACCAGTATTCGAGGTCGAAGCTGAGGGCGATGGGATATGTTTTTTTCGGCGGGGTCTTGTTTTTTTCCATAACGATTTGTTTGGATGAAAAAAATTATATCATAACTATCCTGAATTATTCATGAAAACGGGACGGTGTGTTTCCGAAGTCGTGCATGTTCTCAGTTTTCAGGGAAGGACAGGGTAATCGAATCCGTCCAGAAGGATGCCGTGCCGTCGGCGTATATTCTGAAGCTTACTTTTTGGGGCCTGGAGAGATAAAAATCAAGGGAAAATTCATGGTATTCCCCGGCTTTGGAAAAGTCAGTGGAAAAAATGTTTTTTGTGCGAAGTGCAAGGCCTGTTCTTAAAGAAAAAACAGAGATGCGGGCGATGCGGCGTGGAGGTGAGGTCGTGTTCGTCTCGTTCTTCATCCTGAATACGGCTTTATATTTTCCCTGGGGAAGGATTTCAGACATGGGTGCTTTAAGAACAAGTCCCTTTCTTCCTTTTTTGACCTGTAAGCTGAACTTCCGGGAAGCCTGGGGATCGAAACGGGGAAATCCCGGCCTGAGCGTAAAAATTTCGGCTTCGAAAACATTCAAAGCTGGGCTTTCATCGGGGGCGGGATGAAGTTCATAAAGATAGGCCAATCCGACCCAGATGGGATAGCGGACCAACAACCTTGCTTTTTCCATTTGGTTTGGGAAACGCCGCTGATAATCACCGATTTCATTGAAAAAGTCAGTTGCTAAAACATGAGTAATACCAAAACTTTCCAGGAAATCTTTTTTGTCGTTCAGCGCCCGGGGAAACCACTCATAAGCCCTATGATGGTTTTCCATGCAGACCACGGGAGCCCAAAGTCCGGCCACAATAGCCTTTTCAAAAGCCTGCCCAAGGTCCTGTCCCATTGTCTTGATCTTGAACTCGGGATGAAGGGCCCAGGAGAGGTAGCTCCGGCCGTTGAAGAAGATGAAGGCAAGGAAAAGGAATAAGGTTACGGTCTTTTTTGCGGCCGGAGTCAGCCGTATACAAAAACCGCGGGGCCACAGCTTGAGAGCGGCATAGAATAAAAGGGAAACCGCGGCCGAGAAGACGGCCAAAAGAATAAAGGAAGGCCAGAGAGCCCTTAAGGAGGCGGGAAGACGGGCCAGCAAGGGACGGATAAGCCATGAGGAGGGGAATAAGAAAAAAAGAGTAAGCGCCGGCCAGAAAAGCAGCCCGGGACGGGCCGGTTTGGCCAGCTTTTCAGTTTTTAGAAAAACATGCAAGAAGTAAGCCGCCAGGAAGGTCATGGGAATAATCTGAGGGATAAAATGGCGTGGAACACGCTGATAGATAATCGCATAAAACACAAAACCGCCGGCAAACCAAAATAAGAAGGTCCATTCCAAAAAACCGAGTTTTTTTGGATACAGGATGAGCCTGTAGAGAAGGAGGATAAAGCCGACACCGGCCAACAGGGAGACGACAGGCATGTTGTTAAAAAATATAGACGGGCGTTCCCAGAAATGGCGCAGCATTATGGATATGTTTTTGGGAGGGATAAGAAAGTTTTTGTTGAGGCCGGCTGCTGAAGCGAAAATGTATTTGTAGGGGCGGTAGACGAAGAAATACCAGATACCCGCCCCGGTCAGGAAACCGATCAAATAAAAAAAGGCTGAGAAAAAAGCGAGTTTCCGTTTTTGATTAAAAAACGCTGTCAACAGGATGCCGAGAAAAAAAGCGGGTATAACATAGAGACAAACGAATTTGGAAGCGACGGCCATAAAACAGATCAATCCGGCGGCATATGAAACCAATTTAGGTTGGGGGAACTTCCGCAACAAGAAAAGAGTCAGGATAAGGAAAAAAAGCATGGGCATGACCCTGTTGGCGATACGGCCGTACATGATGAATAGATAATTGCCTCCCAGGAGGAAGAAAGCCAGCAGGGCCGTCTGCACGGGAAACCTTCCCCGCAGGGCCAGGAAAAAGAGGATAAGGACCAGGCAGCCGAAAAAAATGGGAACGATATTCATCTGAAGCACGCCAACCCCGAAAAGTTTGAATACGGCGTAAGTGGCAAAGTGAGGAATGAGAGTATGATACATGGGGTTGACCTCATCTATCTCCCACGTACCGAAGAGAATTTTGTTACGGGCGTTAAAGGCGTAGCCGCCAGGATCGCCGTATGGGCCGGCACTGCGGCTCAAGTTTGTGGGAGGATCGGCGGATGGATGAATCATACGCAGTCCCAGTACAGAAAGGGCGGCCAGAAAAAGAACGATGGTTAGGATATTTTTTCGGGACATCATATTTCTTCCAAGTCTTATACTGAAAATATCCAAAAAGTCAAACCGGACTTTTCGATAGTTGAAATTCGGTGTCTGAATTTTTCATGCGGCATGGCCCTCGATTTGACCATGGTCCGGATAAATATCGCTCCATACAAGAAAAATTTTTCTTGACACGATAATCCTACATATGAGACAATCATACATATTCTATTTACGGAGAGCTAAAATGTCATCAAAAACCCTGATTGCGGCGGCTGCCAAGCCGGTTATCCTCTCTATTCTTGCCGGAGGTGAGAGTTACGGCTACCAGATCATCAAGCGCGTGCGTCAAACATCGGGCGGGACCCTGGAATGGTCGAGTTCCCTCCTTTACCCTGTTCTGCACCGTTTGGAGAAAGAAAAATTGATTCAATCCCGTTGGAAGCTATCACCCAAAGGCCGGATGAGGAGAACGTACCGGATAACCGAGAAAGGGCGCACAGAATTGAGTGAGGAAAAGGAACGGTGGCTTTCCGTTCATTATATTCTCCTGGAATTCTGGAAGACGGCCGAAGCCTAGGATTACTAAAACAGTTGAAAGGAACTGCTGAAAATGAAAGATTTTGATCTGCAAAAAGCGATTCAAGAATGGAAAAAAACGCTGTTTAAAGATCCCGGGCTTGAGGAAGGCCATATCATAGAGATTGAAGAGGGATTGCGTGATGAAATCGAGGAACTTGTTGAGGGAGGGATGAGCGAAGAGGAAGCCTTTTCCCGTATTACGGGTGAAATGGCCCCGGCAGAAGTTCTGGGAAGTGAATTTTATAAGGTGAGAACAAGGCGCCGTTCGGGAAGGCCTCCCTGGCAAAAACCGAAATTAATGCCGGCTCTTTTCTGGCATTACCTGAAGATTGCCCTTCGCAAGGTAAAGCGCCAGAAAGGTTACACTTTCATCAACGTCGCCGGATTATCCGTGGCCATGGCATGTTTCCTGCTGATGATGACGTCCGTCCAGTTCGACCTGAGCTATGACCGCTTTCATGAAAAAGCGGACAGGATTTTTCGCGTGGCCATTCGAAGCACCAATCCCGATATCGAGGAATATTCCCTCACCACTTCAGAGGTCTTATCCAAGAACCTGAGGAACCGTATTCCGGAAGTAGCCCATGCCGGGATCATCCAAAGGTCGCGAAACGGGGTTTTTTGGAAGGGAACGGAAAATTTTATCGAAGACGGATTCTTTGCGGATGAGTATTTTTTCAAGATGTTTTCCTTCGAGCTCCTTCGCGGTCACCCGTCCGAAGTGTTGAAGGCGCCGCATTCCATTGTGCTGACAGACATGATGGCAAAAAAAATATTCGGTGCGGAGGATCCTATGGGGAAAAGCCTTCGCTATGAAAGCCGTTTTCTGAACTGCGACGTTTACGTTACCGGGATCATGGGGAATCCGCCCAAAAATTCCCATTTGCAGTTTGCCTATCTTATTTCTACCGCTACCATGGCCGACAGCCCCGTTATGAAAGAGTGGTTTGATACCTGGGACATCGCGGCGTTTTCGACTTATGTCGAGCTGCGGCAAAAAAGCACCCAACATGATGCGGGGCAAAAAATAGCAGCTTTGATGCAGGAAGCGAAGCCGCAGGAAGACAAGCGGGAAGACACGGTCTATCTGCAGCCGCTTACGGATATCCATCTCAAATCCCGGGTGGAAGGGGCGACGGCCTCGAACAACCGTATTCAGAGCGTTTATCTTTTCAGCGTCGTAGCGATGATCATTCTCCTAATCGCAGGCATCAATTCCATGAATCTATCCACGGCCCGGGCCGCCACCCGCTCCCAGGAAATCAGCCTCCGCAAGGTGATCGGCGCCCGCCGGGGCCAGTTGGTCAGGCAATTTTTGGGGGAATCTTATCTTTTTACGGCCATAGCGATGGTTTTTGCCTTTTTGATCTTCCATGCCTTTTTCCCGGTGTTTTCGCGTTTTCTGGGGAACGGCCTGACCCTGAACCATGTGGAAAAACTTCCCCTGGTCTTTTCGGTCTTGGTTACGATTTTGTTTGTCGGCGCTTTTTCAGGGATATACCCCGCTTTGGTTTTGTCAGCCTTTCAGCCGGCTTCGTTTTTGAAAAAACAATCCATTACCCGGTTGAAAGGAATCAAGATAAGAAACCTGCTTGTTGTTTTCCAGTTCTCGGCCGTAGTCGTTCTGATGATCGGAACCCTCGTTGTTGCCAGGCAGTTGAACTTCATCAAACACAAAGGATTGGGTTATGAAAAAGAGCATGTGCTTTTGCTGCCTCTTAAAGATGAAGAAACGGTCAGAAAAGTCCAAATGTTGAAAACGCGTCTTCTTGAATATCCGGGTGTTTTGAGCATTACAATATCGGATTCGAGCCCCCTTGGTTTGGGGATGTCCGTCAGTAATAAGGAGTTCAAAAAAGAGGATGGCCAGACAATGAAGTTTGAATATAATATCGCCCAGGTCGACCACGACTTTCTGGAAGTTTTCGGCATGAAGATCGCGGAAGGCAGGGATTTTTCAGAAGATGATGTGACGGGCACTCGCGGTATTCTGGTCAATGAGTCTTTCGTGAGGAAAGTCGGTTGGGAACATCCTTTGGACATGCGGTTAAATGATGTCCCGGTTATCGGAGTCGTTCAAGATTTCCACTATGACACCCTTCATCATGAAATCGAACCCGCGGTATTGTCGTTGGACCGGGATTTTTTTGGCAGGGTTTACCTCGGTCTGCGAATACGGCCGGAAAATACCGAAAACACATTAGCTGAAATAAGAAAAATTTTCACGCAAACCACAAACGGACAGCCCTTTGACGCCATTTTCCTTGATGATGCCATTCAAGGGCTTTACCGCAACGAGTTTCGCCTTGCTTCGATGATCGGTTATCTGGAAGGCCTGGCCATCATCCTGGGGTTTATGGGGCTTTTCGGATTGGCGACTTATGCCACCCAAAGGCGTATCAAGGAGATCGGGATTCGTAAGGTCATGGGGGCTTCTGTTTCCAGCATTTTACGGATGATGTCCCGGGAATTTATGGTATTGGTCGTGGTGTCCAACATCATCGCCTGGCCGCTAGGTATATACGTTTTGCGCCGCTGGCTTCAGGTATATGCTTATCGCTGTTCTTTCGGGATTGACATCCTTCTACTGACAGGCCTGGGAACCCTGCTGATTGCCTTATTGGCGGTCGGGCTGCATACGGTCAAGGCGGCATGGTCGAATCCGTTGGATAGTATCAGGTACGAATAACCTGCATCATTCATAAAAAATGCCGATACATCATTTTCCCTTAAGAGGGAAATCAGGTACAATGTTTTGAATGGATATCGGTGGTCAAAACGAGACGGGAAAACTATTAAAGGTGTTGATGAAACACCCTAAGGATGCCTTCCGGAGTCAAAAATACATCAATGCCCACTGGGGGGGATTGAACTATCTAGACGCCCCGGATTATTCCCTGGCTGTAAAAGAATTCGAGAAGTTGCTCCGCATTTTCGAAGACTGCGGCGTGGAAGTCAACTTTCTTCCCTTTGATGAGCGCACGGGAATGGACTCCCTTTATGTCCGCGATGCCGGTCTGGTTTGCGAAAGAGGCGCCATTCTTTCCCGGATGGGAAAAGAAGCCAGGGAAGGCGAGCCGGCGGCGCTCGCAGACTATCTTAAACATAAAAATATTCCTTGTCTGGGTGAGATTAGCGGAGAAGGACGCCTCGAAGGCGGGGATGTCTTCTGGATGGATGATAAAACTATGGCCGTTGGAGAAGGATACCGAACCAACGCTCATGGAATCAGCCAGCTTAAAACGCTGTTGGAAGGAGTGGGCGTTGAGGTCGTGTCCGTACCTCTGCCCCATTGGAAAGGTCCCCGTGATGTCCTTCATTTGATGTCCCTTATCAGCCCCGTCGGTCCGAAAACAGTGCTGGTTTATTCCCGGCTGCTGGGGGTTCCTTTCCGTAACGAGCTCATTAGGAGGGATTTCCACCTTATTGAAGTTCCGGATGGTGAGTATGAAACCATGGCCGGGAACGTTCTCTGCCTCGGCCAAAAAAAATGCCTGATGCTAGAGGGAAATCCAATTACCCAAAAACAGCTCGAATCCGAGGATTTGGATGTCTTTGCATATGGAGGAACAGAGATATCTTTTAAAGGCGCCGGAGGCCCTACCTGTTTGACGCGTCCGCTCCTCAGAGAAGATCAAGAATAAGCAGAATGAGGACCTCTATTTCCGGACCGCGGTCCTGGAGGATTTAAGGCATTACAGTTTTTAATAATTTGGGGGATTGTTTGACTTTAGCGGTGTGATAAACGCATAATAAGTCCTATTCTAATGTTTTTTCCGGTTTGCGTATCAGCAACGTAAGCACAACCGGGAAGACAAAAAGAGAAAAATGGCCTGATTATGGCTGAGAGAAAATTCTCTTCTAAGAGATACATCAACCTGACTATTCCCAGGGAGCGTTGCCGTCATCTGCCATGTGACCTCTGCGGGGTTGACAAAACGAGGCACATTACGGAAGCCAACGGATTTGACCTGGTCCGGTGCCGGAACTGTGGTTTTGTCTATGTCGACCCCCGGCCGACAAGGGAGGCTTTGCGCGATTTTTATGAGGAATATTTTGTCGAGGGAGAAGAAAACATTTCTGCCTGGCGGCGTGAATTTCAGTCCCTTTATCGAGAAATAAGGGAGAGGATCAACCGGTCCTATGGAAAAAAGGGAAAAATTCTGGATGTCGGATGTTCCTTTGGTTTTTTTCTGGATGTGATGAAAGAAGACGGCTGGGATATTTACGGCCTGGATTATTCCCGGATCGCTGTGGATTATGCCGTCGATACGATGGGTTTTCCCCATGTCCTCCGAGGGGGAATAGAGGACGGTCTTTTTGCGGATGAAACGTTCGACGTGGTGACGTCTTTTTATGTGCTTGAGCATGTCCTGGAGCCGACGGATATGCTTCAGTATGTCTTCCGTGTGCTGAAAAAGGGCGGCCTGGCCGTGAACCGGGTTCCTTTTACCCGGCCGCTTATTCCTTTTTTCAGGCTTTTAGGCTTGCCGGTTTTCGAAGCACCGATGCATCTCAATGATTTTTCTCCCCGGACGATGCCCCTTTTTCTGGAAAAGGCGGGATTTAAAGATATTCATATTACGGCCACCCGGTCCCGTCGCGCCGAGGAAAAAGGAACGCGTCTTGCCATGGGGGCAACGGCCGCGGCCGGTCGCTTGGTTTCATGGTTGAGCCGGGGCAGGCTTTTTTTCCCTTTGACGGGGGCCTTTTTGAGTCTGGCCAGAAAACCCGAAAAGGGAGGAAAATGACAGCCGTCGTTCCCCTCATCCCTGAAGACGAAAAATGGGAAAAATTCCTGGAACAAAATGACCACCTTATCTTTCATACTCCCCTTTATAAAAAGTTTGTGGAAGCGGCTTTTGATTTAAAGGTTTTGTATTATGCCGCCGTTAAAGGGGAAACCATTCGCGCACTTCTCCCCGTATTTCCTATCCAGCATAAAATTCTAAGCTCCAAGCTCATCTCGACTGCTTTCCTGGAGTACGGCGGACCCTGCGGGGACGGGAAGAGCCTGGAAAATATCGTCAGTTATTTGGAGCAAAATTTTGGAAAAAAATACACCCACCTCGAAATTCGGGCCGGATTAAAAGCCCAAGAGCCTGTTCTGGACCGGATCATGAAGAGGGATGTTCCTTACAAACGTTTTGTCCTGGAACTCGGTAGTGAGAATGACGTCTGGCGGAACATTCAGCGTGAGAAGCGGAAAGCCGTCCGCAAAGCGGAACGCTTGGGAATAGTGGTCAGGGAAGTTCCTTATAGAAACATCGATGCTCTTTACGATATTTACTGCCGAAACATGAAGGATTTCGGAAGCCCTCCCTTCGGCCGGTCTTATTTCGAAAGTTTTTTCAATAACCTGGTTTCCCAAGAGATGGGGAAAATTTTCGGTTCCTATCATCAAGGTCGTCTTGTTTCATTTTTATCAGGACTTTGTTACCGCGACAGGATTCATATCGTCATATCGGTGGCGAGGCCGGAGTATCTGAAGTACAGAATAAACGATGCCATGCATTGGGCCTTCATTCGGTTTGCTTGCCACAGGGGATTCCGATGGTTTGATTTCGGCCGTGTCCGGCCTGAATCAGGGCAGTATGACTACAAAAAGAAATGGGGTTGTACCCTTCATGACCTGCCCCATCACTATCTTCTCTGGAAGTCAAAGAGAATTCCCTGTGTGGATCCGGAAAATCCGAAATACCGGATGATGACGTCTGTGTGGCGAAGGCTCCCCCTTTCGTGGACAACACGAATCGGTCCTTGGATACGCAAAGGGCTTGGTATTTAACCTGCATTATTTCCGCGTCGTTCGGGTTCTGAAAGACCTGCTTCGGTCATTTTGTTTGGAAGGTCGGGTTTGTGGGTTAAGGTCCTGCGTTTGAAAGGGCTGGAGAGCAGCTTGAAAATGTCGCTTTTTTTCATGTAACGTCCGAATGTTCGTATAAGACGGAACGTCTTAACCGGGCGTAAAAAAATCCTGAGGATGAACAACAGGCCGTACCCTTTCATCCTGGCGTGATTGACAACTTTGCTGGGCAAAACCGTGGAATCGATGTCCGAGCACTTGAACCATTTATGCCAGTCAAGGTCATCATCGATAATGCCCTGATCCACATATTCCCGCCATAACGGGGTGCCTCGGTAAGCGCAGAGGCGGTTGAATCCAAAAGTGTCCAACTGGAGGCGTGCGGCAAAACGAAAACTTTCCAGAATATCTTTTTCGGATTCTCCCGGAGAGCCGATCAGGAAAAAACCGTGAACTCTTGTAATCCCTTGACGTTTCGCTTCCGTGACCGCGTGTTCGATTTGTTTCAGGGACTGGCGTTTGTTCAACCGGTCAAGTGTTTTTTGAGTGCCCGATTCTATCCCGAAAGCTAAAAATTGACAATGAGCCCGGGCCATCAAACGCATCTGGTCGACAGCCAGAGAATCGACGCGTCCTTCGCAGCCCCAATGAAATTCGAGTTTGCGGTCGATGATGCCGTTGCAGATTTCCATGATTCGTTTGCGTTTCATAATGAAATGATCGTCGGTGAGATAAATCGATCGGTATCCCAGATCGTTGAGTTGCTGCATCTCACCCAGGACATGCTGAGGTGACCGGCTTCGCCAGCGGTGTTGCATAACATACGGAATGTCACAGTAGATACAATTGTAGGGGCAGCCGCGGGATGTTTGCATCGTGCAGAACCGGTCCAAAGACAAAACCGCGGGAACATCCAGGGGCAAAGATTCAACGTAATCGATTGGGAGGCTCAAACGATCGGGATAAGGGAATTGATCGAGGTCCTGAATCAAAGGCCGTGGGGGATTTTTTACAATTTCCGCGCCTTTCCGCCATACCAGACCTGCTACCGAGCCCGGATCATTCAAATGGTCGAGGTAATCGGGAAGAAGTTCTTCGCCTTCGCCGACACCCACGGCGTCAATCGCTGAACATTCCTTGAGAATGTTCAGCGCGTTGATGGTGGCAAAGGGGCCTCCGGTAATGACGGGGGTCAGAGGAGATACGGATTTGAGCCGCCGGGCCATTTTTTTGACCGCAGGGTAGGTTGTCGTTGACAGAAACGAGAGGGCGATAACATCCGGATGTTCGGCTTCGATGGCCTTGGCAATATGTTCGGTTTTCATGCCCGGATGGCACGTATCGAACAGCAGTGCCTGGTGCCCATGTTGACGCACCGCCGGGGCAAGTGTTTGAATTCCAAGAGGGGGAAATGCCATGACTTTGACCCGGCCGTCTTTTGTAGGTTTTCCACCCAGTTCAACCGGAAGCGGATGATAATAATTGTCGTCACGAACATAAATCAAAAAAACAAGCATGGAGTTTCTCAGCGGTTTTGTTTTCTCAGTATACATGAATCGCCGGCGGCATCCAAGAGAATAAGCGGGGAGACTTGGGAAGGCATTCAGAATGTTTTTGCCGTATTCGGTGTCTGCCACGGACAGGGATC
The DNA here is from genome assembly GCA_016927475.1 of Candidatus Aminicenantota bacterium. Classification (GTDB taxonomy): domain Bacteria; phylum Acidobacteriota; class Aminicenantia; order Aminicenantales; family Aminicenantaceae; genus JAFGMO01. The sequence continues at coordinate 29,556 of JAFGMO010000091.1, forward strand.
CATCTTGATCCGGGCCGGGATCCGTCCAGCCGGGAAGATGGGGAATTAGGCATGAAAAGATGAAATTTATGAATCATTGACACCAGCCTGGAGCTGTGTTAATTTTTGTCAACGTTTGAGATGAAATGAAAAGACGCATGAGCAAAACTGATACACAGAAAAAAAAGCCATCTTTGGAATTTTCTTCCGTTTCCGTGGTGCTGCCCTCCTATAATGAGAGCGAAAACATCAACCATGCCATCCAAAGGGTGGATCATGCGGTTGGGAAATCTTTGCTCGAGATCATTATTGTGGATGATGACAGTCCGGATGAAACCTGGCGGATCGTAAATGAATTTAACCATCCCAAAGTCCGCCTCATCCGCAGGCTGCATGAGAGGGGGCTTGCCTCAGCCCTGGCAAAGGGAGTTGAGGAAGCCCGGGGACGGATTGTGGTCTGGATGGACTGCGATCTTGGGATTCCTCCTGAGGAGATTCCCAAGCTCATCGCAAAATTGGACAAATATGACCTGGCGGTGGGATCCCGTTTTGTCGGGAAAGGCCGGGATTTGAGAAAACTCTGGATTACGCTTAACAGCCGGCTGATCAACTATTTTGCTCAAGCCCTGCTTGGGGCTGAGGTCAAGGATTATACCTCTGGATTCATCGCTGTGCGAAGAACCGTCTTCGAAAAGGTTAAAATCAATCCTGAGGGATTTGGAGAGTACTTCATTGAGTTCGTTCATGATTGCCGAAGGAACAAATATAGGATTTGCGAAGTGGGGTACATCTACGGAGACAGAGCCGGTGGGGTGTCTAAGTCAACAGACAATTTTCTGGTATTTTTGAAACTTGGCGTTGGTTATATAAAAAAGATCATTAAGCTCGGGTTCTCAAAGAATTGATTCTTGACACATCAAATTTTCTAAGAAAGCTGGGCCGAAAAAGCTTTGACTATTTGGAAGGAAAGGATTACATAAGATTGATATATTTTGATATATTTTTTAAAGGCAGTATTTGAATGGAAACACAAAATCATCTCAAAATCATCACCCGCAAGGAATGCCGGGTTTGCGGTTCGGACCGGTTGATTCCTCTTTTTTCCCTGGGAACGCAGTACGTGAATAATTTTATTCATAAGGACGAACTGGACAAATGTATTAAGGCGCCTCTGGATATGGTGTTTTGTGAAAACTGTAGTCTTGTTCAACTGAAGCACTCGGCGCCCCAGGAGATTCTGTATGCCCGTTTTTATTGGTACAAATCCGGTGTAACAGAAACCATGCGCCGGGCGTTGAGGGATGTCACTGAAACCGTGGAGCAGAGGTTCGAACTCAAGAGCGGGGACGTAGTTCTCGATATCGGTTCCAATGACGGTACTTTGCTGAGGACATACACGGTTCCGGGATTGGTCAAGGTCGGCGTTGAGCCGGCCGACAATCTGGCCGAAGAAGGACGCGGTGGATTGACACATTTTATTCATGATTTTTGGGACTTTGAATCTTATTGGGAATCCGTCGGCCGTAAAGCAAAGGTGATCACTGCCATAGGCATGTTCTACGATATGGAGAATCCCAACCAGTTTATCGCCGATGCTGAAAAAGCCCTATCCGACGATGGAGTGTTCATTGCCCAGTTGATGTGCCTGAAAACAATGTTGGACAATAACGATGTCGGCAATGTCTGTCACGAGCATTTGGAATATTATTCTTTGGGATCTCTGGAATATCTTTTTAACAGGAATGGACTGGAGATCATGGATATAGAGATCAATGACGTCAACGGCGGAAGCTACAGGATTTTTGCAAAAAAGACTGGAGCCTCCGTAAATCCAGCCCAGGGAGCCGATAAACGTCTGCAAAGGATCCGGGAGGAGGAAAAGGACCTTTCAGACAAACAGGTTTACCATGAGTTTTTTGCCCGGATCGAAGAGAACAAGAACAAATGCGTAAATTTTATCCGGGAAAAGACGGCTCGGGGGAAGAAAGTTTGGGTCTACGGGGCATCGACCAAGGGCAATGTCATTCTTCAGTATTATGGATTGGATAACACATTAATCGAGGCCGCTTCGGAGCGGAGTCCATGGAAGTGGGGAAAATACACGGTCGGGAGCATGATTCCCTGCGTGTCCGAAGAGGAAGCGCGGAAAGCCAAGCCCGATTATTTTCTCGTGCTGCCCTACGCCTTTTTCGAAGAATTTTACAAAAGAGAAAAAGCCTGGCGGGATCGGGGCGGTAAGTTTATCCTTCCTCTTCCTGAATTTAAGGTGGTACCATGAACCCAAGAGCATTAATTTTAGGGGTAACCGGACAGGATGGGAGCTATCTTGCTGAAATCCTTTTGGAAAAAGGTTATGAAGTTCACGGATTGATCAGGCGTTCGGCCACGGGTAACACGAAAAACATTGAGCATATTATTGATAAAATCACCGTCCACCGGGGAGATCTTGCAGATACGACGTCCCTGTACCGGGCTATAAGCCGTGCGAAGCCGCAGGAGATATACAATGAGGCTGATCAGGACCACGTCAGCTGGAGCTATGACCTCGTAGAGTATGCCTGTGATATTACCGGTGCCGCTGTGGGACGAATCCTCGAGATTATCCGCCAGGTTGATCCGAAAATTCGATTTTTTCAACCTTTGTCCTCAAACATATTCGGAAAGGTGGACAAGGACCTCATCGATGAGGAAACTCCCTTCCGTCCGCAGAGCCCTTATGCTGCAGCTAAAGTTTTGGCTTTGACCCTCTGCCGCTATTACAGGGAGGTCTTCGGCATTTTCTCCGCAACCGGGATCTTTTTCAATCACGAATCTCCCCGAAGAACGACGGAATATGTGACAAGAAAGATCACCATGGCCGCAGCCCGGATCTCAAAAGGCCTCCAGGATAAGCTCTATCTGGGGAATCTGGATGCTAAGCTTGATTTTGGCTATGCCAAGGAATACATGGAGGCGGCTACAAAAATCCTACAGTTGGATAAACCGGATGACTTCAATATCTGTACGGGAGAGGTCCATTCCGTCCGCGAATTTCTTGAGGAAGTGTTCGCCTATGTCGGACTGGATCCGGACGATTACGTCGAGTTCGATCCCCGGTTTGCGAGGCCGAGCAGCACGGGAGTGTTGCGTGGGGACAATTCCAAAGCCAAAAAGGTGTTCGGTTTTGAGCCTAGCGTCCGGTTCAAAGAGCTGGTCCGGATCATGGTCGACCATGACCTCAAGCTCCTGGATATGAAAAGCGGAAAATAATGGATTTCCAAGGTCCGGCCTTCGGGGCTTCTGGAACACATGAACACCCGGCGTTTTTTGTTCCGTTTGCATAAACCTCATCCTCAAAAATCTTTCCTGCTGGGGATATCCCTCAATCAATTCGTTCAAAAAACCATCGAGCATGAAGTTAAGAGAAAAACTTGCTCTTAAAGGAAGCGGTCGAAAAAGTCAGCCGCCGCTCTGTACACTCTCAGCCAGTTGTGATGACGCAAAAACCCGTGGACTTCATCAGGAATAATCAGGATTTCCACATGGGCAGTTCCCAGTCTCTGCAGACGGTGCACGAGGTCGGTGGTTTGGATAAAATCGACATTTCTGTCGTCGTCGCCGTGGACAAAAAGGACAGGGGACGACCAGAAGGCAACATCAGCCACCGGTGAGGACTGATAAGCCTGGTTCATGATATCCTCCCCTTGAATGTCCCATCCTCCGCCATTTCTCCGCCTGCCTCTCAGTGACCAGTCGTGGACGCCATGAAGGTCCACCCCGGCCGCAAAGAGGTTGGAATCTCTGGCCAGTCCCATAGCCGTCAGATAACCTCCGTATGATCCTCCCCAGAGTCCGATTTTGCCGGGGTCGACATCCGGTCGCCTCTGCAGGTAAAGGCCCGCCTGGATGATGTCCTGATACTCGGAAGCTCCCCTCGGTCCCTGGTTGGGGGCGTTTCTGAAGTCATAACCATACCCAATGCCGGAACGGTAGTTGACAGAAAGCACGACGTATCCTTTGCCGGCCAGATACTGGTTCATAGCGTAGGCATTGTGATAATAACCCCGCATATGCCAGCCGAGAAGCATCTGCCGGATGGGCCCTCCGTGCATGAAAATGACGGCGGGATGTTTTTCATTCAAGTTTGTTTTTTGCGGGAGAAAAAGCTGGCAGTGGATATCATAGCCGTCGGGTGTTTTTAAGACCACCTGCTGCGGCGGGACAAGCTTATCGGAAGGGAAACGTTCGGAAATATGACCGGGTGCTATAAGGCGAATGGTTTTTTCGCCCTGTGTTTGATAGGCGGGGGCGGCCGGTTGAAGGGCCGTCGAGCAGAGAAACAGAAGGTTTTTACTTTTTGCCGTCCGGACCGGGGACCATTCGATTCCGTTTCCGGGTGTCAGGCAGACGGCTTTTCCTCCGGAGACGGAAACGGACCAGATATGACGGCGGTCGATATCGTCCTTGTTGGCGTTAAAAAGAAGTTCTTTTCCGTCGAAAGATAAAAAACTGTCCTCGACTTCATAATCTCCGGGAGAGAGGGAAATCAGCTTTTTATCCTTAAAAGAAAGGGAATACAGATGCATCCACTTCTCGTGTTCGGAATAAAAAACGAGATATCCGCCTTCGGCCCATCTCAAGGTTTGGGATGGATAGTACTGGGCGAATCCGCCGGTCGTGTTCGGGCACTCCCACAGGGTTTCCGCTTTTTTGGTCTCGATGGAAGCGGCCATAATCTTGAATATTCTTCCTCCGCGGAAAAGAGAGCCCGGTCCTCCCGTAAATCGGATAAAGGCGACGTATTTGCTGCAGGGGGACCAAACCGGATAGCCGTCTCTGTCGATGGATGGGTCGATCCAGTTAATGGATTTTAGTTCAAAATCATAAATGCCGATGAAGCTGTGATCTTCCCTTTGGCTGACGAAGGCCAATTTTTTACCGTCGGGTGACCATGCGGATGCCGTGTTTCTTCCTCTTGCTTCAAACAGCGGCCGGGGCTGTGAGTCTTCTTCGATGACTGACAGATAAATACCGCCGCGGGCATGAAAAACAACACGGTTATCGGTCGGCGAACAGAGAGGCTGAGAGCCTTTTTCGATCTTCCATCTGTTGCCCTTTTGAAGGTCGAACGCCCAGAGAGCTTGTTCCGCGCCTTCGGGATCGGAAGTCGGATTGGGATATTCTCCGCTTCTGTTGGCCGCACCGCCACGGACATAGAGGATGACGGTCCCGTCAAAATTGAAAACAAGGTCTCCCAGTTCCTGCCCGTCGTCTTTATTGTAATCGGTTATCTGCTTTGCTTCATATGCAGGGCCGTAAGCGATCCAGATATTTCTTTTTCCCTCGGAGTTGAAAACCCAGGCTGCCAGGTCCCCTTCGGGGGAGACCGTAAAAAAAGACGGAAAAGAATAACTCAAAATATCTTCCAGGGTGAAATGTTCTTTACCCGGAAGAAAAGATGTTGAAATGAAAAAAATAATCAAGGCTGCGTATACAGCCCGTTTCCAAGCGGATTCTTTCATTTTTCCCTCCCTAAAAAAATCAGTTATCCCGCATTATTCATAGATACTATAACATATTAAAGACGAGATTTTTGGTTCAAAAAAAAATCTCATCTTGTATAATGCAGGGAAACGGATTTTCTTTTAAAATGACCAATATCAGCTCATTTCTTTATCAATTTATTGTGGGGGGACTGTTTTTTTTCGCGGGGATAGCCGCTGCCTGGCGGTCAGGAGCTTATTCCTGGAAAAATAAAGCGGACCGGCGCTTGTTGGGGCTAATGATTCTGGGTTTCTTAGCCTTTTTTCTGCTCCAGGGAATCTGGTGCCTGGCGGTTCTGAGGGGATGGTGATGGAATCCGCGACCGTCTTGGGAACGAACCTGGATTATTATGTCATCATCGGATATTTTGTGCTTATTTTCGGCTTCGGCTTTTTTTTCGCCCGGTTTACCCGATCCACCCGGGATTTTTTCATGGGAGGACAGCGTTTTTCCTGGTGGCTCATTACATTCAGCTGTGTTGCCACCGTTGTCGGTTCCTATAGTTTCGTGAAATATTCCGCCGCCGGATTCAGGTACGGCATGTCCTCTTCCATGTCTTATCTCAATGACTGGATCGTCATGAGCTTTCTTCTTTTGGGATGGATCCCTCTCATTTATTTCGGGCGGATCGGTTCCGTCCCCGAATATTTCAAAAAACGTTTCGATGAAAAAACGGCGGCGGCCGCAACGGTGATCATTCTTGTCTATATGGTGGGATATATCGGCATCAATCTTTACACCATGGGTGTGGCCTTGAATGCCATGCTGGGAACGAATGTTTTTTTGTCCGCAGTGGCCGTAGCCGTGGTCTGCGGGGCGTACGTTACGCTGGGAGGGCAGACTTCGGTCATCATGACCGATCTTGCCCAAGGATGCATCCTTCTTTTTGCCGGGTTTCTGCTGTTTTTTCTAGGGCTTCGTGTTTTGGGAGGATGGGAAAATTTCTGGTCGGGCCTTCCCCTTCTGCACAAACTGCCTTTTGCTCGTTTCAACGAACCGCATGCCTTTCATTTTGTGGGCATATTCTGGCAGGACGGCATCGCCAATACCTTTGCCCTCTATATGATGAACCAGGGTATCCTTCTGCGATTTCTCTCCTTAAAAAGCGCCAAAGAATCCAAAAAAACCTTTTTAGCCTTGATCCTGGTTTTGATGCCGCTGGCCGCTTTTGCCGTTTCCAACGCGGGTTGGTTGGGTAAGGCCATGATTTCCCAAGGACTGCTGCCTGATAGCGTCGACCCCAATAGAATATTTGTTTTGGTTGCGGATAAGGTCTGTATGCCGGGTTTATTCGGTTTCATCATGGCGGCCTTGACTGCGGCCTTGATGTCCACCATCGATACGCTGATCAATGCCGTCTCCTCGGTGGCGGTCAATGATGTTTACCGCCCCTACATCAAGCCGGATGCCCCGGATAAACATTATCTGAAAGCCGCCCGGATTTTTTCTCTTTTTTCCGCCTGCCTGGGAATCGCTCTCGTTCCGCTTTTTTCATCTTTCAGGTCGATTTATGTCGCTCACGGGAGCTTCACGGCCAGCATAACCCCGCCCATGGTGACGGCGATTGTCCTGGGTATGTTTTGGCGTAAATTTTCTCCACGGGCCGCCTTTTGGACACTGGTCGGGGGGTCATGCCTGGTAGCCTTTTCCATCGTTTTTCCCGTCATGGTGAAGCCTTTTTCTCATGGTGTGAATCCCGCGGGTGGGTTTAAATACATGCGGGCCCTTTTTGGTCTGGCTGCCAGCGGAGCCGTCGCCGTGGTTTTCAGTCTTGTCTCCCGGCCACGCCCAAGGAAGGAGATTGAAACGCTGGTTGTGGGGGGATTGAAAAAAGCCAAGGAGGCATTCAAGGGAGGCCCCATTAATGAAAGGGAGGGGAAAAAAGTTTTGGTGGATGTTTCCGTAGATTCGGAGAAGGAAGGAATTAGGGTCTCCCGGTTTGTAGCGGACCGGATGTCCGCGGAATGCGGGGATCTTGTCTACTTGAGTGACGCAAGAAGCTGGCTGGGAGGATTGCGGTCCGTCCACTCCAGGATTACGGAAATTTTTCCGGGTGGATCAAAAATCGTTTCTGTCGGGAGGGATACGGCCGCTTCGGGAAGCCTGGTTTTGAAAAGGAAACATAGAATAGAAAAGATAATTTAACATGTTTATTCATAAATTTGGCCGACACCGACAGATAATTTCAATAGTATGTTTCGTCTATAAGTATTTTCTAGCAAAATTGATAATGAAACATTTTCCATGATCATTTTAAAGAAAATGTCGGCCAAATTTACCCTGCGGACGAGCCGATCTTACTGCATCTGCTTCGTTGCGATGGACTCGCAGTGCGGAGCACAGCTTCGTCCATCGACGCCTCACATCTGCGGCAAGCTTGGCTCGTGAATAACACAGGCTTACAAGACGTTAATAGCGCCCAAATTTGTGAATATAAAGGCTAACAAGCCGTTATTAGTGGAGATGAAATGAAAAAATTATGTATGTTTTTAGCGATTGTGTTTGTCGCAACATCGTTAACGGGATGTCGGAAGAAACCGGCAGTATTAGTCATGGCTCACAGGGGAGCTTCCGCGGATGCCCCGGAAAATACCCAAAGCGCCCTGGTCAAAGCCGTTGAAGCGGGGGCTGATTATTCCGAGATTGACGTGCATCAGACAAAGGACGGCGTGATCGTTTTGCTTCATGATAAGACCCTGCAGAGAACAACGGGACAAGCGGGAAATATTTGGGATTTTACGTGGGAGGAGTTGAAGCGGCTGGATGCCGGTTTATGGTTCGGTAAGACATTTGAAGGTGAACCCATCCCAACATTGGAAGAGATCATTCGGTATGCGGACGGTCGGATCAAGCTGAACATCGAGGTCAAGATCTCGGGTTTCGAACCCGGTATTGTGCGGAAAGTCGTCGATACCATTCATCGAGAGAGCTTTGTCGATGACTGTCTCGTCACTTCTTTCGATCGGGAGGCCGTCGAACGCGTCAAAGAGCTCGATCCAAAAATCCGCACCGGACTTATCTTCGGCAGGGACTATCCCGGGGATGTGTTCACGGGAAACTGGGAAACGTTGAGCTGCCATTTTGAAGTTGTTGATGAATCTTTTATGCAAAGGGCCCGGAACCATGGAAAAACGGTTTTTGTGTGGACCGTTGATGAAAAAGAGGAAATGCTGCGCCTTATCAGGTTGGGGGTGGATGCGATTATTACCAACAAGCCGGATCTCCTGATGAAGGTATTGAGTGAGCAGGGAAAACGCTGAATCCCGGGATTTTTTTGTCTGTCAGAAAATCTTTTCTCTACTTCAAGTCGGGTGCATCATTTAACGGGATGATATAGAAGAATACCACAGGCAGATATTTTATATCTCCTATATGGTAGTAAAAATCCTTGACAAAACTCTTGCTAACTACTACACTGTAGGAGAAATGAGAGAAAAATGACGAAAAAATTCATTTCCCGCTCAGAAGAATACATACTGCTCTCGGTCCTGTTGCTCGGTGAAGAGGCCTATGGAGTTGCTGTGCGCAACCAGCTTAAAACTTTCACCGGGGAGAGTTGGGCCTTCGGCGCCGTTCACGTGATGCTGAACCGTTTGGAAAAAAAGGGACTCCTCACGTCGCGGTTGACCGCACCCGTATCACAGCGCGGGGGGCGCAGCAAGCGGGTTTTTCGTTTAACCCCCGAGGGACGCCGCACCCTGGAAAAGATCAAGGAAGTCCACGACCGGGTCTGGTCCGTTCTTTCCGAACCGTCCAAAGTACAATGAAACGTCCGACATCCGCTCCCTGCCGTCGGCCGCCCCGGATATCCGAGTGGCTGCTTAAAAGGTTGGACCCGGACCGTTCGGGACTCAGCCTCGTCGGTGATTTGACTGAAACCTTCCAGATCAAAATAGATAACGAGGGATTGTCCCGGGCCCGGTATTGGTACAGGCGGCAGTTCATCAAAGCCTTGTTCCCTCTTATCAGAGATGTTGTTTGTTGGAGGATCAACATGTTGAAAAACCACTTTAAAATCGCCTTCCGCCATATGTCCCGGCAGAAAGGTTACACCATCATCAATGTTTTGGGACTGGCCCTCGGCCTGGCATGTACCTTATTGATCCTGCTCTGGGTCAAGGATGAAATAAGATACGATCGGTTTCACGAGAACAAAGACAGAATTTACCGTATCCTTTCCCGGGGCCGCGATTCCGAGTGGTACGGCCTTCCTTCTCCCCTCGGACCCGCCGCGGAAGAAGAGATTCCCGAGGTGGAGGAAGCTGTCCGTATTTATCGGGTTCCGCGGTTTATTTTCTCGGTCGAAGAAAAGTCCTTTTACGAGGATAAAGGCATCACCGCCGATACCTCTTTTTTTCGCGTGTTTTCATTTCCCGTCCTGCGGGGAAACCCGGTAGACGCCTTTGACCAGCCTTGGACCATTGTCCTGACCGAAAGCCTCGCTCGGAAATATTTCGGCGATGCTGATTCCCTAGGGCGAACCATAAGGCTCGAGGGACAGGTCGATCTTAAAGTGGTGGGAGTGATGGCCGATGTGCCTCATAATTCCCATCTTCAATTCGATTTCGTTCTGCCCCAGCGGTTCGCCGAGAGGGCCGGTTTGTGCGGGCTGGAATGGGGGGATTTCAACTTTATGACCTATCTTCTGGTTTCGAAGAACGCCGACGAACAGTATCTGATGAAGCGTCTCAACGAGACTGCGGAAGCGCACGGCTGTCCGCAGGTCGTCGATGGCATGGTGACTTTTGTTATTCAGGCTATGCCGCTGATTTATCTCAATCCATGCGGCCCCTATGATATCGCCTTGGGTAACAAACGTTATGTGATTCTTTTTTCCGCCATCGCTTTGTTTATCTTGTTCATCGGATGCATCAATTTTATTAACCTGTCAACGGCCCGGTCTGAAAAAAGATCCCGGGAGGTGGGGCTTCGTAAAGTCATCGGGGCCGGCCGCAAACAGCTGATCAGCCAATTTTTTGGTGAATCCATCCTTTTGGCTTTCTTATCCGTTTTCCTAGCGGTTTTTATCGCCCGGATGATGATGCCCTTCTTCAACCGGCTTACGGCGAAAGACATCCCACTCAATGTCCTATCGCCGCTGGTCCTGGTATGTCTATTCGGCCTGGTTCTGCTCGTTGGGTTCGCCGCCGGATTTTATCCCGCACTTTATCTGTCCTCTTTCCAGCCGGTCCATGTTCTCCGGGCCGGGTTCGGAGCGGCCAACCAGGGGACAAAGGGATTTAAGGGTTTTGTGATGCGAGGTTCTCTTCGACGGATTCTCGTCATCGCCCAGTTTTCCTTATCGATTATTCTCATACTGGCGACCGTCATCGTCTATTTTCAGCTGCATTATCTTCAATCCAAGAGCTGGACCCTTGAGGAGGACCAGATTCTTTACATTCCTTTCCGTGAAAACATTGCTCCCAGATACGATGTGGTCCGGAGGAGGCTTCTCCAGCATCCCGACATCATTGCCGTGGGAGCCAAGGATGTAGTGCCGACCGGACTCCGCAACAATACGATGGGCATTGGCTGGGAAGGAAAAAGAGCGGATCAGAAGGGGGTTCATATGGAAACCACCCGGGTTGATGAGGGATATTTCGAAGTCATGGATATTTCAATTGTCGAAGGAAGGGGGTTTTCTCTCGAATTCCCGGCTGACAAGGGGAGGGCTTTCATTCTGAACGAAGAAGCGGTCCGTGTGGCTGAAATCGAGAATCCCGTGGGAAAACGATTCCGCCTGTACGGGACAATCGGGACGATTGTGGGTGTGGCGGAGAACACCTATTTTCAGAGTATGAAAGAGCCGCTGCGGGCCAAGGTTTATTATTTGTTCACCAATCTTCCGCAGGAGAGCTTCGGCGGCGTCATCCTTATAAGGGTTAAAGGAGGGAAGGAAGCCAAAAAAAGGATGCAGGGTGTGATCGCCCATATCGAGGGGATCTGGAACGAGATGAACAACTTCGCTCCGTTCGAGTATCACTTTTTGGATGAAACCGTCGATGCCCATTATAAAACCGACAGACGGTTGGGACGGCTGTTCAGCACTTTCGCCTTTCTGGCGGTATTCATCTCCTGTTTAGGGCTTTTTGGTCTGGCTTCCTTTGTTACCGAACGCCGCACCAAAGAAATCGGCATCCGCAAGGTGCTGGGGGCTACCTATGTGAATGTGGTCCGGATGCTGTCCAAAGATTTTATCCGCTGGGTTCTTGCCGCGAATCTGATCGCATGGCCCGTGGCCCTGTACGCCATGTCCCGCTGGCTGGAAAATTTCACCTACCGAACCTCTATCCCTTGGTGGATATTCCCCGCCGCCGGACTGCTGGCTTTGTTCATCGCCCTTCTGACAGTGAGCCTCCAAACACTCAAAGCGGCCCTGGCCGATCCTGTGCGTTCTCTCAGGCATGAATGAGGCTCTTCGCGAAAATGGAAGGTGAATGGTGAGGGAACATGAATGAAAATCAGGAATATGGTTTTTATGTCACATTCCCGCCCTGACGGACCGAAGAGCTGAGATTACGAGCGGAGGTAGCTGGCGCCGTTGATGTCGATGATGGCGCCCGTCATGAAGTCATGGCCCTCCGATGCGAGAAAAACCACACAGGCGGCCACTTCTTCCGCCTCCGCCACCCGGTTCATGGGACTTTGGGCACGTATGGCATCTCCTTCGGGCCCGGCCAGGTGGTCGGCCGCCATATCGGTAGCAACCCAGCCCGGAGCGACTGCATAAACATAAATGTGATGAGGCGCCAGGGCTTTGGCTAATGACTGGCTGAGTGCGTTCTGTCCCGCTTTGCTGGCTCCGTAGGCCGGAGCATCGGGTTCCCCCCGGAAGGCGCCGCGGGAGGTGATGTTGATGATCCGGCCGCCCCCATTTTTTATCATATGCCGGGCGGCACAGAAAGAGGCGTGGGCCGATCCCATCAGATTGATATCGACGGTTTTCCTCCAGGCGTTTACCCAATCCTCAAAATCCATTTTAAGCGGCGGATGTTCCTCGAAGATTCCGGCGTTGTTGACCAGAATATCGATTCTTCCCATCCGCCGGGCGGTGTTGTCCACCATCGTCTTTACCGCCTTCGGATCGCCGACATCGGCCTGTATGGTCGTGTGTCCGGACCCCGGCAGTGAGGCGAGAGTTTCTTCGGCCGAAGCGGCGTTTTGATTATAATGAACGGCCACACGGGCGCCCCTGGCGGCGAACGCGGCGGCGGCGGCCCTGCCGATTCCCCGGGAGGCCCCGGTGACGAGTGCGACCTTGTTCTTGAATTCTGTCATCAAAATCTCCTTTATCCCATTCCGTTGAAATTATCTGGTGGTGGTGGTCAAATTTATGAATGATACAGGCTATTATACCCCGGATCCCTCCCTCGAATGCAAGTTCAGGACTTTAAAAGGGCTTCCCTATTGACTTCCGAGAGGTTCCACTCTATCATGCTGATTTGACAGAGAGGAATTTTATCGCAGGTTGATGGAGAATATATGGAAACGAGGTGAAGCATGCCCAAGAAAATTGTCATCATCGGTGCGGGGATAGGCGGATTAACCGCCGGCAACCTGCTGGCCGGGAAAGGCCACCGGGTCACCCTTTTCGAGGCTCACACATCCCCCGGAGGGTATACGGCCGGGTTCCGGCGCAAGGGGTATTATTTCGAGAGCGGTACCCTGTCGTTTGAATCATCGGATACCGTGTTCAAAGTAATGAGAAAACTCGGTCTTAAAGACCGGATCCCGTTCGTCCGCCAGCCCATCGCCATCAAATCCGACCGGATGGATGCCGTGTGTCGCAGCTTTTCCGACCTAAAGTCTCTTAGCTACGATGCATATCCCGAGGACAAGGCCGCATTGGACCGGTATTTTTTCGTGGTTGACAAGATGGTCGTTTCCATGATGGGAATGATGAAGCCAAAATCGGCCCTGGATATCCTACGCTTTCCCTGCCGCCTGCTGAATTTTATGCGATTGTACAAAAAGTACAAGCGGGTGAATATCACCGAATTCACGGCCCGTTATTTCGATCCCGATTCGGACCTGTACCGGATATTCAAGGATATGGGTTATCCGGACATGTCCGCTGCCATCCTTCCAGGCGCCTACCTCTCCTTCCTGGAGGATTACTGGACTGTGAAAAGCGGCATGCAATCCTGGGCGGACATCCTGGCCAAAAACTTCGAAATCCTGGGCGGTGAGCTTCGCCTCAATTCACGGGTGGAGAAGATCGTGACAGCCGGCGGCCGGGCAAAGGGCGTGGTCTCAGGCGGTAAGGAATTTTCGGCCGACGCGGTCATTTCGGCTTCCGATTACAAAAAAACCTTTTGCGAACTCCTGGATGATCGCTCCGTCGTCCCGCAAGAATGGCTCGAAAAGATCGAAAAGAACAAAGTTTCCGAGGGGATCTTCACCGTGTACCTGGGTTTGAACCTATCCACGGAGGAGTTGAAAAAGTCCATGAGGGCCCCGCATGTTTCTTTTCGAGATGAACAGCCCGGGGCGGACATCCATGATTCTGAAGATGGGGAATATTTCGAAAAGTCCTCGATTATGCTTTATTCTCCCTCCCTTCATGATCCCGAACTGGCTCCGAAGGGGAAGTCCTCCCTGATGATCCAGGCCGTGGTGCCCTTTCGCTGGCTGAATAATTGGGGTGGGGGTGACCGGAAGGAATACAACCGGTTGAAGGAAAAGGTGAAAAAGACCCTGATTGCTAAAGCCGAAAAAGTCATCCCCGGTCTTACGGATCACATCGATTTTGAGGATGCGGCCACTCCCCTGACATACGAACGTTACACTGGAAACACCGATGGTGCCACCTCAGCCTGGAGCTGGAATCCCGCCAACCGTTTCTACAAGAATATCTTGAGCATAAACATCAAAACCCCGGTCGAGAATCTTCTGATCGGATCCTGCTGGTCCGCCCAGATCGGTGGGGTGCCCAGCGCCATTTTGGCCGCAGTCAAGTGCGCTAAACGGATCGGCTGAAAAAAAAGGGGATACATACCTATTTTCTTTGTTTTTGACTCATAGGAAGAGGATGGAAATGAGAAAATAGGTATGTGTCCCCAATTTTTTAGCGGTCGAGGGCGATGTCCTCCTTGTATTCCACCTTGATATGGGCGCTTTTTTTCAACGTTAAAAGATCGACCACCTTCAGGTAAGCCTTGTTTCTTTTTTGCCAGATTTTGTTCAGATTCCGGGCATAATGGGCGATGCCGATCTCCAGCCATTTGAACCGGAATGTTTTTTTGACTATCTGCACCAGGGAATAAAACTTTTTGTGGCTGAAGATCTGGGCTTTCTGAAGGGCGGACAGGGTCAATCGGGCCGGCTGGAAAACGACGTGGTGGGCATCATAAAGCGACCAGTCTTTGAAGAGGAGACGGCCCTGCGCGACGATTTCTTTAAAAAATTTGGAGCCGGGAAGAGGGGTCAGGATCATAAACTGAGTGGAGGACAGTTTGATTTTTTTGGCGAACCTGACGGTCTTTTTGACTGTTGCCCAATCGTCGTCATCGAATCCGTAGACGAACATACCATGGGTGTGGATGCGATGGCGGCGAATGGCCTTAACCGCTTGAATGATGTCATCGAGGCTCTGCTTTTTTTTCATGGCTTCGAGGCTGCGGGGATTGACCGATTCCAGGCCCAGATAGAGGTAATGACATCCCGATTTTTTCATCAGCTTGAGAAGTTCTTCATCCTTGGCTGCATCCGTCCGGACCTGGGTTGTCCATTTGAACTTGAAATTTTCGGCGATCATAGCCTTGAGGAGTTCTTTGGCCCGTTTTTTGTTGGCGGCGAAATTGTCATCATAAAAAAAGATGATATTTTTCCGGTCATTGTAGCGTCTCAGCTCTTCGATGATGTTTTGGGTGGAACGGAATCGGTATTTTTTGCCGAACATTCCCGTCACCGAACAGAATGTGCAGTCGAAAGGACATCCCCGGGAGGTTTGAACCGGAATCATGCGGAAGGCCCCTGCCTTTGACTGGAATAAATATTTGGTGAAATCAGGGGAGGGAAAAGCGTCCAGATCGTGAATGAATGGGTTAAGAGGATTATGAATGGTTTTTCCGTTCTTGAGGTAGGATAGATTTGGGATTCCGGTAAAATCTTCCCCTTTTTCCCAAGCATCGATAAAGGCCGGCAGGGCTTCTTCCCCTTCGCCGCGAATGACATAATCGGCGTGCTGGAGGGCTTCGGTCGTCAAAAAGGTCACGTGGGGCCCGCCCATGATCACCGGGATGTTCATTTTACGAATTTTATCCGCGATGGCATAGGCCCGGGGTGCTGTGGAGGTTATGGTCGAAATGCCCACGAGGTCGGCCGTTTTTATTTTATTGAAATCGATTTTCTGTTGTTCTTCGTAGATGATATCTGCATGCCATCCTCTTTTTTCCATGAGGTTCCCCAGAATGTACAAACCGAGCCGCGGCAAAGGGAATTGGGAGTAAATATGCAAATTAGGCGACTTGGGTTCAATAAAAAAAATTTTTTTCATTTTTTCCTCCGAACACCCTCGGGGGTGCGTTTATTATTTTGATTCTTGAGCGTCACGATCTCTCTTCTTTTCTTTTTCATTAGGTCTTCCCACCGGGCGATTCCTTCCTTGAAGAGGGCCATTTTTTCGAAGAGAAGGGCGATTTTATTCAGCATTATTTCTAATCTTTTGGTGGTATCCTTTTTTGAATAAATCTCAAGGTTGTTGCTGATAGCCAGGAAATCCCGAAAAAGGTCGGAATTTTCCTTGATTTCCTCCAGGGAATAACCGAAAAGTTGAAGGTCTTTGATGAGTTTGCAAAGATAGATATAGAATCCGGAATAAAGCCTGAATCCGCCTTCACTTCTCATGTCGGGCTCTATGATTCCCTTGTCTTCCCAGTGTTTGATGGTTCTGGAGCTGACACCTACCTGTTCGGCCAATCCCCCTACGGTGAGGTATTCATTCCTGTTTACATGTTCGTTGTTTCGCCCGTTTTTAGGAAGACCTACCTTTTTTATGATCCTCTGGATTTCCTCCAGTCCGTATCCCAGGTCGAGCAGGCTCTTAATGTACTTGACCCTTTCGAGTGAATTTTCAGAATAAAAGGGCGATTTGTCGCTGGTGGAGCCGTCGGGTTTGACAAGCTTGTCCTTTTCCCAGGCGTTAAAGGTCTTTTCATCGATTTGTGTCTGGGCCAGGAGTTCACTCCTTGTGAAAACAACCTTCTTCATTATGCTCCTTTACGTTCAGGTTATTTTAATAAATAACAGTATACGCACAATTATATTTTTTTTTAACATGATGTCAAGAAAAAAATAAATGAGTCCTGTTTGTAAAAAATGCTGGAAGATGTGAAAGCGGAATGCCCTTCACGGAAGGATTAAAAATTTCTAAAGTCCGATAAAGACCGGCACTCTGTAAGAGTCTCTTTCCGGACCTTGTAAATGGTGTCCGCTATTTCTATCAGAGACCGGTCGTTGAGGCTGTCGGTATAAAGAACATCGATTTTGTCGATTCCGAGCTCTTTCAACCGGGCACGTTTGTTATTTCCCCAGCAATTGAAGGAAACCCGGAAAGGGTGGTTTTCCTTGAAGGATATTTCAGTGGCGGCGACGACGGCTTCGGGAAAGATCGGCTTGACATAGAGCGAAAAAGAGGCGGTGACGATGACCTTTTTTTCCGATGCATGCTTCTTTTTAAAATTTTCGTAGTAGATCCTGTTGAGCTTGATCCCGGCCGCAAACGTCCTGCTTTTTTCCTCAAGTTTTTCTTTATTCAGCCGGGAGAGAAAAAGGCGGATTCCCGCATTTTTCAAGCGTTCATTTTTCAACAGGCCTGTTCCGGAAACCGCCATAAGAAAAAAGAATAAGGCCGTTTTGAAAGGGTAGGCCGCGTTTTTTGGAGCACAGAATTTGAAAAAACCGAACAATGAATCTTTATAGGTCAGGGTTTTGTCGAAGTCAAAAACGACGGTTCGTTTCATTTTCGTAACATTTTTTTAAAAAATTCCTTAGCAAACGATAAATTAAAAACGGTCAAAAAAATATACATCAGGCTGCGAAATATCCGGGAATAAGTAAAGCCGACAAAGCAGGTTTTTTCCCGGTCGAATTTCCAGAATCCCTTTATCCGGCCGCCGGACCTGAGGTAGTTGACGAGGTCAAAAGGAAAAAACCAGCGGATGAAAACATCTTTTTTCCGCGAATGTTTTGGGGGCAAGGGTTTCTTCAGGGAAATATTAAGATATCCTGATAAAAGATCCGCACCACTGTATTCGGAGAGAAGAAAGGATCCCCAGACGCGGGGATTTATTTCAATCACCTTATATTCATCGGTCTTCACGTCGTAAAGGAATTCTACCATGGCCAGACCGGACCAGCGGAGTTTTTCCAGAAGCAAGCGTCCCGTTTTTTTGATCCTTTCGTTTTCTTCATATTGGGAAAAAACCGTAACCCCTCCCGAAGGGGGGAAAGTCCGGATCCTGCGGTGACCGTAGTAGCTTATGTATTCTCCCTCTCGGAAGAGAAAAAAACCGCCTTGAACGGCATTGGTATCGCCGATCCTTTCCTGGATGATGTAGTCTTTCCTGGAAAGAGTATCGAGGACCTTCAATTCTTCGGGCCGGTTGATGAAATAAAGGCCTTCGGCTCCGATCCCGCCCCGGGGCTTGGCCACGACGGGGCGAAAAGAGGCGCGCAGATTTTTGATTTCCACGGGTCCGTATTCGCGGGGAACAGGAATACCGCTGCGCCGGCAGAAATCGGAAAGTTTCTTTTTATCTTCAGCGACAGCGAAGCTTTCTTCCGGCGGCAGGCTGTAATGCAGGTTATGAATCGAATGTTCCCGAATAAAACCGTAAAAAAGGCGAATTGTTTCCATGATGATTGGGACGAAGACAACCGGAGTGTCTACTTGTTCTTTCAGAATGTTGAGCAGGTCTTTGTTAAAAATTCTGCTGTCCTTCCTTCTCAGGCGCCGGCAGATCCGGCCGTAAATGAGAGGTGTTTTGAGGAACAAAAACCGTGAATCGTTCGTATCGCAAAGAAGCGGATCATATTCAGGGTGCATGGATGTGATGATATTGAATAGGTCAAAGCAGTTCCGGCTGAAAATATCTGTCAGAAGGACTTTTATCATTTTATCGAAGGTATCCGGTTCCAAACTTCACGAAAAATTCCACAAGGGGGTCCCCTGTTCAGCCAGAGTATACTCGGTGAAGGCGGGAGATGTCAAAATATTCACAGCGTGATAAACTTGCACCGGTCATTAGATTTGATTATGATGTTGTTCATGAAAAAAGCACCTGAAGGCGGAAGTGTTCAAAAAGCCCTTTTGGACGAAAAAAAGTCCTCCGGAAAGAAGTACCGTGAGCTTTTTGCGGGGAAAGGTGGCCTTTTTTTCCTGCTTAAATATGAAATAATCATGCTTTTTTTTGCGCCCGTTCCCGGCGCCCTTGGATTTTTTTTACGGAAAGTCTTTTTCCCTTATCTTTTAAAAAATGTCGGCCGGAGCGTCGTCTTTGGACGTAACATCACCCTCCGTCATCCTCACAAAATTGTCATCGGCGACAACGTGATGATCGATGATAATGTCGTCCTGGACGCCAAAGGATCACGCAATGAGGGTATCGTTATCGGCGAAAACGTTATCATCGGACGGAATACGATCCTGAGCTGCAAAGAAGGTTCCATCTATCTAGAAGATTACTGCAATATCTCGGCCAATTGTTCCCTTCTTTCAGAAACAAAAATCCGGATCGGCCGTTTCAGTTTTCTGGCCGGACACTGCTATCTTGTGGCCGGGGGAAATCACAGTTATGATCGGAAAGACGTTCCCATCATGTTTCAGCCTTCCATTGACAAAGGCGGTATCGACATCGATGAAGATGTTTGGCTGGGGGCTTCCGTCACGGTGCTCGACGGCGTAGCCGTCGGCAGAGGATGTGTTCTGGGAGCAGGCTCCCTGCTCAAAGATTCCCTGGCTCCGTTCAGCATCGCCGTCGGTGTTCCCGCTCGCAAGATCAAAGAACGAAGCTGAAGAATTTTTCTTTACGATTCTTCTGACTTCTTTTTTTCGCCACTGGGTGTGTTTCCTGCCGCGTGTTCCAGTTTTTCTTCGAGAAGGGCCACGGTTGTAACCAGTTTGTTGATCTTGGTTTTCAGTTCGGAAATGATGATGGAAAAATGGAAGCTCAGGAGAAAGAGGCAGGCGATGAGGATGAGAAAAAGGGCGGCCGGCTGGTAGTGGATGCCGAGCCAACGGGAAAGATAGTCAATCGAGCCGCGGAATAAGGAGAAAAAAAGGAATACTGAAAAGATAGCGATCCAGAGCAGGGAATATTCTTCCCGAAGTTTCTTTTTTCGAATGAGGAGGAAAAGTCCCAAGAGGAGTAGAAAAGAAACAACGATGGCCAGGATTTGAATGGTCGTCACGGGATAAGGGTTCATTTTTTCCCTCCTATTAAAAAATGGACTAAAATGGTCAGAAGCACCTTGACCAAATAATAGTATGACTCAAGAGTTCCGATAGAGGACAGCCCTCCTTGTCTTTCTCGCATTGTGACCGAGACTTCTTTGATGACCAGTCCTTTCCTGGAGAGGTGGTAGACTTCGACGGGTTCGGGATAATCAAGGGGATAATCGTTGTGAAGGGCTGCCACGGCTTTGCGGTCATAGGCCCTGAATCCGGAGGTGTTATCCGTAATTTTTTGTTTGAGGATGAGTGAGCTCAGGATATTAAGCAGTTTGATGCCGCCTAATCTTGTTTTGGATGACTGGTAGCCCCGTTTTTCCAGAAAGCGGGAGCCTATGACGATATCAGCCTCCTTTTTCCGGAGGGGTTCAAGAAGTAAATCGGCTTGTTGGGGAGGATGCTGACCGTCCCCGTCGATCCTAACCAGGAAATCGCAGTCACTCTCCAAAAAATAGTGGAAAATCGTGCGAACGGCCGCTCCTATCCCTTCATTGAAAGGATGCCGGATAACGATGATATCCGGAATGCTTTTTAAAATTTCCGCCGTATGGTCCGTCGACCCGTCATTGAGGACCGCTATCAGGGAATGGGGCAAGTTTTTTTTTACTTCGGCGATAATAGAGGCGATATTTTTTTCTTCATTATAAGCCGGGATGCCGACCAGGTATTTCATCGCTGATTCCTGTTTTGACGTCCGGATCCCCCCGCCCCTTCTTCCATGGTCGCGGCGATTTGTTTGGGACCTTCCCGTCCTTGTGCATCCATGGCGGAAACGGCGTAATCATAGAGATCACGCTCATCATCCGTGATAAAATCTCTATCCGCAAAGCGAAAAGTTGAAGAGTTTACCCTGCCGGTAATTTTGAAATTTTCATCACCGTCCGTTTTCAATTTTCTGTAGATAAGATAGGAATCGATGGAGACCTTCCCTGTATTTTTGGGGTTTATTTCCCATGTGACGGCATTAACCCGGTCAACATAAAATAATCCTCTGTCCGTAACTTTGGCCACCTGAACGTCTATGGGAGGAAATGGCCCGCTGAGGATGGAGACCTCTTTGATTTCCCGGGTACAGAGGAGAAGGGTGTTGGTGACGTAGAGCTTTAATGTGAAGTTTCCGGAAGAAGTATATGTATGGCTGATCGATTCTCCTTCTTCCAACGGAGAGCCATCTCCGAATTCCCACCAGAAGGAAAGAATCTCTCCTTCCCCCGGGAGGGAAGAGGAGGCATCACATTCGATGGTGAAAGGTGCAATACCCGTTTCATCGGACAGGGCTATTTGTGCGACCGGGGGAACGACGGAGGGGATTGATTCCGTGTAGAAAATGTCCTTATTTCCTGAGAGGCCGCTGTCTTCCCAGAGGATGTGGGCTTGGCCTGTTTCACTCAGGGTGATCCGGGGATTTTCCGCATTTACGCCCTCAGCCGCTTTAAAAGGAGGAAGCCATGTTCCTTCCGATGTTCCCTGAGCATAATACACGGCCGAATCCGTGGAATGGGTTTCAACCCAGACGGCATGAAGCGTGTTGTTTTTATGGAGTACCAGGTCTACCGGTCCCGGCGGAACATACCCGGTGGACAGAATGACGGGAGCCGTCCAGGTGTTTTGCTCCCGCCGCATAGCGGTGAGGTTTCCCTGGTCTGATCCGAAAAGGATATGGATCCCGCCCTTTCTATCCGCAACGAGTGAAGGCGCGGATTTTCCGCCCCCCTGGGTAAGTTTCTGAGGGGTACCCCAGGAACCTCCTGTTTTTTCATTGTAATAAATTTCCCAGACGCCAGACCTGTTATCAAGCCAGGCGGCATGGATGTTGTCCTGATAAACATCGAAGGAGCAGAAGTCGGCCTGATTCTCTGAATTTTGGGAGACAAATTCATTGTTTTCGGGCCAGAGGCCTCCCGTTTCCCGGCTGCTCATTACGATTTTCGAAATGGGGGCTTGTTTCAGGTTCCGGGTCCACATAACAAAAAGATGGCCGCTGCTGTTGATGCGCAATTTTGGATGTTTTGAGATAAAGTAACTGTTAAAAACCCTTTCTATGTTGGACCAGCGGTTTTCCTCAATTGAATAAAACCGGTAAAAGATGTCTTCGGCGGACCAGTTGCTGCCATCGTCATAAACCATATGGAATATGCCGGAAGGTCCGCAGACAAGTTGAGGAGAGCGTGCATCGTAGAGCTGACTGACGGTTTCCCGTCCCTCGGTCCATGTGTCGCCGGATTTTGTCATAAAAAAAATATCGGCGATCCCCGGAAGAGGCCAGTCTTCTTCTACCCAAACAACCACCAGGCGTTCCTGTGAGTCGATGGAAATCCAGGGACTATGGGAACCAGACGATGTATGGGTAAGGTTAATTTTTGTGCCGGAAAAAACCAGGCCTGCCATAAACGTCATGGTGGTTATTATTCCGGTTAAAAAAAAATTTCGGTATCTCATCTTCCGGTTCTTATCACGAAAAATACTGGATAGAAGTCCTTCAGTCAAATGAAAAAAGTTCTCCCGGGTTAAAACAGGTTAAAGAAAAATCCCATTCCGGCCCCGAACTCAAAGCCGCCCAGGTTGACGCGGATACCGTTTTCCTCGGCCATAAGCTTGGCATGGCGAACAAACAGGGTAAAGCAGAGTCCCTTCAGACAGGAAGGCTTAACGGACAAACCTGATTGGATATGATATCCCAGAGAAGTACCGCGGCTGGATTTGATATCGGAACTTTCTTTATAGGGACAAACAATAAAACCAGCTTCCAGCCAGGGAAAGTAACTCTTGATCTTAAGTCCGTACCGGATTCCCAGATGAACCGGGATCAGTGTCAACCGGGAATCCTCCAGGGTAACGGTGGCCTGGCCTTTTCGGGAAAAATACCGGATACCTACCGAGACGCTAAGGGAATGAGGGCTGCCTTCGATAAACGTCCGGGCGGCTTCGAGACCGAATATTTGTCCTCCCTTGTCGTAGACTTTTTTGAAACGGGTATCCCCGATATTGTATCGTCCGTAATTCAAAGCGATTTTGGTGTTGGGAAACACTTTTTGGGTTGTTTTTTGTTTTTTATTTGACGCTGTTGCGGCAAACAAAGGGGAAACGGCCAGAATTATGGCAAACGTTGTCAGAAAAAGCAGTGAAAGGAGGGATTGGCGCTTGAATCTGGCATTATACGGCATTCTTAATGGAAAAATCCCTCCCCTCTCCGGTTTTAAGAATGCGAGGGGTTGACCGATTAATTTTTATCTAATGGTAACCGGTTCGCTTTCCTGACCCTGACGTTCTTGATCGTCTTCAGCTTTTATGATGTAGGTGTATTCAACGTCGTCGGTGACCATCCGGTTGTCGAATGTTTTTTGTGAGGCGTTAACCTCAAAAATCTTGGTTGTGGATATGCCGTTTTCAGTATAGGTGCAGGTGATGATGTATTTGGCGATATCCTTGTTGTCCGGATGTGCTTCCCAGCTTAAGTGGTGGACGATCTCACGGATGAAGACCGTTTTGTTTTCTTCTTTGACACCTGTAAAATTCTGTGGAGCGAAAATAGGGGGGGGATCGACTTTGAGAGTAACATGGATCTCGCGGGGGCTGTTGTCTGCTTCATCCGAGGTTACCGTTATTTTTCCGGTATGGGTTGCCACTTCGATATTCGTATCGACACTGACCGAAATTTCATCCCATTCCTCTTCAACCGTTCCGCTCGTTTTGGATAGAGTAATCCAGTCCTGGTTTGCGGTCAGGGTGTAATTGAGTTCCGACGGACCGGAGTTTCGGATCTTGAAAATTTTGGTGCCGGCGTCTTCTCCCTGTGGGGCTGTAAACGAAAGGCTTGTTTTGCTGAGCTGGATGGAAGGGGCGTCGGGGTCGCAGACTTTCCACTTATTGTAGTAAATGCAATCCGGATCCCTGCGGGTGACGCTTCCCCAGTCGGCCCAGGTGAAGTGGGCGAATCCCTGGCTGTCGATGAATACCCGGCATAGGGTGGAGTCTCCTCCGGAGTCAAGCTCGACCGGAGCCTCCCAGTTTCCCCAGTTTTCGGTATTGGGATTTTTTCGTCTTATGCGGAAATAACTGGAATCCCTTTCCCCGGGATTGTTGGCCGCTCCCTGCTGGAAGCAGGCCACCAGGGTGTCGTTTCTATAATCCATATCGAAAAATCCGTCAACGGAACCTGACGTGTTGAGCCTGACTTGGCCATGCCAGTTGTCGTTGATCCGGCACCTGTAGTTGACGTTTCCGCTTTCGGGATATATGCAATGGGGATCGCCGTAAGAGTCGACTTCGATGTCGGGCCAGGCCCATTTTCCCACTTCTAACGCGGCAAGCCATACACCATCGCGTTTTTCGCGGAACCAGATGGCTTTGGAGAATGGCTCGCTGGCGCCCGCCGCGTACTTCTGGAGCTGCCAAATGGCATAGATATTGCCGTTCACCGCCTTGACCGAAGGGTAAATATGGCCGTCGGTGGGATTCTGAGCGACATCTTCCGGTTCCGAGGGCCAGGCTTCGCCGATGGTCGCGGTCTTGATGTAAATGACAGGCAGGAGATTGCCGCCCAGCTCCTGATACCAGATGACGGTAATCTGGTCTCCATCAACGGAAATGTTGCACCAATTGCAGTTCCCGGCGCTTTGGGATAATCTAACGCGGGGGGACCAAACGTCTGTAGTGGGGTTGTAGGAACGATAGTAGATTTCCCGTGAAAAACTGCTGGCCCCGTCTGAATAAGCCATATGGAAATTTCCTTCTTCATCGGGATCGAGATAGATGGATTTGCACCATTCGTTGGCCGATCCTGTCGGAAGGGGTGTGCTCCAATTGGCGCCGCCGTTTGTGGATACGCTGTAATAGATATCATTCCGGCTGCCGGCTTCCTGGCTGTAAACGATCAGCAGTACGTCTTCCATATTGGCGGCGATGCAGGGCCACTCACAGATGGCGTTCGAAGCGGAAATTCGAATTTCCTGCCCGAAATAACCTTCCTGTGCTGTTGAGGCGATATTAAGAACAAAAAGGCTTATGATTATTGCTAAAGAGTTTCTTAAAAGAATAGCGGTTTTTCCTTTCATGTTTTTTACTCCTTATAGATTTGGATTGGTAATGATACAGACAATTTTGATGTTTGTCAATGGGGTTCCAAAAAGGACTTTTTGTGTGTTTTCAGCGCTTTCCGAATCGAATGGAAAAGGTGAAATTCTGTTGAGAAGCACCTGTGCGGGACATTGGAAGCCTCGGATATCAGTGTTCCTTATAAAGGTCCGGAACACCCTCTAGCCGGTTATAGACGTTCTTAATGGATTGCCGGTCCGTTATTTCTTGGTATCCTCCCGGCTGATGGAAAAAGGAAACAAAATATTTGAATAAAAGACCGGTCTTTCTTTTTTCACGCTTGAATACCCGCAGGCCGCTGCCTTTTTTTCGTATGTCGAAAAGGAAATACCGGTCGTATTTATAAGCCCTGTAGTTGTGCAGAAGATATTTGACAAGAGGCTTATAGGGATCCCTTCCATCGACGAGATAGTAGTCGAACCGCCCGGATTCAACATATCCCTTAGCCCAGGGCAGAACGTGAACAACGGAACTTTCCCTTCGAAGGTAGAACCGGACCTGGGGCATCTGGTCCCTATTCAGGGTTAAAAGGAAGTGTTCTGAGGGCTGGGTGGTATGGCTTATCACCTTAAGGACATAGTACAGCTCGTAGTTGTCTCTTTCTTTATCGATCATTTTTTCTTCC
This sequence comes from Candidatus Aminicenantota bacterium, assembly GCA_016927475.1. GTDB lineage: Bacteria > Acidobacteriota > Aminicenantia > Aminicenantales > Aminicenantaceae > JAFGMO01. The sequence continues at coordinate 55,229 of JAFGMO010000091.1, forward strand.
GTGGGGTGGAAGAGACCGTAGCCGGCAAAGGCAACCAAAAATATCCCGTAGATAATTAGAGCCGTTTTAGCGGTAACCGTATTTCCCATTTTTTTTACAATACGTGAAACCGTTTCGGCGGATGACAGGGCCAGGAAAAAGGCGAAATAGAGCACGAGAAAATCATGGTAATTTACCAGATGGGAAAGAAGGGCCATGAACAAAAGTGGAGCGAGAATAAGAATGATATAAATTCTTCTTTTGAGCCTCAGGATGCCTGCCGATTGTCTTTTTTTGAAGACAAAAAAAAGATTGATCAGGGCCAGCAGGATAACGAGAGGATTAAATAGCCACCACCGGTTGAGATTGTTGACGAGATATTCTCCCAGGGAAAATGTTTGAGTGGCGGGGACATCGATTCCCGCCCGCCATAAAAAAGCCTCGAAAACTTTTTTTATCGACCCGACCATCCAAATGGTATGGATGATAAAAATGCCGATATTGACGGCTACGGCACCTACGAGGTCGGCGGCCAGCCTCCAGTTTTTCTTTTCTTTTCGTAAAAAAAGCCCCCAAAGAGTGTCGAGAAAAAAAACGAAGGCGGTAATATAGCCGTACCAAAAAAGCTGGCAGGTGACGGAAAGCATGACAAGAAATAAAAGCCGGTGTTTGAATCTTCCGGTTTTGGCCAGCTTGATGTAGAAAAACAAGGACAGAACGTGAAATAGAAGGGCCGAGATTTCTCCATTGGAAAGCCGGGCGTAGTGAAACATCACCGGAAAGCAGCAGAGGGCCAAAAACGACAAAGAAGCGGCCAGGCGGGAGAACTGAAGTTCCCGTGCTACGAAAAAAAAAGTGAAAAAAGAGGCGAAAACCAGGAGAATGGCAAAAATCTGGGCGGCGATCTCACTCGGGCCTGTTATTGTCCATAAGAGGGACATCAGCAGGTTGTGAAGATGGGGATAGCGCACATAATATTCATCCGGTTCCGGGGCCCGGTCATAGATGAATTTATGGTTCGTCGAACCCAGTTTTGTTTTCAGGAATCCGTTGTTGATGGTGTTCATATGGCTCAGACCGACTTCCGCGTTGATGAATCCGGCATGGCCGGTCTGGTAAAAATTGGCGATCTCCTTGGAGCAAAAAAGAAAAAATATAAGGGTGCCCAGGATGAAAAAAAGCCTGGAGCTTCCCTCTTTTTTTATCGGCATTGCGGCAGAATTTTATAATAATCAGTATCGATTTGGAAGGGGAAATGATTTCGTCGATTCGCCTGCCGTAAAAAGAATACAGGATAGGCACCGTCCGGCCTTTTTGATATGATAAATGCCCGGTTCGGGAACATAGACATGACGGACAGACTACGTAATTCGGCGGTTATTCAAAAAGCCCTCAAAATCCTGACTTGGTTTTTTTATCTTTTTTTTGTTTTTTTGTGGTTCAAAGGGAATATTCCAGCCTTGCGCGGGATAAAAATCGGGCCCTCCGCCGCCTTTTTTCCATTGGCCGGACTGCTGTTAATTAGATTTTTTTTGCGTTTTTCAAAAAAGCCAATCCTTCCCCGTTTCAAGGTTGACAGGAAATGGATCGGCCTGGCCGCCGTTCTTCTTCTTGCCGTTTGTTTTCGTGTTCCCTTTCTGGCGCATAGCTTTGGATTGGTTTCCAGTGATGTCGCCGTCCCCTGCCTGATGGGAAAGCATATCGCTGAAGGAGGACAGCCTCCCGTTTATTATTACGGCCAGCTGTACCTGGGCTCTCTGGCTTCCCATTTTTATGCGCTTGTCTTTTTTCTTTTTGGGTATTCCGTTTGGCTCTTCAAGCTGAGCAACCTCCTCTTTTTCCTGGGATTTATTACGGTTCAGTTTTTATTTCTTAAGGATATTTTTGACAAAAAATTTGCTTTAGTCGTTTCTTTTTTTTGCAGCCTGCCCATCGGTTATCTCATGAACATCAGCCTGGATGATTCGGGAGTTTATTCCTCTTTAGTTCTTTTCCTGGGAAGTTTGGCAGTCTATACCGCTTTCCGGGCCGTCCGCCGGGAGAAGACAAATCACCTCGCTTTTTTGGGTTTTGTGATGGGCCTTTCCTTTTGGTCCCATCAGATTTCTATTTTTTTTATCCTGACCGCCTGCGTTATCCTTGTTGTCCGTTTTGGTTTTCATTTCCGGTTTTATTTCCGGACAGCCGCCTTTTTTCTTATCGGTGCCTTTCCCCTTATCATCCATGAGGTGGCTGAGGGATTTCCTTTGCTGAAATTTCTTTCTCCGGGCAAGGGAGGACTTTCCCTTACGGCCAAGCTGGAAAATACGGCCGGCCTACTGACGTCCCTTATGGGATGGAAAAGCGGCCCGGCCTTTTTTGTTCTATCCGTGCTTCTGCTCTTCGGTTTGATCCTTTCCTTTGTGCTTTCCTGGAAAGAGAAGCGGATTTCAGCAAAAAGCCTGTACGGATTTTTTTTCATGGTTTTTCTTTTTGTCTATCTTCTTTCCGGATTCAGCAACATCCCCGTTCACCGGTATGTTTTCCCGGCAGTGTTTTGTCTTCCCGTACTTCTTATCTCGCCCATTCTCTTGATACGTTTTCGCTGGAGGGAGGCGGCGGCAGCCGCTCTCATATCGTGCCTGTTTATAGTTTTTAGTGTTGGACCATGGATGTCCGATATGCGGCAGGTTGCTTCCAGTCATGACTTCATGAAAAAAGTTATTGCAGCTATGAAAGAAACAGGAACCCGTGTCTGGCAGGGGGATTATTGGACGGCCTATCTTATCTCGGCCCTGAGTGGAGAAGATATTTTTGTCGATTCCTATACCATCAACCGGTATTATCCCTACCGGCTTTTTTATCACAACAGCGAAGGGAATGAGAATTATGTTTTTCTTCGGGGAGAAGGGCATATTGAGAGGGAAAGGGCCCGGAACCTGCATGACCTATTGAATACCCTGGGAATTGAATATAAAAAAAAGAGCGTCGGTGACTGCCGCCTGATTTACGGAATTCAAAGCCCTGTTTCCAGGTCAGCCCTCACGGCGGATGTTCCTGAAACGGTTCCGGAGGTCAAACAAGAATCATTTTCCCAGGCGGGCGGTTTTCTTGAGACACGGTTCACATTGACGAATGTGCCCCAGGAACCGGGCTTCCGGCTTCATGTTGAAATACCGGGATTCTGCAGCCGCATCAGAGGATTTTCTCCGGAACGGAAACATATCCGGATCAGGATTCCTTATCCTTTCCTGAGGAGTTTTTCCATAAATTTTTATCTTGATTATAAGGGTTTGATTATCCCTTCTTCCCGTAGAAGCGTGACGCATGATCTTTCCGGTGGCCCTGAGCCTAGGCGGCAGCATATTGTCTACCTGGATGGAACAGGTCCGGAGGTTGAATATGATCAGGATGTTGGAAGAATATGCCTGAAGAATGTGCGGATAGAGATCAACGGATCGGTTCAGGCGGTGCCGAGGCTGCGGCTGAAGATGATTTCTCCGTTTGCCTTTTCCCACCCTTACTGGTATGGAAAATATTGCCAAAAAATGCGGGTGGAACTAAATGGTATTTTTGTGGATGAAATAGTTTTAAAGGACGGATCAAATCTTTTTTTACTGGATCTAAAGGAAAAAATGGTCAGACCTAAAAAAAATATTCTGGTTCTGGAATTTACCTACCACCTTCCCCTTGAATCCGCTCCCCTTTGGAAAACCGCTGCCCTGCTGCAGGAGGTCAATCTGGAGTGAGGTATGGAAGCTCTCCCCGCTTTTTTTATTGAGACAGTAAATATGCAGAAAAATTCGGTGTCCCGCCGATGAGGTTTACGGCTCTTTCCGTATGGATTTTTCGGGATTTTTTCTGTAATAAATTTTACTGTAATGCAGGCTGAATTTCAGGGTTTCCCAGAGTCCGTGACCTTCGGACCGGATGTAAAGCAATACGTAAATGAGTTGAAACCAAAGGTTGAAAAATAAATTTGGGGGAAGCTTAACCAATTTTTTAATAAGGGGAAGCGTCCATGGTAGAAGGATAGCCGTCTGAAAAAATCTCTGGAGGTTCAGCATTTCCCGAACGTGGTTTCCCTTGAGATGCGTCTCCTTGAAATAGGAGGCATCGATACAGTCGATGTTGAACTTTGGATCAAGATATCCCATATTCTGGGCATAGTCGACGAGTTCTGTCCCAAAATATGGAGTGTAAATGGAGCACCAGGGATAATCCGTTTTTATTTTAATATTGATATTGACGGTGTCATAGGCCTGTTCAATGGTCTCGCCCGGAAGACATAACATGTTGTACGTTCGGAACTTGATTCCGTATTTTTTTAGAAGGAAAGCAGCCTGGATGATTTGTTTATCGGTAAGGCTCTTTTTGAGTATTTCGTTACGGTAATGTTCATTGCCGGATTCAATACCGAACCAGGTGGCCTTGCAGTTGGCTTCCTTGAGCCCCCGGGCAACATTTTCGTCCATCCTGTCGGCACGGATCACCGCGGAAAAGGGGATACCCAATTTTTCTTTATAGTACTTGAGGAAGTCGACCGCCCATTTTTTATCGACAAACATGGTGTCCGCTACGAAATAAATCCTTTTAAAATCGTATCTTTTCTTCAGGTCTTTTATTTCCTCTATGATGCTTTCCTTACTCCGGTAACGAACGTAACGTCCCTTGCCTTTGTACATGTGTTTGAGTTTTTTGTTGTAGCAAAAACTGCAGTCATAAGGGCATCCCCGGACCACGATAAAATTTTTCACGGACCGGTCTTTTAGAAAGGGATAACGGTCGTAGTATAAGTCGTGGTCCGGATAGGGAAGGTTGTCCAGATTTTCGATCAAGGGACGCATTTCGTTTTGATAGATCCGTCCGTCTTCTTTGACCCAGAGATTCTTGATATGAGTGTATGTTTTTCCCTGTTCGAGGGCGTTCATTAAATCCAGAGCGGAATATTCTCCCTCGCCCCTGCAGATGATGTCGACCGGATCCTTTTCTATGATTTCTGGAAAGTATGTCGGATGGACTCCTCCAAACACAATCTTAAGCTCTGGAAAAACTTTTTTGATGCCGGCGGCCATCATCAATGCCCACTGATGGACACCGCTCATCAGGGAAAAACCAACGATATCGGGTTTTTGGACTTTGATGAATGCCGTTATTTCGGATATATCGCTGCTGATGAGAACATCACATGTGTGGCCGTGTTTTTTGAGGACGGAGGATATATGCATTACGCCGTGGAACTCGGCCATTAGGTCCTGGAAAAAAATTATTTTTGCCAATGAAAATGCACCTCATGAACTTTCATTCTATACCTCTCCCAATGATAAATTTCAAGGGAAAAGGTGTTTTTTTCCATGGAATGAGCGAAAAGAAATGGGTAACAGGTTGATTTTTCATCTTTGCAAGCTTACAATTTTTCCGTTCCAATAACAAACTTTGACAATTAACCCGTATTATTCATGAGTTGATGGGTTAGGCAAGGTCGGTTACCGCAAATGTGAGGCGTCGGCCAAATTTATGAAAAGAGGAAAAACCAATGTGTTATCTCATTAAACGACGGCTAGCCCGCAGTTTTTTTGTTTTCAGCTTGTTCTTGAGCGGTATTTTGGCGTTGCCTTTTTTAAAGGCTCAGGAGCGGAAAACGTCGGTTTCCACAAACCCGAAGGAACGGTTGTTATGGTATGAACAGTACAGTGATTTGAGAGATCATTCCCCTTTCCGGCAGAAATGGAGATTTCTCGGCCCGGACATCATCAGCGGCCGCTGTACGGATATCGCTGTGCCAACGGGAAGCAAACATACGGTTTTTGTCGGATCCGCGACCGGAGGTGTCTGGAAAACGGTCAATTCGGGTGTTACCTGGACATCTGTTCTTGAAGACATGCCTTCTCAATCGGTCGGGGATATCGCCATCGCTCCTTCCGATCCTCAGCTCATTTGGGTCGGTACGGGTGAAGCCAACATTTTCCGTGCCTCCACGGCGGGAATCGGGGTGTATAAATCCGTGGACGGCGGAGAAAGCTGGAAACATATGGGACTCAGCGATACAAATACCATCGGACGGATTATCATCCACCCCGAAAATCCGGATACCGTTTATGTGGCTGCTTCGGGGCATGAGTGGACGGAAAATTCAGATCGCGGTGTGTTTAAAACGACGGACGGGGGAGAGACCTGGCATAAAGTGTTGTATCTTGATGAGAAAACGGGAGCTATCGATATTGTGATGGACCCCTCGAATCCCGATACTCTGTGGGCCGCTATGTGGAACCGGACGCGGCGCCGCTGGAGTGATCCCATACCGGGGCCCGGTGATGGGGTCTTCAAAACAACAGACGCCGGAAAAACATGGCATCCGAAGAACAATGGCCTGCCGGATCTGAATCGAACGGGCCGCATCGGGCTGGATATAGCGCGAAGCAATCCTGAGGTTCTGTATGCGTTTGTCGACAACCATAACCCCGGACGAATGCCTCAAGAAGGAGAAAGGGATGCTTATGGAAGATTGCGCACGGGACGGGTGATAAAGGGAGCCGAGGTTTACCGTTCGGGGAATAAGGGTGAAACCTGGGAAAAGGTCAGCCCGGATAACAGGATGATGGAGGGTTTCTGTGGAACATACGGCTGGGTGTTCGGCCAAATCCGGGTTGACCCCAGCGATGAAGATACGGTTTATATTATGGGCTTATCCTTGGCCAAATCCACAGATGGGGGCAGGTCTTTCAGGAGGCTTTGGTTTCCGGAGCTTCATGGGGACCATCATGGCCTGTGGATCGATCCTTCCGACAGTGACTATTTGATAAATACAAACGACGGCGGAATCAATATTTCCTATGACGGCGGCGAAACATGGCGGCATTTTCATCACAACCTTCCCGTCATTCAGTTTTATAACGTTTCCCTTGATATGGCCGATCCCTTCCATGTTTACGGTTCCGTTCAGGACCATGGCACTTATAGAGGAAACGTCGTCCACACGCTGTCCCGAAGGCAAAGGCCAAGGGGATTGGTTACCCATTGGGAGAGCGCGCCCGGAGGGGAAGGGACCTTAATCGCCATCGATCCCACCAATCCCGCTGTTGTTTATTCCTCCTCTTTTTATGGAAGATTGATGCGTTCGGAGTTTAAGGACGGACGCTGGATAACAAAAAATATTGCCCCCCAGGCGGATAAGAATGGGCCTCTTCTGCGCGGCCAGTGGCTGGCCCCGACCATCATCTCCCCCCATGACCCCAACGTGATCTACCACGGATTCCAATTCCTTTTTCGTTCACGCGACAAGGGTGAGACCTGGGAAAAAATAAGTCCCGACCTGTCTTACAACGATACGGAAAAACAAGGCCGACTGCCCTTTTCGATTCCTTATGCCTGTTTGACGGCCCTATCGGAGTCACCTCTTTTACAGGGATTGATCTATGCCGGTACGGACGACGGCCGGGTTCACGTCACCCGAAACGGCGGTAAAAACTGGACGGAAATTGTGGACGGTCTTCCCTTCAATAAGCATGTTGGCAAGCTGGTGGCGTCCCGGTACAGCGAGAATAAGGTTTATATCACATTAAACGGAAGACGTGATGATGATTTTAACGATTACATTTTTAAGTCGGTAAACGGCGGAGCCACATGGGAGGACATTTCGGGGAACATACCCGGGGGGCCGGTCAATGTTCTGTGTGAAGATTCAAAAGATGAAAATATCCTGTATGTCGGAACGGACCTGGGAGCTTTCGTTTCCTTGGACGGCGGAAAGGAATGGCATGTTTTAGCCGGCGGCCCTCCCGCGGTTTATGTCTGGGACCTGGCTGTTCATCCCCGTGACGGTGTTTTGGTTATCGCGACTTATGGCCGGGGAATGTTCGCTATTGATGATATGGACACTGTCCGGTCCCGGGCTGTTAAGGAGAGATAAACAACCCGGTTTTTATTGAAGTCCTGCAAACGGGGAAGTGCCATGAACAAGAATACTGGATTAACGAAACATGCCTGCTCTCTTTGTGGGGCTTCCTTGAGGCCGTCACGGTACCGTAAAGGAAAATTTCGTCTGTGGGTGTGTGACCGGTGTGTTTTTGGCCAGATCTACCCCCGGCCTTCTTTTGAAGAAGTGGATAAGTGCTACCGGCTGGGGTATTCTGAAGGAAGCTATGAAAAAGTTCTTGAGCTGGGAAGGCAGGTTAAACGTGACAAATTCAAGCGTATTCTTCTTTTGCTCCGGAGAATGGGCATCGTCAAGAATCTGAAAAGGGAAAGTGTGCTCGATCTCGGCTGCAGTGACGGTCTTTTTCTTGAAATGGTCAGAGAAATGGGCGGGATTGATTTTGTTGGAGTGGAACTAGCCGATGAAGGGGCGCAAAGAGCGGCCGAGTTGTTGGGCAAGGAAAAAGTATTCCATGGGAAAGTGGAGGAATATACCGGGAGGGCGGAAAGGACATTTTCGCTCGTTACCATGTTGGATCTCATCGAACATGTTGAAGACCTGGATTTTTTTATGGCTTCCGTTTTGGGCCTGTTGAGGCGAAAAGGAACCCTGGTTATCACTACTCCTAATTGGCGTTGTCTGTATGCCCGCTTGTTCGGTTCCCGCTGGCCGTATTTTATTCCCCCCGAACATCTTCTCTATTTTTCACCGAGGGCGATGTACAGCTTCGGAGCGAAATTTGGTCTTGAAGTGCTTTTAATCCGGAGGGCGGTAAAATATGTCTCTCTACGATATTTTACAGGTGTGGCGGAACATCTTGCTCCCTTTTTAGCCGGGCCGGGGAGGTTGATTCTGGAATGTTTGCCGTTTGGGTGGGAAAACCGCTCCATACCATTATACCTGGGGGAAACACTGGCCGTTTTCCGAAAGAGTGAAAACAGTGTTTTTTGAATGATTCCGGAATAGAAATCTTGGAGGGCACATGAAAGCCGATAAACAAACCCGTTTGCTGCGGCTCCTTGAAAACCGCGAAGGCCTGGAAAAAGATCAACTGAAAGGTAAAAATTTTTCCAGTCTGGACCTTTCCGGCCTTGATATGACGTCCCTTGATTTCACCGCCGCCAAGTTTAAAAAGGGAATACTCAAAAAAACGGATTTTTCATACTCCATTCTTAAAAAAGCGCGGTTTCAAGGGGCTGACCTGGAAGCGGCGGTTTTGGTCAAAACAGACTGCCGGGCCGCCGATTTCAGCCGGGCTTCCCTACTGAGGGCGGATTTTTCTGAATCTGACCTTCAAGGCGTTATTTTTTATAAAACCAATGGAGAAAAGGTTTGTCTGGATCGGACCCTTTTGAAAGATACCGATCTCTCCGCCATGAATCTGGCCGGTTGTTCCGCGAAAAAATCGGACCTGACGGGAGCCAGACTTGAAGCATCCATTCTTAGCGAAGGAGAATTTTCCGAAGCCCGCCTTACATCAGCCTGTATAGCAGATGCCGAAGCGGTGAACACGCGGTTTTCCGGAAGCGACCTGAGGAATGCCGACTTGAAAGGAGCCTTCCTGAATGGGGCCGATTTTTCTGGGGCGGATTTGAGGGGAACAGATTTAAGTCTGTCGTCTCTTCAAGGAGCCACTCTTGACGGCGCCGCTGTCGAGGGGGCTGATTTCAGATTTTCTGTCGGTCTCTCTGAAGAACAGAAGAATCGGTTGCAGGAGGGCGGCGCGAAGGTAAGCAGATGGGGAGAAAGATTTAAAAGATTTTTCCGTTTTGTTTTTACCCGTCCCTGGGCTTTGGCGATTTTTATGGTTTTTTGCACCGCCTTGGTATTTTTTGGAGTCCGGTATTTCAGTGATATCCGCCACCGGAGTATTAGTGTTCTTCAAGGTGCTCTTACGGAGGCCAGGGAGGCTAAAAACTGGGAACGGGTATTGGAGATTGACCTGGCGCTTCTAAAAAAGTTCAGGCGGGCCGGTGATGATATGGGAATATTCAATCGAAGCCTGGACGCGGGAAGAATGTACAGGAGGATGGGAGAAATAAAAAAATCTGAGAGTGTGCTTCAAGATCTTTTGGAACAATTTCCAAATGACAGAGAGAAGGAAGCCCGGGTGAAGCTCGAGCTGGCGTTTGCCCGCAAAGAGTCCGGAGATACGGCCGGTGCAGTGGTTTTTTTGGAGCAGATAAAAGAAATACCTATGGACAAACCTTTTCTATTCTTATGTTGGAACACATTGGGCGATTGTTACATGGAGCTGGGCCGTTATTCCGATGCTGTCGCGGCTTATTCCGGTATGCTTCAGGAATTCGTCGATGACCCAACCAGGTTTTCCCGTTTGCTTAAAAAATGTGACAATGTTTATGACTTGTTCGAAATGAATGATGAAACCCGGAATACATTTTTCAGCAGTGATATTTACAGCCGGACAAAAAATATTTATGAGCGTCTTCTTGAAGGAAGCACCGGATCCGGTCCTTTACAGAAAGAGATCAGGCGTCAGCTTAATAGGCTTCAAAGCCTTTCGGATCGCTTCCGGTGATTTCTGAATCGGAAATAAGTTTTGTATAAAAAGTTCAACATCAACGGACCTCTCCTTGTCAAGAACACCGGGCTGAATTTTATAGGCCAGGTTGCTCCCCTTTTTATAGCCTTACTCACGGTACCCTTTGTTATTCGAGGATTGGGAACAGAGCGTTACGGCATCCTTTCCCTGGCCGGGGTGTTTTTCGGAATTTTTTACATCATGGACCTCGGGCTGACAAAGGCCACTGTTCAGTTTGTTTCTTCCGCCTTGGGAGAACAAAAGGAGGAGCGGATTCCTTTCATTGTCTGGACATCCCTGTTGTCTCAGTTGTTCCTGGGCATCCTAAGCGGTGTGGTGTTATATTTTTCCGCGCCCTGGCTTTCTGAAAAAATTCTTAAGGTACCGCCTGAGCTTGTCCGGGAAGCAAGGTTGTCATTTGTGATCATCAGCTTTTTCATTCCGGCCATCATGGCTTCCATTATGCTGCGGGGTATTTTGGAAGCTCGTCAGCGTTTCGACTTGGTCAATGCCGTCAGGATCCCGCAACAGGGATTGACCTATATTATGCCACTTCTGGGAATTCTTCTGGGTGTCGACCTTCCAGGGATCATCCTGATGATACTTCTCCCTCGTATAGGAGGTTTGATCGCTCATTTCTATTTCTGTTTATCTCTTTTCCCTTCTTTAAAGCGTGTTCCGAAATGGGATCGAATAATATTCCGGTCGTTGATTTCTTTCGGCGGTTGGATCGCTCTGGGGAATATTATCATTCCATTTTTTATTTATTTGGATCGCTTCATGATTGGGTCACTTAGCAGCATGACATCTGTTGGATATTATAGTGTGGCTTTCGATGTTGTTTTTCGTCTTCAGGTTTTTCCCACCAGTTTTGTCTTAACCCTTTTCCCCGCATTCAGTTCCTTGAAAAACGATCCTCAAAGATTACGCTCTCTTTATCTGAAAAGTTTGAAGTTTCTTCTGCTTGTTTTTGGTCCAGTGATATTTTTGCTTTTCCTGTTTGCCGGAGAGCTGTTTACGATTTGGCTTGGTGCTGATTTGGCTGTCCATGTTGTTCCCGCCTTCCGGTTTTTGGTCTTAAGCTTCTTTTTTTCAGCTTTGGGTCAGATCTCGGCGCATCTCATTAACGGTATAGGACGTCCTGATATACCGACCAAAGTTTTTGCCGTTCTGTTACCGGTTTTTGCGGCTCTTCTCTGGATTTTTATTTCAAGGGGAGACATCGTGGGAGCCGCCTTGGCCAGGTTGATCTTTGAGGCTTTGAAGTTCTTGTTGCTTTTTTGTTTAGCCTGGAGACAGGTTAGAATGCAAGCGAATTATTTTTGGCGCAGCCATGTGCTTCAGAATTTTTTTATTTTAGGAAGTGTTATCACCATAAGTTTTTTCCTTTTCCAAGCAGCGTTTGTTGTTCATTTAGGGGTGGCGTGCTGTACTATGGGATTATTTCTGGGCTATGCGTGGTTTTTTTCCTTGGACCGGGAAGATAAAAAAATATTTTTTGATGCCGCCAACAGTCTATTGAAATTCAGACGTAAATCATAGGGTTTTTGTGTCAATCTGGATTATTCATAAATTCGGCCGACATTTTCTTTAAAACGGTCATGCAAAATGTTTTATTGTCAATGTTGCATGAGAACAGCAGTATCTGACACATAATATTAAAATTATCTATTGGTGTCGGCCAAATATATAGATAATGCAGGTTAGAAAAATGAGGCGGATTGTGTATAATAATCAGGTGGAAATTCCCAGCTTTTTTCATAACCTGTTTATAAAGCATTTAAGACGGGCCGCAAAAAGATGACAGAAGATACGTTTTCTGGGAGACAATCATGAGAGGGGTATAAAATGATCAGTGGCTCTGAATTTGAACAGTATGTGAAGGCGCTCCTTATGGCTTTTTACGGATATGATGTCGAACCTGTTTCAGATAAGGTCCGCAATGATTGGGGTTGTGATCTGGTGCTCAAATCCAAAGGAATCGTCATCCAGGTTTATGGCACTGAAGATGATGGACAATCCGAAGACGGCTATGCGGATAGAGTCAAAACCAAAATTGTTGATGAATTGAAAAAGATCCGCAAAAACAGACAGAAGATTGAAGCCATGCTTGGTCGCAGTATTTATGCCTGGGAATTGATCATCCGTAAAGATCCTGCTCCGGAGATTCATGCGGCAGCCGCCGAAGCGACCCGGGAGGAAAAATATCAGGTACGGGTTCTGGGAAGGGCTTTTCTCAAGAATATCAGGAATTCAGTTGGTTATAATCCCAGCGAGAGAGCATGGACAGAACTACGAAAAACCATGCTGGAACTGAAAAAAGAATCGATATTTGGAGTATGTCGCCTTGACGAGATATTCGTCGAGCCTTCCATAAGGGTTGTTCTCCCTCTGCAGGAAAAGAAAAAGTCCGAGCGGTTTGAACGCCGCTTTTTCCAGTGCCTTCTGGATTTTATTGTTGGACCTGAAGAAACGGAGTTTCGCGGGTGCCGTCAAAGGCCGGCGATTTTGTTTGGGGACCACGGAAGCGGAAAATCAAGCGCCTTAAAAATGGTGGCCGCTTTGCTGGCTGAAGATGAACGGGGTCCGATGCCTGTTTATATTCCTTTACGATGGGCTGTTTCGACTTCAAGTGAAAGCCTGCTCGAATCGGTCAAGCAGTATCTCCTTATTCACCATAAACTTAAGCTGACTGATTCCGATTTTATCAACCGGCCTTTTTGTTGGCTTTTTGATGGTTTTGACGATCTTAGTTTTGTGGAGAACAAAAAGCCGGATTGGATTCGGAAAAGATATCAAGAAATCATAAGTTTTGCCCGTCCTGAAAAAAGCACGGTTATCCTCTCTTCCCGAAGGATCCAGTTTTTAGGCAGGGCTGAAAACATGGATATGCAGACGGCCAGACTGACTTTAAAACCGTTTGATGAAACCCGGATCCAACGCTGGATCCAGCGCTGGACATCTCTTGCTTCACACAAAAATACGCACATATCGATTGATGGCTTGAAACGAAGGAATCTCATTCAAGAATGCGGAAATCCATTGATTCTTTTTATGGCGGCCCGGTTGTATGACATCGAGCTGTCAGAAGAAAGACCGTATCTCCGTGCTGAGATGTTTAAGCATTTTATCGATGCCACTCATGGAGGAGTCATCGGGGGAAAAGAAAGTCTACAAAGTCTGCCTGCCAATTACCGGAGGATACTTCAGGAGATTGCCACAGCCATTTTTCGATATTCGGACGCGGGATTCATCAGCATGGAGAATCTGAAAAAACATCTTGCCCATAGCCGCGTTGTCGAGGGAAGTCTGGATGAGAACCGGTTGAAAACCATCCTAACCAGCCATTTCCTTCATGAGGCCGGGGATGGAGGAACAGGAAAAACCGTTGAATTTTCCTATCAGCCCTTTCGGGAGTATCTTGTGGCGGAAAGTTTCGTAAGACTCTTGCTCGAGGCGGGCCGTGAAAAGTTACAGGCCCTTGAATGGGCGGAGCTCTGTGAAAAAATGCCGACTGAGGTTAAGCTGGAATATATTGGTGAAATTCTTTGTCTGATGGGGCGGGATGACCGGCTTCGTGTTTTTTCACTGATGCTTCAGATGGCTTCTGATCCGGAAGGTCTGGAAAAGAAACTGGCTGACCTTCCGGAAAGCGATGAAAAAAGAAGGGCCGTTCAAACAGCCGGATTCACATCCGTTATCAGCAAGCTCATGGCTTATTATGTCTGTTCTATCATCATGACCTATGGAAGCCCGGAATTTCAAGAGGAAGCTGCGCACAAGAACTCGATTTTTCCGGATCTGGCCCGAATTTATCATGATGCTCACCGGTATTTAAAAGGTTCTCCCATGGCTGCAAACTGGGATACACTTCTTCGATTCCTTCCGGGTGGAAGCATGGGGCCCTTTGGCAGCTGGGATGGATTCGTCTTCAAAATGCATACGCTCCGCCAGTGGGCCGTTCTTCGTCCGGAAGTTTATACGATTTCTTTATCCGTAACTCAAATGCGGGAAAATTTCTTCTTTCTGCGTCAGGATCAGGTGCTGGACCTGGACGTACTGAAGATAGAGGGATGCTATTTTTCCGGGGGCACTATTCTTTTTCGAAGACCCAAAATGGAGATAAAGAATTGTCTGTTCATAAACTGCAGGCTGATGACTTCCTTTGAGCCTTCGGAGGAAATGGATGTTCCGGAAATGGTGGTGACCAATACTCTTTTCACCAAGACCGTTTTTTTTGGTGACGAGTCTTTACGCAGGATATTTGAACCCAGAAAAACAGGATTCAGGGCAAGAGAAAAGGGGAAAATTTTTAGCGGTGAAACAGCCGAGAAGATTTTACGATCCGCTGCTTCAATTCTGGATGAACGGTTGGATAATAACCGGTATTTATCTTTGATTCCCTGGACAAAAGTGATTGCGGACAGGCTTCCTTCATTCGAAAGAGATTTTTTTGCCGAGCTTCAGATTTTTCCAAACGATGAGCTCTATAGAAAAATCTCGTTCAGATCCGAAAAACGGCCGGTGTTTTTAAGCAGCACGAAAGAAATGGCTTCTGAGAAACCTTCTTCCGATGAGCCCGGGGAAGCGGAGGAAGAGGTTGAAGACCAGACGGACAAAACCGGAACTGATAATCCAAGAAAAAAAACATGATTGATTAAAAGATATAACTGGAAATTAAAAAATTCTTATCCAAGGGAGGCATCCATGAAAAGACCTGTGTTTATTCTCTTGGTGGCCGTTGTTTTTCTCGTGACCGTTTTTCTGTTAGCCGAAACACTTACTGTCAAGATGAAAACGACAAATCTGAGAAAAACACCCAAGTTTTATTCCTCTGCGCTGACCGTTCTTAAAGCGGGAGAAAAAGTGGAGAAAATTGGCGCCCAGGGAGAATGGCTCCAAATCAGGAGTTCCAGTGGTGTTGTCGGCTGGATTCATTCCAGCTCGGTTATGGATAAATCTTTCAGCTTGGCAGGATCACAGCAGAATTTGAAGACTCAGGCTTCCGCCAGCGAGATTGCCCTGGCCGGCAAAGGCTTCAACAAGCAGGTCGAAGAGAACTTCCGTACAAAGAATCCGCGGGCGAACTATATCCAGGTTGAAAACATGCTTAAAATTGTCATAACTCCGGATCAGATGAGGATTTTTCTGGAAAAAGGAAGGCTTGGTGAATACGGGAGGCGGAAATGAAAATGCACCTGAGAAAAATTTTGCAGGTTTTTATTATTGTCACAGGTCTGTTTTTTCTCGGCCCGGGTTGCTCGGTTATCGAGCAGGGCGCCGGAGTTCTCTCAAAGACCGGCAGAATAAGCGAGAGCGACAGGCAGGCTGTTGTTGAAACAAGCAAGGCTTTTCGACGGACTTTTGCTGATATAACGGAAGAAGAGGAATATTTTATCGGAAGGGCTGTTGCCGCTTTGATTCTGTCCAAATATGGTATTTACCCGGACAGAGACCTTACCCTGTATGTCAATAAGGTAGGGAACGCGGTTGTTTTTTATTCAGAACGCCCCGAGATTTATGACGGATACCATTTTCTCATCCTGGATACCGAGGAAGTTAACGCTTTATCCGCTCCCGGGGGATTTGTTTTCATTACAAAAGGACTGTTGAGGAGATGCCGTGATGAAGAGATGCTGGCTTGTATTCTGGCTCATGAGGTCGGGCATATTTCCGCCAAGCATGGATTGCGTTCCATAAAAAATTCTCGTCTTATCGATGCCTTCCAGATTATGGGACAAGAAGCAATGCGCCGGTATACCTCGGCCGAGCTTTCCCGTTTGACCGGCATCTTCGAGGATGTGCTCGCCGATATCACCGAGAGTCTGGTCGAGAGAGGTTATGACAGAAAATATGAATACGAAGCCGATTCTCTGGCGGTTACATGTGCTGTTGGGACCGGCTATAATCCGCAAGGCCTCCTCGATTTTCTTCAAACTATGGTCGAAAATCCAGAAAAAGGACAGGGAGCGGGATGGTTTAGAACACATCCCCGTGCTGAGGACCGGATCAAGCGGATTAGTAGACAAGTTTCCAAACTTAAATCCCTTCCGGTTAAAGACGATATTCGGTCCCGCCGGTTTCTTCAGGTTGCCGGTTCCTTGAAATAGGTTTTTTTGTGATATGTTGATTCTGGCGCGGAGAAATATATTCCTCGATTTTCATCATGAATAAGGAAAACACCGGGATTTTCAGGAAGCTGGCCGGAAATCGAATGGTTCGCGGTATACTGTTGGGTTTTTTGATTTTTGCCGCTGTTATGATCGGCCGCGAGCTGGGCTTCTTCCGCCAATTGGAGTGGAAATCCTGGGATTTGAGGCTCCGGCTTTGGCACGATCCCGGCCGTGCCGGGAAAAAAAGCGCGATCATCCTTATCGATCAGGACAGCCTGGATTTTTACGAAAAACAGGGAGTTTCATGGCCATGGCCCCGTGAAATGTATGCCTATCTTGTCCGGTATTTGCATCAAGGACAAGCCAAAGCCGTTGTTTTCGACCTGATTTTTTCCGAACCGTCTTTTTACGGTGAAGGAGATGATATGGCCTTTGCCGAAAGCATGACCAGTCACGGCCATGTGTTTCTTCCCGTTTTTTTAAGCGGCGAACATAAAACAGGACAGGAAAAAAACAGAATAGCATTGGAATCTTTTTCTGTTTCTGAAAAAAATATCAAGGAAAGCATCAAGGAGCCTGTCCATTCCGTAACGCTTCCCGGCCGGATTCTAATGAATGGAGCGCGCGGCGTGGGCAATGTCCGCATCCCACCCGATGATGACGGAATATTCAGGCGTCTCCCGCTTTTTTTTGATTATAAAGGGCTTGTACTGCCCGTCCTTGCCCTGGCCGTTGCCCGGGATTTATCCCCTGGCGGATTGACGGCGAATGAAGAGGGACGGGTTTTTTTCAAGGAACGGCCAATACCCCTCGATTCTTCCGGCCGGATGGTTCTTCTTTTTCATGGGCCCCAGGGAACATACCCCTCCTATTCCGCAGCCGCCGTTCTCAATTCTATGGCTCTTATGGAAGAAGGCAAACCCCCCCAGCTCCCCCCTGAAATTTTTGCCGGAAAAGTGGTATTCATCGGAGCCAGCGCCCCCGGGCTTTACGATCTTCATTCCTCCCCCCTTTGTGCGGTTTATCCTGGCGTGGAGATTCACGCCACGGCCTTGGATAATCTGATGAGCGGCGATTTTGTTGACCTTCCGGGATGGGAGGTGAATGCCCTTTTTATCTTTGTGCTATCCGTGATGACGGCATGGGGAATTTCCAGCTTGAAAAAGACACGGTGGGTTGTTTTGTTCGGTCTCGGCTGCCTGTTTCTTCCCACAGGAGCTGCTTTTTTGACGTTCAAATCCGGGATCTGGCTCGATTTTGTTCCCCCCATTGCCGCCGCTGCACTGGCTTTTACCGTGGCTTCCCTCCTTAACTACAGCCTGGAAGGGAAGGAAAAGCGTTTTTTAAAGCGGAGCTTCCAATACTACCTCAGCCCCCTCGTTATTGAAAGAATCACCCGCGATCCCGGACTTCTGAGCCTGGGAGGAGAGGAGAGGGAGATAACGTCCTTTTTTTCAGACATCGCCGGATTCACATCGATATCCGAAGCGCTTTCACCGCAGGAGCTTGTTCATTTTCTGAATATCTACCTTACGGAAATGACCGAAACTATTTTGTCTTATGAAGGGATGGTGGACAAATACGAAGGAGATGCCATCATCGCTTTTTGGAACGCTCCCTTGGACCAGGAAAACCACGCCCTGCGGGCCTGCCGGGCCGCTTTGGAGTGCCAGAAGAAATTGGAGGTGCTCAGGCCGGAAATCAAGGATCGGTTCGGAGTGGACGTTTTTACCCGCATCGGGCTTAATTCCGGCCCGGCGGTTGTCGGCAACATGGGATCCCGCCGGCGTTTCGATTACACGGCCATAGGAGATACGGTGAACCTGGCCTCGAGGCTGGAAGGGGCCTGCAAGCTATACGGGATACCCATAATGGCAGGGGAAATTACGGCCGATAAAGTGAAAGATCACGTGATCCTTAGGGAAATTGATTGTGTGCGTGTGGTCGGGAAAGAACAGGCCGTCCGGATCTATGAGGTTTGCGGCAATCCGGCTGAAATGTCCCAGGAAGAGAAGTCCCTTATCGATGTTTTTCATAATGGTTTATCCGCTTACAGGAGGCGGGAGTGGAAATCTGCGGTGGAATATTTCAAGAAATATGAAAATGACGGCCCTTCGCGTATTTATACGGAGCGCTGCAGCCGTTTTTCCTGTAATGAGCCTGCGAAGGATTGGACGGGGATTCATATTCTTACATCGAAGTGAAACAGGAAGAGAAAAAATGACAGAGGCTTTTTCAAAATGGATAAAAATATTTTCCGGCCGTGCTTCTGAACGTGCGTGGAAAATTCCTTTCCAGGTAAGCGGCTGCCTGCCGGATAAAAAGCCAATACGCCGGAACCTTTGTGAGGAATCATGAACGGGAAAAAAAGGGTTTGGCTCTCTTTTCTGATTCTTGTTTTGGTGCTGATAAGCGGTGTTTTGGGATTCAAGTTGCTGGGGGGGAAGGAATGGTCGCTTCTCGACAGCATCTACATGACAGTCATTACACTTTCAACAGTCGGATATGAAGAAGTCCAGGATCTCAGCTCCAACCCGGGCGCCCGCATTTTTGCTTTGGTTTTTATTGTGCTCTGCCTGGGAACCATCGCCTTCGCCATTTCTTCGATAACGGCATTTATCGTCGAGGGAGAGCTGAAGAACTTGCTTTGGAGAAAAAAAATGAATAAGGCTATTGATAGGTTGCATGATCATTATATTGTCTGCGGGTCAGACGAGACGGCTAGAACCGTCATCGAAGAACTGCGTTTGACCAAAAAATCATTTCTTATTGTTGAAGCTTTGAAAGAAAAGATCGAAAAAATGGCAGGACGGGAAGAATTTCTTCACATCCATGGAGACCCGACGGAAGACAGTGTCCTTTTGTCGGCAGGCATCAAAAGAGCAAAAGGGATTGTTCTTTCTCTCGAATCGGATGAGGAGAACCTGTTTGTCACTCTGACCGCTCGCAGTCTTGCTCCTCACATTCGAATCGTTACCAAGAGTATTGATTTCCGGTCTCAAAAAAAGATGATCAAGGCCGGAGCCGATGCCGTTGTTTCTCCCACTTTTATTGGGGGGATGCGCATGGTTTCTGAGATGATCCGTCCGGAAGTGGTGACGTTTTTGGACATGATGCTTCGGGATAGACAAAAGAACCTTCGTTTCGAAGAAGTCCCTGTAAAAAAACCGGGCCTGGCCGGAAAGAAGGTGGGGGAATGCCGTTATGCCGAAGGAGAAAATACTCTGCTTGTAGCGGTAAAAAAGCATGGATCAAAATCCTATTCTTTCAATCCGCCGAAAGAGATGCTTCTGGAAGAAGATGATATTCTCATCCTTATTACCGGTCCGGAAGTGATCGAATGATATGTCTTTGTTGGTTCTTGGATTATGCAGGTTGTGATTGCCCTCGGCAGAAAGATAAAATTAAATGGCCTATGCAATCCTGTTTGAAGGAGACGTTAGGGTCTGATTTTTTATTGGATTATCGATGAAAAACAAAAAAAACAAAGTGTTTTACACCATCTTGGTCTTAGCTTTGGTTGCTGCTTCACTATTTTTTTTGATCATTGAGAGGCGAACCCACCTTGAATTTTTTCTTCATCTTGCCGCTATTCCTCTTGAAGTTATCCTGGCAGTTTTTATCGTGGAAAGATTCCTGTCAAAAAGGGAAGCGGGGCTTAAAAGAGGCCAGATGCGTCTTATCAAAAGCCATCTTTTCCGTTCTCAGATGAGGATGCTCTTTATCAAAAATTTTAAAGCGCTGAAAAGTCCCCTTATCTGCCTGGAAGATATACGAAGTGCATCGCTGGAAGATCTCAAAAAAATGCGTGCCGATGCCGAAGAAGTTGAGTACCGTTCTGATGAAGCGATTGAATCCGTCATCATGGAGTATCTACGGGCCAAGGCTGTTTGGCAGCAGTACATGGATAGGGCCATTTCATTTCATTTTGATGAGATCGTGGAGGATATGATTGTTATCCTCCATTTTATCAACGATGTTATGCTGTTCAAGGAATACCATCCTGATGAAGCCTTTATAAAAGAAGCGAAAAAGAGTGAAACCGAGATGGCAAAAATTCACCAG
Source organism: Candidatus Aminicenantota bacterium (assembly GCA_016927475.1). Classification (GTDB taxonomy): domain Bacteria; phylum Acidobacteriota; class Aminicenantia; order Aminicenantales; family Aminicenantaceae; genus JAFGMO01. The sequence continues at coordinate 75,822 of JAFGMO010000091.1, forward strand.
ATTCTTGGTGACGGAATTCGAAAGTTTCTGGACTATGCGATTGAGTTGAAAGAAAAAGATCCTTCCATGCTTGAGAATATTTTGACGGATTATTATGAGTGTTCCCGGTATGAAACGGTTTCCTCCGACAAAGGTCAACCAGCGGTGTGATTGAAGTCTTTCCCCATATTAAATTTTCCTTGAAAGGCCGGAGGTTCCACATATTGAGGGATTCCGTTATGGCTCGACCTTGATGTTTTCCCGAAGGCGCTGGAAAAACTTGTGTGCTTCTTCCTCGTCTTTTTCCCGGATAACATGCTTGAGAAATTCAAGCATGCTGGATACTTTTTCCAGTTGGGGAAGGGAATGGGGATTGAACAGTATTTCGGATAGTAGAAAGTTATCCTCGGAAAGCAATCCACGGGCGATATCCCGGTGTTTTTTGAACGTACTTCCAGGTACGGCCGATGTCTTCATACAGGCGGCAAACACCATGGAAGAAGCGAAAGGCAAGGTCAAGGAATAGGCGATTGTCCTGTCGTGTTCTTCGAAGGAACATTCAAAAATGTTCAGTTTCAACCTGGCAAAAAAATCCCTAAAAAAAAGTTTTCCTTTAGTTGCTGATTCTTTGATAAGGATGACGTTTTCCTCCGCCATATCTTCCACGTTGGCGAATGTCGGCCCGAACATAGGATGGATGGAAACATAAGAAAATCCTGAAGAGCGGTAAAACTCCGGAATGCGCCCTTTAACTGATGCCATGTCGGCCAGAAGACACTGGGAAGAAAGATAAGGAATGGCGGACATAAAAGCTTCGACCGTATTTTTCAAACTGACGGTGTTGATCAGAAGTTCCGGTTTAGATTTTTTGAGTCCGGCATAATCTTTCAGTACGTTGATATTCCGTATTTTTTTTGTTTTTGTTTTGTCGCTGTCGAAAACACAGATTTGATGATGTAGAGACATCTCTTTAATGAGCCAGAGCCCCATATGCCCTGTTCCCAGAATGGCAATTTTCATGTTTTGGCCTCCTTTTAACTGCCTCGATGAACCCATGCTGGGGAATTATTCATGATCCTTTTTTGGAATCCGGTTGACATTTTCATGAGAAGTGTCTTTTTTGGTTTGAAAATTTACAAAATGCGATCCTTCCCGCTGTTGTTTGCGGCTTTCCCGGATAATCATCCTGAAAAGCGTTTGAACAAAATGAGAAGAAAGACAGGGAAATTGGGTGAGATATGAATTGATGTTCCGCAGAACGCCTTTTTCCCGGTTTTTGTCGATAACGGCAGGTTTGAAAATTCGTGTTTTGATGCTCCATTCCATTCTTTCATTAAGAAGTTTTATCAATTCCCTGTCGATCCCGTTTATCCTGGCCCGGATGTCTTCCAGATTCATGCCGCCGCTCCCGAATGTTTTTCCTCCAGGCTGTCCAGAAAATCCCGGAGGATGCGGATTTTTTGGGTCATAAAGGCGAACTGAACGGGAGTCATACTCTGTTCCCTGTCGCTCAGAGCTTTTTCCGGATCGGAATGGACTTCGACGATCAAGCCGTCAGCTCCGGCGGCGACAGCCGCCAGGCACATAGGAGGGATGAGGCTGACCTTTCCCGTAGCATGGGCCGGATCGACAATCACGGGAAGATGGGTAAGCTCATTCAAGGCCGGAACCGCGCTCAAGTCAAGAGTGTTTCGCGTGTAAGACTCTATTGTCCTGATTCCCCGTTCGCAGAGAATAACATGGGGATTACCCTCGGAGAGAATATATTCGGCACAGTTCAACCACTCCGAAAGCGTTGAGTACATACCCCTTTTGAGGAGGACGGGCTTTTTTGCCCGCCCAATCTCCTTCAGAAGAGAAAAATTCTGCATATTCCGGGCTCCCACTTGAAGGACATCGATATATTCGCACATCCAGGTGACGTCCCGGGTATCGAGGACTTCAGATACGACGGGAAGACCCGTTTCAAGACTTGCTTTTTTCAGGATTTTTAGTCCTTTGAGTCCCAGTCCCTGAAAGGAATAAGGAGAGGTTCGGGGTTTGAAGGCTCCTCCGCGAAGCATGGAGGCGCCCGCTTTTTTTACGGCAAAGGCGGTTTTCAACATGATGTATTCATTTTCCACGCTGCAGGGTCCTGCGATAACGATAAAATCTTTTCCAATATGTATGTCGCCCACGGAAATAATGGTTTTTGTTTTTGTCTTCAGGGATGCCAATTTGAGATTTTTCATGATATTTTCTCCTTTAAAAAGGCAGACGGTTATCTTTAAAGGGAATAAAAATGGGGGTGTTATCTTTTTTTGGGCTCAGAGCCCAAAATAGAAGTAGGGAGTAGAGAGGAAAGGCTTGTTTTCGGTCGATAAAACAAACACTTTCTTTTTCATGACGGGGTTATCCTATAAATTTTTTTTTCAAATGTCAAGAAAAACCAAAAACCAAAATCTTAATGGATCAGAAATTTCTTCCTATATCGTAAGCTTTTTTGAGATTTTCCTGCTGAAAAGTTTTGTCTTTCGGCATCATCCCTCCCAAGATTTCCATTCTTGCTTCCTTGACTCCCACTCCGAGAAGCCTGTCCCCGAGGATGATTCGTCTCATGCTTTCCGCAATACCGGTTTCCTCGAGATGTTCCTCCGTATGTCCCGCCGAACAGATCACGACAGCCTTCTTAATGTTTATTCTGGTGTGACGTTCCTCATCTTCATCGTAAAAATAGGCATATCCGTATGTGAACACTCTGTCGAACCAGCCTTTACATTTTGCGGGACAATCGCTCCACCATACCGGAAAAATAAAAGCCAAGGCATCGGACCTGTCAATTTTTTTCTGTTCTTCTTCGACGTCTTTTGGAACCGGAGCTTCGGGATTCAGTCCTATTTCTCGATGGTATTCGTTTGAGTCCATCTCCGACTTGAAGCCCATCCTGTACAGGTCGCTGACTTCAAAGGAATGTCCGGCTTCTTTAAGTCCTTTGGTAAATGCCGTGAGAACAGAACGGCTGAAAGAATCTTCGCTGGGATGGGCAAAAATAATGCAAACATGCATGTTATCTTCTTCCTAATTTTTCATGTAATGGGTTTGAATACTTCAAGCTCGGGGCGTCTTTGTGCTTCCTCGACAATGGGCCCTTTTACGGCAAATCCGACGGCCAGCCCGCTTCCTCGTATGACCAGAAGCTTGTCTCCGGTCTTGATTCCGAATTTTTTAAGAGTTTCCGGTGGAACGATGACGGTCCCTCCTCGCAGTTTGACCCAGCTGAAGGGTTTTCCGTCGTTCTCATATATTTCTCCTTCAGGTGTCCGGAATTTTCTCGAATCCGGATTTTTCCCCAAAATGCCGCTTAAAGGGGAATGTTCAAAAGATTTTAATGTCCCCAGCCCGAAACCGCCTGATGTTTTACTGCCCGGAACGAGGATCAATTTTTCCGATTCTGTCAGCCTGTACTCTTTCAAGGCTTCGGGAGGAATGGCGATTCGGCCCCCATCCCCAACCAGGGACCACCCGAATGTATGTTTTCCGCCTTTGACGAGTTGAGGCATGGATTGACTCCTTTTATCAAAAATATGTTATCAAAATATTAGACTTGCCTAAACTTATTTTTTGTGTTCTTTTGTTAAATTGAAAATTATACAGAACATTACCGTGAAGGAAGGGTTTTATGTTTGGTAATATCTTTAAAATCGTTTATTTCGTTGAGTATGTGCTGATATCAGTTGTAAGAGTTTTTCATACCCGAAAATACCGCACATTGAGTGTTTCAATCGATAAAAAAACGCTATTGGACATTGTCCTGCTGGGATTATCGGGAATAGGGATGGTTGTTCCCTTGATTTATATCTTCTCCCCGATTATGGATTTTGCCGACTACAATCTTCCCCTGTGGATCGGATGGTTGGGAGCGGTTCTTTTTGCCGCGGCTGTTTGGCTGCTCTGGCGTTCACACGTGGATCTGGGACGGAATTGGACGCCCACCCTCGGTCTCCGCAAGGGGCATGAATTGATCACGACCGGTATTTTTAAATATATACGTCATCCCATGTATGCCGCTCATATTTTGTGGGCGGTGGCCCAAGCGCTGATGCTTCACAACGGAATAGCCGGATTCTCGCTACTTGTTGTTTTTGTTCCTCAGTATTTATCGAGGGTAAAAGCGGAGGAATGGATGATGCTGGAGAGATTTGGAGAACAGTATAGAAATTATATGAAAAAAACCGGGCGGATCTTTCCTTATTGCAAATAAATCACTTTATGTTGAACCGCTTGTCTGTAATCTTGAAAGGGGAAATGGAAAATTATCAGGGGCGGCCTTTGGAAACCAGAAAGGCGGCGAAAAAGATGAGCGTCAGAAAAAAACTTATCCAGTTGGACCTGTCTTTTGGATTTTCCAAAATGACATGAATCCGGACAGGTAAATAAAATACGAAGCCCAGAACGGCGGAGACAAAAAAGGCGGCAAGGATTCCTGCGATGTTCCTCCCAAAGGGAAAGGTCATTTTTTCGGCTTGATTATAAAAAAAGCTGAGGATAACCAGGCCCATGCTCCAAAGGCCCAGGTCAGAAAAGAAAGCATAAAAAATTTTACACTTGCGGGAAAGCAAAAGCGGCCGCCGGTTTTTTTCCCCGGCCTTTATGAGGAGGAAAATCATCACCGATGCAGAGAGGGGTACCAGGAGACAGAGAGCTGTGATATTGACCAGCGTAAGCCAGCCTCCGGCATGTTCGATATCCAGCAGGATTTGAAAAGATCCGAAGGCCAGTCCTCCAACCGAAGCCTGAAGGGTAAGCAGTACCAAGATGATAAGAGGATAGTTTTTGCCAAGCCGGTGAACACCATTCATGTAATCCGGCTGATATTGTTTGAAAAACAAGCCGGATGTATAGAGGAGATAAACGGGAAGATAAAGTTTAAAAGTCAGCCCCATCCAGTTTTCGGCAAGGGGCCTGAAAACAAGAACATAAATCAGAAAAAGAGAAAGGTCAAAAAAAACTCTGAAGGCAGACCTGGAATTCACCTAACCTGCATTACTCGTAAATTTGGTCGACACAAACGGATAATTTCATTATTATATGTCATTCATTATTATTTTAAGGCTATATTGCTAATAAAACATTTTCCATGACAATTTTCAAGAAAATGTCGGCCAAATTTTAATGTCGGATAATCCATATGCCGGAGAAGCTCATGCAAAACTCATTTCATATTCTTTTGATTGATTGGTTTTTTAAGGGAAAATGGCGTTCACATCGGATTGTACCGGTCTTTATGGCTTTGCTTTTTGTTTTTAACGTTGTCTTGGCTGCGGAGATGACCCGGGATTCCTCCCGGCTGACGCTGGAGCGCATATTCGGATCCAGAGAATTCCAGTCTGAACAATTCGGTCCGGCCTGCTGGTTGTCGTTTGCTGAAGGATACACGACTTTGGAACCTTCGGAGTCCATAAAAGGGGCCCGGGATATCGTTCACCATGACCCGGAAACCGGCGCCCGCCACATTTACATTCCGGCCGAACAGCTGATCCCAGCGGGTACCGGGGAACCCCTAACCATTGATGACTATGAGTGGTCTTCCGACGGAAAAAAGCTTATCATTTATACCAACAGCCGCCGGGTTTGGAGACGCAATACAAAGGGGGACTATTGGGTTCTCAACCTCAGAACCCTTTCCTTGCATAAGCTGGGCGGAAACACGGCTTCCTCATCATTGATGTTCGCCAAGTTTTCTCCCGAAGGCGACCGGGTAGCCTACGTCCGGGATAAAAACATCTATCTCGAAAACCTGAAAGACAACAGCATCGTTCCATTAACCCAAGACGGGGGAGGTACCGTCATCAACGGGACGTCTGACTGGGTTTACGAGGAGGAATTCGAACTGCGGGACGGTTTTCGTTGGAGCCCGGATGGAAGAAAGATCGCTTTCTGGCAGTTTGATACCGAGGGTGTTCGTTTGTTTCATCTCATCAACAATACCGACGGCCTTTATCCGGAAATAACTTCCATTCCCTATCCTAAAGCCGGAGAGAAAAATTCCGCCTGCTTTCTGTGTGTCGTCGATATTGATACCGGAAAAATAAAGCGGATGGACATTCCCGGGGATCCCCGGGAGTATTACATTCCACGAATGGTCTGGACGGTTGATTCGAAAGAAATCTATTTTCAGCATCTCAACCGTCTGCAGAAAAAAAATACGCTTATGCGGGGCGAGGCCGAATCAGGCGTTGTTTCCGGAGTTTTTACGGATAAAGATGAGGCTTGGGTTGAGGTCGTGGATGATTTTTTTTGGCTGAATAAGGGAAGACAATTCAGTTGGATAAGTGAGCGCGACGGTTGGCGTCATCTGTACCTCGTTTCAAGGGATGGAAGTCGGCTGCTTTGTGTCACTCCTTTTAAATTTGATGTGATCGATGTCGTTAAAATTGATGAAAAACGGGGAAATGTTTATTTTTTAGCTTCCCCCGAAAACCCTGCTTGTTGTTTTCTTTACCGTTCCCGGTTAAGCGGGAAGGGGCAACCGGAAAAACTTACTCCCACAGAGAGAGGAATGCATGTCTACCGGATATCACCTAACGGCCGTTGGGCCTTTCATACAACCTCGACGTTTGAGAGTCCCCCTGAAACCGGTATCGTTGAACTTCCTGAACACAAAAAAGTCAGGATGCTTTCTGCCGATAAAAACCTTCAAGAACGTGTGAAAAAGCTGAAAAGGAAAAATGTTGAATTTTTCCGGGTGGACATCGGGAAAAATATTGTCCTTGACGGATGGAAAATGATGCCTCCGGATTTTGACGAGCAAAAAAAGTATCCCGTTCTTTTTTATGTCTACGGAGAACCGGCCGGGCAGACTGTTGTGGACCGCTGGGCCGGATCGCGTTATTTATGGCATCTTTTTTTGACCCAGAAAGGATATATCGTTATTAGTGTCGACAACAGGGGAACCCCCGCCCCCCGCGGCCGTGCCTGGCGAAAATGTATTTACCGGCAGGTCGGTATCATTGCTTCGGCCGAGCAGGCGGCCGCGGTCAGGGCCCTTTTGGCCCAGTGGAAGTATCTCGATTCCCACCGCGTCGGTATCTGGGGTTGGAGCGGAGGCGGATCCATGAGTTTGAATGCCATATTCCGCTATCCGGAACTGTACCGGACAGCGGTTTCCGTGGCACCGGTCAGCAATCAGAGGTTTTATGATACGATCTATCAGGAGAGATACATGGGCCTTCCCCGGGATAATCCCGAGGGATATAAGAACGGATCTCCTATAAATTTTGCCCATAAGCTTGAAGGCAACCTGCTTTTGATCCATGGAACGGGAGATGACAACGTTCACTACCAGAGTTCCGAGGCTTTGGTCAACGAGCTTATCCGGCACAATAAAATGTTCTCTTTTATGGCTTATCCCAATAGAAGTCACAGCATTCGAGAAGGAGAAAACACACAGCTCCATCTTTTCCGCCTGATCACACGCTACATCGAGGAATATCTTGCCTCCGGACCGGAATCCAAATAACTTTGTATTAATGAGTTATAGTATGGAATAGAGAAATTTTTGTTGAGATGTTTTGGAATAGAATATTGATGAATCTTAAAAGAGATGTTGTTCTGAAATATTCTCAAATATTTTTTTACCTTGCCTTTATTGTGCTCTGGTTCAAGGATAATTTTCTCCTGCTTCAGAGAGTCCGGATTTCGTTTTGGGCGGCCTTGATTCCTCTGGCCGTGCTTTCTCTATGGAGAGGATTTGGAAAAATCTCTGGAAAGGCAAAAAAATTCCGGTTGAAGTTGTCCTCCTCTTTTTGGATTCTGGCTGTTTTGCTGCTGCTGGCTCTGCTCTTTCGTATTCCTTTTTATTCCCATTATCTAGGTTTGTTCGATGCGGACGACGCCCTTGCTCCCCTTATGGGAAAACATATATCAGAGGGAAAAACGCCGCCGGTTTATTTTTATGGCTTTGCCTATGAGGGCACATTGCCGAGCCACGTTTATTCCTTGTTCTATAAAATCTTCGGTTATTCCATTCCGATAAGCATGGCCATCGCTTTCCTGTTTTATTCGGGATTTGTTATCGTTCAATTCTTTATATTTAAAGAGGTCTTTTCTTCCCGGTCTCTAGCACTGGCGCTTTGTTCTTTTTACAGCCTGCCTATCGGCTATCTGCCCGGATTAAGTTTTCATCTGACCTATCCGCCAATTATCCTCTTCTTGGGATCGTTATCTTTTTATCTGTCATTTATTGTAATGAGAAAAAAGGCCGACCACCTGGTTCCATATATTGGTTTTTTCCTGGGATTGGCCATCTGGACCCATCCGGTCGCTGTTTATTTCGGCATCTGTTCTTGTGTATTACTGGTGATTCGATTTCGGTTGGCACTGACAAAATACATACAGCTGGCCGCCTATGGAATCATGGGATGCTTTCCCATAATTCTCTATGACGTTCTTCGCCGATTTGAGATGTTGTCCTATGTTTTTGGCGGAGGAGGGCATCAGAAGGTGCATACTGGCAAGTTTCCCTCGATTTTAAAAAATGTTTCTTATCTTCTTACCTGGAATGAGAAGCGGCTTAATATTTTATTCGCTGTCCTTATCTGTGCGGGAATAACCGGGATGATCATCCATTGTCTGAAAAAAAAGAAAATCCTTCCTGAGAGCATATTTCTTCTTTTGTCAGCCGTTGTCTTCGCCATATACGGATTGTCCAGGTTTGAAGCGGATTCCCTTCTTATTCGTTATATCTATCCCCTGTATGTCGTTCTGCCTGTGCTGTTGACCTATGTATTTTTTTGGTTTCCCAGCCGAATCAAGCTTCCTTTAATTGTATCCCTTTTTTTATTCATAGGATTTTTCGGAAACCGGGCCGGATACATGAAGGGTGTGGATCAAGTCGAACAAGCTCATGAACAACTCGGGACCATCCTTGATAAAATGGATAGGACAGGCCGAAAATACTGGGTGGGAGGATACTGGCAGTCTTTTCTTTTGGCGGCTTTATCAGGGGAAAAATATGTCTGCTGGTCCTATCCCCATGTCATGTATATGCCTTATAAGTTGGATTATTTCAACAAGGGATTAAACAACAACTTTGTCTTTATTCGCGTGCCCGGTTCTTTTGCCGTAAAGTACAAGGAAGACGTTGGCCATATCTCTGAAAACCTCAGCCGAGTATTTGACCAATCGCGGCACCTCAGTACACTTCTGGATACACTGGGAGCGGAAGGGCGCCGTATCGACATCGAAAATTTTGGACTGCTTCTTTATGACCTTCCCGGGCGCGTCTATCCCTGGGAAGCGAATGGACCGGTTCCTGAAAATGTTCCTCGTATAGAGCTTGAAAACGTAGAGTCAGAGGAAGGTTTTCTTTTTTTAAACTTCAGGAACTCCAAGATTTCCGAACATTCCGATTTTCGTCTGCATATCGAACTCAAGGACGGCATTTCTCTTGTCCGTGGATTTCCCTCCAGCAGAGAGCGTTTTCGTTTTCGTATTCCGCGGCCTCCCGCTTCATCGTTTACCGTTAAGTACTTTCTTGACTACAGAGGAATTTCAATTCTTGAATCACAAAAGATTTTTCGATGCGACTTTTCACCGGATTCCGTCCTGAAGCGCCGCCAAAAGATTGTTTTTTTCTCCGGATTCGGGCCGATTATCAATTTTAATGGATCGAAAAAACGTATTTGTAACAGGGAAGCTCGATTTGAGGTAAACCATCCGTCTTCCAATGGATTGGCGTTACGCCTTTATCTTGATTCTCCTTTCAATTTTTCGAAGATTTTCTGGTATGGCAAATACAAACAGCATTTATCCCTAGATTGCAACGGAACTTCGGTTGCAGAAATGGACCTTGAGGATGGTGGGAATGTCCTCGATTTTTTCTGCCCCGCACAGGTCCTCAATGAAGACACAAACCTTTTTACTTTGAGGTTTTCCTACCATTTTCCTTTCGACTTTGCCAATCTTTGGATGACATCAGCGCTCCTGGAACGGGTGGAAGTCCGATGACCCGGAAGGAGATGTAATTCTTCCACTATCCGAGTCAGTTTTTTGAAGAAAGCAGGGATTTGACAGCGGCCAGGACATCTTCGACAGTGATGTCTTTCATGCAGAAATTATCACCTCGGCAGGGTGGTTTATCCGTTTGCTTGACGCAAGGTGAGCAATACACATCCCTGTACAAAAACGTTTGGCCGCTTTTAGGAAGGCCGTACATGTAAGGATTTTCCGGGCCCCATAGCGAGACCATCTTGATCTCGGCCGATGCACCAAGATGGTAAGGTCCGGAATCGATCGTGATAAAAAGGATGCTTTTCCGAATGAGAAAAGTAAATTCCTTCAGATTAAATTCGCCGGCCACATTTAATATCTTGCCGGGAAAATTTGTATCAATTTTTTGGATCACGGAGTCGACATAATCCCGTTCTTCAGCGCTCCCGGAAAAAAGAAGAGAGTGACCAAAATTTTCAAGAAGAAAGGGAGCCAGACGAATCCAATACTCCTCGGGCCATCGCCGCTCCAAAGACAGTTCGGAGGTGTTGATGTTGATGAGGATAAAGTCGGTGATCTTATGATAGTGCAAGAAGTTTTCAACACGTGAACGGGATTCTGTAGGAACAGGGGGGGCAACCAGGGTTTTATTGTTTATCGACGGGCAGCCGGATCTCTCTATCATATGGCCGTAGATCTCCCGTATGTTTTTAAGTTGATTGTAAAAGATATGATGTGTGTCCAGTCCCTTCCGGAAGGCTGTGCTCCGCAGGTAAAACCCGAAACGGTTTCGGGCCAAGCTGAAGACGGAAATCAGCGTGGAAAAAGAGGAATAGACCTCCAGATTGAAAAAAATGTCAATTTTTTTGCCAATCAGCTTGAAAACGGCCTTCAAGCTGGAAAAGGCTAAGCGAAAAATTGAGCGGTCATCGATAAAAACGTAGTCATCGATATAATCACCGTAAAGCTCCAAGAGCTGCCTGTTGACGATGGAAGAGATAAAGATGATCTTGGCTTGGGGGAAGCAAAAACGGAGTGTTTGCAGGGAAGAGGAGAATTCAATGATGCTTCCCATGCCTATGATCTTCTGAACGGCGATTTTTTTTATGGATGTTTTTTTGAGGGAATGGTCACGGCGAAGGATTATACCGACCAAAAGTACGACAGCGTTAAGGAGGAACAACGCGGGGGTCCCCACCGTTCGGTCCAGCTTGAGTTTTGTCTTGAATTTCATCTTTTATTCGGGGAGCAAACCGTATGTGCTTAACATTGAGGAAAGCGTCTCAGCCTCTTCTCCCGGCTTGATAATGATCCGCATTTCGCTGTTACTCTTTCCTGGAAATTTCCATCCGGTTATGAACGTGGATTAAATTAACAGAGTCGGGGAGCCGCGTCAAGAATCCCGTGTTCTGAAAGAGCATATAACCTCAGGTCGTTGATGGATGACTTCAATGCATGGGCTGTTATATAATGGCCGGGCGTAATGCCCGAATCGAGATTTGTTTTCACCACGAAAAAAAGGATTCTGTTTTTTCTTGTCTGGCTCCTGGCCGTCGTTTTCTTTACCCAAAAAATCGACCATACCATTCTATTCAGACGTTTTGTAACACATCGTACCTTTACGGGAGACGAACCCAAATATTTCCGCATGGTACATTCCCTGTGGAAAGACGGGGACCTGGATCTTTCAGATTTGTGGATGGATGGACAAAAGATAAAAGAGTCGGAAGACAGGTATCGGGAGAAAGGGCAACGCCGGTTTGGAGATTTTTATATCGTAGGAATAAACGGCGGGATTTTTCCCATTCATATGCCAGGACTGGCTTTCTGGATATTGCCCCCATTCTCTTTGGACATGGCTGTATCGCCTCCTGTTGCGGATAATGCCCCATCAAATCTTGCATTTCTCCCGCGCAGTCTTTTTTTCACCCGTCTCTGGTTCCTTTTGACGGCCGTTGCCGTATTAGGGCTTTTGCTTAGGCTTTGCATATGGTTTACACGGTCATTGATTGTTTCATCCTTACTTTTATTTTTTTTCATCAGCTATTCTCCGTTTCCCGAATATTCGGTGAAAATTTATCCGGGGGTAACGGTGGCTGCGTTCACACTGATGGCTCTCAATGGCATTTTTTCCCCCTTTAAAAAGCACCGGCTGTTTAATGACGGGATGATTGTCTTAGGGATAGGTTTTCTTCCCTGGTTTCATCAAAGGTTTATTCCCCTTTCTTTAGGATTATTGCTGGCTTTTTTTTATCAAAGGGTGGGTATAAAAGGGAACCTGAAAAAAATCTTGCCGGTCTGCCTTTTGCTGGGTTTGATGAGCCTTCCTTATTTCTTCTATTTTTATTCCATTACGGGAAGCCTTTCTCCCCTGAGCATATCCGCCGTTTATGGCAAAGTTTTCGCCCGTTTGTCGACCTTTCTCCTTGGCTTTTTCGGACATTTATTATCCGAACGTGAGGGGATTTTTTGGTGGTATCCATGGACCTTATTTTCTCTTGCCGGAATTTTTTGGTCATGGAAAGAAAAAAAGCATGAAACCCTTTTGCTGCTGATGGTGATGGTTCCCTATTATCTTTTGATATCAATCGGTATCCCCTGGAGCGGGGGCACCCTGCCTCCCGGCCGGTTCCTTCTTCCTCTTTTTCCCGTCTTTCTTCTTTTTTGCGGTACAGCCATCAGCAATCTCGTGCGGAGATTTTCTTGGTCCAAAACTTCACTTTACACCTTTCTGATAATTTTTATCTTCTTTTATCGAAGATTCCGTTTTATAGATCTTGATTTCAGCTACAGTTCCATGACCTCCGATGATGTTGTCCGGATGGTTGCGAGCATGGGCATTCTTTTTTGCTTTTTTTTGTTGATTTATGGAGGAAATAAGATCTTTTTCACCAGGCAGGAGCGGAATATCTGGAATGTGTTTTCGTTTATGAAAAAAAAGCCGGGTTCATAGGGTGGAATCGGATCCTTTCCCCGAAAGCATAAAACCTTTTCCGTTTGTTTGAAAAAAAGATTCAGACGGAACTTGTCTTGGGTGATTGTGCTTTTGGCGAGCTTGATGGTTGTCCTTTTTTTGTGGTGATGTGAACTATTTTTTTAAAAATAAGATAGAGAGAAGCCAGCCCCGCCATAAAAATCAATGGTTCCACAGGCACCCTGTAGCGCTCCATGGGGGCATTGGCGGAAAGCACGGAGACGACAAAATTGTAATTGGTTACGGCGACAAGAAGAAAGGCGGTATGTAACTCTCTCCTTTTTTTTGCGGTGAGGATGAGTAGGAGAAGAGGAAGTACGGCTAAAAGAATAAGCGCCGGTATGCGGTTGGTGAAAAGAGCCTTGAAGATATTATAGAAAAATCGCATAAAACGGGACGGCGGTTCGTCACTGAAAAGAAGGGGTTGGTGATTTGGGATGGACCACCAGAATGAATAAATACCATAATAATTATTGATCGCCTCAGGAATCTGTTTCAGGTATTCATTCGGATTGTCGATGATAACCTTAAGCTGCATCTTCAGGTACAGTTTGCTTACTTCCAATTCAGTCAGGTGAAGTTCCTGCATGGCCCGCTTCGAAAAGCGGCCCGGGTGGAGGTTTTCTTCCAGGTATATTTCCGCCATTTGATTCAGGAGCTTGTTCTCTCCTTTCTCATAGAGGTGGAAAAATCGGTTCGTGTAATAGCGAAGGTTATAGGGAAACAAGATGGAGAATCCGAAGTAGTCATGCTGGATCTTGTTCCTTAGCGACCAGCCGCCGATGGCGAAAATATTAATCAGTATGAACACGACAAGAGCTTTTCCGAAACGCTGGATAAAATCTCCCTTGAAAAAAGACCGGAAATGGATAATGGTTGTGATCAAAATAAAACCGATAAAAAGCAGGATAAATGTCGGACGGGTTAATAGTAAAAAGGCGGAAAAGATGCCCGCCCAAATGGCCGCCCCCCTTTTTCCTTCAAAGATCCTGGTGTAAAAGAAAAGAACGGCCAGAAGAAGCGTCACGGAGAGCGTTTCGGTAAGGAGGATAAACTCAAAGCTTAGAACCTGGTAATCTAGATTATAAACCAGCCCGGCAGCCAATGCCAGAAGGTTGCTTTTTAACCATTTTCGGGTGAGTTCATAGAGCAGAAAACAGTTAAGAAGGCCAAGTACAAAAACCTGGACAAACGCCAGGAGTCGGAGATAGTCGGAGGTTATGGAAAAAAGGTCGTTGAAAAACTGGACACATTCGATAAAAAAAGGATAGCCTGGTGTCCGGACGGTTTCCAGATCCGAAAGAATGAGGTAAGTGACGGTGTCCGTATGGAAATTGGGGCGGATTCTAGGAAATATAAAAAGACGGAGGGCAACGGAAAAAATAAGGAGAATCAGGAGAAGACCGTTTTTTTTCAAAAAATGCCTAAAACGGGTTCGGTTCATTTCCTTTATGCTTTCCATTTATTCTTTTGCTTCTTGTTCCTGATCCAGAACACGCCAGTTTCCTTTTTCATAAAAAATCACGCTTTTGCGTTTGCCTGGTTTTTTTTGATGGCGAAAGGTTAGGATGACATAAGAATCCGGTTCCAGAGCTGTTCCATCGACAAGGCAACTTTCGACACCTCCCCCCGAGAGCAGAATTTTTAGGTCCGACGCTGCGAAAACAACAGATGATGGAAGATCAAATCGGTCGAAGATCTTCCATTGACCTTTTTCTTTTTCAAAGAGATATATGTTGTAATAGCCGGATTGAATATCAAATCTGTATTTTTCCTGCCTGACCATGGATAGGTGCTCGAATTGGATCAGTCTTTCGCAAAATAGGCGTACGGCCCTGTTGAGAATGTATCGTTCTTTGCGAAAAACAAACAGGGTTGCCAGGATAAGAATAAGCAGGACGGTTGATATGACGGGCAAGAGACGTTTTGAAATGTGCATTCGAAAAATCCCTCTTATTTCAAGCGAGGCATAAAAAGAAATTTATTATAAATAAAAATGAAACGGTGAGTAAAGCAAAAACAAAATAGGTTTTTATATGGGAATTCTTTTATTTTCATACAATTAACTTAAAAAGACATTTTTTCGGCTATCAAACAATCTGTGCACCTGAAATCCTTGCATTTTATACATTGCCGGCCCTTGTTATTTAAAATCAAAAGTTTAGACAGGGTTTATACTGTAGGTATTTGTTGCTTTTCCTTTCAGATGGATTAAATAAATGTCCGTTGATGCTGTATTGGAGCTTATTTTTATTGACAAAATCACCAATTGCTGGCACATTTATCGGTCGGACACCTCATTCAGCCCGGAAGAAAAATTAAGAGGAGAATCAAGATGAAATACCGTGAGGGCATCAGATTCATTTGCGCCTTATTTATGATTGTGTTGTTGAGTCAATACGGAATCAGCACGATCCGTTTTAAAAATGTCACCGACGAATATCAGCTTGCCGGAAGAGATTTTTATGGCGGACATGGGGCAAGCTGGGTTGATGTCAACGGTGACGGACTTTTGGATCTTTATGTAAAAAATGTGGGGGGACTGATCTATCACATTCCCAATCTTCTTTACATCAACTACGGTACGTATTTCATTAATGAGGCGAAAATCAGGGGAGTTGAGGATAGATATGGTATGGGAACCCACGGGGCTGTTTTTGCCGATCTGGATAATGACGGGGATTATGACCTTTTTTCAACGACCACCTATGGCCATTCAATCTCCAGAAATCATATTTATGAGAACGACGGCAGCGGATATTTCACGGATATCACCAGCGGTATAACGCCCAAGCAAACGGATGATACGGAATCGCGGGGAGTAGCCGCGGCCGATTTTGATGCCGACGGGTATATCGACCTTTATTTTTCCAATCCGAACAATAACACGGATCCCTGGAATCCGGATCCTTTTCCTCCTGTGAATTATAAAAATTTTTACATGAATAACGGCAACGGAACGTTTTCCAATGAATACCGGGGAATTCCCTGGATCGGTTTTGTCCAGGGGGTAACAGCCATGGATTTTGACGGGGACGGGGACATCGATATCGCCGAAGGCAAGTGGACCCCTCCCTCAACGATTTATCTTAATGACGGTATGGGAAATTTTCTGGACTCCGGCGCGACGCTCGGCCTTCCCCAGACACTGGGTGTCTTCGACGGCGGATTTACCTTCGGTGATCTGGACAATGACGGCGACCTGGACATGACGATATGCGGAGGAGTGGGGCGTGTCGCTGTCTATAAAAACACGGGAGGCACTTTCAGCATTTTTCAGACCGTTTATCTACCCGGAGATGGAGGAGCGCATGTTTGCCTGGGTGATTTTGACCACGATGGGGACCTGGACATGTACGTATCCGGTTTCGATGTTTATACCAACAACGGCAATGGGCTTTTTTCCCTCGTTCCCGACAGCCAGAGTCACGCCCGAATTCCTGAAGAAAATGTCGATCCGAGGGGATGTGCCCTGGGAGATTTTGATAATGATGGTGACCTGGATATCTATATCACCGACAAAAGATATTTCAACGTTTTTTTGCGCAATGAACTCAATGATTCCAACTGGATCCAGGTTGAGGTTTCGGACCATATGAAAGCCATCGGCGGATTCGGCACCAAACTCGATCTTTATCTCGCGGGTCATGTGGGAGAAGCCGCCTATCGTCGCGGTCACCGGGAGATACATGGGGAATACGGTTATTTGGGCCAGGATATGCCCATCGCCCACTTCGGAGCTCCGTCCTCCGAGCAGTATGACTTGAGGATAACTTTTTTTGATGGGCTTCAAAAAGACATCACGGGGATAACCTCCGGGCAGCGATTAACCGTCGGATATCCCTTCCTTTATTCACCATTGAATTTCAGCGGATACCGTGAGCTGAACAAAGCGCTCTTTTACTGGGAAAGCATCATCTTCCTTACCTGGGAATCCAATCCGCAGAATGAAGAAATTGAGCATTTCAGGCTGTACCGGGTTGAAAATGAGGTTTTGACCTTATTGAAAGAGTTAGACGCAAGCACTTTGAGTTATTCCATTCGAGGTGCCGACAGGAATACAACCTACCATTTTGCCCTGACGGAGGTGGATATCAGGGGAAGGGAAAGCGATCCCGTTTATCTGACGGTTGAATGACGGCCTGCCTTGCCGGCCTTAGCTGTTTTTAAGAGTTGAAACCGCTTTGTGGCTTTCTTTTTCCTGGTCATCAACTTCACTGACGGCGTAGACGTATTTATCCCGTTCTTCCTTGGTCCCCATGTTGTCTTCGTATTCCCATCCCGCATCTACTGGAATTTCCGTCATAAATTCCCAACTGGAGTCGGAAGCTCCCTGTTCCTTCCGGTAGATTCTGAATTTTGTGATGGTAAAAAGGTTATCGTTTTTACTCGTTTTTTGCCAGGTTATAAGGTTGACGTAGTTTTTGATGAAAAGACCGATATTATCGAAGCGCTCGCAACGCACGTTTTCCGGTCTGTACGGAATTGGGGGTTTTTCGACGGTCACTTTGACGGTTACGTATTGAGGGCTCCGGTCCGCATCGGGCGCGCTGACTTTGATTTTGCTTTCATGGTTTCCCAGCCAGAGTTCGGAAATATTGATGGAGACACTGATGATGTCCCACTCGCCCGTGGATGTTCCGCTGCGTGGAGAGACAAGCGCCCAGGACTTATTGGGTTCGAGGGTGTACTGGAGGGTTCCAAAACCGGAGTTTGAGATATCAAAATACTGCTCGTTTGGATCATCTCCATTTGCATAACCGAAAAAACTGAGCTGGTTTTTATTAAGCTGGATGGTCGGTTTTTGCTTGGTGAATGTGACGCGAATTGTCTGGGGGCTGTTGGCACAGTTGGATGCCGTTATGGTAATCGTTCCGGTATATGTGCCGCCCGTCAGGCTGCCGGAATTGATGCTGACCGTGATTTCATCCCATTCCCCGTTTGATGAGCCCTGCATAGGATTGAGCGTTATCCAATCCCTATTTTTAGTAAAGGTATAATATAAGGTCCGCTCCCCGGAATTTCTGATTTTGAACTTTTGCGGTTGAAGATCAATCCCTTTTTTCTGCGTGAAATCCAGAGAGGTTTTATCCAACTGAATAGCGGATTGAGCTCCTTTGGAGACACTCACATTAACCTTCACTTTTTGCGGGCTGTTGTCGGCGTCGTCGGATTTTATAGTCAGGTAAGCGTCATGACTTCCTACGGCCAGGGAAGCAGCATCCACGGAAACGCCGATGGAGTCCCATTCCCCCGAAGAAGAACCGTTTCTTGGGGAAGGAGTACACCAGAGGGCATCGGAACTGATGGAATAGCTCATAGAGCCGTTCCCGAAATTTTTAATCTTGAATTCCTGGGAAGCGGGATTGGAATCTCCTTGTGTGTGGGTGAAATAGAGTGCCGTTTTGTCAAGAAGTATGGTTGGTGTTGCCGTGCCGACCTGCATAGTCACATCGACTTTTTGGGGACTGTTGGCGGCATTGGAGGAGGTGATGGTGATCTCTCCGGATTCGTTACCCGAGGTCGTAGATGTTGCGCTGGCCGTAACCGTAATATTTTTCCAATCTCCCGTTGAACTTCCGCTCATGGGTGAAACGGTCAACCAGCCTCTATTCGTACTGAGACTGAAATTCAGGGTTTTAGCACCTGAATTGCGAATTTTAAGGGTTTGGGATTCGCTGTTTCCTTCGACGACGGCAAAGTTGAGAGTATCCTTGTCAACATTGATATAGGGTTCGCTCGCTCCTCCGATATGGACTTTTTTATAAAAAATATCCGTGTCGCCCCCGTATCCCGAGTCGCACCAGACAATATGTGCATAACCTTGGGGGTCGATATCTATTTCGGGGAACTCGGCTTCCGAGCCCTGTTCTAATAGCTGCGGACTGCCCCATTCTTTCCACCCACCGCTGTATTCGCGGACGCAGAAGTAGATGGACCAGTTGCGTCCGCCCGGGTCCTGGGGAAAAGCGGCGATTAATGTATTGTTTTTATAATGAATGTCAAAAAATCCGGACAGGACTTCCATATTATTCAGAACTTTTTCTTCCTGCCAGGTGCCGTTGATCCGGGAACGATAGACCGCATATCCCGTCGATGATGAATTGGGATAAAGACAGTGAATGTTATGATATTCATCGGCTTCGATGGCCGGCCATGTATATGTTCCCACTCGTTCCGTCGGCTTGAGAACACCGTTAACTTTTTCCTTGAATACCAGGTGCTTGCTGACAATTTCTCCGCCTCTAACGACGTGTATTCTGAATATCATATAGATATTACCGCCGATCACGCTGAGGTCGGGGTACATATATCCGTTTTCGGAGTCATTGCTGAAATTCTGGAAGCTTGTCGGCCAGCTTCCCCCGATGTTTTTGGATTTGAGGGCGATAATCGGATGCTTGGAGCCTCCGAGCTCTTGGTACCAGGCGATATAAACCTGGTTTCCGGAAACATCGATGTTACTCCAGTTGGAATTATCCCCATATTGGTGAACCTGTTCCACACTTTGCCACGAATTATTCTTGTAGCAGCGGTAATAGATGTCCCTGGACCCGCTGGAATATCCGTCTGAATAGGCTATGTGAAAATTGCTGGAAGAATCTACGGCGATAGTTGGGGCTTTGACGTATTCGTTGGCGGAATAGGTGCGTTTGGCGCTGCTCCAGGAATTTCCGTTATCCGTTGAGATTGAGTAAAAAACGTCCCCTGTGCCTCCGATATCGTCCATCCAGATGACCATGATCTTTCCATTAGGAGCGATGGCGATGTCCGCCCAGAAAGAATGGTTGTTACTTTTGGATAGATTCGTAGCTCCGAAAAGAGCTAGAGGAATAAAAAGAAAAAAAATGATATGTATGAAAAAGAAGCTTCCTCTTTTCATGTTTATCTCCTCACAACCCTTTACCATCGATTTTATGAACAATATTTTTATTTTTAAAATACTATCAAACAACTCGGAATAAGGCAATCATCATTCGGGATGATATAGGGGGTGATATTTTCTAACCTGGCTATTCATAAATTTAGCCGGGGGTGATAAAAGAAAGAGAAGAACCGGCTAAATTACCCTTTCAGGCGAGCCGATCTTACCGCATCTGCTTTGTTGCGATGGACTCGCGGTGCGGAGCACAGCTTCGTCCATCGACGCCTTGCATATGCGGCAAGCTTGGCTCGTGAATAGCACAGGAGCCTGGCTATTCATAAATTTAGCCGGGGGTGATAAAAGAAAGAGAAGAACCGGCTAAATTACCCTTTCAGGCGAGCCGATGATTATAGCGGCCGGGATTTGGTAGAATTAGTGGGCGATATATCCGGCGCGAAATGAAACTCTGAGATTTCGGTTTTTCACTTTTACTTCGATCTTCCTGAATTTTCCATCACGCTTGTAATTTGATGGAGTGTAGTAAATCAAATAATAATTTTCGGATGCCTGGATCGCTCTTTTCAAGGAAGCCTCGGCATTAGAGGAGGTGTCGCTGAGCCCTCCGGTTGAGTCCGCCATTTCTCTGAAGGCACTGTAAATGTCTTCTGACTGTTCGGCAAAAGTGATTCCTGAAATGTGCGGAGGGGGTGGAGTGATGAAAAGAAAATGGATGGAGATGGCCGAGTCGGCATAGACGCGTTTAACAGTATCCAGATTGAAGGGAATGCTTCTTTTGTAGAAATCAAAGAGATCCATTATTGAGTGAATCACATCTGGTCTGCCCTGATGCATATAGAGATACTGGTTGAGAATGCGGTTTTCAATTTTGGGTATGTATTCTCTCTCGTAAAAAACATAGACGTATTTCTGTCCGGTTTTTTCTTTCAAATATTCCGCAAAATCCATCATTTTTTTTTGGTTGATTGTACGTATGTTTTCCATTTTGCTCAAAAGGTTGCGATAGCGAGTGATCTGCATGTCCAGGGGTTGTTCTTCTTCAGTATTTGTTGAAAATTCTTCAACATTCGTGCTCGTGGATTGTTCCTGGCCTTCTGATATTGATTGACTGAGTATGCGGGCTACTTTTTCCAGTTCAGTGATAGCGCTCCGGTATTCTGCACTCCCGATCATGGTATCCCTTCTAATGATAGTCCTGAGCTGATCTAAGATTTCCTCTTTTGATTTAACTTCCAAAGCCCTGCTTTTCAAGTGATAAGTTTTTATCGGAGTAATGATTGTCAGTTCATCTCCTGGTTGAATAACATTTTCAAAAAAATAATCCAGTGCTTTCACAATTCGTGGAAGGAAATCCGTGATTTCGAAGAAGAGGATGAAATTGCGGGCCACTTCGGGGGCGAATTGCCTGTTTCCTTCTTCTCTAGCGATGTTTGTTTTTTTTACCAAATAAACAGCTTCGATCTTTTGTTTTTTCCCGTCTTCATAAACCTCGAAATCTTTTAAGGAAAGGTCGTCGACGAAAATATCTCCCTGGAAAACCCTAACGGGTATTTCAATATTGATGACGGAAACATCGTGAGTTTCCTGCTGTGAGAAAAGCATAATGGTTGAAAGAAAAACCAACGCCACCTGTGTAAGAATTTTCACTTTTGCCTCCTTGCCCGGTTGTGCAATATTATGCAATCTCATATTTTTCACCTCAAACGTTCACGTTGATAGTCCATTGGACGCCGTGGATTCAATAAAATGCAAATAATGTGCCAATGATTTTTTCATCCTTTGAAATCGATCCTTAAAAGGGAAAATGATTTTTCAACCATTAGGTTTTTAGCCAGAAGCGCTCATATAGAATTTCATTTTACAGTTTATCTTGTTTGTTTTAACCTGGATTGAGGTATATAGAACATTTATTAATGTGTTTAGAGGAAATATTTTTTGAACCAAATAATTGTAAATATTATTTACATATTAATGATTCTATTTACTTTTTTGGCTTGTTGACATATTCTGGTTTTTTTGAAAAAAAAAGGGTTGACTTATTATCTTAATTTAATATAATAATGATTTAATATAATCTTCAATCATGAAATGCCTTTGAAACCGGGAGGTGCCGGAACAGAATGATTATTCTTTCTCAGGTGGAAAGGGATTACAGGTCCCGTCAAAAGTAGGCTGAGAGGCTGAAATAAAAACACCCAAGGGCATGGATAATACTTATGGAGTTAAAAAGTGAAACGAAACCATAACGAATTCAAAAGAACCGCAAGTAAGATCAAAGCTATCGCCCACCCCATGCGGTTAAAGCTTCTGTCCGAACTGATGAAAAAGGAATGTTGTGTGGGTGAGATTCAAAATTGTCTCGCCATTTCTCAACCGAATGCTTCTCAGCATTTGAAAATCCTGAAAGATGCAGAAATTGTGGAAGGCCGTCGTGATAAAAACAGGATCTGTTACCGCATAAAGGATGCTTCCATTATCAAGGTTCTACAGAGTCTTTTCGAAAATTAAGTCGTCGGAATATCCCAATTTTCTTTTTTTAAGCAAAAAATACGGATTATGACGTTTAAAGGTGTCGGATCACCGGTATGAATCTTTCTCAGAAAGAGGAGAACCGGTACCTTATAAAACACCTCAACCACCGGCAGGTCGGACCTTATCGTCTTTATTCTGAAATCAAACCGAAACGCCGGTCGGGGCATCGTGATGTTGATCTTTATATTGAGGATGAGACCGGACGGATGAGCGTTACCCCCATCGTTTGCGGCCTTTTTAGCTTTGGTCGTTATGATCATGGAATCCTGCCCTGGTTGGATATGCATTTCAGAGTACAGACGAGATTTGAAAATGAAGAGCCTTTTTTTCTCAGTCAAAAAGAGTCTTGTGAAGAAAAGCTCTTTCGAACTCTCGGTGAGCTTATCGCCGAAGGTGGAATGATTTTCGTTTCTTACCTTACGGATATCACATGGGATTTTATAAGTCCGATTCATGAGTTGACAAGGAAAGTTTTGAACTTTCGGAACCCTGATATTCCTCCGGCCGCAACTCCTCTGGGGCGGCTGCTTTTTTTTAGCGGTTGCCGTAACATCAAGGGAAATGTCTATGACGTGCAGGGTTCGGGCCGCATCGCTGGAGAGAAGTCGGATAACGCCGCTGTAGAAGAGCTGTTTACAGAAAATCTTGATAAACGTTTGAATAAATATCTATCAAGTCCTGTTTTAGCCGATCATGCTCGAATTGAATCCATATGCAGGCAAAATGCCCGTGTTATTCTTGAAAGCTTAGCCCCCGTCCGAAATCGCTGAGCCTGGTTTCTTATCATATATAGCGAGAAATAACCTTGCTATTCCGTTTCATATTCACTATCCTGAATTTTTAAACGGAGAAAACCGTCATCTGGTTTTTTTCTGTCCTTTATTCCATGACTGGTTTCAAAGGAGGTCGACATGAACTTACGTCATCTGTCTTTTCCTCAGGCTCCATTGATCAAAACGCCTCCACCCGGGCCGAAGTCCCGGGAACTTCTTGATTTCCAAGCTGAGTATGAGGGCTCTGCCGTTTCGTATCCCAGGGGATTGCCTATGGCGCTTCAAAGAGGAAGAGGAGCGACGGTAGAAGATGTTGATGGGAATATCTACATCGATTTTTTTGGTGGAGCTGCTGTTTTGAATGTCGGCCATTCCCATCCGGATGTTGTCGCGGCAGCATTGGCCCAGGTCTCCGAGTTGACTCATTCTCTGGATGTTCCCAATCCGGCTCGGCGGGCTTTGGTAGAACGCCTTTTATCTTTATTGCCTGATCCCTTGCATAAAGTTTTTTTCGGAGGCCCGACCGGATCG
The DNA here is from genome assembly GCA_016927475.1 of Candidatus Aminicenantota bacterium. Taxonomy (GTDB): domain Bacteria; phylum Acidobacteriota; class Aminicenantia; order Aminicenantales; family Aminicenantaceae; genus JAFGMO01. The sequence continues at coordinate 99,463 of JAFGMO010000091.1, forward strand.
GATGCCGTTGAGTCCGCCGTAAAACTGGCTAAGTTCAACACAAAAAGATATCCTCTTATCGCTTTTTCAGGTGGATATCACGGTATGAGCGCCGGAGCTCTTTCTTTATGCAGCGGGCTTTCTTTTAAGGAAGATTTTCTTCCTTTGATTGCTGAAGTCCATTTTTGTCCTTATGCCTACTGCTACCGGTGCCCTTTTCAAAAAAAACCTGAATCCTGTAACCTTGAATGTGCCCATTACCTGGAAGTTGTTTTGACTGATCCCCATTCAGGCGTCGGCAGGCCGGCTGCGATCATCGTGGAAGCCATTCAAGGTGAAGGCGGTTCGGTTGTTCCCCCTGAAGATTTCATCGCTTTCATACGTGAATTATGCCACAAGCTGGAAATTATTCTAATTATCGACGAGATACAAACAGGATTCGGACGGACGGGTAAAATGTTTGCTTTCCAGCATTCCGGCATCATCCCGGATATCGTTACCTTCAGCAAAGCCCTGGGAGGTTTAGGTTTTCCTATTTCCTGTATAGCCTATAGGAAGGAGTTGGATACTTTACCGCCGGGTAAACATATCGGGACTTTTCGCGGTAATGTTGTTGCTTATGCCGCTGGCCGGGCTGCCCTGGACTTTATAACGGATAAAAACCTGCCCGGACACGCTCAACAGTTGGGCGGAAGGGTGATCGAAGAGCTGAAATCCCTGGAAAAGGACTCAAAATCCGTGGGAGATATCCGGGGAGCAGGCTTGATGCTGGGTGTCGAGTTTGTCTTGGACCGGTCGAGCAAAAAACCGGCACCCGAAGTTGCCCGGAAGGTTCGATCCCTTTGCCATAAGAGAGGGCTTCTTATTGAGATCGGTGGGCACTATTTTAATGTAGCCCGTTTTCTTCCGCCGCTGGTTCTAACGGAAGATCTGGCCGACGAAGGAGTAAGGATTTTCAAAGAGGCGGTTAAAGAAGCGGAAGATTCATTATGAATGATGCAGGCTAATGTATTTTAAGCTTATATTCTCTATGCCATCCATGTTCGTCTTCAAAGAATTTTTCCAATTTTAATTTTTCCACATGAGAACGAATCGCTTTTCTGAATTCGAATGAAGGATCTATGAAGTTGATGCCTACTTCGAACATTTCGTTTGAATAGATGTTTTTTACCCAACGGACGCTGCCGAGTGTGCAGAGAATCCTTGGAGGATTTTCCAATTGTAGGTCAATCTTGACTTTGGCATCGACGGGAATAAAAATGGGGGTCATGATACGAACTCCGGACGAAGAAATATCCTTAGAGATATGATGGATGATCTTTCGATGATTTGGTTCGTTTTCTGTCTGACAACAAGTGATGGTAATCAAACTGTGCGAAAAAAGACGCTCAGTTCGCCTTTTATTTTTCACCGGTACCATTCCCCTGCTCTTATATAATTTAAGAGATATGGTATAAAATGTCAAATGAAATGAACTGTTCAAAACACTGTACAATATGATGGCAATTTGGGTTTTGACTCGAGGGCGTTCCTGTGCTAGCCTGGACCGTCTTTGGATTTCACGGCTTAAAGGAGAAAAATACTATGGATTCCACATTTGTCCGGAGTCTTTATTCTTCACTTGATCCCAATATAGCCTTGTTCGAGAATGCGGGCGGGACTCAGGTTCCTGATATCGTCATGGCACAGGCAGCAGATTTTTATGGAAAGCTCAATGTTCAGCCGGGTTATCCTTATCAAAAATCCATGGATTGTCTTCAAGTCCTGAATGAAGCCCATGATGCCGCAGGGAGATTTATCGGTGTTCAAACCTCCGGCCGGATCGTGTTGGGCCCTTCGGCCACGGCCCTTAACCGGATGATGGCTGTTGCCCTTCTAGAGCGCTTTAAGCCTGGAGATGAAATTATTGTAACCGTCTCAGATCATGAAGCCAACGTCTCGCCTTGGATGTATTTGAAAAGATACGGTATCGAGGTCAAAATATGGAACATCGATCCTGGCACGTTCGAACTGGAGGTTAAAAATCTCAAAGAACTGATCACGCCGCGCACCGTTCTTGTGGCTTTTCCTCATATTTCAAACGTTTTGGGGACGGTCAATGATATCGTCGCTTTGACGTCGATTGTCCATGATGCAGGTGCTTTAGCCTATGTTGATGGTGTGGCTTCCGTTCCCCATGTATACGTCGATGTCGAATCGACCGGGGTTGATTTTTATGTTTATTCCTTATACAAGACTTTCGGCCCTCATATGGCGGCCCTCTATGTGCGCCGGGAGCTTCTTCAATCGCTTGAGGGGGCCAATCATTTTTTTCTTAATGATATGATTCCAAAAAAATTTGAGCTGGGTACCCCCAACTTAGAAGGATGTGCCGCTGTTCTGGGGGTTGAGGAATATTTTTCTATCATTCAGAAGCATGAGTTTGGAAATGGAAAGGGAAAAAACAATCCTTTTCCCGTTGTCATGAAGGCGGTCAAGGAGTATGAAAAGGGATTGACGGCCAGGCTTCTGGAAGGATTGGCCGAAAGCGATCGAATACGGATTATCGGTTTTTCCAAAGACCAGCAGCCGGAGCGACGGGTTCCCGTGGTTTCTTTCACAGTAGAAGGGATCCAGCCCCGGGACGCAGCGGAAAAACTGGCGGAAAGAGGAATCGCCGTCGGCTGCGGCCATTTTTATGCCTACAGGCTGGTAGATTTTTTGGGATTGATGGAGAAAGGAGGAGTACTGCGGGCAAGCCTTGTCCATTACAATACTTTGGAGGAAGCGGACAGGTTTTTACAGGCTCTTTTTTCCATCCTTGATTGAGCAGGTTCATGCATCAGCTATAATTATGGAAGGTCATTGTACAGAGAATAAAAAAACTGCAAAAAACACCTAGGGCCATAAATATTAGACCGCATGATCCATCATTTTCTTCCAAGGGAACCATAAAATATCACTTTCTTTTTTTATCAGGAGGCATATATTATGGTTAAGATGAAAGATTATCACGAATCCCTAGAATCCATTCCGGGTATCGGTCCGAAACTGGCATCTGATTTGAAAAGGCTTGGTATTCAGAAAGTTTATGATTTAAAGCAGCGGGATCCGGAAAGGTTGTACGACAGGCTATGCGCCCTTAAGGGCTGTCGAATCGACCGTTGTGTTCTTTATTGTTTCCGCTGCGCAGTCCACTATGCTCAGGAAGAGAAGCCCCGCCCGGAGCTTCTCAAGTGGTGGAACTGGAAAAACAGGAAATTAGAAAGCACACAACGCAAAGGGACAAAGCCGCAGTATGGGATCAGCCGGATATAAAGATTTTTTTGTCCGGTGTTGAAACAACATCAGGAAAGATGCTGGGTTCCATTTTCGGAAAATCAAAGATTCCCGGCCGAAGTGCCGTTCTGATCATTTTTGCTGTATGCCTGTTTGGTGGGATTTCGTTTGCTTCAGAACGGGCTGAAAAATGGGTGGAACTGGGTCCCGCTCCCATAGGCGACCTAAGAACAACCGGAAGAATTTCGGCATTGGCTGTCAGCCGTTCCGATCCAAACCTCTATTATGCGGCGGGTGCCGACGGAGGGGTTTGGAGATCGAGGAATGGGGGCGAGTCGTGGATTCCCCTGACCGATAATTTGCCGACAACAGCTATGGGTGCCTTAGCCCTTGACCCGAAAGACGAGAGAATTATTTACGCGGGTTCAGGGGAGGCAAATTTTGCCAACCATTCCCGTTTTGGTCTGGGAATTTACAAATCCACGGACGGTGGTGATACCTGGACGGTACTGGGGGAGGAGATATTCGGCGGTCGCTGTATCTCACGGATTCTGATCGATTTTGACAATACAAAAATTGTTTATGCCGCGGTGACGCATGCCGGCGGCCTTCCTTCCTTTGATTTTAATATGGCTGCCGCTAAGGGACATCCTCAAGCCGGCGGACCTCTTGGTGTTTTCCGTTCTAAGGACGGAGGGAGGACATGGGAGCATCTGACCAACGGTCTTCCCGGAGATCTTTCCGTCACCGATCTGGCCATGGATGCCACTGATCCGCTGACCTTATACGCAGGTGTCGGACATGTTTTCGGCCATAACCTCAATGGCGTTTACAAAACCGTAAATGGCGGAGATTCCTGGGTGAGGCTCGATGAATTATCAGCCGGGAATTTCGGGCGGATATCTCTGGGAATGACCCCGGCTGATCCCAAATATATTTACGCTTGCCTGATCAAGGCGGCGACACCGACGGGAGACGAAGCGGAGACACTCAATGTCTATCGAAGCCTTGACGCCGGTGATACCTGGACCGCTATGACTCTCGACAGCATCCATTCCACTTACGGTTGGTATCTCAATACGCTGGTCGTCGGCCGGCAAAATCCCGACCTCGTTTTTACGGGAGGAATAGCTCTCTGGCGTACAGAAGACGGCGGTTATTCATGGGATGATGTCCGCAAAAACCAGCACGTTGATTTTCATGCGCTTGTCTGGGATGCGTCGGGCCGGCTCCTTGCCGGAAACGACGGCGGTATTTTTCGGTCTGCTGACAATGGGGAAACGTGGACTCCTCTCAACGAGGGATTGGGGATTGTACAGTTTTATGCCGGGTTATCTCTTCATCCCACAAATCCTGATGTGCTTTTCGGGGGCACGCAGGATAACGGCACTCTCAAGAGGAATGGACCGGCCAAGGACAATTGGATATCGGTCGCCGGAAGGGATGGAGGATGTACGGGAATAAAACCTTCCTATCCTGACTTGGTATTGGTCGAAACTCAAGGGTCCGGAAACATTTACCGTTCAGCGGATGGAGGAGAACACTTTGTTTTTTCCGGAAGGAAGATCAATATCAATGACAGGAACTGCTTTATCCCGCCGTTTGTCTTTGATTCGGAAAACGACAACCGCCTGCTCTATGCCACTCACCGTATCTATGAAAGTATAAATAACGGGATACACTGGTATATATTGAGCGACGATTTGACTTTAGGGAAGGGAGCGGTTCGAAGCCTGGTTTTGGCGCCCTCCCGTTCCTCCTTCGTGTATGCGGCTACAAATGACGGTCTTATCCTGGTCAGTTCGGATGGAGGAAGAACGTGGCAGAAATCCCTTGAGAATATTCCCGGTTGGCCCCGAATTCAGCGGCAGTTCGCCGTGCATCCCCAAGAACATCTTGAGGCTTATCTGGCTGTGGGTTGGTTTGGCGTCGATCAGGTCTTAAAAACGGCGGACGGAGGCAAAACCTGGATTTGTATTGACGGCGATCTTCCCGACCTGCCCGTGAATATCGTAACCCTGGACGAACGAACGGATCCTCCCGTTATTTACTTGGGAACGGAGAAAGGCGTTTATCGTTCCTATGACGGAGGAGCACATTGGGCGGTCTATGGAACGGGACTTCCCAACTGTGCCGTCGTAGATCTTCTTATCGATAAGGATCACAGCCGGCTTTTAGCTGCAACCCAAGGCAGAGGAGTGTGGGAAATTCCTCTAACCGTTTTTGTGGAATAAAAAGACCGGCCTTCCCCTTTTATCCTTTGGGATCATAGCGCCTGACCTTGCTTGTTGATATTCCGGCCTCCGCGAATCCAACAGCCAGGAAAAGCGCGCAAACCACACCGTCCAGAATGGGGACATCGAGTTTGCCGCACAGCTTTTTGTCCATGCCGGTGAGGCCTGCGCAGCCTAAAACGAGGACTTCAGCGCCGTCTTTTTCAACGGCGGTTTTGGCCGCTTTGCCGTACATCTCCATTTCCCCACCGCCGCTTGTTTTTTCCGGAGCCCTGACGGAAGCCAGAAGCCCTTCCAGGTGATAAGTCCGGGCCTGCACTTCCTTGTTGGGGATGGAATGAGGATTGTCCGTTAAAACGGAAAACCGGTGGCCCAACATAGTGGCCAGCTTCATGGAGGCTTCCCCGATACCCACCACCGGTTTGGTCGTGATCTCTTTCAAAACATCCAGGTGGGGATCGCTGTGGCAGGCGACAATGAAGGCATCATATTTTTTTTCATTCTCTTTGAGGAGTTTGATCATGCCCGGGGCCGACAGGGCCTGGTCCTCGTAGGTCTCTATAAATCCCTGGGCTCCGGGAGTGGATTTTGCGTCGACCTCGAAACGCCCCCTGGAAAATTTCCTTGCGGTTCTAAGAATGGCGGCCGTCATCTCGGGATCGCTGTTGGGGTTTATGATCAATACTTTCATGGAAGCCTCCGTTCACTCTTCCTTAATAAGCATATAAGGGGACCGGGCTGATTTTTGATTCAGTTTTTCCTGGATGACCTCTTCCGGGTAGCTGAGAAGCCGCATGAATTCCTGTGAAATCTTTTGCCGCGCTTTTTTATTGTATTTTCCCTCTTTTTCCAGATGCCGCTTTTTTTTCTTGAGTTCCAGGTATGATTCGAGGATTTTATCGGTTTTATAATAGAGAAGAGACCATTTGTTTCTGGTGAATTCTTCTGCCTGGAGGTCCGTAATAAGCAGGTTTTTCTCCAGGTAGGATTTGATACCGAATTCCTCGACCATTTTTTGGGAAGCCGGTCCGACAACTTCAAAGTCTTCGGGTAAAAGCGGAGGGCTGAGGGCCAGTTTTTTCACGCCGCATGCGACCATTTCAACAAAGCAGTTGATCATGCCTAACTGAAAAGATAACCGGTCAACAGAAAAATGTTCTTTTTTTTGCTTCATGGTTCGTCTTCCTCCAATTTAGGTTGAGGATCCGGCGAAAAAGGTTTTTTACCCTGGGACTGCGGACATATTGTCGAGAGACGTCCGTCAGGGATGTGGCGTACTTGTTGCGTCTCTCCAAATAGTCCCTCATCAGAATGAAAAAGGCGCCGCTCAAGGCCAGGACGGCGATGAGGTTGGGAATGGCACAGATCCCGACCGCAACATTAGCGAAGACCCATAGTTTATCCACGTCAGCCACCCCTGCGAAAATTACGGCTGGAATGAAGTAAAACCACCTCAGGTATTTCATCGGCCTGCTGCCGAAGGCATGGAAAATGGAGGTTTCATAATAAATGAAAAAACCGATCTGGGTTGTCAAACAGAATGTCAGGATCGAAAACGAAAGCAGCAGCCGGGCTGCCTGAACGGGCAGGACGGTGGAGAAAGCCGTTATGACCAGCTCGATACCGGATTGACCGCTGGAGAGTGTGCCCGTAGAGAGGACGGCAAAGGAAGTGATGGTACAGATGATGAAAGTGACGACGAACACTTCAAAAGCTCCCCAAATTCCCTGTTTGAAAGGGTGGGGAGTGTCTGCTGTGGCATGGGCCATGGGAGCCGTTCCCAACCCGGCCTCGTTGGAAAGCATGCCTTTAGCCATGCCGTTTTTGATAGCCGCGGAGACGGCTGCGCCGGCGAATCCGCCGGCCGCCGGAATGGGAGAAAAAGCATGTTTGAAAACCAGGCCGAAAACTAGAGGAATTCTGTCAAAATGAAAGAAAAAAAGGATCAATCCTCCCAGGACGTAAACAACGGACATCAGGGGGACCAGGGTTTCACAGAAGCGGCCGATCCTCTTGAATCCTCCGATGACGACGGCGGCGGTCGTGACGGCCATCAACCCTGTCACAAGGTAGGGATTAATCCCGTAACTTGAAAGGAAAGCCCGTCCCACTGTATGGGATTGGAGAAGGGAAGCGCAGAAGACTGCATTGACGAACATGCTCATGCTGAAGATGCGGGCCAGTACGTTCCAACCCAAGCCTTTTTTGATGTAGTACATGGGGCCGCCGTGAACTTTTCCGCCCGGTTCCACTTCCCGGTAGTGTACGGCTAAAGTGATCTCAGCTGTTTTGGTGATCATGCTGATAAACGCCAGCAGCCACATCCAGAATATGGCACCCGGCCCTCCCACCGACAGGGCCGTGGCTACTCCGGCGATGCTTCCCATTCCTACGGTGCTGGCCAGGGCCGTGGATGTCGCCTGGAAAGGCGTCATGATGCCTCCGCTTCCGGCAGCACTCTTCCGAAAGAAACCACCGAAAGTCGTACGAAAGATGAGGGGTATTTTTCTCATCTGAAAAAACCGGGATTTGATGGTAAGGTATAAGGAGACGGAAGCAATAAAGATCATCGTCCATGGTCCCCATAGAATTTTCTGGTCAAAAAGGTTGATGACATTAAGAAAATGATCAAGCATAAAAGTTATCCATAGGAGATTCTAGGCTAACTTACGGTGCAGATACCGTCCTCTTCCTTTTTCAGCCAGGCATTCTTCGCCGTCTATGATGAGTTCGCCCCGGGAAAATACCTTTTCCACCTTTCCTATGGTTTTTCCCTCGTAGGCGGACCAATCCGCGGCCATATGGAGGGTGTCGACATCCATCCTCCACTCTGTGTTGGGATTGAATAGGACGACATCGGCATCGGCCCCGGGGGCGAGATGTCCTTTTTGGGGGAAGAGACCGAAAAGCCGGGCCGGAGTGGTGGCGCAAACATCAATCCAGCGAGAGAGGCTGAGCTTTCCAGAAGCAACGCCCGCGGAGTAGAGTGCGGTTAAGCGGGTCTCGACTCCTGGAATGCCGTTGGGGCATTTATCGAATCGCTCGGCTCCGTAGAGTTTTGCTTCCCAGGAGTAGGCCGCGTCGTCGGATGAAACCATAGCGATCCGGCCGTCCCGAAGGCCGCCCCAGAGTTTGTTTTGGATGGACCGGCTTCTTAGAGGAGGTGAACAGACCCATTTGAGACCGTCTTCCCGTTTGAGAATGTCTTCAGTGAAAAGGAGGTAGTGAGTGCAGGTTTCAGCCTGAATATCAACGCCCTTCTTTCTGGCCCGGGCGACATGGCCCATTCCCTTATCAGTAGCCATATGGACGATGAAAAGGCGGCAGCCGGTTTTTTCGGCCAGCCGAAGGCAGCTCTGAATAGCCGCGTTTTCCGCCTCGGGGGGACGGCTGACGGCGTGATAATAAGCCTGGGTTTTTCCTTGGGCAATCAATCGGGGAACGTTTTTTTCGATGATTTGATTGTCTTCGGCATGAACCATCAGCATGCCGCCGGATTTTGCGAGTTCGGTTTGGATCGAGAGCAGTTCTTTTTCCTCCATCATGAGCCCTTCGGAGCGGTAGGTCATATAACATTTGATGGTAGGGGACCCTGCCGAGACCACGGAGGAGATCTCTGCCAATACATCAGGCCGGGCGTCCGTGATAACGGGATGGACACCCCAATCGATGAAGGTTTTTCCTTTAGCTTCCTCCTTTTTGATGTCCAGCGTCTCCATGAGGGGCCGGCCGTGTTCCTGGTTGGAAAAATCGATAATACTGGTCACTCCGCCGTAGGCGGCGGCACGGGTTCCGGTTTCATAATCGTGCACGCTGACAGTATTCATGAAAACGTCGTTGAAATGAACATGAGTATCAACCGCACCAGGAAGAACCAGCCTTCCCGAGGCATCGATTTGTTCGTCCGCCGTTGTGCCTTTGAGATCTCCCACAGCGGCTATTCTTTCTCCAAGGAAAAGAACATCTTGTTTGTGGACGGATTCCGTCGTGATGACCATTCCTTCCCTGATAAGGATGGATTTTTGTGGGATTTTCACGTTCTGCCCCTTCCGGGGTGGCATCTTATCATTCCGGATTTTCAAAGTCAAAATCAACCAAACTTTAAAACGGCGAATTTGTAATGCATGCTCGCCTGTATTGTTCACGAGCCAAGCTTGCCGCAGATGTGAGGCGTCGATGGACGAAGCTGTGCTTGTTCACCGCAAGTCCATTGCAACGAAGCAGATGCGGTGAGATCGGCTCGCCTGGGAGGTCAATTCGGCCGGTCTTTTCTTTTTTTTACACCAACGGCCGAATTGATGAACAATACAGGCTAAATATATGTTGACTATTCTTTTTATTATGATTATATATATAATTGAAGAAAGTACCGGTGTGCGGTTATTGTTCCGGTATGAAGGTGACATTCGGGCAATGATTGAATACGGACATACACTTGAGATGCTTATCGGGGGAGCCGTACATCTGAAGCAGGTTCGAAAATCCGAGCTGCATTTTGGAGATATGGTTTTTATCATAACTCAAAATTCCGTGTACACGGTCCATGTGCTCGGGGATGAACAATATTTGGTTTCCGGAGGTTGGTTCGACCGGAAGAAAGTTGCTCCGAAACAAACATCCATAACCGGCTGCACATGGGGAGGGAATATCATAAAAATGGATATTCTGGCAGCCTGCGGTATGCGGGTGGAATTCGGGAACCGTGTAGTTACAACTCCCATCCAGCATATTATTGTCACCCGATTGAACAGCAGAAACTAGCCCTCTTTTTATCCCTATCTTTTTCCAGAGAGTGTATTTTTTTGTCTTGTCGCCTTAAGTTCATAAGGCCTGAATAATTCACCATTTTATGAATGTCCAGGCATGATAAGGCTATAAATTTTGAAAACACCGGCGCGAAAAACGGGGACGGTTTTTCTTATCCCTGCTTTTCTTTTTGTGCTCATGACATTCCTTCCTTCATCCAGCGGACAAACCCTTTATCCATTAAGGACGGTGAGGATTAAAGCGGCTGTAGATGAGGAGTTCAGAAGCATAAAAACCTGGCCTTTATGCCTGAAGCGTGCTGTTGAACATTCTTCCTGCCTTTTTGAAGAAAATTTTGGGATAACATTAAAGCTGGAAAAAATTGTTCCCTGGTTTTCCGATAACACGAACACTTCCATGTATGTTCTGCTCGATGACCTGAGAAGCAAGATCAGTAAAGGAAACTCCGATCTTGTTCTGGGATTTACTTCTCAGAGAAGTTTGAGGGAAGATATGGCGGGTGCGGCCAACTATCTAAGGGGGTATGCCGTGATTCGCGCAACACCTTCCGGAAGATTAAATGATATCATCCTTTCCCATGAACTCTGCCATCTTTTCGGGGCCTCGGATATTTTTGAAAAAAATTCAATCATGAACTATGGTAAGCCCGGCTGGAATTTTGACGTATTCACCCGGGAAATCATTTTCCTGAATAAATTCAGAAATTTTTTTCCTCATGCCTTTCCCCTTTCTTCCGAAAAATTGGAAGCGGCCATATCTCTTTATGAGAAAAGAAAAGCCAGCCATAAGGGTGAGGTCGACATCCACATATCTTTGGCTGTGTTTTATCTCGAAAGCTGCGACTATGACAGGGTGCTTCAGGAATGTTTGTCGGCATTGAAAATCAAACCGGGCATGCCGGAGGCCCACAATCTACTCGGGATAGCATTTCGCCGTACGGGTAAGGTGGACCAAGCTATTGAGCAGTACCGGAAAGTGATTGCCGTTCTGCCGAATCTGCCCGAGGCCTATTATAATCTGGGGATTGCCTGCATGAGGAAAGGCGATATCGATGGAGCCATTCGGGAATACCGCCGGGCCATCAAGCTCAATCCCCATTATGCCAAGGCTCATTCTAATCTTGGCTTTGCCCTTCTGAAAAAGAACAAGCCCGATGAAGCCGAAGCGGCATGCCGGAAAGCCCTGGAAATTTCACCAAATTTGGCCAAAGCTTATGCCACACTCGGCGCCGTGCTTTTCCTCAAGAAAAATAATGAAGAAGCCGAAAAGGCGTGCATAAGGTCGTTAGAAATTGAGCCGAATGCCCCCGAAGCTCATGATACGCTGGGCAATATCTATATGAGCCACAGGGAATGGGAAAAAGCGGAAAATGAATACCGCCTGTCCTTGAATCTGAATCCTGCTTACCCTGAGGCCCATTATAACCTCGGCCGGCTTTTTCTCATGCAGAAGCGCATGCCTTTGGCTGTTTCTTCCTTTGAAACGGCGATTCGCCTCAGGCCTGAATATTCCGAAGCCAGGGCTAATCTGGCCTCTGCTTATCTGGAATCGGGCGATATAGACCGTTGTCTGGAAGAATGCCGTGAGCTCGTCAAAAGAGATCCACAATATGCCTTTGTCCACACGACTATGGGGTATGCCTATTACAAAATGGGGCAGTACGGAAAGGCGGAAGGAGCTTGCCGCAAAGCTATTTCCCTTAATGCCGGTCAGTATCAAGCTCATAATCTGTTGGGCATTCTCCATTTTGAGCAAAAGAGATTGGAAGAAGCCGAAAAGGAATTCAATCAAGCCTTGTCATTGAATCAAGAAAGCTGCGAGTCATATTATAATCTGGGAAACTTATATTTCGGAAAAGGAGAATTGAACGATGCGGGAAGGTTCTACCGTCTGACATTGAAGTTTTGTCCAGATTTCAGCCGGGCGCACAACAATCTGGCCGTTGTCTATTTCAGGTTGTCCCAGTATGAAAAAGCCCTGAGCCATCTGGATAAAGCGGCCGCTTTGGGATTGAGTATCCTTCCGGAATTCAGGCGGAAGGTTTTGGAGAAGATAGAAAAACACTGACCGCATTATCGCCCGAAGGGTAAATTTGGCCGGTTCTTTTTCTTGTTCTTTACCACCCCAGGCCAAATTTATGAATAGCTCAGGTTCCTGAGGTATTCACGAGCCAAGCTTACCGCAGCTGTGAGGCGTCGTCGTGCGAAGCTGTGCTGGTTCACCGCGAGTGCGGCGCAACGAAGCAGATGCGGTGAGATCGGCTTGCCTGCAAGGTAAATTTGGCCGGTTCTTTTTCTTGTTCTTTACCACCCCAGGCCAAATTTATGAATAGCTCAGGAAGATTGACTCTCCACATAATTTATTGCTATTCTTGTCCAAAGAGGAGGCCCCGGGATATGAAATGCCCAAAATGCGATTTTGAGAATCCGGGTGATACTCATTTCTGCAGTAACTGCGGAACTAAGTTGGATTCATCCCGGATGAGCGATATATCCCAAACAGAAACCATACAAACTCCATTAAAAGGTCTGTCAAGAGGAGCTGTTTTCGCCCAACGTTATGAAGTCATCGAGGAGCTGGGCAAAGGCGGGATGGGAAAAGTTTACAAAGTCATTGATAATAAAATCAATGAAAAGATCGCCCTTAAAATACTGAAACCGGAGATCGCGGCTGATGAAAAAACCATAATCAGGTTTCAGAATGAACTGAAATTGAGCCGGAAGATTGCCCATAGGAATGTTTGCCGAATGTATCATCTTGGGGAGGAAAAGGGAACATATTATATCACCATGGAATATATCCCTGGTGAGGACCTGAAGAGTTCTCTCAGAAGAGTCGGGCCGTTAAGTCCCGGTAAAGCCGTAAGCATTACCAAGCAGATTTGCGAGGGCCTTGTAGAAGCCCATGCGACGGGCATCGTTCACCGGGACCTCAAGCCGCATAACATCATGATCGACAGCCAGGGAAACGCCCGGATCATGGATTTTGGCATCGCCCGTTCCGTTAAAAACAAAGGAATAACGGGCACCGGAGTTATTATCGGCACACCGGAATACATGTCTCCCGAACAGGTGGAGCGCAGGGAAGTTGATGCCCGTTCGGACATCTATTCACTGGGTATTATTCTTTATGAAATGACGACGGGAAAGGTACCTTTTGAAGGAGACACTCCCTTAAATATCGCCATAAAGCAAAAAACGGAAGCTCCGCCAGATCCGAAAAAAATCAATCCTCAGTTGCCTGAGAAACTTCGCAACTTGATTTTAAAATGCATGGAAAAAGACCGGGGCAAAAGATATCAGACTGCGGAGGCTGTTCTTCAGGAGCTGGGGAGAATTGATCAGGATCTGCCTTCCACTCAGCGTGTCGTCCCCCGCAGGAAACCCCTGACCAGCAAGGAAATCACGGTCAAAATATCGGCCAGGAGATTTATCATTCCTTTGCTCATTCTTTGTATTCTTACCCTCGGATTCTTTTTTGTCTGGAATTTTTTCTTCAAAGATACAACGGCTGGCTTTTCCAAAGACGGATACTCTCTGGCCGTGGTTTATTTTGAGAACAATACCGGAGACAGCAGTCTCGATCACTGGCGAAAAACACTGTCCGACCTTCTGATCGCCGACATCTCTCAATCCAAATACGTCAGTGTGCTCAGTGAGGACAAACTGTTTAACCTGCTCAGTAAAATGGAGATTTTAGACGTTTCGCGTTATTCCTCGGACGATCTTCGAAGAATCGCCAAAGAGACCCGTGCTGAAAAAATATTAACCGGAAGATATGCCAAAGCGGGAGACAACTTCAGAATCGATGTTGTCTTGTATGATACCGATACGATGGAACGCATGGGTTCGGAAAGGGTCGAAAAGGAAGGAGAAGAAAATATCTTTCTCATGGTCGATGAATTGACAAAAACGCTGAAAGAAAAATATTTTTTATCACCGGAAGAGATAGATACGGATGTCGATCGCAACATCGGTACTCTTCCTTCCGGCACAAGAGAGGCCTACAGAATATATAACGAAGGAAATGAATTGTTTAATGCTGGAAATTACAACGCCTCCATAAAACGTATGGAAAAAGCGATCTCCATTCATTCCGGATTTGCTGAAGCCTACCGGACAATGGCTTTGGCCCAGCTGTTCCTCGGTTACAGAATCCGCAGCCGGGAGAGCATGGCCCAGGCAAGGAAAAAAAGCGGTGGTTTATCGGATAGGGAGAAACTGCAGATCCAGGCGGACGCTTCCTGGATGGGACCGGAAAAGGATATTTCAAAGGCAATCTCCTTGTATGAAAAGTTTCTATCAATGTTTCCGGAAGACAGGCAGGCCAATACGAATCTTGGACTCCTCTACCTGGAAATGGAGGATTGGGACAGGGCGTTGGAACGGTTTGAAGTGTTGGAAAAAAACAAAGACCAGGCGGTTCATCCTTACTTGGGAATGGCCCGTGCCTACCGGGCGAAGGGAGATTCAAAAAAGGCCGAGAAAATATTGCAGTATTTTCTGGAAAACTGGGGGGAAAATGCCCGCATTCGGAATGAGCTAGCCCTAAGTTTTTTTTCGAAGGGGGCATTCGATGCCGCTCTTGCTGAAGCTAAAAAAGCGGCCGCCCTCGATGCCTCTCTATCTCAGGCGTCTGTCCTTGTGGGTGATATATACTGCTGTCTGGGAAACTATTCAGAAGCTGAAAAACATTACGGCCTTCTCCTGCAGAGTAAAGAGGCGCCGGTACGGATGATGGGGATAAAACGGACCTTATCGCTCCAGCTTTACCAGGGCAAATTTCGGACCGCCGTTAAGCTGGCTCAGGATGGGATAAGCCTGGCTGAAGAAAGTGGAGATGCTTACTGGAAAACAATCTTCCTGATTCTTTCCACCTATGTCTTCCAGCGCACAGAAAAATTTGAGGCCGCCCTCGAAACGATTCAAAAAGCTGAAAAATCGGTGGTGGACTTTGGAGACGACTTTCTTAAACATGAAGTTCTTCATATAAAGGGGATTGTTTACCTATCTAATCAGGCCCCCGCAGATGCCCTTAAGACCACGAATGAATTACAGACTCTTATTAAATCAAAAGAGAGTGTGAGCCGGATGCGGTATGCCTTCCACCTCAAGGGGAAGGTAGAACAGGCAAGGATGAATTATATCGGAGCCATAGATCTTTTTGAAGATGCCGTATCGCGGCTTCCAGCCGAATATTCTTTTTCGGATGATCACGTCCTTTTTTATTTCACTTTGGCTGAGGCTTACTACAACCGCGGATCTTTTGATAAGGCAGAGGACTGGTATAAGAAAATTTTGTCTCTTTCATCAGGGAGGATATCATACGGAGATCTCTATGCCATAAGCCTATATAGACTCGGAACGATTTTTCAGGAAAAGGGACGGATCAGCGATGCCTTGGGTTATTACGAAAGGTTTTTATCCGTCTGGAAATACGCCGACCCGGGAGCCCCCGGTCTTATTGATGCCAGCCGGCGAATGTCGGTTCTCCAGAGCAGGCGTTGAAGAGCTGAAGATGGGAGGAAAATCTGCATGAAACTTATCATCCAGATTCCCTGTTACAACGAAGAAAAAACATTAAAACTCTGTCTCAATGACCTTCCCCGTCAGATTGAGGGCATCGACGAGATTGAAATTTTGGTGGTCAATGACGGCAGTACGGACCGGACCGGTGATATCGCTCGAAGCCTTGGTGTGGATCATGTGATATCCTTTAGTACGAACAGAGGATTGGCCCGTGCTTTTATGGCCGGAATAGAAAAGAGCCTGGAAGAAAGGGCCGATATCATTGTCAACACGGACGCCGACAACCAGTACCGCGGGGAGGATATCGTCAATCTTGTTACTCCTATACTTGAAGGAAAAGCTGATATCGTCGTAGGGAGCAGGCAGCTCGATAAAATCTCCCACTTTTCTTGGATAAAGAAAATGTTGAACAAATATGGAAGCGCATTGGTCCGTAAATTATCCCGGACAAATGTGGCGGATACCGTCAGCGGTTTTCGGGCTTATTCCCGTGAAGCCGCCCTTCGGATCAACATTTTTTCAGAATTTTCGTATACGCTGGAAAATTTGCTTCAGCTTGGAAATCAAAAACTGCGTATTTTATCCGTACCCGTTCTTGTGAATCCCCGTTTGCGGGAATCCCGTCTCTTTCATTCAAACCTTCAGTTTGTTTCAAGCCAGTTTTCAACCATACTACGGGTTTATACAACATACAAACCATTAAGGGTATTCACCACCTTGGGCATTCTGACCGTGCTTCCAGGTATCGCGGGGATGATCCGCTTTCTTTATTATTATTTCAACGGTCAAGGCCGGGGCCATGTCCAGTCCCTTATTTTTTCTCTCGCCTTTCTCGTGTTGGGCTTTCTTCTTTTGATTTTTGGATTGATCGCCGATGTTATCGGGAATAACAGAAAGCTGATCGAAAACGCGCTGTATCGATTGAGAAAGCTGGAGCTGGAATTCAGGAAGGAAAAGGAAAAAGCCATCCATCCGGCGAAAAAAACAGCCAAGAAAAATTGACTTGTTGTGCATCCGTCATTTTTGTCTCATGATGGATACATGAATCAAAAAGTGAATTTGTTTTATCCTGCATTTTTATTTTTGGCTTGAGTCGGGAATGGGGGTGGTTATCTCAATGGAATCGTGATTAATCTGTGGCAAATGTGTATAATTTATTTTCTTGAATAATTTTACAAACCAAAACAAAGAGAGGAGATCATGAGAAAGATCCGATTCATAACATCAGCGGTCCTGCTATCGGCCGGTTTGTGGATAATGCCCGGGCGGGCTGATGTTGATTTCAACCGCTATAACACACCGGAAGAACTATGTAACATCCTTAAAGAGTTCAACCGTGATTATCCCGGAGTAACCCGGCTTCACACAATTGCCCATTCCCCGGGGAATCGTATGGTTTGTGTCCTCGAAATCGGTCCCGAGTGCGGTCTTGAAGAAAAAAAGTTGCCTGCCGTATTTGTGGCGGCCAACATGGGGGGGACCGTTCCTTTGGCGGGTGAAGCGGCCGTTTATCTCGCCCGGCTGGTCTTGGATAAAGAGGATATGCGTAAAGATAAGACCTGGTATATTCTTCCCTGTGGTAATCCGGACGGGGCAAGCTCGTTTTTTTCCAAGCCCTTGTTCTCGAACTGCCGGAACGGCCGGCCGCATAATGATGACATGGATGATGCCGTTGATGAGGACGGTGTCGAGGATTTGAATGGTGATGGAATCATCTCGACGATGCGTGTTAGGGATCCGGAAGGGGCTTGGATGTCCATACCGGGCGAGCCCCGTTTAATGAAAAGGGCTGACTGGAGCAAAGGAGAAAAGGGAATTTATAAGCTTTATACCGAGGGAATGGACAGCGACGGGGACGGGTCCATAAACGAAGACGGACCGGGAGGCGTCAACATCGGTGTTAATTTTCCCCATCTTTTCAAATTTCACACGGCCGACGCCGGCGCTTGGGCGGGAAGCGAAGCGGAAAGTTTCAACCTGATCAAATTTATCATGGAACACAAGGAGATCGCCGCTATCTTCACCTTTGGACAAGTGAATTTTTGTTTGATTCCTCCACAAAGCGGAAGGAAAGCGGCGGTTGATCTTTCAAGAATCAAGATTCCGGAACGGATAGCCGGTTTTATCAATGCTGATCCGGATAAAACATATACCTTTGAAGAAATCATGGAACTCGTACAGAGACTGGTTCCTGAAGGAATGGAGGTGACCGAATCCATGGTCGCCGGTTTTTTAGGACTGGGAGCCGTGGTAAATCCCCTGGAGGATGACCTGAAGTTCTATAGAGAGCTGTCTGAAAAATATAAGGAATTTCTGAAAGAAAAAAAGCTGGATGACAGGCTGGAAACACCTCGAGCTTCAGACGGATCGTTTGAGCTCTGGGTTTATTACCATTGTGGATTACCTTCTTTTGCCTTGGATTTCTGGACGCTTCCCAAGGTCAAGGAGGAAAAAAAAGAAAGCCCTGAGATAACGGCTGAAAAACTTGAAAAGATGTCTGATGAGGATTTTATCGCCCTTGGCGAGGAAAAAATCGCCGCGTTCTTGAAGTCCGCCGGCGCTCCTCCTGATTTCAAAGCTAAGATGGTCATCGATATGGTGAAAAGCGGACGAATGAATACCAAAAGAATGGCGGAGATGTTGAAAAAAATGCCCAAGCCTCAAAGCAAGGAGGGTGGTGATCCCAAAGAAAAGGCCTTGCTGGCCTTCAGCGATAAAGAGTTGGAAGGAAAGGGTTTCATTCCCTGGAAGGCCTTTGACCATCCGGACCTGGGAAAAATTGAAATAGGCGGAGCCGTTCCTTTTGCGGACAACACGCCGCCAGTCCGGATGGTTGCCGAACTTCTTAAGAGCCAGGTGCCCTGGGTTTTTGAGCTGGTGAATAAACTCCCCCGGGTTCGTCTGGCCAAAACGGAGGTTACATCATTGAGCGCCGGAATTTTTCGTTTGGAAGCCTGGGTGGAGAACGAGGGGTATCTGCCCTACCCCACTGCCATGGGGATTCGGAACAACCGTATCCTTCCGGTGATTGTTTCGCTCGAGGGTGAAGGATTCACCATTCATGAGGGCCGAAAGAGAAGCCAGGTGTCATCCTTAAAGGGGGGAGAGATAAAAAAGACAAGCTGGATTTTACAAGCGGAAAAACCGATAAAGCTGACCATTGCTGTGGACACGTCTACGGCATGGCGGGACAGCAAAACTGTTGAATTGGGAGGTAAAAAATGAAACGGCAAATAAAGACGCTTCTGCTGCTTGTCACGGCGGGATTTTTGTTTGTTGGACCGGTTCATTCGAAGGAACGGATAAATATTCCCCTGTCTTTTGACCATTATTATACATACGATATGGTTGGTGAAGCTTTGAAGGCCCTGCATGAGGCTTATCCGGAAAAAACCCAACTTGATCTTATCGGGAAAAGCGAAGAGGGACGCGCCATTTATGGCCTAACCATCAGCAATCCCGAAACGGGTCCCGCTCTAAAAAAACCGGGTATCTATGTGGATGGAAATGTTCACGGCAATGAAATTCAGGCCGCTGAAGTATGCCTGTATCTCGCTGACTATCTGCTCGGCCGTTACGGAAAAAATCCCGAAGTCACACAGCTTGTGGATAAAAAAACGTTTTATGTCGTTCCCATTGTCAATGTCGACGGCCGGTATCATTTTTTTGCCGATCCCAACACACCCAGTTCCAACCGCAGCTTGAGGCGTCCTCACGATGATGACCGGGATGGATTGGTCGACGAGGATTTTCCCGACGATCTGGACGGCGATGGAAATATCTGCCAGATGCGCAAACGGGATCCCTTCGGAAACTTCAAGACAAATCCCGAAGACGAACGCCTTTTGGTCCGGGTCAAGCCGGGAGAAAAAGGGGAATGGACGATTCTGGGAAATGAAGGAATCGACAATGACGGTGACGGCCTCATCAACGAGGATGCCGAGGGATACGTCGACGGAAACCGGAACTGGGGCTTTGACTGGGCACCGGAATACGTTCAGAGCGGTGCGGGTGATTATCCCTTCTCCGGTGTGGGGATAAAAGCCATAGCGAAGTACATCATCGACCGGCCCAACATCTGTATGGCCTGGGATTTTCACAACTCGGGAGGCATGTACCTCCGGGGGCCCAGCAACAAAACCCAAAATGAATTTCCCCGGGGTGATGTCGAAGTCTATGATTATCTCGGCCGCCAGTCCGAACGGATTACGCCCGGCTACCGTTATCTGATCGCTTGGAAAGACCTATATTCCACTTATGGAGATGTTGACGGTTTTATCGTCCAGCTTAGGGGGGCCTATTTTTTCTGCGGCGAGTTGTTTGTTTCCGCGTCTGAATCATTTAAAAGCCGGGAGGAGGAAAAACGGGCCAAGCCGGAATCAGGGGACGACATGTCAGCCTACATGGGCATGGGAGGCCGGCAGTTGGAACGGCTTCAGTTCAGCGATAACCTGACCCAAGGTGAGCTTTATAAACCTTGGAAGCCTTTCAAACACCCTCAGTACGGCGATATCGAGATAGGCGGCTGGGTCAAAATGAGCTCAAGGCTGCCTGCGCCCTTTATGCTGAAGGACCTTGTCCACCGCAACGCCTCGGCCGTTATTTTTTCGGCCAAACAAACACCCGAGGTAAGCCTGGAAGTCTTTGAGGTCAAAAAGATCGGGAAAGATCTTTACCGTGTTCGTACCCGCCTGTCCAACACGAAAGCCATGCCCTCCATGAGTTACCTTGCTCAAAAGGTCAAGCTTTACCCCAAGGATATGTTGACACTTCAGGGAAAAAATGTTGAGGTTGTGGCCGGAGGCCGGCTGACGAATATTTATTTCAACAAGGTGGAATACAAAAAATACAAGCCGGAGCTTCAGTTTACCTTTGTGCCGGGATTCGGCAAGGTAGAGCACCAGTTTCTTGTCTCAGGCAAAAACGAAGTGACTATTTGTTATGTCTCCCGTTTTGCCGGCGAACTGAAAAAAACGGTTGCGTTGAAAGAGGGTTCTTCTTTTTAAAAATAAAAAAAACGATTTGGTTAAAAATACTTTGATGGACAAAGCCTAAACGGCCAGCCTAACGTCTAGTGGATTCGCTTGAAGGAAGGAGGGTTTATGAAAAAACGAAGGGAATTTTTTCTGCTGTTTTCGCTCTGCTTTCTGCTGATAACGGGGGCAGGCTTTGGGGAAAAGACGGAAAATTTTTCTCCGGAGATTTTAAAGGCCTTCAGCTTCAGGGCTCTGGGTCCGGCGCGGCAGGGAGGAAGGATTCTCCATATCGCCGTTCCCGAATCCATTCCCTATACATTTTATATAGGTACGGCGTCGGGGGGTGTTTGGAAAACGGAGAACAACGGGACGACCTTTTCGTGTGTTTTTGAGGATAAGGGATCCCCTGTAATTGGCCACCTGGCCATTGCGCCATCCGACCCGAATATTATCTGGGTCGGTACCGGAGATCCTGCTTCAGGACGGCTTTCCCTTCTGGGAGACGGCGTGTATAAGTCGACGGACGGGGGAAAAACCTGGACTTTTATGGGGCTGGAAAAAAGCATCCATATCGGAAGGATCGCCATTCACCCCAAAAACCCGGATCTCGTTTATGCAGCCGCCCTCGGCTATCATTTTTCGGACAACGAAGAGAGAGGGTTGTATAAGACGGAAGACGGTGGGAAAACGTGGCAAAAATGTTTTTATATCAGCCCGAAGGTTGGTATCGTGGACGTGATTCTGAAACCGGACGACCCGGATATTGTTTTCTGCGCTTCTTATGACAAATGGAGGAAACCCTGGCATTTTGAGGAATCCGGACCGGAAAGCGGGATTTTCAAGAGCATTGATAGCGGAAAAACCTGGACCAGGCTGGAAGGGGGACTTCCTCATGGAAAGTTGGGCCGGATAGGTCTCGACATTTCCCGAAGTAATCCAAATGTCATCTACGCCACGATTGACAATTTCAACAAACGTCCTCCGACTAAAGCGGAGGCGGCGCAAGACAAAAGACGGGGAAGAGAACCACAGGAGCGGCGCATCGGGGGAGAGGTTTACCGCTCGATGGATGCCGGAGAAACCTGGGAAAAGAGGAATCCGGACCGGTACAGCATCGGCGGCGGGAAATGGTATGGCCAAATCCGTGTTGATCCCAATAATGAAGATGTGGTTTATGTCCCCAATGTGATGCTCTGCCGGTCAATGGACGGGGGGAAAACCTGGGGGAGAGGCGGGCCGGCAAACCTGGCCCGTGGTGTCCATGTTGATCATCATGCCGTTTGGGTTGACCCGGATAATTCCGATCATATCCTTCTGGGAAATGACGGCGGATTGGCCCAGTCATATGACGGTGGGAAAACATGGGATGTCTTTGAAAACATTCCTATAGCTCAATTTTACGCCATCGGTGTGGACATGGAAGAGCCTTATTACGTTTACGGTGGAACACAGGATACGGGTTCCATGAAGATTCCCAGCAACAGTCTTTTCGGCCGGATCACACGGGAAGACTGGGCATCCGTCGGCGGCGGAGACGGCATGTTTAACCTGCCGGATCCCGAAGACAGCCGCTGGCTGTATAATGAATTCCAGTTCGGCACCATTCAGAGATTCGACCAGAAGCTGGGTGTCGGGATGATAATCAAACCCAATGCGGAAGAAGGAAGTCCGGAACTGCGTTTCAACTGGAACGCGCCGATCTGCATTTCTCCCCACAACAGCCGGATCATCACCTTCGGATCCCAGTTTCTTCACCGTTCTCTCAACCGGGGAGATGACTGGCAAAAAATCAGTCCTGACCTGACGACGAATGATCCGGAAAAACTGAAGGGAAACATCGAATTCTGCACGCTGACGACCATTTCCGAATCTTCCCTTTCTCCCGGTGTCATCTGGGTGGGAACAGACGACGGGAAAGTCCAGGTAACTCAAAACGGCGGTGGTAGCTGGACCGATGTGACATCGAACCTCACCACTGCCGGGGCCCCGGAGGATTTTTATGTCAGCCGTGTTTTCGCTTCCCACCACATACCTGGGAAGGCTTATGCCGTCAAAACGGGATTCCAGCGGGACGACTTTCATCCTTTCGTTTATAAGACAGAGGATTATGGACAAACATGGACATCTCTATCCGGCAACCTGCCGGATAAGATCATCTACGTCCTTGTCGAGGACCGGAAAAATCCGGACCTTCTTTTCATCGGTAACGATATCGGTGTTTTTGTTTCTCTCGACGGCGGGGAAAAATGGATTCCCTTTAAAAACGATATGCCGCTCAATCCTGTTTTTGATTTGCTGATTCATCCCAGGGAGAACGACCTGGTTGTAGGAACGTACGGCCGCGGGATCTATGTGGCTGACATCTCTCCGCTCCAGGAGATAAATCAGGAAACACTGGCCAAAGATATTTTCCTGTTTGCGGTTGAGCCAAAGACACAGAACATGACCAGTTACAGGGCCGATCCCTTCGGGCAAAGGCAGTTTATTGCCCCCAACGAACCGGAAGGTCTGGTTGTCTATTATTACTTGAAAGAAAAAATTGAAGATAAGGTTAAGATTACGATAACGGATCCCTACGGGGAAAAATTTGCTGAGATAAGGGGAAAGAATCAGGCCGGGATTAACCGGGTGGTTTGGAATATGCGGCGGAAGATGACCGAGGAAGAGGCCGATGCCTTAAGAAAGGCGGGCAGAAGCTATACCGTATCCATGGGAAAACCTATGGAGCCGGGTGAAGTTGTGGTGGTGCTTACGGCCGGGCAGACAGAGTTTAAGCGGAGGGCTGTCATCAGGCCCCTGTCCGGATTTGAAAAATAACTTTTTTTAGGAGAAATGGGGAGGATGAGCATGAATGGTTCGGTGTTTAAGAAATATTTCATCGCCGTATGGCTTTTGTTGGCCTTCATGGGGACATGTGTTTCAGGGTTTTCGGAAGATGAACCGGCCCGGGTTGGAGACTTCAAAAAAATTCTTCCCGAGAAGGAAAGGGCCCGGATAATGAACGAATGGCTGCGTTGGAGGTTGGATGTTATCGTACCCCAATTGATGCGGAGGGAGGGAATCGATATGTGGCTCATCATCAACCGGGAATACAACGAGGACCCGGTCTACATGACCATGGTTCCGGAACCGGTTATGGCTGCCCGGAGGACTTCCATTCTTATATTCCACGACCGGGGACCCGAGCAGGGTGTGGAGCGTCTCTCGGGAGGTTATTACGGGATGGGCGGCTGGTACAAAGGTACCTGGCAGGATAAAAGTTTGAAACAGTTCGAAAGCCTGGCCCGCGTCATCAAGGAGCGGAATCCCCAAAAAATAGGCATCAATATTTCATCAAAATGGGCCTTCGGCGACGGCCTGACGGTATCCTTGAAGGAAAAGCTGGAAAACGCCTTGGGGCCGGAATATGTTTCCCGTTTTGTTTCAGCAGAAAACCTTTGTGTGGGATGGCTGGAGACGCGCAGCCCCCAGGAGCTGAGTGTTTACCGTCATATCTGTGGTATTGCCCACGACATCATCGCCACCTTTTATTCGAACGAGGTCATAACGCCGGAAATTACCACCACAGATGACGTCGTCTGGTGGATCCGGCAGAAAATCACGGATCTGGGGCTGGAAACATGGTTTCAGCCTTCGATTTCCGTTCAGAGGGATCATAGGCTGGAAAAAAAATATGAGGATTCTCCTCAAGTTATTCGCCGGGGAGACCTTATTCACTGTGATGTCGGCATCGTTTATTTGGGACTCTGTACGGACATGCAGTGGCAGGCTTATGTCTGCCGTATCGGTGAGAATGATGCCCCTGACGGATTGAAGAATGCTCTTCGTAGAACGCTCCGGGTGGGGGAAATTTTCATGAATGAGTTCCGTGAAGGGCGCACGGGAAATGCCATCGTCGCTTCGGCCATGAAAAAGGGGGAGGAAGAAGGGCTTCGTCCTTTAATCTACTCCCACCCCGTCGGGTTTCACGGTCATGCGGCCGGTCCCCCGATGGATGCCCGGGGGCCGGGCCGGGCTCCGGAAGGACTGGAGCAAAGAGGCGAATATCCGCTTTACCCCAACACCGTCTATGCCATCGAGTACAGCTGCACCAGCACGGTTCCCGAATGGGGAAACCAGGATGTACGGATCGGATTTGAGGAAACGGGTGTTTTTACAAAAGAAGGCTGCAAATTTATCGACGGCCACCAGATACGCTTCTTCCTCATCAAATAAAATAGGGGACGTTCCCATATAAGAGGTTTTTTTAAGCTGGGAAATCGGTCTGTCTTTTTATTCCTCATAGTGACCGTCTATCTTTTCAGTACGGAGCGCCTCCGTGTGGATGTGGTCGCCTTAATGGTGGCGGTCTGCGCCTCCAATTCCTTTATTCTTCCCACCCATCAGGTTAATGCTCTCCTGATGTCTCCCGGAGGTTATCATAATGCCGACTACTTGCGGGCCGGCGGGGGTATGACGATTGTATTCATCATTCTTGCAGTTGGAATGGTTTATTTATTCTACATTTAACCTGTATAATGTTTTAGCCTGCTTTATTCACGAGCCAAGCTTGCTGCAGATGGGAGGCGTCGGCCTGTGAAGCTGTGCTCCGCACCGCGAACAAGCTGCAACAAAGCAGATGCGGTAAGATCGGGTCGCCTGAAAGGGTGATTTTGCCGACATTTTCTTGAAAATGGTCATGAAAAATGTTTAACAATCATTTTTACCGAGAACCATCATTAAATGACACTTACTATTGAAATTGTCTGTTGGTGTTGGCAAAATTTATGAATAATGCAGGTTAGATAAAGGGAGATAGAAATGATAGTCCATCATTTTTTTATTAAAGGGATCGCCCATAGTTCTTATCTGATCGGTGGGCAGAACAAGTGTGCGATCGTTGATCCCCGAAGGGATGTTCAGGTCTATATTGATGCCGCCCGTGATATGGACCTGGAAATCACCCATATTCTGGAGACCCACCTTCACGCTGATTTTATTTCGGGCCATCTTGACCTGGCCCGGAAAACAGGCGCCAGAATTTTTGCGCCAAAGAGCGCCCGCTGCCGATTTGAACATGTGCCTCTGGCCGAGGGGGATACGTTTCGTTTGGAAGACATGAAATTTTCCGTCCTGGAGACGCCCGGCCATACTCCGGAACATATCAGCTATGGCGTAACGGATACGGCCCGGGGCAAAGATCCGGTGGCGGTTTTTTGTGGCGATACACTTTTTGTCGGCGATGTCGGGAGGCCGGATCTCTTTCCGGGAATGGCCGAGAAGCTTGCCTCAAAGCTCTACGACAGCTTGTTTGCAAAGCTTCTCAAGCTTCCTGATTTTTGCGAGGTTTATCCGGCCCATGGTGCCGGTTCCCTCTGTGGACGGGCCATGGCCGCTAAGAGGACGAGTACCATCGGATATGAGAAAAAATACAACGATGCCCTTCAAATAAAAGACAGGGTGAAGTTTATCAGGTCGCTCACATCGGATATGCCCCCCGCTCCTGATCATTTCAGCCGATGCAGTGAGATCAACCGCAGGGGGCCGAACATTGTAGAGGATCTACCGCCGATGGAAGGATGGAAACCCCGCGTTTTCGCCCGGAAGATAAAAGGGAAAAATGTCATCATTCTTGATGTCCGGTCCTACAGCGCCTTCGGCGGTCAGCATTTAGGAGGCTCGACGGCGATAGATAGTGGCGGCAACTTCGCCACTTTTGCCGGCTGGGTCCTTCCTCCTCAGGCTGATATCGCTCTCGTGGCCGAAGACCGAAAACAGGCCGAAGAAGCGGTGGTCTGGTTAAGAAGGGTGGGGCTTGACAGAGTCAAAGGGTTTATGGAAGGGAGCCTTTTTGCCTGGTCCCGGGAAGGCCTGCCGGTTGAGCATGTGCCCCAGCTATCCGCTCAGGAGCTTCACGGAATGATCAAGAAAGGGGAAAAAATGACGATTGTTGATGTCCGTTCCCCCAATGAGTTTGCTGGAACGTATATCGAGGGTGCCGTCAACATTCCCGCACCCGACTTGAGAACAAAATACAAAACATTAAAAAAAGACATTCCAGTGATTTTGATCTGCAGCACGGGCCACCGGTCGAGTCTGGGAGCAAGCCTTCTCAAACAACACGGCTTTTGGGATGTTCGAAACGTGGCGGGAGGGATGACGGGTTATTCGGCTGCGGGATTCTCAAAAGAATGCCGGCTGTGCTTCAATCCCCACGGGCCGCATTTTATGGGTCAGTGGAGCAGCCTCAAGATGATGCAAAAAATGGCGGAGCCTTTTAAAGCGTAAATTTCCGCTATTTTGTTTGGGTATTTTTGGTCCTGAGAAAGACCAGGGGGATTTGTGTTTTTTAGAAAATTTATGAACCTGCTTTATTCACGAGCCAAGCTTGCTGCAGCTGTGAGGCGTCGGCCTGTGAAGCTGCGCTTGGCACCGCGAACAGGCCGCAACGAAGCAGATGCGGTAAGATCGGCGGGTTAGATTGGGTCGGCGCCTGAAAGGTAAATTTTGCCAATATTTTCTTAAAATGTGCATGGAAAATGTTTCACTATCAATTTTACTGAAAACCATCATTAAATGACACATAATATTGAAATTATCTGTTGGTGTTGGCAAAATTTATGAATAATGCAGGTGAAGGAGGTACCAATATGGATTGGTTTGAAATGGGGAGATGGTCTCCCTATGTCGTCGGTATCGGGATTGGGATCCTGAGCTGGCTGACCTTTATCCTTTCCGATAAACCTATCGGGTGTTCGACGGCTTTCGCCAGAACGAGCGGTATGATCGAGCGGCTTTTCAGGGGACGGAAAGTGCTGGAAAAGGATTATTATAAACAATTTGTCCCTGAAGTGGACTGGGAATGGATGCTCGTTCTCGGTATTATCCTTGGGTCCTTTACATCGGCCAAGATTTCCGGCCAGTTCCATCTGAACTGGGTTCCCGCCTCTTGGGCGGCTGTTTTCGGTTCCCAGGCTTTTACCCGTGTTGTTGTGGCCCTCGTCGGGGGAATCATGCTGGGATTCGGAGCACGCTGGGCAGGAGGTTGTACCAGCGGTCATGGGATAAGCGGAACCCTCCAGCTCGTCGTCAGCAGTTGGCTTGCCGCCGTATGCTTTTTTATCGGAGGGATCGCAGCGGCTTTTTTTATCTTCCATATCCTGGGATAAAAAGGAGAATGTTATGCTGACGAATATACACGGAAAAAAAGGATTACAGCTTTTTCTGGGACTGGGGGCGGGTTTCTGCTTCGGTTTTCTTTTGGAAAAGGGAGGCGTCACCCGTTATGATGTTATCGTCGGACAGCTTCTGCTCAAGGATTTTACCGTGGTCAAAATCATGCTCTCCGCATGTGTGACAGGAATGCTGGGTGTCCATCTGCTTCGCAGCCTGGGTATGGCCCAGCTTCATCCCAAGCCCGGTTCCCTGGGAAGTTCGATGGTCGGCGGTCTTATTTTTGGATTGGGATTTGCCACTCTCGGATACTGCCCGGGAACTATTGCCGGAGCGGTCGGACAGGGTTGGCTGGATGCTCTGGTCGGCGGTTTGGCCGGTATTATTATCGGAGCGGGGCTTTTTGCCGGAGTGTATCCCCGGCTTCGGCAAAACATACTGGCCAAAGGCGATTTTGGAGATAAAACGATCCCTCAGGTTCTTAAGGTTAATCCGTGGGCCGCAGTCGTTCCTGTGGTTGTATTGATCATGCTTTTCCTTTACTGGATGGAAAAGAAAGGATTATAACTTGAGATGATCGTGGGTTTTTTAATGCGCCGGTTTCGGATCTTATATATTTTCCAGGGTGTCTTCGATGTACTCTTGGATTTGGTTGAGGCGGTTATACTCCAAGCTGAAAGCGGGGATGGTTCTGGCTATGCGGATTACTTCAGGAAAGCCGTTTTCAGGAAGATTTCTGGCGTTTATCAGACATCCGACAAGTTTTAGAGATGTTTGAGCCTTGATGAGGGGAATGTATTCAAAGGATTTGTTTTTGTTGAAATGAGGAAAAATAATCAAGCTTACAAGAGCTCTGTCTGAAGGATAAACAGGTCCCAGGGATTCGGGGGCAATGAGATCGCCTTGGTGGGAGGCCACAAGATGGGAAGCTTTTTCCTGGAAATTGAAATATTCCTTGAGTGCCTACCGGGAAGGTTTTTTCAGGTTTAAAGGCCGTTTCAAAGCATGCATGACATTTTCCCCCTTCCCGATTAAGGCCAACTCATCGGTTAGGTAGAAATATCCTCTGAGTGCCAGCCATAAGGCCAGGGTCGTTTTGCCTGCTCCGATTTTTCCCGGGAAAAGGATGCCCTCATTTTTTCGGATTAAGGCAGCCGCATGAAACAAAAGACCTCCCCGGCTTTTATCTGCAAGGTCATGGCAGATCCTGCTGAGAAGCACCTCAGCAAAAATTCCCTCTTCTTTTCCCCTGTAAATAAGATTCTGTTCCTTGTACAGAAAAAAATTCCCTTTGAGTCCCGTCTTGATACTGTAGGTGGGATTCCGTGGCTTTTTCCTTTCAGATGAGACGGGCATATGGCGGCATAAAAATTCCAAAATGGGGCCGGATCTATTATTCCCATATTCAAGGGAGACGGATGTTCCCGTAAAAGAAATGGTTTTTTCCGGCATCGCCTTTAGATCATATCAATGGCGTTATGTTCCAGGAGTTGTTTGAGCGTTTCTTCGACATCGTCTTCGATGGAATCAGCCTCTTCAGGACAACTTTCCTTTAAAAGGATTTTAATTTCTTTTTTGGTGCGGTTTCCGTCGCAAAGATTCCAGATCAAAGAAGCCGTGGTATTACAGTGAAACATTTTGTTTCCATGGGGATGGTAGATGACAAACTCTCCGTCCAGTTCTTCCAGACGATTGTCGGGTTTCTGACGCGGTTTGTTCAATGTGTTCTCCTTTTGGGCATACTAATATTTTTAAAAGGCAAGAACAATCTTCCTTGGCGAATAATATGTAAAATGCCTAAACGAAAAATGTTGAAAGGATGACGAATCCACCTATACAAGAATGTAGACCGGTTCATATGCAATCCGTAATAAAGCCGAAGCTACCATTCTGAAGGGAAGAAAATATCAAATATCAAACGGCCGAAGACACCCCATCCTTTCCGGGGCATATATTCGGGGAAGCCTTTGAAGCCTTATCCCATTCCTTTTGGTTTTCTCCGGCTTGGCGCAGGGATTTTTGAGCGAAGGGAGGACGAAAAAGATGTGAGATAATGAAGCAGTGAGAAAACGGCCGGGACGACGGAGTGTTCTATCTTCAGCTTTTGCCAGTCGATCTCTTGTTCAAAGTGCTCCGCCCAGCCAATGATATCGGAGACCCAGATCAGGCGCGTGAATGATGTTGGAGATTCGGGATGATACATGGAATTGAGGTGCAGGCATAAATGATACAACATATCTTCATACCCAAGAGTGCGGGCCGTGAATCCTTCAGGTTTTACTTAAAAAAAAATAGAAAATTTTTCAAGACTGGAATAACCGGCATCAGAAAATTCGTTTTTCGTAAAAAGCCTGTGATGAAGTTCGACCCCGACCGTCACGCCATTGCGAACCAGGCTTGAGGGAGGGACATGTTTTCGGTGGAGATGTTTTTTTTGGAGACCGGTTTCCCGGGGAGTTGAAAATCCGAGGTTTTTGAGTATGCTATGGGCCTTTTTTATTTCTGAATCAGGGAGGAGGAGGTCCAGGTCGCTCATGGGACGGAGTCCCGGTTCGGGATAAAGAAGGTGGCAAAGAGTCCCTCCCTTAAGGACAAGGGCCGGGATGCCTGCCAAGTTAAGGGCTTCCAGGATATCCTTCAGGACGGAGGCTTTCACCTGGTTTGAACAGTGGTGCTGTAGAAAAAGCCCCTGGAGTTTCTTTGTAACAGACAATGGGGGACAAATATTTGTTTTTTTAAAATGATAGTAAAGAAGAGGAGCCATTCCCTGTATTTCCGCTTCGGATGTTATGTTATCCCAGGTTGGATTTTTTGCCTCAAATTTTATGGCTTCCTCCTTCAAGCGATTAAGATATTTCTGTCCGAAAACAGGGCGGGCAAAGAGTGCAAGGAAAAAATATTGACGTTTTATATTGGCATGAGATGCATAAGCTGATACCCTTTTCATCCGGATAATGTTAACCGATGGATTGAACCATGTATGTTTCTTAGTGGGGCGGTTGTATTTTTTCTTCTTCAGAGGTGATTGGAAGTGTCCCCTGTCTTTTGATGGATATGGTTTGAATGCTGGCATTTCGGTTCAGCTTTTTTTCGGGATTAAAGTAATCATTGAGGAATTCGATTCGAAGCCGCCGGTTTTCTTTTTTTAGGCTTTTAAATAAGAATGTTTGTTCCTCGAACTGGGTCGGAACAAAAAAATCGGCTATCAGGTAAAGACCAATATATATTTTCAGCCGGGCTGTTTCTCCTTGAACAGCGGCGCCCCATGTAACGATGTGGACTAAATATGTTCCTTTTTCGAAGTGGATTTTTTGCGTGCTCAAGTGGCCGTTTTCGGACATAATGATGTAATCCTTTTTGATGTCTTTTTTCCCCATCATTTTAGCGGGTTCTATTTCCAGTGTATTGTCAGCCACAAGGGGAGCTTCCGCAGGAATAGCCATGGTCAAGACCAGGGAGAGACAGCCGCCGGTCAAAATCAGGATCGAACCCAGTATTAAGGTCTTTTTCAGAGGGATCCTGAAAAAAGAAGAACATTTTTTCTTCCATCGATGAAGAAAAACATGGTAGCTTATAATGGCCAAAATGAGGGCTGCACCAAAAATCCAGAGGAAGTTGGAAACGATCTTAAGCCAGGGAACACCGGGGAATTCAGTCATTTTTTTCCTTTTCCGTCATAATCTGTTCCGTTCGCAGTGTATAAAGATAGAGGGCGGTAATGAGGGCTAGAGACAACCAGAAAAAAAGCCCCATCTTGGCTCCCAGAGGGATGGAATCGGCCAGGCCGAAAATAAGGTGGGCCAATTGTCCGCAAGCCAGGCCCAGCACCGCCTGGCGCACCCATCCTTGCGATTCTTTCCATGTTTTGAAGGCCATGAAAGCCGTAATGACCATCAGGGATAAAAAAGCGATCAAACCGGGAATGCCCATCTCGGCCGCCGTTTGCAGGAAATGATTGTGAACATGGGAAAGCTTATAACCTACGGCCGGGTGCTGCCGGATACGGTTCATTCCGAAGCCGAGAAGGGGATGTTCGCTGATGGTTTCATAGGCAAAATCCCAGAGTTCCATCCGGTTGACGAGCCGTTCTTTCTCAATCTGGGTGCTTAAGGGTATTTTATCAAGGCCGATGAGAAGTACATAAAACAGGACGAAGATCAAAACAAGGATAACAGCATATTTTTTTGATTTTCTGCCGGGAAAAAACAATAATCCGCAGCCCAGGACAAGGGCGATCCAACTGGCCCGGGACTGGGTGAGAAGAAGTACGCCGAGGCAGAGAAAAAATCCGGCTCCAAGGAAATAGGAGAAAAGGGATTTCCGGAATAAGCGGTCGGAGATGTTCTTTTTTTGAAGATAAGGAAACAACAGTGTCAGAAAAAGGGGAATAAAAAGGATGAGGATTCCCCCGACGGGATTGGGGTTGATGCCTTCTTCGGCTCCGGGTAGATGGTAGTCGATTTTGGGGATGAACTTTGAAACGTTAAACAGGGCATCGAGGTTTTTAACGTTTTTTCGAAACATGCCGAGAACGCTGATTGCCGCGAAACCACAGCCGGCTCCGAGAAAAAGAGAGGTTGCTGTTTTTAGCAGCTTTTCCGTATTAAGAAGGGCGATAACAGCATAAAAAACGGCGACGGCGAAAAAGAGGCCGGCTGCTTTGGGCAAAGCCTGGTCAGGGGTATCCACGGCCAAAAATGTCAGGCAGGTTTGAACAAGAAGCAGGAGAACCGGAATATCCGCGGGCGTGCGGCGAAAAAATTCATTTTTTAAGAATTTACGCGCAAGAGCCAATGCGGGCAACAAAAGGACGATCCAGACAAATTTGAGTGATGGGAACAGGAAAAAGGGAGAGGCCAGGGCAAGCAGTACAATCTGCAGCCAATCGAACCAGGATGTTTTTTTCATGGATAGTGTAATAGATATCCAAAACAGACAATATGTGTCAAGGGCTAATAAAAAGCAAAGAACACCTTTACTATTTAACCTGTTATTAAAATTATTCGTTGGTGTCGGCCAAATTTTTGAATAATGCAGGTTAGTATTTGATCTCAGTATCCACGGTAAAAAACTGGTATGCGGAATATTCAACCTCGGTCGTGCTTCGGGTGAAACGTCTGCCACGGCTTTTGCTGATATAGGTTTCCGTGATAGCGTACAAGCTTGGAAAACGGATACCGTTTTTTTCAAAGGCGAATTCCGTAATCAAGGTGATTTTGGGTTTGGCGTTTAACTTCTGGGCGATGACCTCGATGATATCATAGTTTTGAAGGGATTCCTGGTCCCACTCGATCCTGAGAATGCTGAAATTTTCCTTATCGATAAAGATTTTTCCAAAGAGATGGTCAAATTGTAAAGGGGACTTTGGAACCGCCTCGATAACATAGACGGGTTTTCCCTTGAATTTTTCTTCCTTAAGAAATTTGAAATCGTGCTGGGCCTGCATATCCCGGCTGAGCAGGCCGAGGGGGCCGAACAAAACGAAACGGTGTTTGAAAACAGATGTTTCTAGGGGGACATTTTCTACATGCGTCTTTTTTCCGTTTTCTTCGAGGAGGATGCGTTGTTCTTTGACGGTGTTTTCTTTGCGAATGAGCTGGTAGTCATAGAGAAATTTGTGCTTGTCTTTTTTCATAGCCGTATTCGAGGTAAACATTTGACTTGAATGAGGGGTGAAAAAATGACTCTCCCTGGGCGTATAGATTTCCTCCTCGATTTTCTCTTTACAGATAAAATCCAGGGATACGGCGGCCAGACGGTCGCAGTACTTGGTGCACCGGTCCAATATGCGGGACAGCTCTTCATCGGCGGGTTCGGTTGGGGCTGCGGCCGGCTGCTTCTTTTTATCAAGCTTATAATCCACAGAAACGGTAAAAACGACGGAAACAGGCTTACCCTCTTTTAACGCGGGCTCGTATTTCCACTGTTTCAGTGCGGACACGGCGGCGTGATCGAGTTCGGGATGAACGGATTTTATCACTTTAATATCGATGATGTTCCCTTCCTCGTCGGTTTTGATTTCTAAAATAACGGTTCCCTCTATTCCTTTTATTTTAAGTGCTTCGGGATAAGACGGCTGTACCTGCTTGACGGGTTTTGGAGGGGCAAGTAGGTTGATCTCTGTGACCTTCCTGGGAAAAACCTGATTTCCCGACTGGTAGGGCTGAAATCTGTTTACGGCTAAAGAAAGAAAATAAGACTCTCCGTCGGAAGGAAAACCCATGACAATGGGTGCGTCAAGGTTGAGGACGACCTCTGTACGAAGGACAATTTTGCCGGCCGCTTCTTTTGAAGGGGAGACGCCGCTTGGGGAACTCGGTAATTTGGAGACCTCAATCTTAAGGTTGACATCCCGCCGGGAAACTAGCTTCGGTGAAAAATGGATTTCATAAAGATCGTTTCCTATCAAGACGTTTTCGACCAGGCTTTCTCCAGAACCCCTCCAGATCATGTTCCGGCTGGTGATATGGTCCACACCCTCGAGATGATAAATCTGCATCAGCTCGTTTTTCAAATCCGTGAGATTCATGTGCTGGGAGGCGATTCCGCCCGGAGTGCTGGGGACAAAGAAAGGATTGGAAGAGGAGGAGACGATGACATCCGATCCCGGCCCTCCCGATTTTCTGGCTCCCCTCAAAAGATGGGATTTGACAACGAAATTTTCTTCCTTCTGTGAATAAAGAGAGGGTGCTGAAGGGATGAATAGAAGAATCAAAAGAACGGTCATGAGTTTTTTCATCTTATCCTCCATTCCCGTTTATTTTGGCAAACCAGATAAAAGAGGTTTTGGAAGTCCGGTATACATAGGGCTTGGCCTTTTCTCCGTTAACCTCGGCGAATTTTATGGAAATTTTTGGAATGTTTTCCCGGCCGCCCGATTCAGCCGGGCTTTGGGAGCCTGGAAAATCCTTGTGAAGCCAGAAATTCAAAGCAAAAACGGCAGCTAAGACCAGCCCGGCTGCAGCCCACCTCAGCATCATCAAACGGAAACGACGCGGTTTTTCTTCATGGAAAGCGCGGCTTTTCCCTTCTTCCAGGATTCCTGTTTTGATGCCGGGCCAGAGGCTTTGTTCTTCTTCTATCCATGATGAGACGGACAACAGTCTCTCAAGCTCGGCATCTGCGGGGATTTTTTCCCGGCAGTGTGGGCACCGCTCAAAATGTTTTTTAATGATAAATGCCTTGGCCTTTTTTAAAGGGATGATATTGTAGAGCAGTCTATAAAGCCTGCACATTTTCCCTCTCCTTTAAAAGCTTTTTTAATTTTCTTTTGGCGTTGAAGATATAGACACGAACCGTGCTTTCAGAACTGTTCAGCACTTCGGCAATTTCCTTTGAGGAATAGCCATGGTTTATCTTAAGAGAAAGCGTCATCCGTTCGTTGGGATTCAGTTTATTAAGATGTGTTTGAAACAGATCTGAATCCTCCAGCCGTTCATTTCCATTATGAGGAAAATAAACACAATCCTCGAAACGGGCTGATCTGAAATGACGATTCCGGACCTTTTGTTTTTTGATGCGGTCCAAACATCTACGGTAAGCTATGGCAGTAATCCAGTTCTTAAAACTTTTTTCCATATCGAATCGATCCAGGTTTTTGTACGATTGGATGAATGCCTCCTGTGTTATGTCTCTGGCCTCCTCTTTATCGCCAAGAACATGCCAGGCCAGGCTGAGCAGACCCGATTGATACTTTTTGACGAGCAGCTCAAAGGCTTCCATTTGTCCGGATAAACATTTGGTGATGATTTCGCAGTCTTCCATCTCTTACAAGTCGCCTTTAGGAATACGATCAGAAATGGTCATTCGTTTAACCCGTTATTCATAAATTTGGCCGATACGTATAGATACTGTCTATAGTATATATCAATTGCTTATATTTGCCGGCATATGATTTTGGCAGAAATCTTGTTGGGCCTAAAATCGAGCCCGAGATCAAGTCCAAGCTCAAGTCCAAGCTCAAGATTGACAAAATCTTCCCGGGGGGATTATGCTATAGGGGGCTCAGAATTGTTTGTACAAAACATTATGTGGAATAGGAGGGAGATTTGAAGAATAAAAAAATGGCTGCATATTTTTTTATCGTTATCGTCATTGCCGCGGTTGTTGTTTTAATCGTGGGCTTATCGCCTGAAAAAGAGGGCGAAAAAACGACGATTCAGCCTCCCGTTGCGGATAAAATAGAAAAAGAGCTGACCATTCATGGTGACACACGTATTGATCCTTATTTCTGGTTGAATCAACGGGAAAATCCCAAGGTTATCGAATATTTGAAGGCCGAGAACGCTTATCTAGAAGCGATGATGAAGGATACCGAAGGGCTTCAGGAAAAACTTTTTGAAGAGATCATCGGCCGGATCAAGCAGACCGATATGTCCGTCCCATACAAAAAGCGGGGTTATTATTATTATACCCGCTATGAGGAGGGAAAAGAGTATCCGGTTTACTGCCGCAAGAAAGGCAGTCTGGAAGCGGATGAGGAAATTTTACTCAATGTCAACACAATGGCTGAGGGTTTCGATTATTTCCATGTTACCGGATTGTCCGTCAGCCCCGACAACCAAATGCTGTCGTATGGTGTCGATACGGTCAGCCGGCGTAAATACACGCTCCGGTTCAAGAACTTAAAAACCGGTGAGCTCCTGGACGATGAAATTCCAAACACATCAGGAAGAGCGGCCTGGGCCGACGATAACCGGACGGTTTTTTACGCCCTTAAGGACGAAACACTCAGGCCATACAAGATATTCCGCCATGTTCTGGAAACGGATGCCGGTCGGGATGATGAGATATTTCATGAAGCAGACTCCACCTTCAATACCTATGTTTTCCGATCAAAATCCGACAAATATATCTTTATCGCTTCCGACAGTACTCTATCTTCGGAATTCCAATTTCTCAAAACATCCGACCCCCAGGGAACTTTTCGAATTGTGCATCCCCGGGAAAGGGACTTGGAATACCAGGTTGACCATTTTCAGGACCATTTTTATATTCGAACAAATGACCAGGCGAAAAATTTCCGGCTGATGAAAACCCCTGTCGAAAAAACGGAAAAATCAAACTGGACAGAAGTCCTTCCCCACCGGGAAGATGTTCTGCTGGAAGGATTCGAGATTTTTAAGGATCATCTCGTTGTCGAAGAAAGACAAGACGGTTTGAGCCAGTTGAGAGTCAAAACCTGGGATGGGGGGAGTGACTACTACATGGATATGGAAGAAGAGACCTATTCCGTCTATATCTCCACCAATCCGGAGTTCGACACCCCGCTCCTGCGTTACGGTTACACATCCTTGACGACACCCAACTCCATCTACGACTTTGATATGACAACCAAGGAAAAAACGCTTCTCAAACGGGAGGAAGTCCTCGGTGAGTTTGATCCCGCCGGCTACCACGCTGAGAGGCTCTATGCACCAGCCAAAGACGGCGTTCGGGTTCCCATATCCCTCGTTTACCGGAAAGGTTTGGAAAAGGAGGGACAAAATCCTCTGCTTCTCTACGGATATGGTTCCTACGGCGCCTCCATGGATCCATCCTTCCGGTCCGACAGGTTGAGCCTGCTGGACCGGGGTTTTATCTTTGCCATAGCCCATATCCGGGGCGGCCAGGAGATGGGCCGCACTTGGTACGAAGATGGGAAACTTCTCAAGAAGAAAAACACCTTTACCGATTTTATCGCCTGCGCAGAGTATTTGATCGAGAAGAAGTATACGAATCCGGAGAAACTTTTCGCACAGGGGGGAAGCGCTGGGGGGCTCCTCATGGGGGCTGTGGTCAATATGAAGCCCGGGCTTTTCAAAGGGGTCATCGCCGCCGTTCCCTGGGTAGATGTGGTGACGACCATGCTCGATGAGAGCATCCCCCTGACCACCAGCGAGTACGATGAATGGGGAAATCCCAACGACAAGGAATATTATGACTACATGCTTTCCTATTCGCCCTATGACAATGTGACGGCCCAGGATTACCCCAACATGCTGGTCACTACGGGCTTACATGACTCCCAGGTCCAGTACTGGGAACCGGCCAAATGGGTGGCCAAACTGCGGGAGCTTAAAACGGATAACCATCTTCTGCTCCTTCATACCAACATGGAGGCCGGTCACAGCGGAGCTTCGGGACGGTTTCGCCGTTATAAAGAAACGGCCTTGATGTACGCTTTTATGCTCGATTTGCTGGGCATCAAAGAATAGAATACAGCCGGTCCCGGATTTTTCTGTTTTATCTTGAACATTGGGAATTAGACAGAAAATCTGGTTTATTTCTTTTCAATCAAGAGCGAAACCTTCTGGATTTTTCCCGGGCATATATAAAAACAAAGACTAGAATGATGATGGCGGTAAAAATAACCGCTGCCGCTGCCGGATGATCCGATACAAAAGCAACCATCTTATCTTTGAGACGGACAAGGCTGTGGATGGTGAATTGAATCGTTTTTTCAAAGATCCAACCCCAGTCTAAGTTATTCATAGATTTGGCCGACGCAAACAGATAATCTCAGTCATGCCCCGGCTTGTCCCATCCCGTCATACTCCGGCTTGTCCGGAGTATCCATTTGATTCTTTATTCCTTTCCCTTATTTTTTCCCAGGAGGTCTTGGAGGGCTTCTTCGAGAAGGGGGTATTCGAAGCGAAATCCGGCCCGGGTCAGCTTTTTCGGCAGAACTTTTTGTCCGGTGAGCAGGCTTTCTGCAAATTCCCCCAGGTAAAGCTTGAGGACAAATCCCGGTACGGAGGGCCAGACCGGCCGGTGCAGGACGCGGCCGATGGTTTTGGCCAGTTCCCGGTTCTGGACCGGGTGGGGAGCGGCGGCGTTTATGGGACCGGCCGGATCTTTTTTGTCGATGAGAAAAAGAAGGATTCGGGCCAGGTCCCGCTCGTGTATCCAGGAGAACCACTGTTTTCCTGAACCAAAGGATGCCCCGACGCCGAATCTGAAAGGGCGGACCATGGTGGCTAGGGCGCCGCCGTGTTTTCCGAGAACGATTCCGAACCGGCAGCGGATAACCCGGACCCCGTAGTTTTCCGCTTTTTCTGCCTCTCCTTCCCAGTCCCTGGTGACGCCGGCGAGAAAATCATTTCCGGGCGGGGAGGTCTCGTCCAATTCCTCATCGCCCCGGGACCCGTAAAAGCCGACCGCAGAGGCGTTGATGAGGAGTTTTGTCCGGGATTTTTTCCGGTCAAAAGAGTCGACCAGGTTCTGCGTGGTAAAAACACGGCTGTTGAGGATGCGTTCTTTGGCCCGGTTCGACCAGCGGGTGAATATGGAGGCCCCGGCCAGGTTGACGGCCGCCTCGCATAGGACGGCTTTTTCCTGCCAGGGACCGGGTTCGGTCGGATCGCCGCCAATAACCTCCACGTTTTCCGGAAAAGAAGCTTTTTCCGGATGCCTTGTGAGGAGGACAATCCTGTGACGTTCCGCCGAAAGACTTTCAATGAGCGTCCGGCCGACAAAACCGGTTCCCCCGGTGATAAAAACCTTCACAAAATAATTATATCAAAATTAGTGCTCTTTTTTACAGCCCTTTGAATTTGAGTTCGTTAAGGCCGGGGAATCCGTAGGCTTTGATTTTTTTGCCGCGGCGGACAAGAATACCGCCCTTGGTTAGGATTATCCTGTGAAGGTAATTTTCGCTGTCCGCCTCGGGGAAAGTGCGAATGAATTCCGCTTCTTTTCCCTCAAGCCTGTAGACCGAAAATGTTTTGTTTTTGCGGTCCCTTTCTTCCAGATAAAAATGGCCCGGTCTGAAAAAAACGACAGAATAATATTTTTCTTTTTCGGTTGGCAGCACTTCGTCCAGCTTGAAGGTTTCCAAGTCCAGCCTGAGAATTTTTTCGCCGGAAATACCATACATTTCCCGCAAAGGCTCAAATTCCGTTGTCAGCCCATATATCCACAATCCTCTTAATACGGTCTCCAGAACAGCGACAACCTCGAAACGGCCGTCCTCCTCTCGAAGAAGTTTTGTTGTCGATTCGTCATGGATAAAAAGGATGTCGTTGATATAAGCGGGTATGGCGGTTGATACGGCAATCTCTTCGACGCCGCCTTCTTCCCAGAGACGCAAAACGGTGGATTTTTTCATCCAAAAACGAATCAGCCAGAATCGCCGTCCTTGACTTAAACCGGTGCCGAATATATGGCATAACTTTTTGGCGTATCCATGCCGAAAATGAATGGCTTTGACATCTTTGGTGTTTTCGTCGATGACCTTCAGGACGGCCGCATCACGGCTGAGCAAGGCGATCTTTGATCCGTATTTGTAGGCATTCCAATAGCCCCATGATTTGTACGATACTCGGAGAAGGACATCTACTTTTCCGGTTGACGTATCCAGCCTCATGATGCCGCCGGCATTCTGATCAAAGACAGCGAAGCTGTCGTAAATATAGCGGCCCTCGTCAATGAGGAATCCTTGGAAAAAGGATGGACAGGCCCTGTCTGCTTTCAAAACCTTGTCCTTGGTGTGAATTTTTAGATAATAGGGAGTGGCTTCGATGAGTTTTTGCTCGCCGGTGAGGCGATAATCTATGTCGCTCCATTCCACATCCAGGAAGAAGGCGGAGGTCAAAAAGGATAAGGCCAGGATCGGAAGGAGGGAAATGGCCAGGAATCCGGTGTAACGGCGGTTGTATCTTCCGGCAGGCCGAATGTCGTATTTTCGAAAGGATAAAAGAAAAGAAACCAGGAAGGGAATAAGGAGAAGGCCCGTGACAAACAGAACGACTCCTACGGCCGTCCAGTCGAATACATCATAAGTTTCCGTTATAAAAGGTGTGAGGTTCAGCCACTGGAGGCGAAGGCCCTTGACAGCAGCCCCGCCCCAGACGGACAGGGTGGCCAGGATTTGATGGAGGGCGAAAAGCAAAAAAGTGCCCAGGGCCAGCAAAATGAGGTTGTCCGATCCGGCCGAAAGGGAAAGACCCAGCACAAATAGACAAAAGAAAACGGGCATAAACACAAAAAAGGGTACGGCCACGGCGGCGTCCGGAGTGTTGAGATAGAGGAGAAGATAAACAAGAAAAAAAAGGAAAACAGAGGCAAGGCGGGGAAGGACTTTGATGCCGATAATTTTCAGCCGGGAATATGGGAGGGAAAGAAGATATTCCATACCGCCCTGAGCCTTGTCGGAGGAAAAAAGGGAAGTCCCCATAAAAAGCGCCCAGAAAAAAAGCCCGAACTGAAGGGTCGGAAAAAGGAAGTCGGCATAAGACATGCCGGACATAAGCGGCAGCAAACTCAAAACAGCGGGACAAAAAAGGATAAAAAGCGAAAAAAAGAGGCTCTGCTTCCCCACCTCGCGGAATTCTTTGTTAAACATACCGGCCTCCTATGAATGCTTTGATGATTTCTTCCAATTTGATGTCCTCAAAGAGAAAAGAAGAATCCCGGCGGAATTTTTCATCGAAGGGATAGATGAAATATTCCCTGCAAAATCCTGTTTCTTTTTTAAAAACAACGGGGATGTTTTTGGGCAGAGGCTCCTTTGTGGCCACCTTCTTCAACCGGTTTTTCAGGTCGTCGGTTTTTTCGTCCAGGATGAACCGGCCTTCGTCCAGAATAAGTACCCGCTCCGGTATCTTTTCGATGTCGGAGAAGGTATGGTTAACGGCGATGGTAGCGGTTCCCCTTTCTTCAATGATATCCAGGACGGATTCCAGGAAACGCTCCCTCAAAAAGGGGTCGATGGC
Source organism: Candidatus Aminicenantota bacterium (assembly GCA_016927475.1). Classification (GTDB taxonomy): domain Bacteria; phylum Acidobacteriota; class Aminicenantia; order Aminicenantales; family Aminicenantaceae; genus JAFGMO01. Next base: position 141,051 of record JAFGMO010000091.1, read on the forward strand.
ATGAATGACCTCATCCACAAGAAGCAGGTCGGGTTTTTGATTGAGAACCAGGGTCAGATGAAAAAGCGTCCGTTCTCCCATGGATAGGGATTTGATTTTCCTTCCGGGGGAAAGCTTGAGCTCCTTGATCAGGGTGTTGTCGAAATTTTTGATGCCGTAAATGCGGGTGTGAAAATTCACCATCCGGGATATGGTGAAATGGGAAAAAAGGCTGCGGCCGTCGGAGATGAAACCGATTTTTTTTCGGGAAAGGTCCTTGTCAGGGACAATCCATCCGGCGTCGGGAAGAATGGATCCGGACAGGCAGCGAAGAAACGTGCTTTTTCCCGCGCCGCTTTTGCCGGCGATGACGACGTATTCACCGCGGTAGAATGCGATGTTCAGGCCTTTTAAGACCTGTTTTTTCCCGATCCGGACGTGGAGGTCCTTAATGTCAACGATTTTTCGGCTCATCGTTCAGATACCTTTCCATTAAAACTTTGATATCTTTTTTGGAGGCTCCAACGGAGAGGGCCCGCTCGACGAATCCCTTGAACTCATCCTCGAGTAGAACCCGCCGCAGGCTGTCAAAACCGGTCTTTTTCAACCGGACACGACTCCCGCTTCCCGTTTTCCCTTCTATGAGGCCTTCCTTTTCCAAAGCAGTATAAGCTTTGGCCACGGTGTTGGGATTAACCTTGATCAGTCTGGCCAGGTCACGGATGGAAGGAAGTAAATCCCCGTCGGAAAGCCTTTCCGCCAGAATTTCCAGCTTTATGGCCCTGCAGAGCTGCTGGTAAACCGGCATAGGGGATCGTGAGTCGATGTCAAAGCGTGCCAATGATGTATTCTATCCTTTCATGTAGAAATTTTTTTGCCGGCTATTTCTTTTACTCTGTCTCATCGATTTTCCTTCTTCTGTGCGGGATCCAAGGTGGTTCTTGCTATGTTTTTTCCTTTTTTTTCAGGAAATATTAATCCGGTATATTTCCCAGTAGTATGAGTAATCATCATTCTTTTTTATCAGCTTTTCGATGATGTAAATATCATCATACCATTTGGTCCTTAATAAGTTCGGGTAGGGAATGGAAAAACTTCCCTCAAACGCCATTTGTGGAAGTCGATAGACAAGTGCCTCATTCTCCTGCTTTTCCCAGTCTCTCTTTCCCGTTATGATGATCAAGCGGTCTTCCATCACCTTTATCCCCATGAGAGCCGGGGCAAGGGGAGGGACGTAAAGAATATGCTTGAAATAACTTTTCAATTCAGGAGATGTCTCGCCCAAAACATATTCATGTTTGAGTGCGAGTTCTTCCTTATCAATTTTGAATGAGCCCGCATCCAGATCTATGAGGAGTTTGCCTTCTCGTTTTGTTTTCAGGTTCACGAAAAAAATTTCAGGTTTTTCGATATCAGGAATGGTATAGACCACATCCCTTTTCCAATCAACGCTGAAAATTCTAAACATCCTTAAAAAATGATAATAATCCGAATAGGATTCTCGTTTTCCTTCTCGAATCTTTGCCCAAAGAATAGGTTTCGGTTTTTTGAATTTGGAGATGATTAAAAAATGATTAAGAATATTTTCATAAGCAGCGATATAATAGGTTAGGTTTTCAAAATAACCGGTGGACTCGACCGTAGTTACCGTCCTGTTTCCTTTTTCTTCAAAGCTGGTGTAGGTGTGACGTCCCATTATATATTTGCTGCCGTATCCTTCGATCGTATTGGAGAATTTTTTAAGGGTTCGGATTTCAAATGTTTCAGGGTCGAGTGTTTTCAAATAATTGTTATCCTCACACATTATTTTTCCGTTAGACGAAATCCAGACATTTTCCAAGGTCAAAACAGTTATTTCATCAGGTCCTTCACCGCTCATCAGAGACTTGCTTTTAATAAGATTGCCATTATAGTCGAACAGGCTCAATTTATGCTCTTTCCCCATGGTGTCCTGGATTTCGTCACAGAGGATTCCCTGGTTTAATGCCAGGACCATTCTTCCATACAGCTCCATCCCCCATAATTTCTTAATATTTATCCGATCAAATCGTTTGTTTTTTTCAACACTGAGTTTGTTGTCATGAGAAGTTGAGCAGCAACATAAAGTGAGGAGGAATAAGAGGATCAGGGTGATTATCGATGGAAATTCTTTTTTCATTTATAATTGTACTATTAATATAATACAATTATTTCATATGTCAAGAAAAAATTTTTAGAGAAGGGTCTGAAGAGAATTTGCCCTATTGAATATGATGGAAAAAATTGGGAAGTTTGGTCGTGTCAAGGAAATTTTTTTATGAGAAATTTAAACAACCGGATAGTTTATTCTATCTCATATTTTCTCATAAAATCGAGGACTCGGGCTTCCAAATCTTCGGCTTTGCGCAGGGCCTTATCTTCTGCAAGACTGTCTATAAGTGTTTTAAGCTCACGATACACTTTTTTGATGGCGACTACGGCATTCTGGGCATCCGAGGTCGTATCCAGGCCGCTTATACCCGACGAACGTTCGGCGCCGATAAGACGGTTCGAGGCGTCGTCGAAGCGCTTCTCCAGCTCGATGACCGCCTGTTCTTCTTCTGTTTTGGGAGAGAAGAAAAGCATGTAAGCAGCGAATCCGATGGCCGCCAGAACCAGGATCCAAGCGATGGTTCGCATGGGCACCCCCTGAAACGATTTTCCGTTATTGTAACGCGCGGTATGATATTTTTCCATAAAAAAACATGTGGAGCATCGTTTTTTTTTGACCGGATAAAATCTTCTTATTCGTAGCGCAAAGAGCGGACCGGATTGGATCGGGCAGCCTTAAAAGCTTGAACGCTGACCGTCAATTGGGCGATAAACAGGGCGGCCAAAGCGGACAAGAGGAATACCGGTAAACCGAGGCTTATCCGGTAATAATAATTCCGAAGCCAGCTGTGCATAAAGAAGTAGGCAACCGGCCAGGCTATGATGTTCGCCACAAGGACCCACTTGGCGTATTCTTTGGAAAGCATGACCATAATTCCCGAAACCGAAGCACCCAGCACCTTACGAATGCCGATTTCCTTGGTCCGCTGCTCGGCTGTAAAGGCAGCCAGTCCGAACAGACCCAGGCATGATATGACAACGGCCAGAATGGTGAACATTTGGACGAGACCCATTTCCCGGTCGGCATAGCGGTACATCCGGTCGTAATCCTCGTCCAGGAATCGATAAGTGAAGGGGAAGTCGGGATTAAATTCTTTGACCGTCTGTCCGACAAAGGAGACTGTTTGTGAGACGTCGCCAGGATTGAGCCGCAGAAACATGTAACGGTACGGCCTGACCAGCGGATTATGATAGATGATGATGGGACCGATCTCCCTGCTGACCGGCGTGAAGTGAAAGTCCTTGACTACACCGATTATTCGCAGTGACCTGTCCGGTTGGGATATGCGTGTCCCGATAATGTTTTCCAGGTTGATGATCCCGGCGAATGTTTCATTGATCAGTACCTTATCCCCGCTGTGCGGCGTTCCTTTAACAAAAGATTCACCCCGGGACATCTCGATACGGAAGACGTCCAGGAAATCGGCATCCACTCCGAAATAGGTAACAAGGGGATTGACGTTGGGATCACGGCCCTCCCAGTCCCAATCCTGTCCGTTGTTGTAGATGCCCGTCGGTGAGTGGGTGGTCAGGGACACGGATTGGATTCCGGGATTTTGGAGAAGTTTCTGCTTAACAGCGGCGTAGCTGTTTTTGAGCCTGCCCTCGACCGGAAGATAGAGGAGATGCTCCTTGTCGAATCCCAAGCTTTTGGATTTCATGTAGTTGACCTGCCCGTAGATGACGGCCGTTCCGATGATGAGAATGATGGAGATGGAAAACTGAATGACGACCAGCACTTTACGAAATAGCGCCCCCTTGGTTCCTGATGAGGCTGCATTTTTGAGAACGCTGACCGGACGGAAACCCGATAGAAAAACGGCCGGATAGATTCCCGCAAGAAACCCTGTAAAAAGGACAATTCCCAGGGCTCCGGCGATAAGAGTGGGGTGAAAAAGATCCCCGAAATGGAGCGGTTTGAAAGTGAGAGAACGGAAAACAGGAAGAAAAATCCATACCAGCCCCACGGCCAGGAGCATTGATACCAATGTCAAGAGGAGGGATTCCCCGAAGAATTGGCGCAAAACCTGGCGCCGGTAAGCTCCGAGTACTTTACGCAGTCCCACTTCCCGGGACCGTTTGGCTGACCTGGCGGTTGTTAAATTCATGAAGTTGATGCAGGCGATGACCAGAATAAGCAGGCCAATGGCCCCGAAAATGCGTATCTGTTCCATCCGTCCCCACATTTCGAGATAGACCTTTTTGAAGGGATAAAGGAATGGTTCTATGTTTGTATTCGGATCCGATTCCCGAACACGGTTGAAGATTTTTTTATTAAATGCTCCCAGGTCGAATCCGGCGTCCATCTCGACATAAGTCCTGAAAGCCATGTTAAACCAGGTGTCGATGTAATTGGGACGCCACAGGCTTCGGGACAGCTCCAGGGGGACCCAGATGTCGAAGCTTATCGTGGAGTTGTGCGGAATATCCTGCATGACGCCGACGACCTCGAAGTCCCGTTCATTGTCCATGGTCAAGGTTTTTCCGATGGGATTTTCTTTGCCGAAAAATTTGGCGGCCATTCGCTCGGAGAGAACAATAACATGAACCCCTTTTTTGGTGTCTTCGGGATTACCTTTGACAAAGGGAAGTGTGAACAGCTCGAATATCTCGGGGTCTGCCATTTGTACGTCTTCCTTGAACTTTTTGTCTTTGGTACTGAGAAGGTGCTGCCCTTGACCGTTGTTGATGCGGGCGGCGTTGAGGACCTCGGGATTTTCCCCTTTGAGGGCGGGCCCCAAGGCCGGAACGGAACCGGATCCCCTGTCGGTGTGGCTTCCATAATGAACGAAACTTCGGACCAGATAAAGAGAGTCGGCTTTTTGGTGGAACGTATCCGTGCTCATCTCGTCCCGGATCCAGGATAAAATCAAAAGGCAGCAGGCCATTCCCAGGGCCAGTCCGGCGATGTTGATCAGGGAATATCCCGTATGCCTCTTGAGGTTGCGGATGGCTATCTTAAGATAGTTTTTAAACATGGTAAAGCTCCATAAAAGTGCATTTTTTATTGAAAATGGAACAATTTTGGCCGTTTGAAACAGGTACCACGTCCGGGCCCGTTTTTGGGATTTGCTGTGGTACTCAAAAATATATCCCTCTTCCATATCCCCCAGTTTTTCCTGGCGGTCCTCCGCTGATAAAAAAAGCGAGGCCAGCCATCGGGCCAACCGGGGCGGTTGAGGGGATGTTTTTTTCATTTAAGGACCTTAACTCAGCGATTTTTTGGGGACGCTTTCCCAAACCCGGTCGTGAACGGTGCGTATCTCGAGAAGGGCCGTTTTGCCTTTTTTGGTAATCCTGTAGAGGAATTTATGCCTGCCTCCCCGTTCCGGAGTGGGCTGGTCCTTGTATTTTAAGACATAACCCTTTTCCCGCAGTTTGTTGAGCGGCTCGTAAATCTGGGCAAGAGACCACTCCGTTCTTGTTTTTTCACGAATAAATTCCCGAATGGGAATGCCGTAGGCATTTTCCTTAAGGCAGAATACCGCCAGGAGAATGATTTCTTCGGCCCGTGACAAGAGTTTCATGGCGACCTCTTTTCAGCGGTTTGTATTCCCGCTGTTTTATAGTATCGGAATCCGATACATAAATCAATACGCACAAAAGAGCAAAAAGGTTTCCTTATTTTTTATTAAATCTGACGACTTTTCTCAGAATGTTTAGGTGCTAATTTCACTAACAGTATTTCAAAAATAACGGAGATCTGCAAAATGATATATGTTGACGTCAGATTTAATAAATAATAAGGAGGATTATTTTTCGAGGTCTTTGAGTATGTTTTTGACCTCTTCCGCTTGGGGATGATCCGGGCTGAGCTCCAGGAATTTCAGGAAATGCTCTTTGGCTTCGGCTGTTTTTTCGAGCTTCAAAGCGGCGTATCCCCATTTGAGATAAGCTTCGGACCAGCCGGGATCGATCCCGGCGGCTTTCCCGTAGTATTCCAGGGCTTCTTCGGTTTTTCCGGCGGCGAAAAGCATCTCTCCTGCCGTGTAGGCCAGGGCCGTGTTTTGGGGATTGAATTCGAGGGATTTGATATAGTATTTGAGGGCGACATCACGGCTTTCCCGGTCGAGATAGATGTTGCCGAGCGCTGTTGCCGCCAAAGCTTGAAGCTGTTTCGATTCGGGGATGTCCTCTTTTCGGGTTCCTTCGATGACTTTGGTGTACTCCATAACGGCATAGTCTATTTTACCCATCTGTAGGTAGCAATTTCCGATAAAATATGAGGTTTCGAAAGCTTCAGGATTTTCTTTCATATGAAGTTTATAGAGGGCAATGGCCTGTTCGTATTTTCCCTGTTCGAAGAGTGCGTGCCCTTCCTCATCGAAACCGGAAGTTTTAACCTGTTTTTCGACCAGCGGGGCCTTTTTCAATTTAAAATTGATGCGGGGATTGGAATAAACCTGGCTGATGGAAATACGGTGTGTTTGGGAAAGATATCCGTCCGCCGAAGCCCGAATATGGCATTCGCCGCTTCCCAAATGCATCAGCCTGTATAATCCTTTGTTGTTTGTTTTGGAGGTTTTTTCAAAACCCTGTATCGTTCTGCCGTGCACATCGAAGCTTTTGATGGTGACAAGGGCGCCTACAATGGGTTCGCCCTCTTCATCGGTCACCGAACCCTCAAGCATGGCTGTGCCCGCCGCACGCTGAGCCGGCAGGGAAAGATGAAGGAATAAAAACAATAAAACAAACGGAAAGATTTTTTCAATGAAAGTTTTGTTCATTTTTTTGCTCCGAAGAAGAAAGTGGCAGAAAAGGTATCATTGATTTCGCCGGTAACATGAAGGTAACACAGAGGATAATACCTGTCAACATACCTGAACCCTTGAATATTTTAATGTATCATCTTTTCTTTTCTGTCCGGTTTTTGGTATAAGAACAATATGATGAATAACAAAAAAATATACCGTCTTTTCGTTTATAATTTGGTAGTCTTTTTGTCTGTGTTTTCTTTTTGTTGTGAAAAAGAAAAACAGGCCCTCAGTCCGCAGGTTCAGCCGGAGGATAGTCAAACCCTTAAATCCCGGCTGGCGCTGAATACCGTCGAGGATACGGAAACCGGCTTAAAGTCTTCGACAGGAACCTTTGCCGTTTTTGAAAACCGTTCGGCCCGGAAGGGGCGTATGATTCATCTGAATGTCGTCGTCCTTCATGCCGAAGGACCGGAAACCCGTCCCGATCCTTTTTTTGTTTTTGCCGGAGGTCCCGGGGCCGACGTGACGACCTACCGGTTCATGTATGAAAAATCATGGATTCGAAAAATGCGGGATATCGTTTTGGTCAGCCAGCGAGGTACCTCCGGTGACAACAAAATCGACTGTCCGGAGGCGGCGCCCAGTGATGACCTGCAAAGTTATTTTTCCCCCTATTTCAAAGAAGCTCTTTTTCGAAGCTGTATCGAAGAGTTGAAGTTAAAGTTCGATCTGACGCAATATTCGACTTACCATGCGGCCGACGATGTTAATGATATCAGACGGGCTTTGAATTATGACAAGATCAACATCACCGGAAGCTCTTACGGAACACGCATGGCCCTGGTTTATTTAAGAAAACATCCGGAAACCGTACGGACGGCCATTCTGAACGGCGTCGCTCCCCTGGCTTTCAGGAATCCCCTCTATCATGCGCCCGGTTTTCAGCGGGCTATTGATATGCTCATCGAAGAGTGTTCCGAGGACCCGGACTGTCGGGCCGCCTTTCCCAGCTTGAAACAGGAATATAAAGCCATTCTTGCCCGCTTGGAAAAGGAGCCGGTCGAGGTGACGGTTCGTCATCCGGAAACCCACAAAGAATCCCGGGTTCGAATGCCCAAAGAGGCTTTTATCGAAGCCTTGCGGATGTATATGTACGGAAGTGTGAGCAGCCGGCACGTGCCTTATCTCATTCACCGCGCTTATGAGGGGGACTTTCAGCCCTTCGCCGAGGCGGGTTTAGCAAGTGAGTGGGCCGTCCGCCGGGCGCTGGCCGTGGGGATGCTTCTCTGTGTCACCTGCGCTGAGGACCTGGATCGTATCACATGGGAGGATATCAAGGAGATTACCGGAAACACGGATATGGGTAGTGGAAGGGTGACCCGTCAGAAAAAAGTCTGTGATTTCTGGCCGCGGTCGGAACTCCCTGAAAATTTCGACGATCCGTTTGCGGTGGATGTTCCCGTTTTGCTGCTTTCCGGATCCCTTGATCCCGTCACGCCGCCGCAGTGGGGAGAAGAAGTTGCCAGCCATTTGCCCAATAGCCTTCATCTGGTCGTTCCGGGTGCGCACGGCGTCGGAGGGCCTTGTCTTCAGTTTATTCAAAAGCAGTTTTTGGAATCGGGGTCTCTCAAAGAATTGAACATCTCCTGTGTGGATAAGATAAAAACGAGACCTTTCCGGGTTAAAGAATAAATTTGATAAAATTCAATCAATAATAATCTCTGCGGTTTATAGTCTGTCAGCATGGGAACACTAATACTTTTATGGATTGAATTTTGTTAATTGGTATGATAATATTACCGATTAAATGAAATTAAAATTTAATGAACTTCAAAAAACCTCTCTGGCCCAGGCGGTGGCCGACCGCATCCTTGGTATCATCAGGGATGGACATGTCAATGTTGGGGACAAACTGCCGCCAGAGCGCCAAATGTGTCAAGACCTCGGTGTGAGCCGGACTTCGCTGAGAGAAGGGATCAGTTCATTGGTTCATCTGGGTGTTCTCGAACCCGTGGCGGGCAGCGGTGTTTTTGTCCGTATGGCTTATCCCGATGCCGTTCTCAAAAGAAAGATGGCCGTCCGGCGAATGAGCCGTGAGGATATTCGAGACCTTGTCGAGCTTCGGGAGGGGCTTGAAACCTTTGTGGCCGAGCTTGCCTGCCGCCATGCAACCAAGAAGGATATCACCGGCCTGGAAAAGCAGGCTGAGCGAATGGAAAGGGCCGCCGGCACGGGAACCGACTTCAACCGGGAGGATGTCGCTTTCCATAAATTTCTGGCTGAAGCCTCGCACAATGAATATGTAGTCATGGTCCTGGATACCATCATTCCCTTTATCAAAAGATGGGTCGAAACCCGCGGAGAAATCATCGACACATCCCTTGTAGCCTCCATCCACCGCAAAATCACGGAGGCCGTCCGGGACGGCAAACCCGAACAGGTCAGGGCAGCCATGGAAGAACACTTTCGCCACACCCGCTCGATGATCGCCGTAGTCGAGGAAAAAGAAGAGAAAAACGGATGATAGAAGGCGGCGTTAAAATCGGAGAGGCCCGAATCGGCCTTCGCAGCACCAATTCGGAGTTGTTTCGGCCGGACCGGTTTTTCTGGATGGATACGAATTTCCAGTCTGTAGAAACCATACCCTTTGATGAAGCCCGGGATTCCCGCGTGGATATTTTTGACGGTCCTCAAAAAGAAGGAATGACCGTCGACAAAGACATTCTTATCCTTCACGGTGATTTTTCACGGTGGGAAAAGGAAACGAACGACCGCCGGCATTCGCTTTTCGGCAATCTGGGGATTTTTTCCTCCTGGGTGCTTCGAACCTTGGAGGAAAAGCATGGAATATTCACCCTTCATGCCTGCGCCCTAGAAAAAAAATCCCGGCTTCTCATCATTGTGGGAGGGGCGGGATCCGGGAAGTCGGTCTTTCTGCTTTCTGCCCTGAAAAAAGGCTGGAGCCTTTTCTCAACGGAGTTCGTTCATTTTTCTTTGAAACGGAACCTGAATTTTTTCAAGGGTTCGATCAAGGATGCCGTGCGTGTGGATACGCTGAACAATCATTTTTCCGGTTTCGCCAGGGATCCGGATATTGCTCCCCGGGAGGAAAAAGGCGGTAAGATGGTGGTGGATCTAGCGGCTTTTCAAACCGTGCGCAACCATCTGGAAAGCCCGGATGTTTTCCTTGTTTTTCCCCATGTGGAAAATAAATGGGATAAGGTCGTGTGGGAGGACATAAAAAGCAGGGAAAACCTGTTGAGAGAACTTTTTCTTAATGTTTCAGAGAAGCTTGGAAAAAGCCTCCTTCTTTATGGCCGTATGCCGGTTCCAGGAATCGATACCTTTGAGCTGGGCCGGAAGAGGTTCCATACCATAGAATTGTTGCTGGATTCAGGCCGTATCAAAAGGGCTTTGCGTTGGATATCGGGTGTTGGAGATGCGGCGGAATTGTTTGAGATCATAAAAAAATAAATGCCCGCCTTACAATTTTTACGGATAAAAATCCGTTAAAGGGGCAGGCGTTTTTAGAAGAAATAATTATATTGTCTGATGAGGAGAAAGACATGAAAGCTTGGGCGGAATGTATCGACCCTCCCGTAAGGGACAGGATGGAAAAGCCGCGAAAAAATGGTGTAACCATGATCCTGGATAAAGGATTGGGAATCCGGGCCACTCAGGACCTCGCCGAGACGGCGGCGCCTTATATCGATGTCGTTAAATTCAGTTTCGGGACATCGGCGTTTTATTCCGAAAAGATCTGCCGGAGGAAAACGGACATCCTCAGGGAAACAGGTGTGAATGTCATGCCCGGGGGGACCTTTCTAGAAGTGGCGCTCTGGAAAGAAAAACTGGAAGCTTACCTGAACAGGGCTCAAAAGCTGGGATTCGACGCCATAGAGGTCTCCGACGGCACCATCGAGATCGACCGGGAAGCCAGGGAAAAAACCATTCGTAAAGCCGTGGATTCAGGTTTCCTTGTTTACACCGAAGTGGGGAAAAAGGATCCCGCCGAGGAGATATCCGTTGCTGTCATGCATGATGTTATTCAAGCCGACCTGAAAAGCGGGGCTTTCAAAGTTATCGTCGAAGCCCGTGAAGGGGGCAAAGGTGTTGGTATCTTTGACCAGGATGGAAAGGTCAAGGAAGGTAATGTCGAAAACATCCTTTCCGGAGTGGAAAACCCGGAGGACCTTCTCTGGGAAGCTCCCCTCAAGAACCAGCAAAAGTACTTGATTTTGAAGCTGGGGACAAACGTCAACCTGGGAAATATTCCTCCTGAAGATATCCTTGCTCTGGAAGCGCTGCGGCAGGGATTGCGGGGGGATACGTTAAAAAAGGCCTACAGGGAATCACGTTAATGGTTGTTTTGGGATGGACATTTTTGGCCCTGGCGGCATGGGTTTCCCGGAAGATGTCCGCCGTGATCGTCATCAACGGGTCGCATCCTTTCGAGGCTATGCTGATCGGGATTTTTATCGGAGCCTTGGCCAGGAATACGGGACTTTTCCCCAAAAAATTCGAGCCTTACTTAAAAAAATTTGAAACTCCTCTTCTCTGGGGAATTATGTTCCTGGGAGCGGGTTTTTCCATCAAGCTGGCCGGTGAGCTTCCCCTCAGCCTGGTCGTCATTTTTACCACCATGGCCTTGGGTTTTTTCTTCATCTTTTTTTTAGGAAAAAAATTAGGTTTGCCAGACAAGCTCTGCGCTCTTCTGGCCGTCGGAACCACCATATGCGGCGGGAGTGCCATCGCCGTCACGTCTCCTCTCATCAAGGCCAGGGAAGAAGAAACCAGTTATTCGGTCAGCACCATCGTTATCGCCGCCTTTTTCCTGGTGGTATTTCTCCCATTCGTGGGCCATGCTCTCGGATTGAGCCAGACGGCTTTCGGGATATGGGCGGGAACCGCCGTCCATAATACGCCCCAGACAATCGGTGCGGGATATATTTTTGGGGAGAAAGCCGGCCAGGTGGCTACAATCGTTAAATTGACGCGGAATATGTTCATGATTCTGGCCGCCGTGCTCATTTCGCTCTGGTTCGGCGCTAAGGAAGCGGGAGAAAAGCGTTTGGGCAAAAAAGCCTTGATTAAGGCGTTTCCCTGGGTGCTTTTCGGATATATCGCTATGGCAGTGTTCGCCGTAAAAGGATTTTTTTCCCCGGATGGCATCCATTTTTTCAAAAGCGCCGGAAAATTTCTGATCCTTATGGGGATGGTCGGGATCGGATTCGGCACGAATTTTCGGGAAATAAAAAAATTAGGTTTCCGCCCCCTGATAACCGGCTTCATCGGAGCCGTCGTGGTGACGGGTGTTAGTTTGCTGTTGGTATGGCTTCTTAGATTTACGGGTTAACTTTTATTTCCTTTTCTCCGCCTTTATCCTTTCTTGAAGTTATGTAGATTTCAAGAAAAATATTCTTCCATTCTGTCAAAGGCTTTGTGGATGGTTTCTTCGGGAACACAGAAAGACATGCGTATGTGGCCTTCACCCTTAAAAGCGATTCCGGGTGTCGTTGAAACCCGGGCTTGCTGGAGCAGCCGTTTGGCGAAGGACATGGAATCTTGACCTTCGCTGATTTCGATTCTGGGAAACATCAGGTAAGATCCTTTGGGTTTCTGGTAGGAAAAAATTCCGGGAAGCCGGTCCAGCCGGCTGCACATCAGATCCCGTGTCGTCTGGTAATGCCGGCGGAAATCCGCAACGCAGTCTTGGGGTCCGCGCAGGGCGGCCAGCGCCGCGTACTGGGAAACAACGGGTGCGCAGATACAGAAGGGGATATGTGTTTTAGTGATCTGGGAAATCCAGTCATTGACGGCGTGAAGGTAGCCGATGCGCCAGCCGGTCATGGCGTAGGTTTTGGTAAACGTGTAGCAGCTTATCGTCCGTTCCCGCATGCCTTCAAGAGAAGCGATGCTGATGTGCTTGGCTTCATCGAAGACAAAATATTCGTAGGCTTCGTCGGTGATAACCACCAGGTTGTGCTTTTGGGCGATTTCCGAAATACTTTCAAGTTCTTTCCGACTGAAGACAGCCCCGGTTGGGTTATTGGGTGAGCTGTAAAGAATGGCTTTGGTTCTGAACGTGACCGCTTCGTTGAGACGGCTGATATCGAGGCGGAAACCTTCGTTTTCAACGGCCGGAACGAGCACGGGTTTTCCCGATGCGAGAACGACCTGGCGGATATGGGTTGAATAGCCGGGCACGGGGATGATGACTTCATCACCCGGATCGACAACTGCGGAAATCGCTGCAGCCAACCCTTCGATAGCCCCGACCGTGATGATGACCTCGGAAGGATCGGCTTGAATACCGTTATCCCGGGAAAGCTTTTTAGCAATCTCTTCCCTGAGTTCGGGAAGCCCCGAACTTTCCGTATACCCGCCTGTTTTTCCTTCTTCAATGGCCCGGATAGCATCCCGGTTAATATGTTCAGGCGTACCGGATGTCGGCTTGGCCCAGGAGAGGAAGGCGACATCCTCGACCTCCTTGGACAATCGGGTCATCTCATGTATGGCTGATTTGGGGATATTAACGATTTTTTTGGAAACAAGATTATGGATAGACACGTCAGACTCCTAATAAAAATATTTAGGCACTTTCCATCATACTCATATGGGAGGGGAAATCAAATGATTCCCGAACAGATTCATTTTTCTTTTGGATTGAAAAACGGATATTTTCTAATGATATTTTCTAATGATATTTTCTAATGATTGCAAATAATGTTGACTGTTGTTACATTAAGGGAGGTTTTTTCGGGAATAAAGAAATTTTAAGAAGATGTGAATAGATGTCTGATTGTTTGGTTAGTTATATCATTATCACGCGGAACCGTTTCGATAAATGTCTTAAAGTACTCCGGAATGTGTTTTCCCAGGACTGGCCGGCCAAAAATATTGTTCTCATCGATGACGATTCATCTTGTCCCCTTTCTGAGCATGTTGAGCGGAAGTACCCGGAAGTGACCTTGGTCAAAAATAAGAAGCGCCTGGGCATTCCCGAATCGCGCAATGTGGGAATACAAAAAGCCTCGGGGGATGTCCTCATTTTCATCGATGATGATGCCCTTTTCATCGAGAAATATTCCACAGCAGAGATAGTCAGGATTTTCAAGGAAAATCCAAAAGCGGGGATTCTTTCCTTGGCTGTTCTGGATATGGGTTCGGGAGACTACGGCCGCAAGGAGATTCCGCGGAAGGATAAAAAAGTTCCGGATGATCTTTCTGAAATCGCCTACTTTACCGGAACAGGATTTGCGATAAAGCGGGATATATTAGAAAAGACGGGCATTTTTGACGGAACATTTTTTGCGGCCAATGAAGAACTGGATCTTTCCTACAGGGTTCTGAAGGCAGGATATCATATTTATTATCTGAAAAAGGTTAAAGTTCTTCATGATTCCACTCCGGAAAATACATTAAAATGGTTTGAGCCGTATTATACCTTTAGAAACAGAGTGATCGTCGCTCTCAGATATCTTCCTTTTCCTTACCATGTTCTTCATATCATATTCTGGACATTTCATAGTTTTTCAAAAGCTGTTTATGGAAAAAAATGGAATGAGTTCTGGCGGGCTTTGAAAGACGTGTATCCTATGTGGAAAAGAGATCCACTCAAGAGGTATCCTATGGATCGCAACCTTGTCAAAAAGATCAAATCTTTATCGGGACGTATTCTTTATTGATAATTCTAGCCAACATTATTCATAAATTTGGCCGACAACAACAGATAATTTCAATAATTGGCTCGTGAATAATACAGGCTGGTTAACAAAACCTAGGAAAAAAGCGATGACTGATATCATCTTCAGTGTGGTTATTCCTGTTCTCAACAGGGAATTCGATATAAGCGAATGTATAGAATCTTTGCTCAATCAAAACTTTCCTGCATCGAAATTTGAGGTCATTTTGGTTGACAACGGTTCCACGGACAATACCCTGAAGATAATAAAAAAATTTCCTGTAAAATGTGTTTCAGAAAAAAAGAAAGGGCCGGCGGCGGCGCGAAATACCGGGGCCCGTTATGCCCGCGGCGCATATCTTGCTTTTATGGATTCCGACTGCACAGCGGAAGCATCCTGGCTTAGCGCTTTTGGCCGGTTTGTGAAGGAGCGGGAGGTATGGCTGGCGGGTGGGGTAACCATAGGTTACAGCACGGACAGTGCCCTTCAGAGGTTTTTGGCGGTGGAGGAAGGACCGGTGAAGATCAAATACAATCTTTACCGTAAGAATTTTATTTCCTCACACAACATGATCATAAAGAAGGACCTTTTTAATGAAATTGGGGGATTCAAAGAAGAATTCATTGCGGGGGAAGACCTGGATATTTGCTGGCGTGCGGAGAGGAAAGATAAAAAAATAGAGTTATGCTCAAAAGCTATTATACACCATAAGTACAAAAAAAGCATCAACCCGAATCGAATCATGTAAAATCTAACTTTAGGTGATTGATCTTGTCAAATAAGAATCTAACCGTAAGAGAGGAGGAAATAGGTCATAA
>JAFGMO010000092.1 GCA_016927475.1 Candidatus Aminicenantota bacterium
AAATTCCTATCTATAATTATAATTGCATTTCTTTTCGGTTTAAAAAGATTTGAAATGTTAATATCATTTTGGATTATTGGAGATAATAATTTTAAAGAATTGTAAGATTTTATAATTGAATTTTTGGTTTTTAAATGAATAAAAAAAACATTAAAATTTTCACTATTATATGCTTCATATAAATGGTCTAAAAAGATGAGGCGCGGAATATCTGGTTTTGAAAATGATGTAAAGCGAAGGAGAATTACATTTCCCTTAAAATGGGATAGTCTAAATATTTGACCTTTTTTATTTTTTAAATATGTATCAGGACATTCTTTGTTATAATCATTGTTTTTTGTGAAGCTTGAATGTGAATATTTTTTATTCTTTAAATATTTTATTTTATTTTGAATATTATATGCTAAAAATATTGAACTTAAAGTAATTAAAATTAATAGAAAAATTCTCAAAAATTTATTCATCCTCCCCCCAAATAGATTTCTAATTAATAGAAAAAAATTAGGTTTGTCAAGGATTAAATTCGATTAAATTCGAATTAAATTCGAATTCGAAGGATCAAAATTAGAATTACTAGGGACGTGTATGACAAAAAAAGTCAGGATTACAGGGAAAAGCAATCTGAAATTCAAGACAGGATGCGGAATCTTCAGAAAGCGGATGAAGAATACTATGTTACTGCAAAATATATACTTGATGTGGCTAATAGGGCTTATGACGTGTTTGTAAGTTCTGAACCGGACATAAAAAGACAAATTTTAAAGTTGATACTTCAGAACTGTGAAATAGACAACGGAAATCTAAGATATAGCTTGAATTACCCCTTCTCTGCTATCTTTTCTTACACGAAGTGTCATAACTGGCTCCTCGGGTAGGACTCGAACCTACAACCTAGTGGTTAACAGCCACCCGCTCTGCCGATTGAGCTACCGAGGAGCAACCGGCAAATTAATGTAGCAAAAAAACGCCGGAATATCAATAAAAACATGGACAGAAAAACATGGACATAAAAACTTGGAGCTTGTATTACAAAAAATGTTGACGTGAAAAGCATAAAAATATAGCTTATACACGCTATGGTGTATAAAGGAGATCTATATGAAATATTTCCTTAAAAATGCTCTCATCATTCTTATCACCCTTTTTCTCATTCAATGCGCCGGAAACGAAAACGGAGGCACATCAGGGGAAAGCTCGGGGGACGACCAACCGGCTCCCGCCCCGACATTGTCATCCATATCACCGGATGCTCTTGCTTCCAACCTTCCTCCGTTTACGCTGACCGCGACAGGGAGTAATTTTGTCAATGATTCCAAGATTGTTTTCGACGGAGCTGAAAAAACGACGACTTATGTCAGCTCCACTGAATTGAACTGTGAGATCGAAACCAATGATATCCAGGAAAATGCTCTTTCTTCATCCAATAGCTCTATCTCCATTCTGGACAAGAGCGTCGACGTAATTGTCCGAAATCCTTCCGACCAAGGGGGAGATTCGTCTTCTCAGACTTTTTCCATTCTGACCAATCCGGATTTTAATGAGCAGGTGAACGTATCAAACACGAATAGTAAGAATTCCAACCGTCCCACGATCGCTGTCGACAGCATGGACAGGCTGCACTTGGCCTATTCCGAGCAGAACGGAAGCGTTAGAAGCGTTTATTATGCTAATTCCGAAGATGGAGGAGAATCATGGTCAACACCGCAGATGGTATCGAATATTCAAGGGGACTATCCATCGATAGCTGTCGGAGATGACGATAAGGTTCATCTTGTCTATACGGACCAGGCAGCAGGACAAGACGGTTTGAAATACGTCCGTTCCGACGACGGGGGAGTTTCCTGGACAAGCGAAGTGGAAATCCCGGGGACAACCGTTCATGATAAATACCCATCCATCGCCGTCGATAATGGAGGAAGAATTTTTGTTGCTTGGGAATGGTGGACGGGATATTCGGCCTATAACATCGAAACTTATTTCAGCCGGTCGACAAACAATGGATCATCCTGGAGCACGCCGGTTAACCTGTCCAATAACGATGGATTCTCCGGTGATGCTCGAACAGCAGTAGACGACGCGGGGAATGTTTATGTTGTTTGGGAAGATGATACACCTGGGAATAATGATATTTATTTACGGCGCTCTCCGGACCGGGGCGTGAGCTGGAACGCCGTTAAAAACGTAACCGCTAATCCTGCCAACAGCAACGCTCCCGATATCGCTGTTGATACTGATGGTAAACTTTATCTTGTCTATAGCGAAACCGCTAGTCCCTCTAATATTTATTTCAAACGGTCTCAAGATAAAGGTGCGAGTTGGAGTTCGGCGAAAAAGGTTTGCAATACTTCTGATTATTCGGGAAGTCCCCGGATAGCTCTAGACAGCGTTAAGAACATCAGTGTTGTCTGGGACGAAAATGCCGGGGGTTATTGCTCCGTTTATTATTCCCGTTCCCTGAATAATGGAGACTCTTGGACATCTTTTGTCGATGTCGACCCGGCCAGCAATGATACCAGTGATCCAGATTTGGCCGTGGACAGCGGGGGACATATCAATATTGCCTGCGGCGACTGGACTCCGATGAACAACATCTATTTCTGCGGCAGTAAACGCAAATAAATCGAACTGGGCTCGCGCCATAAGGGTTTACAATAACATTATTGACTTAAACTGAAAATCAGGCTTGTTTTCGAGTCAGTAGGCCGATTTTTGGCCCCAAAATGACGTCTATTCCTGTTTTAAAAGAAGGAGGATTTTTTCGTTTACCTCATCTTCCAAAAAGCGGTCGAACTCCAGCGTGTAGCCGGCCGGGTCGGATGTAACGAATACACGGACCGGAATCGAGGACATATTCTGAAGATGATCCACAAATGCAAGCCCCTTTTTCCAAAGGTGAATATACCAGTCATCGATCTCTTCGCTTATGAATGATACGGTGACGGCCTTGTTTTCGGAAAAACGGTGAAGTCCTTCGGCTTCGTCCACCAGGCCGATAAAACCCGTCGGCGAGGAGGAATAAACTTTGGCGAATCCCTGGTCGACAAGAAGACGGGCTCCCAATTTCTCTTCATAAAATTTTTGGGCCTCCTCGAGGCTTTTGTAGTAAAACCAGATCACGTTGGCCTGAATACCAAGATCAGCCGGTCTTTGAGAGGTAGTATTTGGGGGCGGGTAAAGCGCCGTTTTCCCCTCGAGGGCGGTGTGAAGCGCGGCGTTTTCCTCATCGTCAAGAAAGGTCTCGAATTCCAGAAAATAACCTTCCGGGTCATAGGCGACAAATCCCCGCGTAGCGTGCCGCGTCGCATTGCGAACCGCTCCCCGCATGGGCACATCCTTTGATTTGAGATATTCATACCAGGCATCGATTTCACCGGTGACAAAACTCAGCGTAACGGTTTTGGGTTCCGATGCCCTGTGCATACCCTGTGTTTCATCCACCAGTCCGATGAATGTTGTCGGAGAAATTCGGTAAATAGCCGCAAATCCGTAATCCAGAATTTTTTCCAGCCCCAGAATATCCGAGTGAAAACTTTTTGCTGCGGACAGGTCCTTATAGTAAAAAAAGACCAGGTTGGCATCAAGGGGTGGGTATCCATCCATTCCTTTTTCGAGCGTTTCTTTATTGATGAGAACATCAAAACCTTCAAAAGAATAGCGTCTCAAGCCGTCGGCTTCGCTGTATGTTCCTTTTCCTTGATAAATATCGGCAAAAGCCCGGCTGATGCGGGGAATAACTTCACTTTTAACCCAGGGATCGTTATGTCCGGCGCAGATATGATCAAATTCTTCAAGCCGCGCGATAAGCTTTTGGTTGGAAGCGATATAATCGGCCATGTTGACATCGGCGGCATGGGCGTAAAGCGGACCCGGGAAAAAATGATCGCCTGTGAAAAGAATTCTGTTTTTCGCGTCCAGAAGGCACATCTGTCCCGGTGAATGGCCGGGAGTGTAAATAACCTCAAGGGTTCGGCCGCCTAAGTCGATGATGTCTCCTTCCTTAACCAGCCGTGTCGGCCTTAGGGGCGGAATGGTCCATGTTGTGGGGTCAAATCCTTCCGGCAATGGTTTCCAGAGATAGTACGGTGTTACATATTTTTGGAGAGAATCGTTGTTCCGGCCGGCGGCCAGTACATTCAAAGCTTCTTTATTGTCGTAATGGATGACATCTTCAAAACGCCAGGCGCCGGCGACATGGTCGTAATGTTCGTGGGTCAGAACGACCTCAACGGGAAGCTCGGTGAGTTCTTCGGCAACAGCGCGTATGTTGCCGATCCCGGTTCCGGTGTCGATCACAGCGGCCTTTTCTTGTCCGAGAAGAAGATAACACAACGCTTCTTCAAACTGGTTGGGTTCGTATATAGCGAACGTATCTTCGGTCAGCCTGTAGACATCGAACCATTCCTGGTATGTTCCCACTTTTTCCAGCGTGGTGTAGACGGGGCGGGGGTGTACGGACCACCATTTTGCAGGCTGGACGAGATCCGATGCTTTTTGTTCGGATTTGCATGAAAAACCTAAAAGTGTCAGACATGTCAGAATAAAGATTGTTGTCCACAATTTCATGTTTCATCCCCTCAAATAGAAATTTTTTGATAATAAAAACCCGCATATTACATATCAAAACGAAAGAAATTTAGCAACGGGATAGGAAAAACTCCCGTCGATTGTTATAATATTACAAATCTTTAACTTCATGAAGGAGGACACATGGGACGGAATCCCATAAAACGAAGGGAATTTCTTGAAAAAAGCGCTCTTGGGTTTGCAGTCGCAGCAACAGGAGTTCCCGCTGTCAAAAAAACAGGCCGGGATCAAGAGATAAAAAACAAAATCATCACCCGGAAGTTAGGCCGGACCGGATTGGAACTTCCCGTTGTCAGTTTTGGTGTGATGAATACCTACAGTCCCGATATGCTTCACAAAGCTCTGGAAATGGGGATTAAACATTTCGACACCGCCCATGGTTATCTGCGCGGAAACAGCGAAAGATATATTGGGCAGGTGATCGAAGAAAGTGGTATGCGCGACAAGGTCATCATTGCCACCAAGATGTATTTTAACCGTGACCGGGAGACGGGAGTATTTCTTACCGAAGGGGGCGGCAGGCAGTTTGGAGCAACACAAGAAGATTTTAATGAACAGCTCAAGATCAGCCTGGAAAGGCTGAGGACGGAATACGTGGATATTCTTTATCTCCACAGCTGTTATACTCCGGAGATGGTTAACTTCGAGCCGATGATGGATGCCTTTGTCAAGGCCAAAAAGGAAGGGATAGCACGTTTTATCGGTGTCACGACACATGCTAACGAGCCGGCCGTCATTCGGGCCGCCGTCGATGCGGGTATTTATGATGTCATCGAGATCGGCATCAATTACTGGATGAAAGATAAAGAAGAGATCAAAAAAGCTGCCGCCTATGCCGCCGGAAAAGATATCGGCATCGTCGCCATGAAGACGGTCGGCGGGAACGATATGAATAAAGAAAAAAGCGCCGACATTAACCATAAAGCGGCCCTGAAATGGGTTTTGAGCGATAAGAGTATCAGCACCGCAATTCCAGGAATGACTACCTTTGCTCAGATGGACCTCAACTGGAGCATTATGGACGAAGGTTTGACCTTGACCGAAGCGGATATGGCCGACCTTGAACGTGCTGACAAGGGACAAGATTCATTATTCTGCCAGGGTTGCCGTTCCTGTTTGTCTACATGCCGGTCGTTGGTCTATATCCCGAATCTGATGCGGGCGTTTATGTATGCCCAGGGATACGGAAACCTCATCCAGGCTGAAATGACGGTGGAAGAGCTTCCACAGGATAAAGGACTTGCCGTTTGCCGTGCCTGCTCTTCATGTACTGCTGTCTGCCAAAACGGTTACGACATAAAACAGAGAATTGGTTCACTCATTTCTATGGGATTCGGCCGTCCTTAAAAAATTGTGCTTCTCTAAGAAGCCATTTTTCATTTTTCCAGAGCTATTCGAATAGCCTTGAGTTCTTCGAGTATTCGAAAAAGCAGTTCGGCATTTTCTCCTGTCGCTACTTTTTCCTTAATGCCCAGAGATTCAGAAATGGGGTGCAGGGATCGAACACGGCTTCTCAGGTCCTGGTGCAGTTCTTCCCATTCCTTCAATCCGGCCATGTTGCCTTCATAGCCTGTCGCCGATTGGGTTTGTCCTGCGGTTTGTATACGAATGGAGGCAATACCCAGGAACCTGTCATACAGGGACCGGTGCAGTACGAAATCGGTGATAGCCCGGTAAGGAATATTCTGCCTGACTTTGGTCAGGATTCCTTTATGGATGATCACACGGTCGTCTTCAATTTCGTATTTGAGGTTTTTTACCCAGAGGGCCAGGATGGGAACACATATTATCCACAATAGTGAAATACATCCCAATGTGATTGGCCATACAATAATACGAACCTCATGTGGTGTGGGTTCGCCCAGGGGCACGAGCAGGACAAGCAGAAGACCCGCGATAAAAAACATGAAAGATAATGTCAGCAGTATAAGCCACTGCTTGGTCAGAAGTTTTTTGTACGGTCTAAGAGAATGTGGCATTTTTCCCTCCAAGTCCAAAAAATATTTTCACTTTTTTTTTGAATAGTATGTATTATATTAGATATACGATTTATGATGAAGAATAATTCGAATCAAAGGTTTTTTGGAATATCAAACCTGGATTATTTTCAAATCATCCGGGATTGATAGTATAAGGGATAACCAGGAGTGCTGCCATGAATTTAAATGAAAAAAAATATCATAATCGGTTCATTTTTTTTGCTTCAATTTTTCTTTTGTTTGTGATGTTTCCGGCTTTGGGTGATCAGTTCGTCCCTTCCCCAGTCGCGGGAGAAGACAAAGAACAAAAACTCGAGGCGCTGACGCCGGAACAAACGCTCAAGATCAGGACGGTTAATGACCTTCAAATTTCACCTGAAGGAAAATTCATCGCCATGACGGTTTCCGAGCCAATAAAAGAATCCGATAGAGATGTGAATATCTGGCTTTATAACCTTAACGATAACACGTTTTTCTTATTTGCGGCTTCGGAAAAAAGGGATTTTTTTCCCCGCTGGGCTCCTGATGGGAAAAAGATTGCTTTTCTTTCGAACCGTTCGGGGAAAACCCAGATACACGTTATTCCCATAGATGGAGGAGAAGCGGAGCAGTTCACAAACTTTAAGACAAACATTTCATCATTCCAATGGTCACCCGGTGGTAAGCGGATCGTTTTTTTTGCCGGTGAGCCTGAAACGGAAGAAGAAAAAAAGAAAAAAGAGGAAAAAAATGATGCCCGGGTTGAGGACCGGGAAGACAAACCTTCAAGGTTGTGGATTTTTGATATAGATGGAAAAGACGTACGGCAGCTCACCAAAGGGGATTGGCGCATATCATCATACGAATGGCTTCCGGACGGAGACCATTTGATTGTAAGTGCCACGGACAGCAAAAGACATGAGCTTCTGACAGACCGGCTTTACAGGATAAACCTAAAATATGGCGGCCTGGAGGACGTTGCAGAACCAGCCCTTCCCTTCAGCCATGTAAGAATAGATCCCGGCGGAGAAAGAATCGCGTATCTGGGGACACCGGCCGATGGTCCGATTGCTCATGATTTGTTTGTTATGGATCTCGAAGAGAAAAAGCCTGTCAATAAAACAAGAAAGTCCCTCGACCGCCCCGTGAGGTCCTTTAAATGGGAAAAAAACGGAGACATCTTTTTTCAATGCGAAGACGGATTTAAAACCCGGTTGGGCCGGATCCATTCGAATGGACAATTGGAATATATACCGGCTTTTGAGGTCGACCCATCAGGTTCTTTTGCAATCGGACCGGATTACGTTGCTTATGTAGGTCAGACGGCTATTCACATGCCGGAGCTATGGATATCAAGAGAACCGGGAAAGGCGGAACAGGTCACACATTTGAATAAGGAATGGATGGGAATAGAGCTGATTAAACCGGAAATCGTTTCTTATACTAGCTTTGACGGGCGACAAATCGGAGCTGCTTTGTATAAGCCTGAATCCTTGAATACGGGATTTCGTGTTCCTCTTATTGTCCTTATCCATGGAGGACCCGCTGGAAGATGGTCGGATCGTTTTAATGCTTGGGCTCAACTCCTGGTCCGAAAAGGATTTGCTGTTCTTTTGCCGAATATTAGAGGATCGACCGGATATGGACAAGATTTTGTCGCTGCCAACCGCAGGGATTGGGGGGGAAGTGATTTCAGAGATGTTATGGCCGGGATTGATTACCTCATTTCTGAAGGGATCGCCGATCCGGAAAAACTGGGAATCGGTGGCTGGTCTTACGGGGGCTATATGGCTGCCTGGGCCGTCACACAAACGGACAGGTTCAAAGCCGCGGTCTCCGGCGCTCCGATGACCGACCTGGCCGGGGAATACGGCACGGAAGAGGCGGGAATCAATCCCTATGATACATGGTATATGGGAACACCATACGAAAACCTGGAACTTTTCCAGGATCGGTCTCCGGTGACTTATATCAAAAGAGTCAAAACACCGACCCTTCTCCTGTCAGGAGAAAAAGACGTTATCGATCCTATCGGACAAAGCCAACAATTTTACCGTGGATTAAAGAGATATGGAGTGGAGACGGAGTTCGTCATATATCCAAGGGAAGGACATGGCATCCGCGAAGAAAAGCATCGCATTGACCTTTTAAAACGAATCATTGGTTGGTTTGAGAAACACATAATCATTAGTTAGGATATCCGTGCTTTTACTCGCTTAAAGGAAAGAAAAGCGAATAAAGTGTCGAGTAGATACATACATTCAGAAACTCCCGTAAACTCTTCCCTCTCGTTCCTTATTTTTCACCTCCATGTGGGGACGCGGGTGGCTCTTCTTGTTCTTTCTCCAATCCTGGCGGTTTTTTTTGGTCTGTATTATATTCTTCGTCCGGAATTTTTTCACGCGTTGTTTATTTCTCTGCTGCAAACCCATACGGTAGGCCTTTTTTCAGCCTTTTTTACCTTGGGAGCGGCACGGATGGCGTCCCAACGTGTTTGCCGCGGGATCGATGGATGGATCCGGCATTTTCCTGTTAACGGGAAAACCATCCGTCGATCGTCTCTTCTCTCCATTGTTTTGGCCCAGACGCCTTTGCTTTTTGTTTTGTTTTTTCTTGCTGTTTGTGTCGCAAAAGAAGCGGGATTTTCTTTCTGGATATATACAGCCGGTATTCCGTTCCTGGCATGGGCCTCTGCCTCGGCTGTTTTTCCAGGTATAGAAGGTGTTTTTTGGAAAATTGCCACCGCATTCAGCGGGATACTTGCGGCATCAGGGAATATTATGCTTTTTTTACCGGGATTGGTTTTACTAGCTGTAATGGAATTTCGGAGTTATTATCCCTACCAGCTGAAAAAAAAGAATAAAGGTTTTAGACAAAAGTCCCCTGTTTTTTTTCGTTGGTCTGTATTTTGGAGAGCTGTCGGATTGCGAATATTTCTAGCCTGGCTTCCGGCTGTGATTTTTATAGCTGCGGGTTTCTTTTTCGTGAGGAACAATTCTCCTAGTCCGGATACGGAGAGACGCTTTTTTTCCGCCTGCATCTGTTTAGGCATGGCAGCGGGATTGGCCATCGGTGCCCGGATTCTGGCTTTGCGCCGTCCTCCCTGGCCATGGGAACGTTCTTTTCCTGTTTCATCCTCAAAAAAAATTATCTATGATGGATTTTTACTGGGGATTTGCGGATTTCCCTCTCTGTTGACCGGGACTCTCATAAATTTTAAGAGTGTTTGGCCTGTAGCGGTTGTTTTCCCCTTTTTTTGTCTGTTTGCAGCATGGGCGGTTCGTACGGGAGTGTCCCGGAAAACGGGGGCTCTTGGACCGGTAATGCATGCAGGGCTTCCGGTGTCTTTGTTGATGGCTCTTTTGCCTATGGCAAGCATGTTATTTATTCTGGGAATTCCTGTTGTTCTCAAGGCGGCTGGGAGAGCGGAAAAACAGCAAAAAGTAAGCCGCTGGATGGAAAGGCATTATCTTGCTGCGGGAGATTCAATGTCATGGAAAAAATGAAGATTGTATTCAATGGAGTGAATTTCTCATATCTACCAGGTGTACCTATCCTTGAAGATGTTAACCTTGAGTTGGAAAATGGATTAACTCTTCTTCTCGGTCCGAATGGAACGGGAAAAAGTACATTTTTAAAAATGGCAGCGGGAATAGAGATGTGCGAAAAGGGTAAGATTCTGATCAATGGATACGATTTATGGAAAGAAGAAGTCCTTTCACGGAGGAATTTGGTTTATGTTCCGGAACAGCCGGATCTGACTCCATATGCCACAGTCAAGGAGATTTTAGATCTCGTTTGCCGTGTTAGAAATGAAAAATTGGAAAAAGCAAAGGAGATGGTAAAACGATCCGGCCTGGAGGGGTTGGAAAGGCGGACGGTCCGCGAGCTTTCTATGGGCCAAAGGCGAAGAGCCGTATTTGCCGCGGCATGGATAGGAAACTCCCACATTATTCTTTTGGATGAGCCCATGGAGGGCTTGGACCGAAGGATTCAAACCACTATTCTCGAGTGGATTCAAAAAAAAATACAGATGGGAGCACTGGGTGTTATCGTATCCCATGATGTTTCTCCATATGTTTCATTAACCAGCCAGGGTTTGACCATTGTCCGCGGAAAAATGTTACATTTTAAAAACCTTCCTCCCGACAATAAGCAAAAGAAACGTTTTCTTGAGAAATTGGCTGAAGGAAGGGTAGGGAATGAGGGAAGTATCATAGAAAAAATATAGAGAAATGGATTAGCCTGGTTCTTTAAAAAAACAGCCTTTTATATTGTTGCATAATAATATAAAATATTGACGTTTTATATGGGAATAATTAATCTATGCATTAAGAAATAAATATTTTATAAAGTTGCATAAAAAGGTAAATTCTTCAAGGGGAGCTAGGGTATGAGCTTTTTTGACAAACTGGACATTGAAAAGCTGAAAGAGAAAAATGATATATATGGTTTAATAGAAGTTTTCAGTTATTCCAGCGAGAAGGATCTCCAGGAAGAAGCAAAAAAAGCCCTGATATCAATCGGAGAACCGGCTATAAAACCTTTAATATGGGCCTTAGCCGACGAAAATGGATGGGTTAAGACCTATTCAAGCAATACCCTAATAGAAATAGGTGCTCCTGCCGTTGATCTGCTCATAGTTGCCCTTCAGGGAAGTAATATTGAAATCCGAAGGCAGACTGCTTCGGTTTTAGGGGGAATAAAGGACAAGCGGGCTATCGAACCACTTACCCAGGCTTTATTCGAAGAAGATGACGAATTCCTGCGGGCTTGCGCCGCCAGGGCATTAGGAGAGATTCAGGACAAGGATGCTATCGAATATCTTAAAAAGGCGGCGGCTGAAGATAAAACCAAACATGTTCGAGAAGAGGCAATAAATTCACTGAAAAAATTCAATATTCAATTTTCCCAGGTTGCAAGTCCGGATGATAAGATAATGACTAAAATAGACACGGAAGAGTCTGGAGAAATACCGGAGGAACTCATTCCTTCTGAAAAGGGAGAAGAGCAGCAGACTCGCAACAAGACTTGGGAGGAAGAAAACGATCATTTTGTCAAAGAAGTGTCGCGAATGCTGGAAAAAATTGAGGAGGAACAAGAACTGGATCTAAGCGAGAAGCTTAGCGGATTGACCAAAGAAAAACAAATGGCGGAGGATGAAAAGTCTTACATCAAAATAGGATCTGCCTTGAAAGAACCTTTTATTGAAGCGATTGAAGGTGGTGACGAATATGTGATGAAAGAAGTTTCCGACATGATTCAAAGTCTTGACCGGAACAACACCATCATTCTTGAAGATAAACTTTCCGAAGAAGAGGCTTTCAAAGCTCCCAAGGAAGAACCGAAAAAGATTAGTGGTGATACATCATCTGTTGAAGCCATGGTTCGCAAAATGACGGATGAGGATAAAGAGGTCCGCAAAAGAGCGATCCTTGGATTGGAGAAAGTACGAGACCCGAGAGCTGTCGATGCTTTAATAAAAGCCTTGGAAGATACGGACAGAGAGATTCAAATCTCTGCGGCCATAGCACTGGGGGAACAAAAAGACCTGCAAGCGATTGAACCTCTTGTCGAATTGTATTTCAAAGTAAATGATTCCGATTATTATAACATTCCGATAAAATACAAGGGACGAAATATATGGACTATTTGCGAAGCCTTTAAGAAAAAACAATACGAAGTTGAAAAGGCTATTAAAAAGATAGGCGGACCGGAAGCCCTCCAATTCATTGCCAAATACAAACCTCAAAACAAAATAGAAGCTTATGAGAATGCAAAGATCTGGTGGTATAGAACAGGGAAGTCTCAGGCTTCATGCGCCTGGTGCAAGGTAACGATCAGAAGCGGATGTGGGTATCTTGTTGAATCAAAAAAACAGAAACATTCAGAAGAAGATGATGATGAACTTCTGAAAATTATCGAAGATAAGCCCGAACTTATTTGTGAAAATTGTTATAACAACAATCTTGATGCCGTGCCATACCGAAAAGAAAACATTTGATGGGAGTATTATATCATTGTAGCTGATAATTATTGTTGACTTCTTTATAAATTATTGAAAAAATGCAAACCATCAGTTCCGAATGTGTTTTTTCGGGGAGAAATAAGAATGTCAGACTTAATTGATTGGATCATCGGCATGGAAGCCCATGAGTTGATCCTTTGGCTTCTTGTGATCGCATTGCTTATCTGGGAATTTATTATCAAAAGGAAAAGCAGGATCAGCAGCGAACGTGAAATAAGTGAACTCAAATCCGAACTGATGAAACTTGGGTTCGATACGGAAATCTCAAAAAAAGATCTTAAAGAAGAGATACGTGACCTCTATCAAAAATATAGCCTTACCGAACAGGAAATTGAAAAGATAAAGCAGAGAACATTCGAAGGTACGTCAATGGGAAAATACCTGCAACCCACATCCGGAGCTAGACTCGAGGTCAACAACCGTCACATCTTCGTTCTTAAACTTTTAGAAAACAGCGATGACAAACGTGCCCTGGCTGATTTTATTCTTGCATATTACCAGGATGTCTTTGAGGACAAGGATAAATCACTTTATCTGGAAATCATCAAACAGCTTTTGGATCATGAAATGATCGAATTCTTATCCATTAACCAGAAGCGGTATTTAAAAATTTCGCAAAAAGGACATGATTTTCTTAAAACCGTTGAGAGCCTCGATTAAAAAAGAGAAAAATTTTTCCCAGCCTTATGAGCACTTTTGTAATGTCCTCATCTGTGTAATATAAAAGTTATATTTTGAATGGCGAATTTATGAAATACAAACCTGTGAATTAACGAGTCTAGGTTGCCGTAGATGTGAGGCGTCGATGGACGAAGCAGTGCTCGTTCACCGCGAGTCCATCGCAACGAAGCAGATGCGGTGAGATAGACTCGCCCGAAGGGTAAATTTGGCCGTTTTTTTGAAAATGTTATTGAAAGATGTTATTGATAAATGGTTGCCTCATAATTTAATAAAGATGAATTTACATCAAAATAAATATCTATGTAACGGTTAAATTTATTAATTACTGGTTTGATAAAGGAGGTACTTAATGTCTGAAAAATCCCGTCTTTCTGCTCTTCTTTTTTGCATTTATTTCGGAGTATTCGGTGGACACCGGTTCTATGTCGGAAAGGTTGGAACGGGAATCGTATGGCTTCTGACATTCGGAGTTTTGGGAATAGGATTCCTGGTTGATCTGATCACGATCATATCCGGTTCTTTTTACGACAGTAACAACAAACCGGTATTAGCCTGGTTAAGGGCCAGCGATTCGGAAGGTAATGTGACTCGGTACTATACATAAATTAACACAAAGAACTGCCTCCATTATTCATGATTTGAGGGACTAATCCGATAAAATTTTGAAGCTGCGGGCAACGGCGGCTATGATTTGATCCCCATATAGAATATCAAGGTTCTGCTTTTCAGAGCCTTAATATTGAGGAATCCTCCCTCAAGATTTGACATTCCGTTGGAATAGCGGATTTCTAAAAAAAGGAAAAGGTGTTCTTTAAACTTCCATTCCAGTCCGGCTCCTACGGCAATCCCCCAACCGAAAAGGTTGGTGCTGCTTTTGATATCTTCGGTTTCATCTTGTTTGAGATTCCTTTTATGGGACAGACCGTACTGGATTTCGGCTCCTCCCAAGAGGTAGGGGGATGTATGGAAAAAAGGTTTCCATTTCAAAAGAAATGGGGCGGATGCGGCTTGATATCGGTAAAAAACATCTCCCTCTTCAGATTCGAGGCGGCTGCCTTTTTGGATGACAGTCAGGTCAAATTCCAACCATAAAAAATCGAAGATACGGTGCTCAAAACCGATACCTCCAGTAAGTCCCCACCTTGTATGGCCCCAGATATCTTCAGCGTCATCCTGATAAAGCTGGTACCGGGAAAAATCGATTCCCGCTAGGATCTTGAATTCTCCATAGAGGGGAATGACGGTCATAACAACAAGGAACAAAATTATGTATCTTTTCATAGCCTGTTTGTTCCTTTATAATCATATAAATTTTAAAGGATGTAAAGGCCTGGTCCAAAGGGGGAATGTAGCCCGGAAAAAGACCATTCTTTGAAAAAAAAAGCAGAAAACGTACTGTTTGAATAAAAACATTTTTTTATATATATTTTTCTCTACCATGAAAAGAGCAAAAACCAAGACAATTTCGAGAAGTATTTTATCGCCATTTTTTAACACGGTTATCTTTTTCTTTATCTTTTTGGGGATAGCGGGGATTTCCTGCCGGTCCTGGGAAAGGGAGCATAACATGAGTCCTGTTAAGCCCGGTGTTGAGGTTTTTTTGGAAAAACATCTGAACCTCGTTCAAGGAAAAAAGGTGGGCTTGGTAACCAATCCCAGTGGTTGTACCAGGGGATTAAAAAGCACGGTCGAAGTTTTTTATGAATCCCCGGATATTAATCTTGTTGCCCTGTACAGTCCGGAACATGGAGTCAGGGGAAACGCTCAGGCCGGAGAGTACGTACCTTTTGTGATTGATGAAAAATTCAACCTGCCGGTCTTCAGCCTCTATGGCCAGTCCAGAAAGCCGGAAAAAGACATGATGACCAATATTGATGCCTTTATGCGATCTTTCGATACGGTGAATGATGAAAAAATTCCTCAAGCATCAATGGTTAAAAACCTGGATGTCTTGGTTTTTGATATTCAGGACATAGGGACTCGCATTTATACCTATGCGGCCACGATGGCTTACTGCATGCGGGTTTGTGCTGAAAATGGTATAAAATTTATTGTTTTGGACCGCCCCAATCCGGTAAACGGAACCGACCTGGAAGGCCCCCTGCTCGAATATCCCGAATACAGCTCCTTCCTTGGACTTTATCCTATTCCGGTCCGTCACGGGATGACCGTTGGTGAACTGGCGCTTTTTTACAATGATAACTTTTTCGAAAAGAAAGCGACGCTAACGGTTGTTCCCGTGGAAGGCTGGATAAGGACCATGTGGTATGATGAAACGGGCTTGCCCTGGATTTTCCCTTCCCCAAATATGCCTACGCTGGAAACGGCTATCGTTTATCCGGGCCAGGTTTTTCTGGAAGGAACAAATGTTTCGGAAGGGCGGGGAACGACACATCCCTTTGAACTATTCGGCGCCCCCTGGATTGACGGTTATGACCTATGTCTGCGATTGAACCGGCTGAATTTACCCGGTGTCAGATTCAGGGAAGCTTGGTTCACACCCACTTTTTCCAAGTACACGGGAGAACGCTGCGGAGGCGCCCAAATCCATATCCTCGACCGAAAGAACTTTCGTCCTTTTAGCGTATCTCTGTATGTTATAAAAACCATACAGGATTTGTATCCCGAAAAGTTTCAGTTTTATGAGGAATATTTCGATAAAATCATGGGAACCGCCCAAGTCCGTCTTTCCCTTATAAATGGGAAAAACGTCGAGGACATTCTGGCTGTTTATGAGGTTGAACTCAAGGAATTTTCCAAAAGACGAGCCCCTTATCTTCTTTACGGCTCCGAACGGCGTCACTGATTTTTTGGGCACATATCATTTTTTTGACTATAATTATTCACACATCCGGACGGAAATTCGGTTACCGTTTGCGGATTCTTTTTTTCCGGTGTGAATTTCTTTCGTATTCCGAAAGGGCAAGTAGGAAATAGGCATTGTGAGGAAGCCAGGGTTCGTTCGTCTGCCAGGCATTTCCCGCAATGTCGAGGAAAGGAGTGTCCGAGGAAGGTGACGCCCGGACATACCCGTTGCAGATGGCACCCGGAACATGTCCATAGAGTCCATTATCGATGCTTTCATAGCGGTGGTGGTAGCGGGCAAGATGAATGGTTCCAGCCCCTTCCATCATACAGATCTCAAGGGGATTGGCTCCCAAAATCCAATCCAAACAACCATATGCACGGATTTCCGCTTCTTGTGCCAGCGGATGAGGAAGACTATTTTCCATACAGAATCCAGCCCAGGCCAAAGAGAGATACATGGAATTCTGGCCGGCATACCATTCACCGGGGTGATAAGGATAAAAAATATGATCTTTATCCCACTTGGGAATATGAAAAGGAGCGACCCGTTGTGTGTCCCAAAGCAGGAAAAATTTCTCCAGGGATTGCTGGATTTCCGGTTTTAGGGAAGAGCTTGGGAAAACGCGTAAAAACTCAGCCAGGGCTGCGGGAACAAGACCCAGGTCTAACATCGGCCAGACATTCCAGGAACCATCGGCGGCCTGGCTGTCGCAAAGGCTGGATGCGTAGGAATGGGCTTCAGATGAGCTTTCCGTCTCCTCAAAAAGCCGGTGGATTTCCACAGCCGCTAAAAGACGCTTGCCCCGGTTAAGGTCGTTATCGAATGCCGGTTGAGACAGAACAGTCTCCCACATGTCCCGGCAGATATCGGTCCAAACGGAAGATCCGGTTTTCCGCGCCAGAACAGCAAAAGCAGCCGCGGCAAGCTCAAGTTCATTCCATCCTAAAGCCAGAACGGGCCGGTCATCTCCGCTGCCGGGAATGTTGTCCGTTTCCTCTTCGGGCGGGCCCCAATAACCGTATCCTGAAAACACCATGCCGGCCAAAAGGTTTGAATCGGGATTCCAGCATTTTTTGAGCCATTCCGCTCCCCAGAGAGCTTCATCAAGAGGCGAAGGGAAGCCCGGAGGCTCATCCCCCAGACGGTCTGCTTCAGAACCTGCGAAGCGGGCCAGGGCATAAACGCTTAGGGGAGTGTAGCCATTATATTTGTTGTAATCACCGGCATCATGCCAGCCTCCGGAGAGGTCATGGTGTGTTCCATCAGGGAAACGGCCGTCATCCAGGTGGCACGGACTGTGCCAGCCCGGCACTTCACATCCGCAGCGCTGTATATAAAAAAACCGGACGGCCAAGGGACCTGTCTGGGAGGCGATGCGGTGGGAAGAAATGACAAAGGGGCAGGATTCTACGGTTTTATCTTCAAAATAAATCCGGATCCGGTAGCGGCCCGGACGTTTCCAAAATGAAAAATCACCCACGCGATACCACATTTTCCAGGGTGAAATAAACTGAACCGGACCCCAATCCTGGCTATATATGCTTCTTTCTCCGCGAAAGAGATGGAAAGATAAGACAGCTTCTGGAGGGAAATCGGCCTGAAGCCAAACGTGTTTGGGCCCGCTAAGATCGTAGCCGGCCTGGTTGACAAGAAGTTTGATCTCGGCGGCAGTAAGGAGGAGGTTCCATAAAATAAAGATGAAGAATACGCAGACCGCTCCCCGTTTTTTTGTGAAGAATGGTTTACCTGTTGGAGCAAGCAGTGTGAGGATTCTCTTACGCCTTACGAAACCAGCCTTCCGCTTACTTGAATAAAGCAGGCGAGTTACCTCAAATTACGGATTCTGACCTCAATATCGCTTTCGTCCTTGAGAAGGGTTACCAGTTCTTGGGGATTTGTTTGGCTGTAGTGGTATGGGTACAGGACAGCGGGGCGGAAGGCTTTGGCGGCATTGGCCACCATCTCGGGTGACATGGTGTAGGGCAGGTTCATAGGGAGAAAGGCGATATCGATGTTTTTTAAGGATTTCATCTCCGGAGTGTTTTCCGTGTCTCCGGCCACATAAACCCTTTTGTCTCCGAATGTCAGAATATAGCCGTTTCCATCGCCTTTGGGGTGATAGGGCAAGTTTTCACCGCGCGTATGAACTATGTTGTAAGCCGGAACCGCTTCCACTTTAATATCTTTAAATGTTGCTGTCTCTCCGTTTTTCATCACTTCGCCTTTTCCGATGGCCTCATAACATATTTCGGTGAGAACGATCGTTGTGTCTTCCTTGGTAAGAATCTCGATGACTTCTTGATCGAGGTGATCCCCGTGTTCATGGGTAACGAAAATCAGGTCGGCCTTAGGCATATCATTGTAGTCTGCGTAGCTTCCAACCGGGTCGATGTGAATGATTTTGTTGTTGAAAGTAAACATCAGAGTGCCATGGGCGATACAGGTGATTTTCAGGTCGCCGGCTGATGTTTTGATGATGTCTTCTTCGAACGGCAGGGCCTGACCCGCAGTCAATATAAGAAAAAAACCGACCAGCGATATTAAAATATATTTATTCAACATATCCTCCTTCAAAAATGCTTTTTTATACCGAAAGCATATCGTGGGCCTCGACGAGACGCTGTTTTACCTGGAGACCATAAGGGCAGGCTGAAACGCAGTATCCCGGACAGCCAGAGCAGGGAAGGGGCTTTTTGTCGTCAGGAAGCTGGGAATAATAACCCATGGCCTCTTTTTCCTGTTTGTAGTCCTCGAAGTACATCCGGTAACGAAGAACGTCATTCACGGCTACATCATAGGGACAAGCGGAAAGGCAGCTTGAGCAACTGACTCTGCAGTAAAGATGTGAGGTTGCTTTGCGGTATTCGGCAAGCAGCTGAAGGTCGGGACGCTGAAGAGGCTGGCCTGAAGCCCCTATATATTCTTCAACATGAGCGTAACTGCTCATGGTAACGATGCAACAGTCGATATCTTTATTGGATAACACCCAGCGTATGGCGGCTTGAGGATAACTGACTTCATGGCTGATGAATTGTTTGAGGTTTCCGTGCTTGCCTCCGGCAAAAACCTTCATGGCAACGGTCGCGATTCCCTTTTTATGGACGGCGGCCAAAAGGGGCTCGATTTCTTTACCTTCATCGTGATTATAGATAGCCAGCACAACTTGGGTGAAATCCGAGTCTATGGCCTGTTTTAAAGTTAAAGGAGCATTGTGCGTCGAGAACCCCGTAAACCTTATTTTGCCGTCTTTTTTCAGGGTGGCATAGGCTTCCTGGAGCTCTTCGTTATCCAAAAATTTCACATCGCTCACGCCGTGGACGAGGGAGATATCGACATAATCCGTCTGCATCCTTTTCAGGCTGGCTTCGACCCTTTGGATGATGCTTTCCCGTGTGATCTTGTCTCTTTCGGAGTAGCCGTGCTTGGTGACGATAACGACCTTGTCCCTGACGTCTTTCAAGGCTTGACCAATAAACGTTTCACTTTTTGTCCTAAGATAATTTTCGGCTGTATCGAAATAATTGACTCCCAGGTCGTAGGCATACCGCAGAACATTGGGCTCGAACAGGGAGATGGCTCCACATGAAACATCGGAAACTTTAAGCCCCGTGTTTCCAAAGTTATTGTATTTTTTTATTTTAAGCGCGGTATCCCCGGACAGGGTTGACCCGGCACAGGCACCGGCTTTTCCAGTGATTCCTAATCCGACGATTCCCGTTGTCGCAGCGGATAAAAAATTCCGTCGGCTGACTTTTGTCATTGTTGTCTCCTTTCTTTACGATTCTTTTTTGATCCTAATGGCCATAAGAAGCTCTAGTTTTTCTGAAATATCTTTAAATTCGGAAGAAATAAGATAAATGATAAAATTTTCACCACGCCGGTTGGGAAGCATCAGCTTGCTTCCGGCTGAATAGGCGCTTCGCGGAGGGGATGAACTGTGATAATCCAGCTTGACTTCGGACCCGGCCATGTTGAGGATCAAAGAATCTCCTTCCTTGATTCCGGCCTTATCCAGACATTCCCGGGTCCAATTTGTCTCGATCATTAGGGCATTGCGGCGGAACGAGTAGCTGATGATGTTTCCTTTAAGCCCTGTTTCTTCAACGGCGACCTCTCCCGCATGGATGGTTGTATCGGTGTAGAAATTATCTGGGAGAGCGGGATTAATCGAGATATCAGATAATTCCGTGGTATTGCCGCGGGTTCCCACCTGGGAGCTGTACCAGGAAAGCGGAATTTTGATTCCCTGGACTTCTTCGAACGGTCCGAAATCGTAATTGACCTCGTAGATGTCACCCGAGGCATCACGGCTGCTCATGAACATTCTTTTCAGAAGATATGTCTCGGCATTTAAATAAAATTCAACATTAAGATCGCCCATATTGGTTTTCAGTACAAAATTTTTCTCGGGACCGAAACTCTTCAGTCCCTGGAAGGACAAATCTTCGGCAAATTTTTCGAGAGTGAACAATCCGGCTTGAAGTTTCATCAAACAGGTCAGATGATTTTTTTCCAGCCCTTCCAGGTTTGATAATCTGTTGAAACAGTTCCGGCGCACTTCATCGCTGCTTACGACGGTCACTTCCGTAACAACGGGATCGACGCCTTCCACAATCTTCATTATAGATTCATTTGAGATAAACACCCGCGTCTGTCCTGTTTTGTAAGAGAAATTTTTCGTGGATTTTAAGGTTTCATGGGCTGACGATGCGGCTATGTTGTTCTTCAGGATTTCAGCAACATCCATGTCAATCGAAGAAGCCTGAAGGCCGGAAAAGGAACAAAAGATGACGGCCAAGCCGATGATGAGTGGATAGATCTTTTTCATAAGTGCCCTCCTCATAAAAGTGAATTTATTGTAACAGAATGACCAATTGGGCTGCAATAGAGTGTGTCTCGGGAATTTTCATTGTGTATTGTGAAGAGTGATTGTATACTTAATTTACTGAATAAAAGGGAAAATGCCTATGCCTCAGAATCAGAAACGGATCGCCGTCGTTGATGATGAACCTGATATTTTAAAACTTGTTTCCATTCACCTTGAGGGAGCGGGATTCCAGGTAAACGGTTTTCCGGATGCGGCAAGTTTTATTACTTTTATTGAAACCGATAAGCCCGACCTAATCATTCTTGACCTCATGCTGCCTGATGCTGACGGTCTGGAAATTTGTAAATATATTAAGAGAAAGGATGAGTACGCGGGTATTCCCATCATCATGCTCACGGCCAAAGGGGGTGAAACCGACAAAGTTCTGGGACTTGAGTTGGGTGCCGATGATTATGTAACAAAGCCCTTTTCGACTAAGGAACTTGTGGCAAGAGTGAAAGCCGTTCTGAGGCGGGGGGCCGGTTTTTCCGATGTCCGGGTCATCGAGGTCGGCGACGACCTGCGTATACTTCCGGAAAAACATGAAGTTTATGCCGGCGAGAAAAAAGTTGATTTGACTTCGACGGAATTTAAGATCCTGCAGCTGCTTTCATCCAAAAAAGGATGGGTTTTCACCCGCGACCAAATCCTCGATTATCTCTGGGGGCAGGAAAAGGCCGTAATAGACAGAACCATTGATGTCCACATCAATCATTTGCGGGAAAAATTGGGGCCGGCCGCCCGTTATATCAACAATATAAGGGGAGTAGGCTATAAGCTCGAAGTATGAACCGTTCACTTTTTCTTAAAATATTCGGCGTTTATTTTCTTATCATCGTTTTGCTGACGGTCCTTGTTCTGTTTGTGTCTTTTGTTGCTTTTCGAAAGTACCACATGAATTCTTTAGCTCAAAATCTGGAGCATCTCGGTGAGGCGATTAAATTTCAGATTGTTCCTTTTCTTGAAAAAGAAGAATACGAAAAACTTGATGCCTTTGTTAAATCCATGAAACCGAGAATCAAAACGCGCATTACAGTCGTCGACCGGGACGGCAAAGTCCTGGCCGACTCCGATGAAGATCCGGCTGTTATGGATGACCATCAATTCCGTCCTGAGATTCTCCGAGCCTGGGCGGGAGAAGTCGGAA
Source organism: Candidatus Aminicenantota bacterium (assembly GCA_016927475.1). Classification (GTDB taxonomy): domain Bacteria; phylum Acidobacteriota; class Aminicenantia; order Aminicenantales; family Aminicenantaceae; genus JAFGMO01. The sequence continues at coordinate 22,075 of JAFGMO010000092.1, forward strand.
GGGCCAACCGTTTCAGTAGAACCATCCAGAAAAACATGCTTTATGTAGGAATTCCGATGACAAAAAGCGGGGAAGTGACTGCGGTCCTGCGCCTCAGCCTTTACCGGAGTGAGATTAACCTGTTTCTTTCCCGAATGAGAAAAAATATGATTCAGGTTGTTTTGGTGATTACGCTTGCGGCGCTGATTATTTCTTTCTTTTTTGCCCGTTCTTTAGCGCGTCCCATAAGGGAACTTTCCAACGCTTCAAAAAGAATCGCTGAAGGGGATTTTGATACCAAGGTTTTCATCAAAAACCGCGATGAGCTGCAAGAACTCATGACGAGCTTCAATTATATGACGGATCAGATAAAATCCCTTTTTGACGAGATCTCACGCAAGAAAGACGAGTTGAACAGCATTTTATCTTCCATTCGCGAAGGACTTCTTGCTATCGATAAGGAAGGAAAAATCCTCATCAGCAATGACAGCTTCGATAAAATCGCCGGACATGACAAAATTAGAGAAAAATACTATTGGGAAGTGCTCCGGGAACCGGAGTTTGGTGATCTTATAAAAGGGGTCAGGGAAAGCGGAAAAAACAGGTCTGCGGAAATCGGCATCAACGACCGTATCTACTTCTGCAGTGCAATATATCTCGGAAGTCGCGGGGAGATCGTCGTCACTTTCCACGACATGACAGAGGTCAAAAATATTGAGAAGATAAAAAAAGATTTCATCGTCAACGTTTCCCACGAACTTCGAACTCCTCTTACGGCCATCAAAGGATTCGTCGAAACTCTCAAGGAAGACATCGGCGATAAAGGAAGTGAATACCTGCAGATTATTAACCGTCATACGGAGCGTTTGATCAACATCGTAAAAGATCTTCTTTTTCTTTCCGAGCTGGAAGAGAAAAAAATCACCCTTGAATGGGAAAATGTGGATTTCGGCCTGTTGACGGAAAACATCATGAAAATTTTCCGCCCTAAGATAAAAGATAAAAACCTGGATCTGGAAGTATCCGTTACCAAAAACCTTCCTCCTTTGGTTGGGGATTCCTTCAAGCTGGAACAGATGCTCATCAACCTGGTGGATAATGCCGTCAAGTATACGGAGAAGGGAAAAATTACTGTGAGTCTCAAGCAAGATAAAGATTGCTTGATTTTATCGGTGGAAGATACGGGTATCGGAATTCCGGATGACCAGCAAAACCGCATATTTGAACGCTTTTATGTCGTAGATAAATCACGATCGAGAAAAGGTGGCGGAACGGGATTGGGATTGTCCATCGTCAAACACATCACGCTTCTTCATCGCGGCGAGGTCAAGGTGGAAAGCGGAATAAAGGGATCACGATTTACCGTGAGTCTTCCATTAAATCCGTAGATAGCAGGCTCAATCCGTAAACGGTTCAGGTTAGTTTATTCTCTTCCAAAAACCGAGAATACTTTTTAAAAAATCCATCCATTAATTAAATCCATATTCACCAAGATATCTTCATGCCGGCCTCTATATAATTAGACTGAATAATGCAGGTTAACAAAAATTTAACACAGATTTAATCCTTTCTTAACACAACAAACTTACACTACGCCTTCTTTGTATAAGGAGGTTTTATGGAAGGATAAATAAAGATAACTGAATATTAAATAAAAATTTTTTTAGGAGGAAAAATGAAAAAGTTCAGTGCAATCATGTTGGCCGTGCTGGTTGTCTTTGCGTTAATGCCCAGCCAAGTCAAAGCCGAAGGATCGTTCAAGGGGTATATGGCCTCAGACTATTATTATGTCCTTAATCATCACGATTCCGGTATCGAAGGACGTCATGGTCTGTGGTTCCGCCGCATCTACCTGACGTACAACGGAAATGTCACTGATTCGATCAAAATGCGCTTACGATTCGAGATGAATTCGCCCGGTGATTATGCTTCCAGCAACACGCTTGATGCCTTCGTCAAGGATGCTTATCTCAGCTTCAAGCTTGCCGGCCAGTCGGTCAATTTCGGCATCATCGGTCCCCCCACCTTTGGAGAGATCGAAGACATTTGGGGCTACAGAGCTTTGGAAAAAACTCCCCTGGACCTATACAAACTGCGGTCTTCACGGGATTTCGGCATCGCTGTGAGCGGCAATTTCGATAAAGGAAAAACGGTCAGTTACACGCTGATGTTCGGAAACGGCTCCTCGAATAAAGCTGAAACGAACAACGGAAAAATGATCTATGGATGCCTTGGTTTCAGGCCGGTCAAAGGCATGTACATCGAAGCCTACGGCGACTATGAAGACGGCGGTTCCGGTAAAAAATATTATGTTTACCAGGGATTTGCTTCCTATTCCGGGGACTGGGGAAGGGTCGGTTTTCAGTACAGCAACAAACACTACGACCATGAAGACACCTCAATGGACTGGGCTCTGATTTCCGGTTTTGCCGTTGTCAAGGCCGCCAAAGGCCTGGATGTCATTCTTCGCTATGACAAAATGCTCGACCGGCCCGTTCCCAAGACCGTTGATTATATTCCTTTCTCAACGGATGCCACGCACAGTTTTATCATTGCCGGTTTGAGTTTTGAAGCGGCCAAAAACATCCGGATCATCCCCAACGTCAAGTTGACGATGTACGACGATCCGGATGACGAGACCATTGAAAAGCCCGGTAACGATGTCTATGCCAACTTGACCCTTTGGTTCAAGTTCTAAAGGCATCAGGGTATAATAATTTACAAGGAGGGTTTTAAAACATGAAAAACAATGTGTTAATAGGACTTTTAATTCTTGGACTGGCTGCCGGCACCTATGCCGTCGCCGCCAAGAACCTGACTATTAAGGGATCGACCACGGTTCTTCCCATCACCCAGTCCTGTGCCGAAGCCTTCATGAACAAGCATGCCGATGTCAACATCTCCGTGCAGGGCGGAGGCTCCGGAGTAGGTATTGCCTCGATTATCGACGGCACGGCCGACATCGGAGACGCTTCCCGTCCGGCCAAAGACAAGGAAATAACGAAGGCCAAAGAGAACGGCATCGAACTCTATGAAAACGTCGTCGCTATGGACGGTATTGCCGTCATCGTTCATCCGTCCAATCCCATTTCCGCCATTACTAAAGAGCAGATCAAGAATATCTACACCGGAAAAATTTCCAACTGGAACGAAGTTGGTGGTAGAAAAGGCAGAATTGTTGTCATTTCCCGTGACAGTGCCAGCGGAACCTTCGAAACATTCAATGAACTTGCATTGGACAAGGAAAAGGTACGTCCCGATGCCCTGCTGAATGCTTCCAATCAGGCTGTCGCTCAAATTATTGCAAGAACTCCCGGAGCCATCGGTTATGTCGGTCTCGGATACCTTTCTTCCGCCGTCAAAGGACTTGAGGTTGAAGGCGTTTTGCCAACCAAGGAAAACGTTGTCAATGGTTCCTACATTCTTGCCCGAAAACTTTTCATGTATACCAAGGGAAAACCCAAAGGCATCACGGCTGATTTTATCGATTATGTCATGAGCAAGGAAGGACAAAAGCTGGTTGACAAGGCCGGCTTTGTTGCCATTAAATAGCAGAAGCGATCACTAAGATGAATGCAAAGGCCAGGCGATTCAGGGAAAAATTCTATAAATGGATTTTTGGTGCCCTGGCCTTTGCATCCCTTGTTTTTTTACTGGGAATCACCCTGACACTTTTTGTCGAAGGAATTCCCGTTTTTAAAGATGTCAAAGTTTTTGATTTTATATTCGGAAAATACTGGTATCCCACCCACGAGGAAGCCGAATTCGGTATCCTGCCTCTTATTCTGGGTTCGCTGTGGGTAACCTTCGGGGCCGTACTGATATGTGTTCCCTTGGGCGTGGGAAGCGCGCTTTTCATCAATGAACTGGCGGGTTCCCGCCTGAAAGCCTTTCTCAAACCCATCATCGAACTTTTAGCCGGCATCCCCTCCATCGTTTACGGCTTTTTCGGGATGGTTGTCGTCGCTCCTTTTCTACAAAATCTATTAAACCTGCCTATAGGATTGACGGCTTTTACCGGAAGTCTCATTCTTGGTATTATGGCCACACCGACGGTCTGCAGCATTTCGGAGGATGCTCTGAGTTTTGTTCCCCAGAGCTTCCGAGAAGCATCCTTTGCTGTCGGCGCCAACCGCTGGCAGACTTTAACCAGGGTTGTCGTACCCGCCTCGGCGTCGGGAATTTCGACGGCCGTCATTCTGGGGATGAGCCGGGCCGTGGGGGAGACCATGACCGTGCTCATGGTCTGCGGGGGCGCAGCCGTTATTCCACACAGCTTTTTTCAGCCCGTTCGGCCGATGACGGCCACTATTGCCGCCGAAATGGGAGAGACGGTTTTCGGCAGTACACATTATCATTCGCTCTTCGCCATCGGACTTGTATTGTTTGTATTCACACTTGTTTTTAATGTAATCGCTGAGCTTATCAGCCGCAGATTCCGCATAAAACTGGGCTTGGGAAGATGAACAGGAAAAAAATCACACAAAACCTGGGATTCGGAACGTTATTTTTGCTGATTTTTATCACCCTCTTTTTCCTGAGTACCATCATATATTTTATCGTTGCTCGGGGATTCCGGATTCTTTCCTGGGAATTTCTCACCTCCGTTCCCAAGGACGCCATGACGGCCGGCGGCGTGGCTCCGGCCATCATCGGAACCCTATATCTCGTTTTAGGGGCCATCGCTTTTGCCCTGCCGCTGGGAGTGGCCTGCGCCATATATCTCACGGAATATTCGCCGAGAAGTTATGTCGTCAATGTCATTCGCATGAGCATCAACAACCTGGCTGGAGTGCCGTCAGTGGTTTTCGGCCTTTTCGGCCTGGGCATATTTGTCAAATTTTTCGGGTTGGGTGTTTCCGCTCTCTCCGGAAGCCTGACCCTTGGGATTCTGGTTCTCCCTCAAATCATTTCAGCCACGCAGGAAGCTTTGATGGCCGTTCCCCAGTCTTACCGGGAGGCCTCCCTAGCGGTCGGGGCCACTCACTGGCAGACCATCAAAAAAATCGTTCTTCCGGCCGCCTCGCCGGGGATTCTTACCGGCGTCATTTTAAGCATCGGCCGAGTCGCCGGTGAAACGGCCCCCATCATGTTCACGGCCGCGACATTTTATACAAGAGGCATACCCAAATCATTTTTTTCAGAAGTGATGGCCCTGCCATACCACATCTATGCATTGATGACGGAAGGTACTCATCCCCAGGAACAGACAGAGATAGCCTACGGGTGCGCGTTTATTCTTCTGGTCATCGTTCTATCCATTTCAGCCGCTGCGATCATCATACGGCAGAGACAGAGGGGAAAAGCTCATGTCTAAGAACGTCAAAATTAAAGTAGAAAACGTGAATTTTTTCTACGGCAAAACGCAGGCGCTGAAAAATATTTCCTTGGATATCCTTGAAAACCAGGTCACGGCTTTTATCGGCCCCTCAGGCTGCGGGAAATCGACCTTCATCCGCCTTATTAACAGAATGAACGAGCTTATTCCAAAAACACGTTTTGAAGGAAAAATTTTATTCGACGGAATGGATATATTCGAACCTAGAGTTGATGTCGTTGATATCCGCCGCCGGGTGGGCATGGTGTTTCAAAAGCCGAATCCCTTTCCGAAAAGCATTTTTGATAATCTCAGTTACGGATTAAAAATAAACGGCATCAAAGATAAAAAAATAATAAAAGAAAAAGTCATTGATTCCCTGAAAAAATCCGCCTTGTGGGGAGAGGTCAAAGACAGGCTTCATGAAAGCGCACTGGCTCTTTCCGGAGGACAGCAGCAGAGATTGTGTATAGCCCGCTGTTTAGCTGTTGAGCCGGAGGTAATTCTGTTTGATGAACCGTGTGCCAGTCTGGATCCCATTTCAACGAAAAAAATCGAAGAGCTGATCGAGGAGTTGAAGAAGGACTATACGATCGTTATTGTTACACATAATATGCAGCAGGCCGCCCGTATTTCTCAATATACGGCCTTCATGTATTTGGGGGAATTGATTGAATTTGCGACCACGGACGAAATGTTTACCGTTCCCAAGAAAAAAATGACGGAAGATTATCTGACGGGCAAATTTGGATGATTCTAGCCGCCTGTTGCATGAAAACAAGCAAAATTTGGATGTAACATGGTGTCCCTAAAAACGCATGAGTAAAAATAAATTCCCGTAAAGGAGGGAAAGATGCTGGAGCAAGAAGTTACTTCTCTGAAAAGAAAATTGATCGAATATGCGGCCCTTGTTGAAAAAATGATCGATAAGAGTATCAAGGGCCTTTTGAACAAGGATAAAAATCTTTTTTTTGAAGTGCGGGACAAAGACGAACCGCGGGCCAATGATTTTGAGATCGAGCTGGAAGACTTATGCACGGTTATCATAGCCAAATACCAGCCGGCGGCAAAAGATCTGCGGACAATAATGCGGGTATCCCAGATGAATAATGACCTGGAACGGTTAGCTGACCTGGCAGTCAATATCGTCGAGAGCGGATTGATTCTGGTGGAAAAACCGCCTTTGAAGCCGCTTATCGATATCCCTCATATGGCCCGTATCGCCAGTAAAATGGTCAAGGACAGCATCGATTCTTTCACCAATGAAGACCCGATCCTGGCCAAGGATGTCTGCAAGCGGGACCAGACCATCGACGACCTCAAAGACCAGGTCATGCGGGAGCTTATCACCTACATGATGTCCGATGTCTCGTCCATCGAGCGAGCATTCCAGCTTATTCGAATCGCCAACAGCCTGGAACGGATCGGTGATCTCGCAACAAACATATGTGAAGATGTGATCTACATCGTCGAGGGGAAGACAATCAAGCACGGCAAAGCTGAATAAGCAATACAGTTTTTTTGTTTTCAAAAATGTATTATCATTTTTCTCTGAATCCGTGACCCGTGGAAAGAGGTGTGCTATAATACCACGCTTAAAAATTAGAATAACCAAGGAGAAATAAATGGGTTTTATTGAGGTCAATAGTAGAAAAATTGAGACCAATGAAGAAGGATTTCTCGTTAATCCGGATGAATGGGATAAGGATATTGCCTCTGCTTTAGCTATGGCTGAAGAAAACATCGATAATCTCACCGAAGATCACTGGAAAGTTATCAACTACATTCGTGAATACTACACGGAGAAAAAATTAGCGCCCATGGTTCGCAAAGTCTGCAAAAATTCAGGATTCCCTTTGAAGTATATCTATGAGCTTTTTCCTTCAGGCCCGGCAAAAGGAGCCTGCAAGGTTGCCGGTCTTCCGAAACCGGATGGCTGTGTCTGATCGATAACCGGTATGAAAACCGTCTTGCAATACGGCGTTATTCTTTCCTTTTTGATATCGTTGATGATTCTTTCTATAGAAGTAGTTAAGACATTTTTTTTTGGACATAAAAAAAAGTTTGCTGAAGCTGGTGGATCAAACAAGAGAGGGATTATCTATGCTCTCGGACGGGGAATGATGCCATGGGAGAAGGAGAGCGCAAAAAAACATTTGCCGACATATACGGCCGGCATCTTTTATCACCTGGGTATTTTTTTTGGAATATTTTATGTACTCTGTCTGGCCTTGTCCGTCAACCTCCCCCCTGTACTGATTTTTCCGGGCCGCGTTCTTTTGGCGGTAGGGGCGCTAAGCGGTTTTGTTCTTTTGATAAAGAGGATGGCAGTTTTTTATATGAGAAAAATAAGCTGCCCGGATGATTTCGCATCTAATATATTCGTCGACCTGTTTATTCTTACAGCCCTAATCAATACCTTTTGGACGGATATAAGGATTTTTTTCTATATCCTGGCCATTTTTTTGTTTTTTTATATGCCTGTGGGAAAAATCCGACACTGTTTTTTCTTTTTTTACATACGCATTCTTTTTGGGTTTTTCTACGGGAGAAGGGGAGTCCTGCCTCCTGCGCCGAGAATAACCTGATTTGGTGAATTCTGTGGAAAAGAAAAAAGCTATTCTGGAAAAAGAGTTCGAAGAACTTTCAGAGAGAGATCTTGAAAAAGGCCTGGCTGAATTCAAAGATAAATTAAATGCCGAGTATTCCGCATATCTCCAATCATGTGTTCACTGCGGTCTCTGTGCTGATTCCTGTCATTATTTCCTCACATTTAAGGATGTAAAGTCACTTCCTGCATATAAACTGGACCTCGTGTCGAGAATTTTCAAAAGATATTTCACGTTTCCGGGGAAAAAAATACCGAAATGGACCGGAGCTGCGGATTTCGATAGAGACATTATTCAAGAATGGGTGGATACTCTTTTCGGACGCTGCTCGTTGTGCGGACGCTGCTCGCTCAACTGTTCCATGGGGTTAAACATTGCCTATCTCATACGAACCGGACGAAGTGTTCTGGCCAGGCTGGGACTTGTCCCTTCTGGACTTCAATCAACCGTTGATACGGCTGTCGAAAAAGGCAACAATATGGGTATCGCCCAGGAAGATTGGGAAGAAACCATCGAATGGCTGGAAGAAGAACTGCAGAACGAAGTTCACGACCCAACGGCAAAATTACCCCTGGATCAAAAAGGTGCCCGTCTTTTTTATACGGTTAATCCCCGTGAGCCGATGTTTTTTCCTCTGTCCATTCTGGCCGTCGCCAAAATTTTTTATGCGGCCAAGGAAAGCTGGACATTTTCGAGGGGAAATTATGATGTGACCAATTACGGACTCTACAGCGGAGATGATGATGCCGCAGGTCTCATGTCGGACCGTCTTGTTCAATCGAAAAAAGAGTTGGAAGCGGAGATCCTTGTTCTGGCGGAATGTGGACACGGCTATAACTCCAATCGTTGGGAAGCTCCCGAATGGTTGAGCAAGAAGTACGGCTTTGAGGTCAAAAGTATTCTTCAAATCGTAGCGGAATATATACACCAGGGAAAGATCAAGCTGGATCCCTCAAAAAACAAGGATATTGTTACCCTGCATGACCCCTGCAATCTTGTGCGTCTGGGCGGAATCGTGGAAGAACAGCGATTTATTCTTAAAAATTCAGTGGAGAACTTTGTCGAGATGACTCCCAACAGGCTGGAAAATTACTGCTGCGGTGGTGGGGGCGGGCAACTGGCTATGACACGTTTCGCCGAAAGGCGGATCAAAACAGGAGCGATAAAAGCGGAACAGATAAAAAAAACAGGAGCAAAAGTGGTCGCCACTCCTTGTCATAATTGTATCGACCAGCTCATGGAATTGAACAAGCACTATAAGTTGGGAGTTGAGATAAAAACGGTCTGTGAGATAGTTGCGGATGCTCTGGTATTATAAGCTAAAGATCTTTTATTTTCTGCGTGATTCGGCAATTTCCTTGACAGCCTGAATGGCTGTTTGAATATGCTCCTCCGTGTTGAAAGGTCCAATACCAAAACGGACGCCCCCGTGGATTTCAGCGGTTCCCAGTTGTTCATGAACAAGAGGGGCGCAGTGAAGACCCGTACGTGTAGCAATGTTATAGTCAACATCAAGCATCGTCCCGGTATCCATGGCTTCCAATCCGTTCACGTTGAAAAGGAGTATTGCAATGTGGTCCATGAGATCGTCCTGACAGTAAAGGGTGATACCATCGATTTCTCTTAGACCGTCGCGAAGCATTTTTGTCAGTTTCATTTCATGGTCATGGATATCATGCAGTCCCTTTTTAAGCACCCATTTGACACCTGCATTGAGACCGGCGACTCCGAGAACATTCATCGTTCCGTATTCAAGGCGGTAGGGGTATTCGTAAAGGTGAGTCCGGACCGCTGAGCGAACCCCTGTCCCTCCGGCACGGGTATGACGGATTTCGATGTTTTCTCCAACATAAAGACCCCCGATGCCTGTCGGACCAAGAAGAGATTTGTGTCCTGTAAAGGCGATCACATCAATATTCATATCTTCTATGTCGACTGGTATTTTCCCGGCTGTTTGGGACGAGTCAACAACAAAAGGAATACCGTGTTTTCGGCAGTGCTCTCCGATCTCCTTTACCGGCTGTATCGTACCGATAACATTAGAACCATGGTTAACCGCGACAAGTTTTGTGTTTTTCTTGAACTTTTTGGGAAATTCATCCGGGTCGATGAAACCTTTGTCATTAAAGGGAATGAGATCCACTTCGACACCATAAAATTGTTGAAGATGATAAAGAGGCCTTAGCACGGAATTGTGTTCGACCGTGGTTGAAACGGCGTGGTCGCCCTTCTGCAGCATACCGAATAGGATCAGATTCAAGGCGTCCGTGGAATTATAAGAGAAACAAAGACGGTCGGGATCTTTTCCATTGAAGAAGCCGGTGAGAAGTTTCCGGGTATCTTCAACCAGTTCCCCCGTTTCCATACATAGATCGTATCCTGATCGTCCCGGGTTTACACCAAAACTTCGGTAGAATTGATCCATGAAAGTATAAACATCTTCAGGTTTGGGAAAGGATGTCGCTCCATTATCAAGAAAAATGAGATCGCCCATAGTGTTCAGACCTCCAGCTCATTTTAGAAATACAGGAAGATATAATTTTAAAACAGGAAATCAAGATTAACGTATTATTCTCAACAATTCAAATAATTTCTTCAAATGATTTGACAGGACTTTTGGGATTGGATTAAAATTTATTGCCTGAATGACCGAAAATCTCGCCTTTTCACATAAAAACTATTTAACGGTTTCTCTTGTCTTTTTTTTCATTTTTGTGTTTTTTGTCCGGGCAGAACCTCCTGTTTTTGATGTGATCATCCTGGGAGGTACGATTGTCGACGGGACAGGACAGAAAATTTACAAAGCCGATCTAGGCATCAAAGGCGACAAAATTGCAGCTATCGGAGAGTTCACAGGAAGAGAAGCTAACCTTGTTATCGATGCCAAGGGGAAAATTGTCTGTCCGGGATTTATTGATGTCCATACTCACTGTGACCGCGGAATCCGGGCCGTTCCTACAGCCGACAATTATATCCTTCAGGGGGTGACAACGGTTGTAGGAGGAAACTGCGGGGAACATCCCTATCCGCTGGTAAAATTCTTTCATGAGTTGGAGGGAAAAGGGATTTCCCCCAATTTCGCCTGCCTGGCTGGGCACAACACGATCCGTCGATTAATTATGGGTCATGCCATGAACAAGCCTGATGAGAACCAACTTTTGAAAATGAAGGCTCTCATCGTTAAGGAAATGAAAGCGGGCGCCTTAGGCTTCTCGACAGGTCTTTCTTACCTTCCGGGAACATATTCCGACACGGAGGAGCTGGTAGAGCTGACATCCGTTGTTGCCTGGTATGACGGAATCTATGCTTCGCATATTCGTGACCAAGGAACTAAGATTAAAGAAGCCATTGAAGAAGCCATCATGATTGGTGAACGAAACGGTTTGCGGGTACAGATATCCCACATCAAACTGGCGTCGGATGATGTTTGGAAAAACCTTGAATTAATAACCCGCCCTGTTGAAAATGCGATGGAAAGAGGAGTCAGGATCGCAATGGATCAATATCCTTATACGGCGACAAGCTCCGGATTGACCAGCAGTTTTCCTTCATGGTGTTTTGAGGGCGGATGGGGAGCTTTTAGAAACAGGATTGGGGACATCGAAACGGTCGGAAAAATAAAGGCCCATATTATCGAACAAAGATTATCCTCAACCAAGGCCATCAATAAGATGGAAACCATATACATCGCCCGTTTTGGTCCCCATCCCGAATACGAGGGAAAAAATATAAAGGAAATCCTTCTGATGAAGGGATTGGAACCCGATGTGTCAGCCGGCTTGGATCTTATCATCGATATAGAGCGTGCAGGTGGAGCATCCTGTGTATTTTTCCAGATGACTGAAAAAGATGTTGAGGAATTGATGCGTTTGCCTTACGTGATGCATGCATCGGATGGCGGTATTCAAGCATATGGCAGAGGAGTCCCTCATCCGAGAAATTATGGAACGTTCCCCCGGATTATCGCCCGTTATGTTAAGGAGAAAGGAATCCTTTCACTGGAAGAGGCCGTTCGCAAAATGTCAAGCTTTCCGGCGGAGTTCCTGGAGCTGGACCGAAGGGGAAAAATTGCTGAAGGTATGTATGCGGATATAAACATTATTGATTTTGAAAACTTTAAGGACACTGCGACGTATGACAAACCCCATCAATATTGTACCGGGCTTCATTGGGTTTTTGTTAACGGGATTCCGGTAGTTGAACAGGGACAACATACGGGAAGAAGACCCGGACATGTGATCTACGGACCGGGAAAAAACTGAGGGGAAAAAGGATGATTTTAAAAAACAATGAGGAAATCGATGAGGTTTTCGTCGAGGAACCTGGTGCGTCTTTTGTCAAAAAAAAAGTGCTCATAGGTCCCGAAGAAGGTTCCGACAACATTATCATGAGACATTTCAGTGTTTTACCGGGAGGAAACACGCCGTATCATATCCATCCCCACGAACACATCGTCAAAATCGAGAAAGGAAGGGGGGTCGTTGTGGATTATATCGGCCATGAAACGGAGGTTAAGGAAGGACAGAGTCTTTTTATTCCCGGTAATGAAAAACATCAGTTCAGGAATCCCCATCAGGAAGCCTTTGAATTTTTATGTATCATTTTAAATCCGAATCGGTAACAGCTCCTAGAATGAAGATATGAAAGTAAAATTAAACAAAGCCATCGAATATCTCCTGGCTAGGGGGAACCTTCCCATCCTTTTCTGGTTGAAAAAAGACATCCTTGAGGTTCCCTATGAACGTGAATTTAAGAATCTGCAAAAATACGCGGCACGTATTCGAATTCTGGAAAGCCAAAAATCCAATGGGGGTTGGTGCAAGAAAAAATATGAAGGACATCCGCGCTGGAAAAATACCCATTATATTCATGATACGCTGTGGAATTCCATAAAGCTTTACCATTACGGTTGTCTGCTGGAAGATGAGGGCGTTAAAAAAGCGATCGATTTTTTGTTTTCCACCCAAACGGAAGAAGGTGATTTTCGAGGAGCCTACCTCAACGAATATGCGCCCACTTACCATGCCTTGACGCTGGAAGTCATGTCTCTTTTTGGGGTCGACAGGGACGAAAGACTTCAAAAAGCTTTCAAATGGTTGATGAAATACAGGCAGGAAGATGGGGGGTGGGTTATCCCCTACAGAACAATATCCAAGGATGAGTTCAAAAAACGATACAACTATAAGGACCAAATGAATCTGGATCCTGTGGAGCCGGATAAAAGCAAACCCTTTTCCCACCTGGTAACCGGAATGGTTTTACGCGCTATGGCTGCTTCTTCTAGTTGGCGGAAGAATAAGGCATCCATAGAAATAGGAGAAATCCTGATGAGCCGTTTTTTTAAAACGGATAAATATGATGACCGCCGTAATGCTCTGTATTGGGAGGAAATTTGTTTTCCATTCTGGGCGACGGATATTCTGAGCAGTCTTGACGCCTTATCACTTATCGGATTCACACCGGATCATAAGCCCCTAAAAAAAGCACTCAATTGGCTTCTTGAGAAAAAAAATGCAAAGGGGTACTGGGAATCAGGATACAAAAAGGCGTCAAATGAAGACCATCTTTGGGTAACCCTGGCCGTCTTAAGGATTTTAAAAAGATTCGGCATCCTCGATCTGTAAGGTTAGTGGATTTTTTCCTCTAGTAAACTCTCTATCTTATTTAAAAGCTGGATAAGCCTGTCTTTCAATTCACAGAAGTCTTTAATAATCTTAACCCCTTTTCCGGTAGAATCCATGGAGGGGATATTGTTTTTATAGGAGTTGAAGCTGGAAAAGCAGGTTTTAATATTTCTGACGAGTTTATTGGTTAAGTCTATATCAAAATGGGGTTTCAAAGAAATGATCTCGGCCTCTTGTTGAAAATGGAAAAAAACATTCGCCCATTCTATATTATTTCCGCTTTTTAAAAGTTCGCCGAGTTCGGAAAGAACCAGGGCCAGTTCCCGAATTCTCCATTTTTCAATTTTTTGAGGAATTGATCTCATACTCACCAAAATAATCTCCGGATGAATAAAACATTGCTCGAATATATTCGCAGATTTTCAAAAAAAAATCGAGTATAATTTGAAAATATTTTTTAAGAAGATAAATTTATTAATTTGAGACTGTTCAAAGCCTGTAACCAATTGAATATAAACAGGTTATAAATGCTTTTTTTGGAACTTACCCCCATTTTGAGGCTAAAA
>JAFGMO010000016.1 GCA_016927475.1 Candidatus Aminicenantota bacterium
GTTTGTACTAATAAAATAAAAAGATGTTGTATGATATTTCAACAACAGGGAATTAAGATTCCATTGTCAACCGCCCGAAAAGACGATTCGGTCGCGGTACTTATGGCTCCATGAATCCGGATTGAAAGCGGTTTTACTCCAACTGTTATCGGGTTTTAGGTAAACATCCATGGTTTTGAGGGGCAGGGGATCGAGTCCTTGTTCAGCGCGTTCCCTGTTCTCTTTCTTAATTGCCTTATTTTTTTCATTGAAAAGGTCGATGTAATAGCGCGACTTGTAGTGGTCATACATCCGCATGAACTCTGTGGCGATAATGGATGAGAGGCGCTTGTCACCGGTTATCAGCATGACGTTCTCATCATTGTCGCTGCAAGAAGCTTCTGAAAAATTCGCCGAGCCGATCAGCACTTTGGGATTGTCACCCCAAGGGTCGACGACGATGGTCTTGGCATGGATCTTATGCGCGCCAAAGGCCTTGGCATCCCAGTTTCGGCCCAGATAGGTTTTCAGCTTCTTGGGTATGAAGAAGCGAGTGTTTCGGCGTCTTAATGCCTCGATCTTTTTCTTGGCTGTAGCATTGACCAGGCCGTACTCGATGATGTCGTCGGAATTGTCGAGCAGAGCATCGATCATTGTTTTATCCACTCCGAACGGAGCGCTGACCATGACGATTTTTTTTGCCGAGGTAATAAGTTTCACCGATGTCTCTAGAATCTCCTTGTTCTTGATGGGCGAAAAAAAGGTCTTTTCTGCGAATCTCTCGGCCATGGCGTTGGCGCGGTCCATGATCCGGCGGTTGTTGACCTTGCTGTCAGCCTTGGATGGATTGCCGGCAAGGGCCTGGAAATAGTCCTCGAAATGCTGGACTGCATCCGGATCGTGTACAATCAGTGCTGTATTGGTCTGAAAGTTGAAGGCATTTTCCGAGAAGTTGGCCGAACCGGTCCAGACTTCATGAGGGATTCCGTTCTTCAAGCGGATGACGATCTTGTTGTGGCTGATATTGACTGTATTTCTTTTGACACGTTTTTCCTCAAGCTGGAAATGATGGATTACCTCTTCATTTTTTTCAGTCGAGTGCTTGTCTGGATTGGCGTCATGGACGATCTGAAGCTTAACGTCTCGATTCAAGACATCCTTGAAGGCCTGAGCGACCTCATAATCGAAGAATTCATAGATAGCGACATGCAGCGTATCTCCTTGTTCGGCTTTAGCAATGAAATTGAGCAGCGATTCTTTCAATCCGCGCGATAACCAATCATAGGCGGGGGCGCCGACTTCAGAGGGTGGCCGGTTGCTAAACCTATCCAGATAGGCCATGGCCGCTGTAACGCCCCGGTTTACAAAAACTCCAAGATCCCCCGGATCTTCCAGCGAGGGACAAAGCTCGAAAACGAGCGGGTCTTGATCCCGGGTCAGCGCTCCAGGCCTTCCCCGCATCGGGAAGACCTCGTAGCGGTAGGTCCGTGTGGGTTTAAGGGTGTAATCGTTCCACCGGAACCTCTGAAAGGGAGCTTCCAGGGAACGTACGTTTCCTGCGCGTCCGTCATCAGTTTCAGCAAACCTTTTATAACCGCCGAGCCAGTCGAGCCTCATGACTTCCCCTGTCTCTGGATCCATATCAGTGCGGCGGATCGCGAAACCGAGCAGACCTTCCAGCCGGTCTTCATTGTCGAGAGTCCAGCCGATGACTGCCGAGTGAGTGCCGACCAGCGCAGTGCCCCGGTAAGGCCCGCTCTCGGCCGGAACAACGGGTTTATACATTATAGGCATGACAAACTCCTTCCAGAATATTGTTCAGGGATTACGGCAGAATCCATTGCGGGACTGTTCGACCGAAAAGAACGGCATTTTTTTGGAACAAATAACATGTCTGCTCATGATCCCCCTTTAGTGTAGCGTGAGAATGTTTATTATACTGATTTTCGATGCTGAATCAAAATTCATTTCTGCAGATGGTTCAATTCAGATTATGCTTACGATGCTACTCCTGAACAGTTTGCCGCTTTTTGAGCTTGTCCCGGGCTTTTTGCGTAATTGTCAGGTTCATCCGCTTGTTCTGCGGCGCCGCACTCTTCCGATCTGATACGGACAGCTTGGCCGAAGAAGGGTAGGCTCCCGAAATACGTATTCATTCATTTATTTTTGTTTATCACCTTATCAAGTCCTGTTTGTTCTTTGAATAGAGAATCATCAAAGGTTTATTGATGATAATTTCTTTTGTGATGGCCCCATGTGTCTGACCCAGGCCTACCTTATTTGTTATCACAAACAAATGAGGGAAAAGGATCCCATTAACCTCTCGCCAATCAAAATATTGTTTCATATCTTTTCCGATGCCATAGTCACGGCGTTCCATAACAAATAAACATGACTCAGCGGAAAAATAATATTCCCTCGTATGTCCGTCTTCGTAAGTTTTCAATAAACGATACATTATCTGAGAATCAACAGCTTCTATACCTAGCAGATGATAGGAAATGCCCTTTTTTTCATATTCGATGAAATCCCCATAAATATCAGGAGCGTATTTAAAATGACTTTGTGGCGTTTCCTTCCAGCCCTCGGACGTCACCCTCCAAACATTATTGCCATCAGTTACATTTGAATGGCCCCTCTTGACTATGGTCTGACGATAACAATAGGGATATTTGTAATAGCGAAGAAAAGCTGCTTCCTGATTGACTGAGTTGAGATCGGTCAGTGTCCACTTTATAGTTTTTATTTTAAGCAGGTTCTCTTTGCCTCCAATCGCTTCGAGGTAATTATCTATCACTTCTTTGGCATTCTTAGCTATGAAATTTTTGTTCTTAGAAATGAAATCTTTAAGTATTTTGGCATTTCTTATTTCAAAAGCTCGATTGGTGCTCGCCAAATCCTTCTCATCAAGCCCTAGTGAACGATAGGATCGGCCTAGTTCCAGGTAAGCGTGCTCGGAATTTGGAAAGTATTCTATGGTCATATTTAATACGGCAATGGCCTTCTTGATTTTGCCCTCACGCCGAAGATTACTTCCGAGTATCAGAAAATCAGATTGTGATACGGAATATTTTTCCTTTTCTGCACAAATTTCTCTGAATTTTGTTCTAGCCGCCTCAATACCCAATTTATTCAGGGTTGTTTCTATTAACGATGCCGCAGATATTTTATCTGCTTCCTGCGCAGAAACTAGCATTGGCAGGAATAAAGCGCATACGATGAGTTTTATTATTGCTTTTTTCATTTTTTTCTCACTTATTTTTTTTCTTTTGGTTTTAATTCTTCAATAAAATCTGCCGGCATCCAGTAAATGCCGTCGGAATTGAAAAAGAAGTACCTCCCGTCGGGAGATACATAAGGGCAGACACCTTCCAGCTGTTCATGTATTTTTACCGGTTCGAGCCAATTTCCGGACTTATCTTTAAAACTGATATAGTACCCTCCCCCGGGGCCGAATCGGGAAAAAATGATATAGGATTCATCCGGTGCGATAAAGGGACAAAAATCGTTGCCTTCACTGTTGATGACACTTCCCATGTTTTGAGGTTTTGTATACTCCCCATCCAACAGCTTTGAGGTGTAGATATCCTCTCTCCCATAACTGTCTGCTCTGGTGCCGCCGAAATACAATGTTCCGTTGTCGGATACAGAGATGCTCCAGTGCAGCTGCATGGCATTGACTTCGGGACTGACAGGTTTGGGTTCCGACCATCCGGTAGCCGTCCTTTCAGCAAACCAGATATTCTCCTTCAGATCGGCTCCCGGACCTGATCTGGTTGAAGTAAAAAACATTTTTTTGCCGTCCGCAGTAATAAATGGATTGTCGTACATGTAATCATCTTGTCGGCAAAACGAAATTATTTCCGGCTTCGTCCATATGCCATTTTGAAGTTTTGTCATCCATATTTTCCCCTTACCGTTCAGCCACATATTCCAGTAGATCTCATTCCCTTCGGGCATAAAAGTGATACTGCCGTGGTTATCGTCACCGATGGCACCGGATACAATATCAGGAGCAAAGAGTTGGATGTTATCCTGCGGTGGTGTCTGGCCGAGATAAGCGCCGGATAATTCGGGAAACCTGGCTGGTCCGGTATCTGCGTTCATTTGTTTGATCGCTTTCATGACTTCAGCCTGATCATATTCCTGCGCTATGTTGTAAACGGATTTTCCCGAGAGGGTTCTCCTATTAAGATCAAAGCCTTTTTCATGCAGAAACCGAATCATCTCTTCTTTTCCGTTGCGTGTTGCGTAGTGGGACGGAGTCCATCCATAGACATTTGTATCCTTGTTAAGCGGAATGTTTTTTGATAAAAGCAGGTTGACGATGTCGACAGATCCGCCCTGAATCGCTGTAATCATAATCTGTTTACTAAAGGTTTCATCTGATAACAATTCCTTTTCCTTGTTCAGAACCATTTTGAATAACCGGATTGAACCGCATTGTGCCGCATGGTTTAACATCCAGCGGGATTCACGCGGTGATGAATAATATTCGGCGTTGTTGTCCAGCAGGAAATTTATGAAATTTTTGAATCCTTTCCAGGCGGCAAGATTGAGGGCCATCTGGTTATCCCCGTCTTTTGCATTTATGTTGGCCCCTTTATCCAGCAGCAACTTCCCGAATGCAACATCACCCGTATGTCTGGCCACGAGTAAAAACGGCGTACGCTGCCATCTGTCCGCTGGATCAATGGCCGCACCTTTGGCTATGAGCTGTTCGCCGGTTTTTTTCTGATTAAGGGATGCGGCTTTATGGAGTGGTGTCTGCTGATGTATGTTGGTTTTTGTAAGGTCGGCGCCTTTTTTTATTAGAAGCGCTGATATATCTTCTTTCTTGTTTTGAATGGCTTCGTGCAGAGGCGTGTTCAGCTGTGTATTCTGGGCATTGATATCCGCTCCTTTGGATAGAAGATATTCTGTCAATTCAGCAGATCCGATCATGACTGCATGGTGAAGAGGCGTGTTTCCTGCTTCATCTTTGATGTTGACAAGGGAAGCATCTTTTTCGATGAGTGTTTTCATTTCTTCAAAGTTATTGTTTCTAATCGAGTCAAAAATTTCGTGGGCTTGAGCTGAAACCGCTATTAATAGAAAAATGGCTGTAACCAAAAAAGATTTTAATCTTGTTTTTACTAGCATGTTTTTTCCTCCGTCTATTTCAAATTTTTCGCTTTGAGATCATTAATAAAAGATGTGCTGACCCACCAGATCCCTTCATTCATATAGAAAAGATATTTTCCGTCAGGCGAGAAGGCAAAGAATCCGCCGCAGTAAAATGGAAGTTCAATTCTATCGGACCAGGCGCCGTCTGCATTTTTAAAACGGATGCTGAATTTTACTGCCCCGTGCTGGATGTCACAATGAGAAATGAGCATATATTTCTTATCCGGTGCGATCAGGATCGCTGCCTCATAATCATCGGAATTATAGTCTTTTCCCAGTCTTTCCGGTTCTGAAAATTCACCATTCACCCATCTGGATACATAGAATGTTTCGTTTGGAGTGAAATTATTTCTGGAAAAATAAAGCGACCCGTCAGCTGTCACGCAGTGCAGCCGTTCTATGGCCGGGGAATTGATCAGAGGAGATACGGATTCCGGATCGGACCAGCCCACAGCCGTTCGTTCGGCCACGTAGATGTCGGTATCGCTTTCATGATAGGGATCGCTGCCGAATTCGATGTAGAGCCTATCCCCATTAGGTGAAAAAACCGGCCTTTCAGCGATGATGTCTTTGACAAACGGGGCCGGCCGGGGTGCGGACCAATAACCGTCAACCACTTTCATAGTATACAATCGGAGGTTGCCGGCCACTTTTTTATCTGTATTCCCATTGACATTAGTGCACCAGAAAACTTCCTTTCCGTCCGGAGAGAAAACAGCGGCGCTGTGCTCAAAATTTTCATCAACCGATATAATACCGGGAGCGAACAACTCCGGCGTTTCTCCCGGCGGCTTCTGTCCGAGGTATGGGCCTTTGAGAATCGGAAAATTTTCTGATTTTTCCTGAGCCTGAGACATTCCGAGCAAAAGCAGAGATAAAACTAAGAGAATAAAGATTGATTTTTTCTTCATGATATTTTTCCTTTTTAATAAATTCATCTCAACAATATTTCACTTCTTTAAATCCTTTAAAATTCTCTTGGCATGTGTATTCCTAGGATATAGTTCGAGAGATTTCTCATAATATTCAATCGCCAAATCTTTTTGGCCGTCTTTCAAAAAAGCTTCCCCCAGGCTGTCTAAAAACCTTAAAACCGATGCATTGAATGCTTGGGGCTGTTCCAGAGGTATTAAGTGACCGGATTTAAATATTATCTCGCGTTTTGCCTTGGGAATTCCTGCCTCTATAACTCCCGAATGGGCATGAACGTCGGGTATATCGTATTCGCCGACCAAAATCAGAGCAGGCACTTTAATTTCGGAAAGATATTTAACGGCGGGTCTATCGGGCGGTTTTGCTAAATTTCCCATGGCTCCACTTACATTTTGCGGATTTTCTTTCAGCAGCTTCAAAAATTTTTCTTTGGCTTTGATATTTTCAGAATAGATTTCATATATCTCAACGCTTCAAGATGAACATGTCTCCCCTGTGTTCGGGACAGAAAATCTTGGTGTGGCTTTTGTATTTTTCCAGAGCGGCGGCCGTTTCCAAAAGGACAAACTCCGTCGAATCGCCCCCCGAGGCAAGAAAGGCCCTGGGTTTGAGGATTTTGACGGCATAATCCACGCCCTCCAGGTTGACGGGAAAAATCCGGCCAAAGGCGAAATTGCCCTGAAGAATCAAGAGATCGATATGGATGCCTCTGTCCTTCAATGTGTCGATGGGCTTACGAAAGGCTTCCCTTTGGGATTCATTGAGGAGAAGATGTTTGCCTCCGAAAAAGATTACCAGCCCGTCCGTTTCTATCAGGAAACCCGATCCGGGGCTCCCATGGGGCGAAACAATGGGCAGCGTTTCCACTTTGACGCCTTTAATGGTCTTTTTTTCTCCATCGGGCACATGAATGTATTCAGGGCCTTGCACGTCTTTGAAATAATTTGGATTCCTGCTGAGCTTGTCCTCGAAACTGTAGACGAAAGTGATGTTTTTGTGCGTCTTCTGCCACTGGTTGAATATCTCGGGATGGTGATGCGAGTGATGCGGACTGCTGGCAAAAACAAGGGTGCGGCAATCGGCGATCTCGTCGAGATGGATGCGCCCGTTGGCCAGCCGGGGCTCTTCTGGATTGCCGGCACCGGAGCCGTAGCTGTAGTTGAAGATAAGGAAATAGTTTTTTGTTTTTACGGCATATCCGGCATGTCCCATATACCAGGCATAAGCCTCGCCTTCTTTCAGGTTTTTTTTAAGGTAAGGAGAAAAGCCGAAACGTTTGGGGTCGATTTCGCCCTCAGCTCCGGCGGATTTCAAGAGTTTCGCCACCTTCTCGTGGCCGTATCGGTTGGCGTAATAAAGGGGGGGTCTTCCGGCCGCATCCTTTTCATTGACACCGGCGCCTTTTTTGAGCAGCGCATCGACGATATCAAGCTGGCCGTACAGGGCGGCGAAATGAAGCGCTGTTCTTCGGTAGTTATGGTCCTTGATGCTGATGTCCGCATCGCTGTCGAGGAGAAGCCTGGTCAGTTCCGCGTTGCCTTCGACGGCGCTGATGATGAGAGGTGTTCTTCCCAGTTCGGTGGCGGGATTGACGTTCGCTCCCTTCTCGATCAATAATTTTGTGACCTCGATCCGGTCCCAACGGAGAGAACTCAAAAGGGGAGTGTGACCGAAGGAAGTTTTGGCTTCGATGTCCGCTCCGTTCTGGAGCAGGAGTTCGACTCCTGCTAGGTGTCCTTTATAGGCCTGGTTGTGCAGGGGTCTCCACTGACCATCGGATTGGGCCTCAATATCCAATCCGTTTTTGATAAGGTATTCGACAAGTTCCCGGCTGTTATTGGAAGCGTGCAGCAGGGTCCAGCCGCCGGATTCCTTTGCATTTTTCATGTCGGGATACTTTTCCAGAAGATTTTTGATGGTCGAGAGGTCTCCCTTCCTGGCCGCCGCGAAAAGTTCATCTTTGATTTTTTGCCTGTCCTGAACGTCAGCTTCCTGGGAGCCGATGCCTATGACCGTCACCAGCAGCAAACAGATGATAAAAATTGGTCTTTTCATTATGTTTCTCCCTTTTATCTTTGTTCTTTCCTTTCTTTCTAGGGTGGAATATAGTTCTCCATTTTTCACGAAAGAAAACTGCCGGAGCATATTTCGATCATAAACAACAGGGTCAAATACTTCGGGTTGCGGCCAAGTATCTTTCATCTTGTTTACAAAACAAAGCGCCTCTTCATTTATGAATCGTGAGTTACGGATTTATAATGCCGTAAACAAACCAAAAATCATCGATGCCGCATTCACCATAGGCGATGTTGAAGTACCCGTTCTGACCCCATTTGTCACCCCAGGAGTTCCTGCAGATCCAGTATCCTCCGTTTTTCACCTCCGGATTTTCCTGCCAGCCAACAATGACCACCCAATGCCCTCCCTGTTCTTCTGATTTGCCGTCATAGAGATAGACGCCTTCTTTATATTGATCTAAATCCTGATAGAAAATCATATTAGTAGCCACTGGACCGTATTGGAGTACGGTTTGTTTGATGGTCCTGATTTTATCAGTCAAGGCCAATTTGTCCGTCTGGACATATTGGTAATCCGTTAGGATATAATCCGAGGGGACATTCGGCATTTTTTCCGTTTTTTTATCCTGATAAGGCAGGTGTTTTTCTAGAACCAGTCCGTTCTGCTTTATATATTTCATCGCATCGACCGATGAGATGCCGCTGGGAACAAAATTCCAGGAACCATTGATGACCTGCTGTTCGGATAAATCTACTGTTTTTCCGGTTTCTTTTTTTATTAATGATTCAAATACGGCAACGGCCGCAAATACGCCGCAGGAGCCTAGATTCATCTGATGTTTCACTGGAGTCATGATTCCCTTGTCCCGCCAGTCGAATCGGGATGGGATATTTTCCGTAACGAAGGAAGAAAAGATCTTATAACTTTCATTTGGAGCAATAGTTGCAATAACCAGCATGACACTGGCGATACAAATGTGTTTTTTCATTTTTCTTCCTTTATTTCAATTCTTTGGGTTTTAATTTTTCAATGACTTTAGCATCCACCCAGAAAAATTCTCCGATTCCGTTTCTTCGGCTCATGAAAAA
>JAFGMO010000093.1 GCA_016927475.1 Candidatus Aminicenantota bacterium
CGGTTGGGGGTGAAGCCGTAGGACGCGAGCTAACTATTACTATACAGCATGCTGTATTATAATAGTTAGCATATAGAAACCAAAGAAACGGAAGAAACAAAATCATGAAAAGAAGGATAGAATCAACGGCTTCAAGAACAGCCGAAATGACATGTATATCTCGTGCGTGTTCAGTAATGGAAAAAAACCCATATTATAAGAGTGGCGACACGATTTCTCCTTTATTGCTTCCTGTCTGGTTTAAAGTTTTGATTCGTTTTCCATTAGCTAAAATGTTGCTTATGCGGGTATTTGCTCCACAAGGCATCTATGAATATGTCATAGCTAGAACTAAATATATTGATTCGGTATTCAAACAAGCCTTGTCCCAACAGTTTGATCAGATCCTTATACTTGGAGCCGGTTTTGATACAAGGGCATTACGATTTCAAGAAGAAATGGGTCAAACAAAAATATTTGAGCTTGATGTCTCCTTGACTCAACAAGCAAAAATCAAACAATATCAAAAGCGGCACTTGCCTGTACCTGAGAATCTAATATTTATTCCGATCGATTTTGACAAAGAATCCTTATCAGAAAAACTCGATGAATCCGGATTTTGTAAAAACCACAAGAGTTTGTTTGTATTAGAAGGCTTGATCATGTATTTACAACCTGAGTCTGTGGATTTAACATTCCGAACAATACAGGAATACTCGGGAAAGGGAAGTTGGGTGGTGTTTGATTCGGTATACGGTTCAGTCATACGCAAGGAAGGAGACTATTATGGAGAAAACGGGATAGTTCAGACAGTCTCCGGAGCAGGTGAACAATGGAATTTTGGAATTGAGGATGGGCAGATCCGTCAGTTCCTTGAGAACTATAAAATGGACCTCATCAATCAAAAAGATACCAAATCCTTAGAACAGGATTATTTTTGCAGTCCTGATGGCAAAATAATGGGTCGGATAAATGGAACTCATTTCCTTGTTACTTCGGAGTGTAGATAAACAAAAATAGAATAGAAGCAAATATATTACACTTGAATCATACGTTGAGTGCGCCGACAGCATGAGGGCTTCCCAAGGATCTCCTCTAAAGGTCACGCCATGCCCCTCCCTGTTCTGACGTTGGCGGCTAACTCTGCCATCATCCGGGACCTAGATACCGGGCGATAAAGCCGAGGGTATTCCCTAGACCATGCGCTAGGATCACCGGCCAGAGATTTCGGCCGAACACGATGTAAAAGGTGCCTAGAACTGCGCCGACGGCTCCAAGGGCAAGGAATCCGAAAAGACCACGGTTGTAAGCGTGCATCGCGCCAAAGAGGACCGCCTGCAGGAAAACGGCGGTCACCGTTCTCCCTGTGCCGCGTGGCAGCAGCACTTCAAGGCGACGCAGGAGAAATCCCCGGAAGATCATCTCCTCGGAGAATCCCCCGATCAGCCATGCGATTGCGATCCACCAAAGGGTTGCCGGCAGATTGCCCGCCAAGTCTCCGAACCGCACGCTGGTGTCCGGCTTCGGCAGAAACTTCTCGATGAGAATCGTGGCCCCGGCGGACACAGCAAGCCAGGTGACCGTCACCACGGGAACTTGTACGAGCAGCCTACGCAGGCGCGATGGACGCCGCAGTCCAACATCGCGCCACCGCATCCCACGCCGCCGCAGCAGGAAGGTCGTCAATACAACCGCACATGAAGCGGTAATCGGACCGGCGTACCGCTCCGTCACGCAGAAAACGATTATAAAGAACACAACAAGGAAAGCGATCACAACCGCACAATCCACGGCTGCGTCCCGCCGCGCGTGTTTCCCGTCAACGGCTGTGCTGTCGTCACTGGCCCCGCCACTGGAACCAGTTGCTGAGTCCGGCATTGTGCACACCGCCTAACTATTAACCAACATTATTCATAAATTTTGCCCATATTTTCTTAAAATGGTCATTAAAAATATTTCACTATCAATTTTACCGAAAACCATCATTAAATAATACATACTATTGAAATTATCTGTAGGTGTCGGCCAAATTTATGAATAATGCAGGTAAGATGATTTACTTGGCTAAATAAACAGCCAGGCCAAATACTATGGATGAAATAATTGCCAGCACACCCCCTTTGATTCCACTGTCAATATGATATTTCATCTCTTTATAATCACTTTTTTCTGCCCCCTTTATGATGATAAATCCCGGTGTGATTTTACAAAAAATCAACAAATCTAATATTATCGTATCCCATAAATCAAAAACTAAAAAGAACACAAAAATAATCCCGGTTATTCTGAGTAAGTCATCTGCATGTCTGTAGGCATAAGTGACAGGGTATATGACCGTAAAAATAATAAATGGAATCCCAAGCACTGTCAAAAGCATTCTTTCGCTTTTTTTCCTTGGTTCTACTTTTTCTGTGACCGCTTTTGGCATCCGATGCATCCATATTCTTGGGTTGATAGCCAATGTCGCAAATAGGTAAACAGAGCATATCATGCAATAAATGAGGACGTTGATGATTAATTCCATCTCACCTCCCTCAAACAAGAACGCCCAACGTTATTTTCAGCAGCGGGCCGAGGAATACGTAATGAAGCAAGAGGGCTCATGGTGCGATATGTCTAAGTTCCCTTGCAACCAAGCACTCTTCCGACCACTGCAAGGACGATCAATCCAGATTTTACCCCAGCCTGTGGGATCAATGTTTATCGTTTCGGGGCATTTCCCATTATTCAAAGAGTCATCGGGTACCGGAAGTACCGGCCAGATAAGGGCGGGATACCGATTCTTCCTTTCCTCCGGAGGCAGCGCTGATAACGCTTCTTTCTCTTCCGGAGACAACCTCATGCGGGCCAAGAACATGAAAAGTTTTGGTGCCTCCACATATCGTTGCCCCGTATTTGTCACTCCTAACCAATCGAAGGAAACGGCCCATTCCGCCTGTGCTATGTTACCTAAATGCCCAATACTCGCCACCCAACCGTTTTTTGCCAGGTAATCAGCCACTTTCTCATTGACATCGATCACGGGTTCGTTCTGCAGGCCCCACAGTTGCCATTCGAATGCCTTGTCGAGCGACTGCATCAAATTGTCAACCTTTATGTATTTCGCCATGCCCAACTGAGCCGACGCATGTAGGACATGTAAGCCCGTGTTTTTGTAAAAATAAAGGCTGCCGCCGTCTTGATCAAACGCAAAATACAAATGGGTACCGTCGTGTTTTATCCGAAAATGTCGGTTTTTATCCACTTGGACAACTTCCGCATCGTCCCATTCTCCATCCTCGAACACTCCGTCAATTGTAGGCGTGCTGCCAAGTCCGGCAATGGGTCCCGATGGTTCAACTTCGTGATCCGGAGAACACCCCAAAAAACAACCAAGAATTAAACTCAGTATTAACAATTGTATTTTCACAGCAACGCTCCATTCATAGGCTTGATGTGACTAAGGCATTTGATACAAGATGCAGAAAATTTTTGTGTTTTATACATTCTGATCATTTCATAAAAATTTCCATTATGGGACAATTATTATTACACAGAATGCTGTATGATTATAATAAGGCTTAAGAAATATTCGACTTCGAGTATAATATGGATAACAGTTACGGCAAAATCAATAGAGTTTAATAGTATTATAGTGAGATTGTCATTAAAGGAGGATTAAAGTGAAACTTGTCGACATCAATGCTGACACGGAAAAAGCTTTCTTCACCTGTCTGAACCATGAAGAACCCGAGAACTTAGAGCACACCGCGCCTCTCAGGAACTGGTACGCGGAATACAAAAACAAAGGATACAAAGCCCGGATTCTCATACTGGACGACGGCAGAATCGTGGGAAAATGTCATTATATACCCATCGAGCATTCGCCATTCGTCGGCAAAAATTTACTGGCAATCCTATGCATAACTGTCTATCCGTACGAGCATCACATGGGCGATCAGAGGGGTAAGGGATATGGCCGGTTCATGCTAAATCATATTGAGCAATATGCACGGTCTTCCGGATTTAGTGGTGTTGTCGCTTGGGCTATGGACTGGCATTGGAATCCAGTATCATTTTATCAACATATGGGATACTCGATTGCAGATAAAGAAGACAAAGTAGTCGTTGTCTGGAAGTCGTTTGATGATGATGCTGAACCGCCAGCACTTCTTCGTCTGGACAACACCATTGTTGAAGAAAGTGAAAAGGTGCATGTTTTGGTGGCAGATAATCCGTGGTGTAATGGGAATTGGAAACTGATGGTAACAAGAGAAGCTATCAAGGGAATAGAACAACTTGTTGAATACACCGAAGTTGAAACCCCTTTTAAAAATCGGATCATTCATCTCGGGTATGTTGGTGGTATTTTTCTGGATGGAAAAGCTTATCGTCCCTATCAACTAATAGATAAAAGTGCGGATTTGCGTGCTGAAATTATAAAAATCCATAAACAAAAGAAGCAAAAATCAAATGAATAATCCCTGGCTAAAAATTTCAGCACCAGACTATGAAGGACATATGGGGCTTCCTGAAGTCAACCAGTTGTCATTTCTGGGAGATGTGTTCAAAGAATTTCTGGCTAAATACGAGTGCAGCTCAGTGGCTTATCTTGGATGTGCAACGGGAAATGGGCTTGAGCACATCAGCAACAGAAAAACACGTAGACTAACTGCTATCGACATTAATCCAGAATACTTGGAAGTTCTCCGAAATCGATATAAATCTAGAATTCCATACCTGGAGATAATTGAAGAAGACCTCAATAAATATCAAGGAAACGGCCGGCAGTATTCGCTGATTTTCGCGGGATTGCTTTTTGAATATCTGGATCCTTTGCCGCTGCTAAGGAAAATTTCAAAATGGCTAAAAAAAACAGGAATTTTGGCGGTTGTTTTGCAGTTGCCGGACAAATACACAAAAAAAGTTTCAGACACACCATATCCAAGCCTAAAGTTTCTTGATCCGATAATGAAGCTCGTTTCCGATCATGATTTCAAAATAATGGCAAAGGAAAGCGGACTCAAGGAACTTGAGGGAAAAAGAGTTACATTAGAAAGTGGAAAGGCATTTTATATTGGAGCATATGGAAAGATTGTTTAACAAGTAAATTCAGCCTTGAGTTTACGAGTCGGCTGCATTTGCTTGGTTAGGTATTTTGAGGGCGTTCATTCACCAGCATTCTTTCCACAATTCAGTATTTCCTCCTTTGTCCATTATTAATTAGAAAATAAACGGAACTAGCCGTTTAACCTTCCGGCTGTAGGACCGGTACTCTTCAGCAAATGTTTCGGATAGCTGTTTTTCCTCTATAGAAAGCACACGTAAGACCAGTATGAGGTAGATGATAAACAGGGCAATTACAAAGAGCGACTGTACCACAAGTGCAAGGCCCAATGTCACAGACAACACACCTGCATTTAATGGATTCCTCACCAAAGAATATATACCCCAGGTAACCAGCGGGTCCTGGGAGCGTGGAGCAAAGCCTCCAGGCTGAAAGGTGTTGCGCAAAGCCAGGAAACCAAATACGATCATTAAGGTACCGAAAATTATTAAAGCAATGCCAATAGCCTCTAATCCATAGATTAGCAAAGGGATGGCTAAAGCCAAGTGAGTCAGATCTAAGATCTGATACCAACCCATAATCAGGGAAACAGCAATCAAAGGGATAAACAAAATGAGTATAGCCGTGTTGAAATAGTTCTCTGCTATGACTATACCTTGTCCTTCGGGTTTAATCTGCAGAAATCTCCCAGTGAAGACCAGCATAGCCCCGCCCTGCAATGCCAACACTACGAATAAAAATATCCCAACTCCTTGCCCGCCTATTAGATGCATGAATATCCTCCTTGTCACATAAAGGTACTGGTCAGGCATGCTATATCGCATCGCCTGGACCTGCTGGTTAGTCTTCTTTCAATGCTTCCATCAGTGCTGCCCTCGCCAGCAGGCGCGTCGAATCAAGCGTTGGTAAGGGACAGTCGTTGGGATCGACAAGCAGCGGGATTTCAGTACATCCTAATACTACTCCGTCGCACCCTTGATCCTTCATCCTTTGAATCACCGTGTTGAAGTAACGGCGGGACTGTTCCGAAAAAACACCATTCACGAGCTCGGAGAAGATGATCGCATCAATCCGTTCGCGTTCCGACTCCATCGGGATCTGGAAGGCAATTCCGTATCTCCGAAGGACATCGGGATAGACGGGTCCGGTCATGAGGTACTTCGTTCCAGTGATCGCAAGGGTTTTGAATCTTCGTGACTTCGCTTCATTCGCGACCACCCCGGCGATGTGAAGCCAGGGTATGGGCGAATCCGAGACAACCAGATCAAATGCTTTGTGGATGGTGTTATCAGGACATATGGCCAACTGGGCCCCAATAGCCTCAAGTTTCTTCACCGAGGAGAGCATCAGCTTGGCCACTTCGGGCCAGTTCCCATAACGAATGTGAACCATGTACTTGCCCAGGGGATGGGTGTGCATGGACACTTCGGGGTGCATATGCTCTCCCATAAGCTCTGGTGCCTCTTTGCACAGCGTTCGGTAGCACAGCGCAGCACCTTCCGCACTGCACGCCACGATTCCAATATGTTTCGTCATGTTTACTCCAAATAAACCAACGGCTAAAAGATGAATAGAATGCCTTTTCTCATTTGTTTCGCCGCGCGTAACTATTATAATACTGCATGTTATATAATAAAAATTGGGCAACACTCAGTGAACAATGGCCAAAATAACACCCGTGACGATTGTGAACATCGGTTACCGCTCAACCAACTACTGGGTTGTAAGCGCAGGCACATCTCGGTTGCTTGTCGACATCGGTTGGCCAGGGAACCTCGGAACCATGAAGACAAACCTCAGGAGAAAAGGTCAATAGACGAAACAGCATAACTGCCGAGTTCTTCTCAAGCTGTAATACATATCTATATCCAACCATATAAAGAAAAGGGACGTTGTCCTTTCAGAGAAAGTTAGAACTTTTTTGCAACCTTTTGGGTTGAGCTTGCGTATATATTTGTGAAACACAAAAAAATAAAAAGATAAAAAAGAGAGCAATGAGTTTTCCCCGGATGAAAAATGAGTTCTGATAGAAATAAGGATCCTCATCCCCCGCGATGGCTCGAATGGATCATCCAGAGGCTGACATGGGCCGACGATCGATTTTCCATACAAGAAGATCTCCGTGAAGAATACATGTACATCGTCGCGACAAAAGGGAGGAGACCGGCCGATCGTTGGTATTGGAGACATATGATCCGATCCCTTGGACCGTTTATCAAATTTTGGATTTATTGGAGGTTCGTTTTGTTCAAGCATTATACGAAAATCGTACTGAGAAGCATGAAAAAATATAAAGGGTATTCTTTCATCAATATTGCAGGACTGGGAGTTGGATTGGCCTGCTGTATTCTGATAACTCTGTGGATCAAATTTGAGGTCAGCTACGATAAGTTTCATGAGAACAGTAAAAATTTGTACCAGATTATAGGGGAACAAACTCTTCCGAACGGAGATACCCGTTTATTTCCAAATACTCCCGGGGCTCTTGCTCATGCCCTTAAAACAGAAAGACCCGAGATCATAAATGCTTGCCGGTCAAACGACTGGGGAGAAATGATGCTCGGCACCCCAGAAAAACGTTTTCTTGAACAAGTAAGATTCGTCGACCCCGCCTTTTTGGAGATGTTTTCTGTCGAATTTATCGAAGGAAACGCCCAAACAGCATTATCTCAACCAGACTCCATAGTTCTCACCGAAAACATCGCTGAAAAACATTTCGCTGAAAAAGAAGCGCTCGGGCGGGAAATTCTTTTAGGTTCGGATAGAAGCCTTATCGTTACCGGAGTCGTTAAAGAATGGCCGGAATACTCTTCTCTCAGCTCTTTCTCCTTGATCCCGATCGCCGTGTTAAGAGATATGGGCCGGCAGATCGATGAATGGGGAGGCGGCAATTATGATACCTATGTTCATCTTGAAGAAAAGACAGACCTGGCATTTTTTAAAGCTCAAATCAGAGATGTATACAAAAAATACGCCGCAAACTGGGAAAACTCAAAACTGGCATTAAAACCGATCACAAAAATTCATCTTTATGATCTGAAGGGCGGCGGACCTATCGTTTATATCTATATCTTTTCCGGATTGAGTCTGTTCATTCTTTTGCTCGCTGTGGTAAATTTCACGAACCTCACGACTGCCCGTTCCGTCCTTCGGGCCAAAGAAATCGGTGTGCGGAAAACGGCCGGAGCACACAGGCACCAACTATCCAGGCAGATCATGATGGAATCCATGTTGGTGACGGTGTTTTCAGGATGTCTCGCCGTGGCACTCTCCTATTTTTTGTTGCCTGTTTTAAACCAAATGACCGGAGCCCGGATTGGATTCGACTTTGACGGTAAAATGGTTCTCTTTTTATTTGGTATCGTGTCCCTGACAGCCCTCATTTCCGGGCTTTATCCCGCCTTTGTCCTCTCTTCCATGAACCCTGTCCGGGCCTTAAAAGGAGTCATGAGGACCGGAAAAAACAGTCTTCTCCTTCGCAAATTTTTGATCTCCTTCCAATTCTCCCTCTCCATTTTTATGATGATCGCCATGATCGGGGTGAACAAACAATTGAAATATCTAAAAACACGGGATTTGGGATACAGCCGGGAAAATATCATCACTATGGGACTGGCCGAGGAGATTTACAGCCATTATCCCACTCTTCAAACAGAATTGATGCGAAATCCTGATATAATCAGTATGACCCGGTCAAGTTCCACAATGGATAAGGCCAACACAACAACAGGGGGAGATGCCGTCACATGGGAAGGGCAGCCCGACACAATCATCATGCCGAGAACACATCTGATGAGGGTAGATCCTGAGTTTATCGATACG
This sequence comes from Candidatus Aminicenantota bacterium, assembly GCA_016927475.1. Classification (GTDB taxonomy): domain Bacteria; phylum Acidobacteriota; class Aminicenantia; order Aminicenantales; family Aminicenantaceae; genus JAFGMO01. The sequence continues at coordinate 8,849 of JAFGMO010000093.1, forward strand.
TTCCAGATCGATATGCTGGACGGACGTTTTTTTTCGCATCAATTCCCTCAAGACAGTACGGAATCCGTGGTAATCAATGAGACGGCACTAAAAACCATGGATTTGAAATCCCCTATCGGTAAGCGCATTACCGTATGGAATGCGAATTTCAGGATCATCGGCGTTGTCAAGGACTTTCATTTTTACTCCCTTCGCGACGAAATCCAACCTTTGATCTTTATTAACAGGTATGCTGGTTTTAGCAACATTTTTATCAGGGTTAATTCCCAAAACATCGTCGAAGTTTTGGCCTTCATTCAGAAAAAGTTCGAGGAGATTGCCCCCGGTTATATTCCCCATGTTAAGTTTTTAGACGAGAACCTTCAGAATATCTATATCACAGAGAAAAGAATGGTGAAGGGAACAAGATATTTCACTTTTCTTGCGATTTTTATTTCCTGTATCGGCCTTCTCGGCCTGGCTTCTTTTTCTATCAGGCAAAAAACAAAAGAAATCGCCATTCGCAAAGCATTGGGGGCATCTGAAGGAAACTTAGTCCTTCATCTTTTTAAGGAGACGATAATCTGTGTTATGGCGGCAAATGTTGTTGTTTTTCCTGTCGCTTTTTTTGTGATGAAGCGATGGCTGCAAAACTATGCCTATCACACACATCTTGGGGTCGGTATTTTTGTTTTTGCTTCCGGGCTGGCTATGACACTCGCTTTCCTGAGTGTGGGATGGAACGTCATCAAGGCTTCTCTGACAAATCCGGCAGATAATCTGCGGTATGAATAATGTAATTGGGGATACAATACCTATTTACCTTATTTTTCCCTTCATTTTCGTGGCGGATTATTCAGGCTGGACTTTGCTCCAAAATAATCATCCAAAGTTTTAATCAGATTCTCTTGCCTAGCCTTACTTTCAGCAGCAATTATTTTCCCGCTCTCATCAATGAGAAAAGAAAAATACTACTTCGATTGAGCCCATTTTTGCCCCAGGTTATAGGCATTTTTTAAATATTCTTTATTATTAAGGGCGTCTCTTTTGGCGCTGAGGCCCGGATAAAAAATAATATCCGTATTTCCATGAGCCCTGAGCGAACCATTTATTAATACTATTTTTCTAGACATGAGTTAATTCCCCTTTACATTTTACAAAGCCCTAACAATAGCATTATTCAATTCATAGAACACAAACGCACGGATTTTCGGAGTGAAACGAAACACAAGCCACCTATCAATAACCCAATCCGATCCAACGCTTTGTTTTGAGTTTTCACCTTTTTAAAAGTCTCATCTCAAGCAATTCTTGTAAAGACCTTCTGCCGTCTAAAACGCAATGCACAAATACATTCGATTCAATCAATTCATATATAATTCTGTAAGGCTTAAAATGAATCTCCCTATAATTGTATACATCGATGCGTTCAAGTTCCGGAGGAACATGATCTCTATGCGGATATTTTCTTAAACTCATAGACTTTTCTTCAATCTTATTCAGAAGATGCTCCGCACTCCCCGCAGAATCGTTCATTGAAACGTAATGATATATACCAAGAATATCTTCTTTGGCATCTGAAATGATATATACACTGAATTTCATTTCTGATTTTTTATTCTTCTTCGAATAGTATCAAATGAATTCCCGACAGGTTTATACTTCATTTTTTCTTTCGATTTTGTGCTCAATGCCAATATTTTCAGTAAGGCTATGCTTTCCTGCATTTCCTCATATACTTTTACATCCTGAAGAACAGCTTTGGCTTCACCATTTTGAGTGATTACCATCGTCTTTTTATTATTTGATACATCTCGCAGTATTTCCGATGCGTGTGCTTTCAAATAACTGATCGGCTTTATGGATTCACTGTATTTCATGGCTTTCCTCCCGAATATGACCATAATATAGTCTTAATATTGGTCAATGTCAAAGCCTAGTCCTTAATGATAAAATGACTTGTATCCGCTATGGCGCTAAAGGGAGAACGCCTATTATGCGGTTGCAAGCGAGGACGATTGCAACCATACTAAACGCAATGACATAATTGGGGTCAAACCAGAAAAAATACCAATGCGGGGTGTCTACAACCAAGAAAACAAGGGGTGGCAAAACGGCCGATGCAGCATAGAATCCCGCTGCTATTTTATTGTGCATTCAATGTTTATCCAATTCCTTCTCGTATTCAATCACAATTTGGGAGGGATCGTCATCCCAAGGATGCCGGCCTGTCTCATAAAATCCACATACGACGTACATCCGCTGTGCCGGAACAAACGATACTTCGTCGAGCGTAGATGTCTTGGCTTTGCGGATGCCCACGGCCTCAAACCGCCGGAGGATCTCGTGAATCTGGTATTTTCCGAAACCTCTGCCGCGGAACTCCGGCAGAATGCAGTTGTGACCGACAATGCCGAACTCCGGCTTCCCCCGGGGATCGTATGACCCAAATCCGACAAGCCGGCCGTCATACCAGCTTAGGAAAACACAGGATCCGACTGTGTTGGGATGTTCGAAAATTTCTCGATCGAATTGTTCCCATTTGCTGATTTCATGCCCCCATTGTTCCGGGTCGGATTCAATAAGATCCGCGTAACTCCGCTTGATCATGGATGCGATCAGACCAGGCTTTTGATCATGTAGCGGTGTGAATTCAAGGTTCATTTTCTTGGACCACAATTTTTATAACGCTCGCTGTATTTGATATAAATCTCCCTTAATAAACATCAAATATTATGCGATTCCATCAAATATTCCCGCAAGACCAATGTGCAGCCATACTAGGCCTATCCCGATTTCGGGAGACCCAGCCATCTCGGAGTTCTGGCTATGTATTTTTCATAAACATCACCAAATTTTTTTGTGGTAGCTCTCTCTTCGGCAATGGCCGAAAGATGTGATGTCACCATTAGAAATACTGAAAACAGCAGGAAAAGCCATGACGTAGAAGCCAGACCGGCGCCTACCATCGGCAATATCGTTCCCAGAGCGATCGGATGCCTTGAGTATCGATACATTCCCGTGGTAAACGGCTCACCCGGCTTTGTGGCGGCAATGCTGAATATAGCCGCAAAAGAGATGATAAAGCCCAGGATATAAACAGCCAGTCCCGCATAGAACCATATCGACCCTATTTTAAGGGGCAAGAAAATAGAGTAAATGATCATGATGAAAAATACTGCCAGCATCACCTTGCGGGTTTCGCCGTCTTCTTTGGCGGGAGTTATCCTTTTGCCTATATCCTTGGGAAAAAACCTTGACAGCATAATAAACAGGAACAGTAACGTTGTCGGAATCCAAGCATTCCAAACTCCAATTTCAAAAGCTGGTATGGCTGACATAATCCCCCTCCATTTTTATTCATATTTTTACTTATACCTACAGATGAATGCAATGGTTTTTATGGCTCGCTTTGAATTTAGCTTGACCTCCATTTGTGAACTTGTCTATCTCCATCATGTTCCAAGTCCGCATTCTTCATCCCTTACAGTAACCAATAGAAAATGTATCCTATTGTGAGCGGAACCCCAAATATCGTGTTATGTACGATTATTGTCGTCAGCAGACTGCCCGTTTCTTGATAAGCATAACCCATGAAGAGTCCGGCAACGGTCGTCACCACCACAAAAAACACCACAGGTCCCAAAGGCATAACAAGGATGTTTATGAAATGAAATGCGCCCCACAAGATCGCCCCAACGACTGTTCCCGCATGCAGGTCGTGCCCAAGCAGCCTGACATATCCCTTGAGGTTCTTCATCAAATAGGTTTGAATTAAGCCCCTGAACATGGTCTCTTCGGATAAGCCTACGACAATCCACTGAAAGGTCATATGGCCCAGAACATTAGCCGAGGTAACCGGTCGGAGGATGTCCAGCGGCGCACCTTTGATAATGGGAGAAACGTACTTCAAAGACATAAGCAGGCCGAAAAGAATGCCCAGGCCAAGCATATGCCAATGAGTGAAAATCGGCGGCTTTTGTTTCAGATTGAAGCCGTATTCCCCCAATCTTCCTTTTGTGATCCAGCAAATCAGTACGAAGGGAATCACGAACTGCGGGATGTGAACCAAGTCTGCAAAGATCCAAGAAGAGTCTTTCATAATGGTTTCGTAGTTGGGGGACGATTGAAGCACGATAAAGATACAGACGATGATTACCGCGACCAGCACCGTTACTCCCAACATTGCGACGATTGGTGCAGATCTTGGTCTCGCTTGCATTGATCACTCCTTGTTTACAAACTTAATTTCTTTGTCATTCTTACCAACAAGCAAAACGGCGCCTATCTCTATTTTTTTATCTTATCTTTAAAAACTTCTTTCGCTAAACTTTGGAATGTTTCCCCGGGAGTGAAACTCATTTTATTATACACAAATTTTGACGTGTCCACTTCCCCTGAAGAATAGAACAACTCACCAAGATGATTAAAAGCCTTAGGTTGCAGATTAGCTGGATCCATATGACCCATTTCAGATAAAACAACAAGTCGTCCTCTTTTAAAATATGGCATCATTTCTTTTACATAATCAAGAGGACCACTCGGGTCCAAATTACCCATCACTATAAGTGTTTCTACATGACAACTGTCAATAGTTCGATATCTCAAAGGTATTGGTTTAATGGGCCAAGCACCTTGAGATGAGCTCCCCAAAATAAGTTTGCATGATGGCGATCCGATAATCGACTCGGGTGGATCCATATTTTCAGCCAACTCCCTTGTCGTATCAAGCCCGCAGCTGATGGCTTTTGAGAAATAATCGCATAGAAGATCCCAATCCGGTATCTCTTTATCGTAACTGTAGGAAAGTAAGGCTAGACCACTGTAATCCCCATTTTCCGCAGCAACAAATGCATCAAAAATTTTGGCCGCAGTTTCTGTTTCGTAAAGTTGCCAATATGTACAGATTCTAATCTTATCAGCATCGATGCGTATGCCATTCCAATAACGCGGCAATGTCTTCAAAACTTTTCGGATTGTCTTGATTATATCGGGTGTTCTCTCCGATGCCTGCGGATCATTTTCCCAAAGCCGGCCATAGGCATTAAAAACTTTATCAATCACCCCAGGATCCCGTACTAAATGACGGGAAATATTGCTGGCCCCAACCATCAAATTTCTGTTGGCGTGTTCGGGATATCTCTGACAATATAGATAAGCCAAAATGGTACCATAGCTCGATGAAAAAAGATTAATCTTCGGATATCCCAGAGCACTTCTTATCAAATCAATATCATCAACCACCTCCAAAACGGTATACCCGTCAATATCAACACCATTCCGCTTAAAACGGTCAAATTCACGTTTGATTATTCTGCTAATATGCTGCATGCCTAGAGGTGAAAGAGGGTTTTCTATGGTCATTGCCTCGCTGACTTTAGTACTTTCAAGTCTGACAGACGTATCAATTCCCCGATAGCCGACAATAACAAGGTCATTATGTGTAAAAAACACAGGAGAAAGGAGGCCTCTTATATTACTTTTGCCCGGTCCGCCATTGAGCAGAAATACGGGCTCCGCTGAGTTATCTTCCAGGGCACAAATTCTTATAAAAATAAGATGTATTATTCTGGAATTTTTTTTATTCCGATTTTCCGGTACAAGTATCCTGCCAAAATCCGCTGAATAGCTTTGAAATGTCCCCGGTTTCATTACATATGATCCAACTTCTTTTCCTTCAAGCTTCTTTCTCTCTGGAAAGGAAGATTCCTGAGAAAAAACAGGCTGGGGATTTAAAGAAGATATTGCCAAAATAACAATTATTAAATTGATCATTTGCTTAATCATATTCTAAAACTTAGCGGAACTCCATCAGAATGCAGTTGTGACCGACAAAACCGAACTCCGGTTTTCCCCAAGATCGAAAGCCAAAATTGCATTTTAATCCTGATAGCATTAAAGAAAAGATTATTTTATAATAAATTTTGATTTACAAACGTGTCAAATCAAAAGGAGAAGGAACTTAGGATGTTTTCGGACTCCACCCTCAAAGAGGTTTGGTTCACTGGAATCGGTTTTGGGGAAATCGATGGCTAATAAATGATTAAAGAATTCGATTTCAAAAAAACGGCCAAAGAACTGTTTGATGATATTGAAAAATTGCCCATAAAGAACACTCCCAATCTTCGAAAAGTCAGGCAGAAATATTCAAAAAAGCTCGCTCAGGCAACGCCCGAACAGATTTTGGATTTTGTCAGGTATTTTATTGGCAAATATGATCATCGTTGGATTGTCTTTGAAATCATTCATTGTCATAAAACCGCCATTAGCATTATCGGTGTGAAGGAACTGGAAGAATTCGGTATACATATCAATAGCTGGGGAGCATCAGATGTGTTTGCCGGATATATAGCCGGTCCTGCCTGGCGTAACGGCCAGGTGCCGGATGGTTTGATAATGACTTGGGCGGGCTCACCGGATTTTTGGAGGAGAAGAACCGCCCTCGTTTGTACAGTAGCCTTAAACAGGCGTTCAGCGGGTGGGCAAGGTGATGTTCATCGAACACTGAAAATATGTCATGTTTTGGCTGCTGATAAAAATGATATGGTCATCAAAGCTTTATCGTGGGCATTGCGGGAATGTATTCCCCACGATCCGGAATCTGTGCGAAAATTTATCGGCGAACACGAAAGCGTACTTGCTTCAAGAGTAAAACGTGAGGTAAAAAATAAATTGACCACGGGAGTAAAAAATCCGAGGCGGAAGGTGGATTAAAGGATATAAAATGCGACAAGATGAAAGGAAAATCACATTTTATGTTTAAGGACGGTAAAATTTTCAAGCTCAAGGATATCAGCTAAAAATAAGCATTTTATAGCGAAGACAAGCCTTTGACGGGCCTTCAGCCCGCCAGCAAAACCTCTTGCATCAGCGCTCGTATATAACACTTAGGGATCAAACAAACCGTGCGAACATCAGGAGTATTACGACCATGCAAAAGACATTGAGTCCCCATTCACCAACAAATGATGTAAACAAGCGGGTTAGCTGGTGGCGTTGGCTGATCGCAGCATTTCTCATGCTGGTTTTCCCGGCAGTGATTCTCTTCTGTTCTTCAGGACATCTAAATTGGGGTATGGCTTGGGTTTACATCGGTCTGACGACTTTTTTTGCTATTGGGAGTAGGATTATCATGCTGCAAAAAACCCCGGAACTATTAGCAGAACGCGGTCAGGCTTTAAACAAAAAAGATACCGAACCATGGGACAAGACAATCATGCCTCTCGTTGCCATTGTCGGCCCAACAGTCATTTTAATCGCTGCCGGGTTGGACGAGCGATTCGGGTGGTCACCGGAGCTATCAAAAGCAGTACACATAGCTGCGTTCGTTATTACGGTGCTTGCCTATATCCTGGGTGTATGGTCCACAGTGGTGAACAAATATTTCTCGGCTGTTGTCCGCATTCAACAAGACCGGGGACAAACCGTTGTCACATCAGGCCCTTACCGGTATGTACGACATCCGGGTTATTCGGGTGGAATAGTGACTAATTTTACCATACCGCTCTTGCTTGGCTCGCTGTGGGCGCTTGCACCTGGGCTACTCGTAAATGGCCTCATAGTTATCCGTACCGTACTTGAGGATAATACCCTAAAGGACAAATTAGATGGTTACCGAGACTATGCAAGGCGGGTACGTTATCGTTTGATACCGGGAGTTTGGTGACTGAGGCGGTTTTTTTCCTGTCATGCCGCCTAACATCGGGTTCCAGCCGACGGTGCCCCGTTGCTCTCAGCAACGCGACTGAATCCTACCTCAAGCCGGCTTAAGCAGGTTTATTTGAACCTGTCATCCGCTTTTCGTTTGAAAACGGCCTTTGATGCCTTCTCCAGCCAGCCGGTCCGAATATTCGACTGGGCATCGAATTCAGGCACATACGGCTTTATATCCAAGAGAGGAGTCCCGTCGAGAATGTCGACATTATGTATGTGGAGCGTGCCGTTTCCGATACCATCAAGCTGAACAACTGACAGGCCGATGGGATTCGGGCGCTTGGGTGCCCGGGTGGAAAACAGTCCACGCTCTTCGGTATCCATGTAGGGCACAACGTGAAGCCTGTATCCCCGGCTGCGGTGGAAATAATACAGCAGCACGATATGTGAAAATCCGTCCAAATCCTTCAGTCCCTCACGGAATTCCTCATAAACTTCAACGGTGCCCTTGACGCCCGCTGCTCCGGCCGGCTGGATGGGCATGCCTTCAGGCTTTTGAAATGGTGAATGAATGATGCCGATCGGCTCAAAAATTATTTTCATCTTTTAATCCAAGGACCAAAAACCAATAATAACTTTGTCTTTCAGTGAAATGACCATTGTCAAAGAATCTCCTCCTATGGCGACTGCTTTGAATCCTATCCTCTTATACAACCGCACAGCCGGGTTGTCCAGCGAAACACTCAGTGAAACAGCATGGTGTTTAGCCTGGGCTTTTGCCAGCAAGATGGAATTTTTTTTCTTGAGCAAAATCATTTTTCCTATTGTTTGAATTTTTTTCTTTTAAACATTAAACATCAGGTGTATATTGATGTTAATATGTTCAAAGACTTATAAGAGGAGGAAAAATTGTCAAAAGCCATCAAGATATCTGTCGTTTTGATGCTCCTCGTGGCTCTCTTTCGCATCTTCGCAAGTATTCAGATGATTGTGTCAGGAGAAAAAACTCTGGATTCCAACGTTTTGTTCATCCTTAATGCCGTCGCTATCATAGGCATAACCCTGGGATCCTTCATGAAGGGAGAAAAATGGGCCTGGTGGACTCTCCTTATCATCGTCATGACTCCCCCCATCTACTGCATTATCGCCCATGGATGGCTCGCCTGGAATATCGTGGGATTGGTCATTTCAACTCTTCCTATGGCTATTAGCGCCAAGCCTGTACTGGCAAAATAAACCGCCTGTTTTTTGCTGTTAAAATCGATACCATAACCACACGGCCGGATCCCGTTTCAATCCCTATTCGCTGCGCCATTTGATGACCTCTTCGCAGCTGCTTAGATAGGGATCATTGTCCACCAAACCCAGAAAGTTCTCTCTCACCGTACGCTCCATCGTCTCCCGGTTCACATTCCGCACGGCTGCAAGATGTTCAATCACGTCTTCAAGATCGGCGGGCATACCCTCCAATCCTCCCAGATGGCGGGCGGCGCCGGGGCCGTCGGTTTCCGTAAGCAGGCGCCCAACCGGAATACGGCGGGCCAGCTCTCTAATTTTTTCTGAGCGTCCTATCTGAACGCCGACGGTAAAATAGGCCCCGGTCTCGATAAATTTCTCCAGGATATTCATGGGTCCGGAATACCAGTGGACGATCACACGGGGCGGCCGGTATTCCTTAACCGCAGTTAGGACATCGGCCTCAGCTCCTTTAGTATGGACGTTGACCGCCTTGTTTTGGTCCACCGCCTCTCTGAGAAAAAACTCAAACACTTTTTGCTGCTTGGGATATTGGGATTTATCCTCTATAAAATGGTGGTCGAGGCCGATTTCGCCGATCATCGGAGTGCGAATCGTTAGTTCCTTCATTTCTACGAGGTCACCCGAAAATTGAGGGGCATTCCAGGGGTGCACCCCGAAGGCGGGAACAATATAAGCCGTCCTTGATGCAACCTTAACAGCACGCCGGTATGATGGGACATCCATAGCAACGCTCATAGTCAAGATTTTACGTTCGCTGATTTGGTTTAAGGCCTTCCGCAGTTCGGTACCCCTGTACTCGTCTATATGAGCGTGGCAGTCAATAAGCATTTTGATAAATTTACCTTTCATTCCGGTTCAGCCGCTGGGGCCGGCTATAACCGGTCGTTACCTACTTCATATCATTTTTTTCCCTCTGTGTCATACCCTGACTCGTTCGGAGTATCCAGCTATCAAGGTAAAAATTCTTATCTATCTTTCTGGAGCACCCGGATAAGCCTACCAGGATTTAACGATAAACGGAATCAGGAAAAACAAGCCGAATTTTTATTCAGGTAAATAATCCAACATTTCAAAAAACATCCCTTCCTTCGAACTCGAATACACAACTTGCAATCTAATGTTGAGACTATTACGATAATACCAACATGATTCGGGGACATTTGACAATTTCACATAAAACATGAATCTAAATTAGGAAGTCTTCTATAAAAGCCTGTTTAGTGCACGAAAAATTATACGTTCAAAATAAGGAGGAAAAAATGAAAAAGATCGCCCTTTTCATCAAATTAAAGACCAAACCGGGAAAACGGGAAGAGGTAAAACATGTGTGGGAGAAATATGTAAAGCCTCATTCTGAGGGTGAAAAGGCATTAGACATCAGCTGTTATTGTTTTGCCTTAGAGGACGAGGACACCATATGCCTTTTTGAGCTAATCTCTGATCCCTCAGTTGCAACTTCTACCATGCAATCAGACTGGTTCGCCAATTATCAGGAAGAACTGAAGCCGCTCGTTGCCAGCCCTCCTGAAATCATCACGGCTGCTCCTATCTGGACAAAAATCGCTCCTCTTTGATATATACCAACAAGCAAGTTGATCTGAAGTGCAAGTGACCGGACACAGACCGACGGTTGGCACACCTCAGAAACTCTCTCTTCGCTAATATGAACTAATTGGTTGTGTCGGTTATAATGTGTTGAGAGACTCTTTTTAGAGTGCGTACCGGTACATTTTTCTCTGACCGAATGGGATAGGAACGAATTAATAGAACGAAGTCACAGTGAAAAAAAGCCTTCATATCTCACAAGTAGACACCATTTTTTCCGGCGGAAGTTATCCCATCGAATTCCTTCTCTATTATCCGACCAGGCTGAGTTCAAAAATAATTCGATCCGCCTTAATGAAGCTTGCACCGGATTTCTGGCCGGTGTTCGGGATGTATCATGAAGGAGTTATTCATTATGATGGATATTCCGAAAGCGAATCCTTTGACGAAACAACGCTTCATCAATCTTTTGACCCGAACGAATCAACGGACTCCTTTTTCATGTCGTTCTTTTCAAAACGAAAGAAATAGAAAATTCCACTATTCCGGAACTTGCCCTAAAAATAAGGAAATCTATGCCCTCTATTACCAAAGAAAGTTATATCCAATATCTCGACCGGCTGGAAACAATCGTCGCCAAGAAGGAGATGCATAAACTCAAACCATACGATCCCGAAACCGGCTGCCTAGTCACGAATCTGTCGAAACTGCCGGTGAATAGGCTCAATTTCGGAACAGGCGAACCCGACTTTATATTTCCCCTGACGATTGAGAAAAATTCAGCGGCCGTCCTTGCCGATAAAGAACATTTCATTTTAAGATTGGCTTACACTACCACCCGAAAAAGTCAATAGCCTCGGCTTGAAATCCAATTAAAGAAATACTAAGATGTCTCCTATTATTTAAGGATTGATTGATGGACCCATCAAATAAAGGCGTCCGTCGCAGGGATCCATATATTTTTCGATACGAGGTATTATCCTTGTTGGAAAGCACAAAAATTCAATTCACCGAAAATGATCGAACGCGGAAAAAAGAATCTTCATACACTACTTTCCGGTTTCACAATACGGGCGCAATGGAAGATCGAAGTTCAAACAATGAATGGAAATCCTGCAAAATGCGTACAGTTAATTGCCGGCAAAGACGGTTTTGGTAAAAAAATACAACCAAACGATATTTTTTAGACGCAGGTGGCAACCAATGACAACCCTATAACGATAACAGCATAAAATGACAGCGAGGTAAGAACGATGTTATCAAAAAAGAAAATCAACAGAAAAAAAATTAAGTCGGTTTTATCCACATCATTTTTCTTGATCCTCGGATTTACCCCAATTTTTCTTGGGTGCTCCGATAACCAAAACAAAAAATACATCGCTCCCACAGAGACTGTTTCACCAGAAATGATGAAAGAGGATTTTAAATATGTTGTCGGAAAATTAAAAAGCGTACATCCAAAAACCATAGAAGGTTTTTCGGAAACCCAAAAAAAAATCATTTTAAATATTGAGGAAAAGATCCGGCAGCCTTTAACAAAGGAAAAATTTTTCTTTTTGGTGAATGAACTATTTCATTCATTCCATGACGCCCATACAACTCAGTGGCTTGTTTTTTCACAAGGAATCGACCTTCCCCTTGTCTGGCTTAAGGATGGGCTTTATGTAAAAAAGGATACTGATTTGTTGAAACAGGGGGATTTGATCGAGAGTATAGGCGGACAGAAAGTCTCACAATTATTTCAAAAACTCAACCAGATCCTTTGGACTGAAAATAAACATTTAATAAGATTAGAGGGCACATGGATGCTTATTGCACGGCCATATCTTCAGCATCTCGGCCTCGTGGAAAACAACGGTGTTGGTGTGACTCTCCAGAGAGGCACCCGGGAAACAACTGTCCGATTGCCTATTATCAACCTGCAGCGTCCTGAAAAAGATGACCGGCCCTTCATCACGTATAAGATCGATAAAAAAACAGACTTGGCCGTTTTAACGCTGGATTCATGCCAATTTAATAGAGAATACCGCAACAAACTGCGCGAGTTTTTCGAAGAGACCAATTCTCAAAAAATAAACAACATTGCTTTAGATTTAAGACGTAATCCGGGGAGAGATTCTAGGGTTATCGACCTATTCGTCCGTTACATCGATATCGATCGGGTCAAAGGATACGGATCAAAAGTTCGCTATTCTCAAGATGCGCAGGAAAAGACAAAAACAATGAAGTCCGGAGTGGAAGAATTTCCCCGTTCTGAAAAAGACAACAGAAAGATAGGCAATAAAGAATTGTTGTTTTCGGGACGACTGTTTGTTTTGACATCTCCGAATACTTTCAGTTCTGCCAATATGTTTGCAGCAGTGATTCAGGACAATCATATGGGAACCATTGTCGGCGAACCCACAGGCAATCAACCCTCCTGCTACGGTCACCCACTGCCTTTCCAAATGCCACGGACGGGGATTTATTTCAAAATATCCCACAAGCAATTTTTCAGACCGGATTCAACCCATGACTCCATAGATGCTGTATATCCCGATGTGGAAGTTTATACTACGATTGAAAATATTATAAACAATAAAGATACCCAAATGGACAGATTGATCGAACTAATCAAAAAATAATGACAAAAACAACACTCCACCGCCCGTCCCGTCTTATTCGGGAAATACGCTCATGAAAGTTCTTCTCGTTTATCCCGGCTACATCGTCCGCGAGCAACCCCTGAATATCCTCTACATCGCAGCCGCCGTCAAAGCGTCCGGACATCAAACACGGATTTTCGAGATCACCCCTTACCGGAAAAGACCTCTCTGGGGCGACCAGTACGCGGTGATCAAGAATGAATTTCTCAAAGCCGTCCGGGATTTTCAGCCTGACCTGGCCGGTTTTTCGGTGATGTCCGTCAACACCAAAATTTCCTTCATGCTGGCCACTCTGCTGAAAGAAGAATTCCCCCGGGTTCCCGTTGTTTTCGGGGGCATTCATCCTACCGTGGCCCCTGAAGAGACCATTCGTGAAAAAAGCGTGGACATCATCTGCCGGGGGGAGGGAGAGGAGACCATTACCGAACTTCTCGAAACCATGGAAGCCGGCGGGGACATCACCGGCATTCAGGGATTATGGGTCAAAAAAGAGGATAAAATCCACAAAAACCCCCTGCGTCCCCTTATACAAAACATCAATAACTTACCTTTTCCGGACAGGGCCCTTCTTCGACAATCAAGATTGAATGCCGAGCTTTACGGCGTCAACGTCGTCACTTCCCGCGGATGCCCCTTTCCCTGTTCCTACTGCCAGAACAAATTTCTGATGGATATCTACAAAGGAAAGGGAGCTTTTGTCCGGTACCGGAACCTTGACAATATTTTTTCGGAACTGGACGAAATCATAAAAACTTTTCATCCAAGCCGCTTCTCTTTTTCCGACGAGTCCTTCACTCTAAACAAGGACCATCTCCGCGCTTTCTGCAAAGAATACCCGAAGCGGTATTCGATTCCCTTCCTCTGCCAAACCAGGCCCGACCTGGTCGATGAAGAATCCCTGAGGCTGCTGCGGAACGCGGGATGTGACTTTATGAATATGGCTATCGAAGCAGGCAATCCCCGGATTCGCAACCAGATTCTCAAGCGGAATATCTCGACGTCAAAGATCATCGAAGCCTTTCGTCTGGCCCGAAAATTCGGGATCAGGACGGGAAGCTTCAACATGATCGGCTTACCCGATGAGGATATGGATACCATGTGGGACACCATCAACCTCAACCGGATTCTCCAGCCGGAGAGGATCATGTGCACGATTTTTATGCCGTTTCAAGGAACGGAACTTGGAGAGCGGTGCCTTGCCGACAATTGGCTGATTTCTCCCATCGATGATTCAGAGGTTTATTATTCCTATGTTTCCATCAAACATCCACGTTTTTCAGGCAAAACCCTCTTCGGCTATCAGGGTTTTTTTGACTACTATGTCCGCTTATCTCCAACCTGGTATCCGCTGATCCATGCTTTGCGTTACATCTACGAGCTTCTTCCCGTATCGACGCACCATCTTCCCCCCCTCGTTCGGGCCGGAAGAGAATACGTCATCGACCTGGTTTACAGAGCCAAAGGCTATCTACCCGGAAAGGGTTTTTTTATGAAAACACGATAGGATAATACCCGGTTTTAAGCTATAATCAAAAATGTTTGGAAACTAGGTTTTTTCAAAGCAGGAAAAACAAGGAGGCATATAAAAATGAACATCCTCGTTACCGGCGGCTCCGGATTCATCGGCAGTCATCTCGTTCAAAGGCTTCTCGACGAAGGTTACAATGTGTCCGTTCTCGACTTGAGAAAACCCGTTCAGGATGTTGAATGGATCAAAAAGGACATAAGGGAAGATTTGGGTAATTCTTTCACAAAATTCGATATGATATTCCATTTAGCGGCTCTGGCTAATGCCCGGAAATCATCCGAGGATGCCCTTCTTTGTCATAACATCAATATCATGGGAACATTGAATGTCCTCAAAGCCGCACTTAAGGGTGATGTGGAACGGGTGCTTCTCGCTTCCAGTTCCTGGGTTTCGGGAGCCCAGGAAGGTGAGATCGTCAACGAAAAAAGCCCTTTCAACCTCGATAATATAAACACCATCTACGGCGCCAGCAAGATAGGACAGGAGCTTCTATGTTTTTCCTTCCACAGCGAATACAAAGGACCCAAATACACCATCTTCCGCTATGGCATTCCTTATGGAGAACGCATGTGGAAGGGTCTTGTCGTGCGGGCCTTCATGGATATGGCTGAAAAAACAAAAATCATCAGCATTATGGGGGACGGAAAACAATTCCGTGAATTTCTGTATGTCGGAGACCTCTGCGACGGCCAGGTTCAGGCCATGAAACCCTTGGCCGAAAACAAGATTTATAACCTGACCGGAAGGCGGCCGGTCACCATCGAAGAGATCGCCAAAGAAGTGGCTAATCATTTCCCTGCTAAAATCGACTACATCCCCCAAGCCCGGGTGGAACCGAAAATCAAAAGAGTTCACAACTGGCTGGCTGAAAATGAACTAGGATGGGTTCCCACAACATCCCTCGAAGACGGGATCATCCGCTGCGCGGAATGGTGGAAATCCATCGGGGAAGATGAAAAAGCCGAGGAATACTGGATTTGAAAAAGGCCGGACGGCCCCGCCTTCAGGAATCCGCAGCCAAAACCTGATCCATTTCATCATTCCTCTCTATAACAAAGAAACAACCGTGGTAAAAAATGTCACTAGTGTACAAAACTTTATTCAGTCAAAGCTGAGAGATGAATATGAAATTCTTCTTTGCGATGATGGCAGCACTGACCGGACATATGAATGTGCCCGGGAGCTTGCCGCCCATATGCCACACATCAGGATTGTCGGCTATTCTAAAAACAAGGGCAGGGGATACGCCATAAAATTCGCCGCAAAAACCTGTACAGGAAACCGGGCCATTTATTTCGACCTCGACCTGCCCCGGACGACTCCTCTTGAAAAAATTTTGGAGATGGTCCGAACCCTTGAAAACCACCCGGTCGTGATCGGATCCCGTTTTCATCCTTTATCTTGCACAAAGAGAAAACCTGTCCGCGGTCTTGTCGGCCGAATATATCTTCTCTTTACAAAATGGTTCTTTCCCAAACTCAAGCTGACCGACCCGGATATGGGATTCAAAGGTTTCCATAGGAGCGTTCTTCAACAAATCAACAAGATCAGCCGGATGGACGGCTGGTCATGGGACCTGGAATTTCTGGTTGCCGCACGGCAAAACAATATTCCTATTGAAGAAATTCCTATTGACTGGAACGAACAACACGAAGAATATTCTTCCTCCGTCCATATTTTCAAGGACGGCTGGGAAGAGCTACGGGGGATGACCCGCATTCGGCGAAACATGAAAAAAGGGCTGTATGTCCTTTATAGGGACCTTACAACCTGAAAAGAAAAATGAATATTCCGTAAAAATATTCAAACCATTACAAGACGACGCATATCGATGAAAGGAAAACGGCGCAAAGCACTCGGGCAACATTTCCTGAAAAGTCCGGGCATTTTGAAAAAAATCGTCCACTGCATCCATCCTGAAAAGAATGATCTTATCATCGAAATCGGAGCCGGCCATGGTGCGTTGACATCGCTGCTGGCCGAAAAAGCGGGGTGTCTTCTCGCCGTCGAAAAAGATGCATCCCTTCTTCCTGAACTTGAGAACTTAAAGAGTGAGACAACGGTAATTGTTCATCAAGACATATTAAAACTGGACCTTGAACAACTTGTTCAGCAGAAATTGTTCCCGGGATGTACGGTGAAGATCGTCGGCAACCTGCCTTATTCTATCTCATCGCCCATCCTCTTTACGCTTCTAAAAAACAAGGATATCTTTTCAAAAGCGGTGTTTCTTCTCCAACAGGAAGTGACCAACCGGTTAACAGCCGCCCCGGGATCGAAAGATTACGCCCCCGTTTCCATCAGGTTTCAAAACTATTTTATCGTCAACAAATGTTTTTCAGTCCCCCCAGGTGCTTTTTCCCCGCCGCCGAAAGTGTATTCCTCTCTCGTTACTCTGGAAAAAAGAACTCAGCCCCTGTTTGAGCCGCCCAATGTTGAAGATTATATCCGTTTTTTGAAATCAGCTTTCAAGCACAGAAGAAAAACCCTCAAGAACAATCTCAGGGATCAAGGGCTCTCCAACACGCTCCTGGACGAAGCCCTCTTGAAAAACGGATTAAAGAAAAATATTCGTTCCGAACAGGTTTCCCCCGGTCAATTCAAAAATCTGTACCGTTTTTTAACCAGGGAATAACCTGAATTATTAAGCCTTGATATGTTATAATGACGCTGACTTATCATGAAAAAAAAGGCCATAAAAAGACCGAAAAGAAAAGAAAAAACGGACAATCAAAACCGGAAAAAAACATATGAAATCGTGGGAATCGGTCTTTTTCTTTTGTCCCTTATAACACTCATTTCCGTGGCCGGTTTTCATCCGGCCGATCCCTCTTGGACCCATTCCACATCTCCTGAAATAAAAGCGCACAACTTCATGGGAAAGGTCGGGGCGGTTTTGGCGGATCTTATTTTCCAGCTTTTTGGCTTTACCGCGTACCTTTTCCCTGTCCTTCTGGGATTTTACGGGTTTCTAGCCATCAAGAAGGAAACGGGGAAAAGAATTTTTTTCCAGGTCACCATTCCTCTTTTTCTTTTTTTCTACATTTGCGCTTTTCTTTCCGTTCTGGCCCCTGAAATTTCTTTCAAGGGAACCCATATCCGGTCCGGCGGCCTTTTCGGCCTAATGATTTCCCAGTTTCTTATAAAATATTTCAATCATTTCGGAACCGTGGTTCTTCTGGCCGGCATCTTTTTTGTTATCGTCATCCTCACCACACACATTTCGCCCAAAAAATTGTTCCACTTCCTCTCCGGACTCTTTCGTTTCGCCTTCAAGGAGGTCCGCATCGGTGTAACCCGGCCCTTGAAAGAAAAAGCGGAATCGAAGAAAAAGGAACCCCGACCAGCCAAAGAAAAAACAGAAACAAAAAAAAGGCCGGAAAAAACAGAGCCCAAACTAAAGCCTTCCATCGACCTCCCCAGGGATAAACAGCAAAGGCCAGAGCCACCTTCTCCGCCGCCTCCTGAAAAATTTCTTTTCCCGGAAATGGCTAAAACGGCGGGTTACCGTTATCCCCCGCTGAATCTTCTTGATGCCGGTCAGCCCGCCGAGAAAATCGACAAGGACGAGCTTTACGACAAAAAATGCCGGATCGAAGAAAAACTTCAAGAATTCAGGATTGAAGGTGAAGTCCGTGAATACCATCCCGGCCCTGTGATCACCACTTATGAGTATTATCCGCAGCCGGGAGTCAAGGTCAGCCAGATCGCCAACATGACTGAGGACCTTTCTCTCGCTCTGGGGGCCGAGGCTGTCCGCATTCACCGGATGCCCGGAAAATCATCCCTGGGAGTTGAAGTCCCCAACAACAAAAGGGAGATCATCAAAGTAAGAGACATCATCCAGTCGGAAAAGTTCGCCAACAATCACTCCAAGCTCACCATCGCATTGGGAAAAACGATACATGGTGAAGTTTACGTCACCGACCTTACCGTTATGCCCCACCTGCTCATTGCCGGGGCGACCGGGACGGGTAAAAGTGTGGCCCTGAATGTTCTAATCACCAGCCTGCTGTACAAAGCCTCTCCTGACGAGGTCAAACTCATCCTTATTGATCCGAAAAGACTTGAATTTTCTCTTTACGATGGTGTCCCCCATCTCCTCAGCCCCGTTATCAAAGACCCCAAAAAAGCAGGTTCCGTTCTCATGGACGCCATTAAAAAGATGGAAGAAAGATACCATAAGCTCGGTTTCCTCAAGGTCCGGAATATCGAACAGTACAACAAGGAAGTGCACCGGCTCCGGAAAGAAAAAAAGGGAATCCTGACTGATGAAGAAAAGGAAAATCTTAAAATCCTGCCTTACATTGTCATCATCATCGACGAGCTCTCCGAGCTGATGATGGTCGGCGCCCAGGATGTGGAATATTGCATCGCCAGGCTGGCTCAACTTGCCAGGGCGGTGGGAATACACCTGGTTATGGCCACCCAGAGGCCTTCCATCGACGTCATTACCGGCACGATAAAAAATAACTTTTCCAGCCGAATAGCCTTTCGCGTTCCGAGCAAGGTTGATTCACGCATCATCATCGACACCTCGGGTGCGGAGAAACTTTTAGGCTTGGGCGATATGCTTTTCCTTCCCCCCAATTATCCCCGCTTGATCCGGCTTCATTGCTCATGCATTTCCATCGCCGAGGTGACACGGCTGGTCCGGTTCGTCAAAGAACAGGGAAGTCCCAGTTATGACGAAAAAATCATCAAAGTGCTGAAAAAAACCTCGGATCAAGTCTGGGATGAGGAACAGGAAGAAAAGGATGACCTTTACGATAAAGCCGTCGAGCTTATTTTGCTGACCGGACAGGCATCTGCATCCTATTTACAGCGAAAACTGAAATTAGGTTATGCCCGCGCCGCCAGGATCATCGATCAGATGGAACAGGAAGGCATCGTCGGTCCTTCCGAAGGAAGCAAACCCCGGGAAATTCTGGTCGACGCCCACACCCATCTTCATAAGGACAAGGAAGATCAATAACATGCATTTAACTTACGGAAACCACTTTTTTAACCTGGGAATACGGCCGCATCGTTCGGATTTACCCGGAAAATCTTTGCCGTACCCCTGACCAGGCACACCATGCTTTTTTCAAAAAAGAAAAAAAAAGTCAAAAAAGCCCTGCAAAATGAAACCCTGCAGACGGCATTAAGCAGGGCATCCAGCCGACATGCCGAAAAATTCACCCAAACCCGGGAGGAGATCCCCTGGGAGGAATATAAGGAAAAAGCCCGGGCCATCAAGGAAGAATGTGTCCGGAAGCTCCCCCAGCTTTTGGAGCGGTTCGTTAGGGAAGCCGAAAAATCGGGCTCTCATGTCACCCTGGCCGACACTCCGGAAAAAGCCCTGGAAACCATAGAAAACATTCTCTCTCAAAAAAAGGCCAAACTCATCGTCAAATCCAAATCCATGGTCAGTGAAGAAATCCACCTCAACGAATACCTCGAAAAAAAGGGCTACAGGGTTGTTGAAACGGATCTTGGAGAATGGATTATCCAGCTAGCCGGAGAAAAACCTTCCCACATAACGGCCCCGGCCCTCCATAAAACACGGGAAGAAATCGCCGATCTCTTAAGCCGCCATCTGAAACAAGACGTCCCGGCCGACCCCGAAAAAATGGTCAAGCTGGCCAGGCTGGAGCTGCGCCATGAGTTCATTCAGGCTGACGCAGGAATCTCCGGAGCCAACTTTGCCGTTGCGGAGTCGGGAACCCTGGTTATTTTAAGTAATGAGGGAAATGCCCGCTTGGCCACATCACTTCCGCCTGTTCATATCGCCCTTGTCACCACGGAAAAATTCGTCGAAACACTGGAACAAGCGGTCACTCTCACCAAAACGCTGACTATCGCTTCCTCGGGTTCCAAACTGACTGCTTACGTCTCTTTTATCACGGGCCCGAGCCGAACAACCGATATCGAAAAAGAAATGGTGACCGGAGTTCACGGCCCACAAGAAGTTCATATCATCATCCTGGACAACGGAAGACTGAAAATCCGTGAAGACAAAGAGCTTCAGAAAATCCTTCACTGCCTGAAATGCGGCGGCTGCATGCTCGTTTGCCCGGTTTTCCAATCCCTTGGAGGACATCTTTACGGGGGACCTGTTTACCCGGGAGGAATCGGTCTTCTTTTAACGGCCGTAACCCGGTCCCATAAAGAAGCTGCCGCACTTACGGATTTTTGCGCCGACTGCAAAAAATGCGAAGAATTCTGTCCTGTCGGCATTCCAACAGGAGATTTGCTCCTAAAGCTTAAAAAGGAAAAAGGGCCCAAACTCTGGGAAACGGCTATTTCCCGCTTATTCACTAACAACTTCATCATGAATAGAGGGGCCAGGGTGCTTTCTCTGCTTCAACGCCCGTGGGAAAAAAACGGTTTTCTTAAAAAACTTCCTATTCCCCGCGCCAAAGAGAAAAACTATCCTGCGCTCCGTCCTCAAAAATCCCAGGCGGATACGATGGTTGCGGACAGTCCCAAAATTTTACTTTTTGAAGGATGCCTGACCCGGCTTTTTTTCCCCGGCATTCGGGAAAGCGCAAAAAATACCCTGGCCGCTTTGGGTTACAGCGTAATCGTCCCTTCCGGCCAGGACTGCTGCGGAGCTCCCAGCCTGCATCTTGGCCGGGAAAAGGATGTCAAAACCTTAGCCCGAAAAAACACGGCTCTCTTTGAGAAAGAAAAACCCGACTATATTATCACCGTTTGCCCCACAGGAAACGCCATGTTAAAAAAAACATATCCCAAACTTCTTGCTGAATCAAAAAAATGGACCGGAAAAATTTTCGATTTTACGGAATTTATGGTGCTTAAAGGCCACCTCCCCAGGAAAGGGACCAAATCGGGAAAGGTATTTTATCATATTCCCTGCCACACCATGAATGAGCTAAAGATGAAGGAAGAACCTTTAAAAGCTCTTCGTTCTTTAGGTTTTTCTATCGCTCAAGAGGAAGAACCAGCAACCTGCTGCGGCTTCTGTGGTGTTTTTAACCTCAAAAATCCGGAGATAGCCGACCGGATTTGGGAAAAAAAGAAAAGCCGCATTCAAAAAAGCGGAGCCAAAATGGTCGCCACCGATTGTCCGGGATGCCTGTTCCAGATAAAGTCCAACCTCGATCCAGATAACGGCATCAAAGTGTGTCATACTGCGGAATTATTCGCCGAAGCCTCGGATTGAATTTCCAAAATCCCCTATAGCTGGATCACTCTAAAAAGGAGGGAACCGGAAGGCCCTCTGTCTTTTTCAGAGGGCACATCCGGTTTCTCATTTAGTATAGGGGAGTATTTATGGGGTCGGGTCCAATAAGACCGACCACAATTTGGGAGACATTTTGGCCGCGTTAGTTTTGAACCTCCCCTTGGTAGGCAATCCATTACGTTACAATCCACATTCCCGGACAAAACGGTACTTTTCCTGGGTTCTCACTTTTATCCGTTTCCAACGTTCCAAAGAAATCGAAAGAAAAACCTCAGACAAAAGAGGATCAAATTGAGTACCACTTCCTCTTTTTATCTCATCAAAAGCCCCCTCAAAATCAGTTCCTTTCCTGTATGAGCGGTCCGAGGTTAAAGCATCCAGCGTATCAACCAAAGAAAATACTCTCGCAGGAAAAGGAATTTCTTGGGCGGTAAGTCCGAAGGGATAGCCCGTTCCATCATAATTCTCATGATGGAAAAGAACCACCGCCGCCGCTTTTTTTAGAAAAGCGAATTTTTCAATCATCCTATATCCAATAATGGGATGTTTTTTTACAATTTCTCTCTCCGATTCAGAGAGGGGCCCCGGTTTCCGCAGAATCGATTTTGGAATCGCCAGCTTTCCGATGTCATGAAGAAGAGAACCTCGCAGCATTAAAAGAAAAAATTCCCGATCCTTTATTCCCAAAGCTCTTAAAAACGCCAATGTATAATTGGCCACCAGAAGTGAGTGACCGAACGTTCCCTCATTTCCATCAAGAAAAGCATTGATATACAGCAAGTTGGAATGGGAAACGGAGGGAAAATCCAGCAAAAAATCTTCCTGCCCGAAACATTCATTCTCCAGGAACCGTTCTGGCCCAAAAACATTTAACGTGTTTGTTTCCATTTTGTTGCCTGGCACGTTTACTCTAATACTCTGCACTCGTCGTTCCATCTTAGTGTATATATAATTTGACAATTTGTGTTTACACGCATTAACATTAGTCGGAAAAGGACAGAAAATATTGAAAATTTTTTTTTGCACGGAAATCTATGAGTCTTTTTCTTTAATAGTTGAAACCTGTGAATTTTAAAGATTCAAAGTCGATCGATCTGAACAAGGTTTATAAAGAATTCCGGCCTATTGTCAGCTATAAGGTCAGAAAAACATTGGGAACCTACAATCCTGACTGGGAAGATATTGTCAATGAAATATTGACGAACGTTTTCGAAAAACTCAAAGCAGGCGATTTTCGCGGAGACTCCGCCATCGGAACCTTTATCTATACCATCACCCACCGGCGCATCATTGATTATATCCGTCAAAAAAGTAAAGTCCTGCGGTATATCCCAGAAGTTAATCCTTTTCCTGACCCGGTTGACAACGTCGAGCAAAAGGAAAGAGCCGAAAAAATTGCCGGATTAATAAAAAAATTAAAGCCAAAATATAGAGAAATTTTATATCTCTATTATTATAAAGGACTTACAAGAAAAGAAGTAGCCGAACAATTAGGCATCCCACCCCGTCGAGTCAGTGAACTTGTCAATTATTCTCATAAACTCTTGAAAAAAATGTTGATAAAGTAAATATTATTTCATCATTCATGTCTCTTATCCGACTAAATTTATCTAGCAAGAGGAAATGTAGAAGATGAAAAAAAAGTGTTACTCTAGTCAAGAGATCGATGATTACATCATGGGTCGTATGGATAAAGAGAAAAGAGATCATTTCGAAAAACATTTCTTTTGTTGTCCTCGTTGCTTCGGGGAAATCCAAAAAAGAGAAGAAATTTTCTTGGCCATAAAAAGCGAAGGACAGAAAATATTCAGGGAAGAAATACAAGGAAAAAGATCGTATCAACCTTCCCCTCTACGAAAGCTCCTGGCCTTATTAACCCCCAAAGAATGGGCAGCCGTATGCTCCTCGGCTGTTCTTTTCCTCATGATTATTCTGGCGGGAACCCCGCACATCAAAAGGGAAACACCTCAGTTTTTCTTGAATGAGGATACGGTACGCGGCGAAACCATTAACTTGATCTCTCCCATCGGAGAACAAAAAACACCACCCCTGCGTTTTGAGTGGGAAAAATTAGACAAAACCGTTGAATACACCGTGTACCTCTTCGACAGCAAGAATACTCTTCTCTCATCCTGGTCAACAAAAAACGACTATTTAGAGATATCTGAAAAAACAAATATAATGCTTTCCCCGGGAAATGAATATCATTGGCAGGTCAAAGCCTTTTCAACAAGGGGAACTTTGACCGCTGTTTCAATGAAAAAACAGTTTTTTATCCGCTGACGGTTACATTCCGTACTTCTCGATAATTTCCTGCTTTGTTTTCCCTAAAATATCATATTTTCGGCCGACTTTAACAAAAGCTTCCAAAGCCGCATCCAAGTGGTGAATTTCATGTCCTGCGGATATCTGAGTTCGGATCCGGGCCTGCCCTTTGGGAACAACGGGGAAGAAAAATCCGATGGCATAGATACCTTCTTCATAGAGGTCCTTTGAAAAATTCTGGGCGAGATTGGCATTAAAAAGCATGACCGGAACGATAGGAGTGTCTCCTTCTTTTAGGATGAATCCCGCTTCCGTCAATCCCTTTCTCCAGTAATCCGCATTTTTTTCCAGCTTATCCCGTCTTTCAGTCGTCTTGGAAAGAATATCCAGAACCTTAACCACGCCGCTTACAACAACCGGAGCGATGGTGTTTGAAAAAAGATAAGGCCTGGCTTTCTGCCGGCACATTTCAACAAGCTGTTTTCTGCCTGAAACACATCCTCCGGAAGCTCCACCCAGGGCTTTGCCGAAAGTTGTGGTAATGATATCGACCTTATCCATAACCCCGTATTTTTCGTGTGTCCCCCTTCCCGTTTTTCCGATGAATCCAGAAGCATGAGAATCATCGACAAAAAGCATGGCATCATATTTTTCGCAAAGAGCCGCCATCTCGTCCAAATGGGCCGTATCTCCGTCCATCGAGAACACACCGTCGGTGATGACCATCTTTAGCCGTTTGTCCTCATGAAGTTGGAGTTTTTTCTCTAGATGATCCATGTTCGAATGTTTGAAGGTGTCATGTTCGGCGCTGCATAAACGGATCCCATCAATAATGGAGGCATGGACCAGGCGGTCGGAAATCATAACGTCTTCATCCGTCAGGATCGCTTCAAAAACCCCGGCATTGGCATCCATGCATGAAGGGAAAAGGATGGTATCCTCCGTGTCTAAAAATTCCGTGACTTTTTTCTCCAGCTCATGATGAATATCCTGTGTACCGCATATAAAACGAACGGATGACATCCCGTAGCCGCGTCTGTCAAGACCCTCATGGGCGGCCTTCAATACATCCGGGTGGCTCGACAAACCCAAATAGTTATTCGAACACATATTGATGACATTTTTCAGCCGAGATCCTTCAGGAAACTCAACCTCGATATTAGCGTCCTGCGGGGAATGGATAAACCGTTCTTGTTTAAAAAGTCCCCCTTCCTTGATCTCATTGATCTGCTGGTTGTATATATTTCTTGTTTTTTCACTGAAGCTCATGAAAACACTCCTTTTCTTTTTGACTCCGGATTACAACGCCTCATCATCCAGGAGCCCTTATAGCATTTTTGTCCCGGCGGTAATCTTTAATCATTGCGAAATTTCCTCTCGCAATGGTCTGGTCAAACGCCGGGATTAATCCTCTTTGATATATTTTTCAACGAGCTCGGTAATGCTGTTAACACTGTCAAAAGCTTCAGGTGTCGCTTCATCGTCGGGAATAGAAATCTGGTACTTCTTCTCTAAGAATCTCTTCAATGAAACCATAGAGAAAGAATCCACGATGCCTCCGGAAATCAAAGGGGTATCGTAAGTGATTTTTTCGTCCTCATCTTCCAGATATTCCTCGATAACATAGTCCAAAACGATTTTTTTGATGTCCTCATCCATTTTTTTCTCCTTTATAAATCCATCCTCCCGAATTATTCGTCTTCAAGAGTCGACGTGTCTCCGATCTCTTCACCCCATTCCTTGGCATGGAGAAGCCTCCGCATGATCTTTCCGCTTCGTGTTTTGGGGAGAGACTCCACATATTCTATCTCCTGGGGCATCGCCAGAGGAGACAGTCTTTTCCGGATAAAATTCATGATATTCAGTTCCATATCATCATCAGGCTCATGTCCGGGATGGAGAACAACAAAAGCCTTGACGACTTCCATATTAACCTCATCCGGCTTGGATACAACGGCTGATTCTGCGACAGCTTCATGCTCAAGCAGGGCGGACTCGACCTCAAAAGGACTGACCAGATGACCACCCGTGTTGATCACATCATCGTCCCGGCCGATAAACCAGAAGTATCCATCTTTATCGATGTTCGCTCTGTCCCCGGAAAGGTACCAGCCATTGACGAATTTCGATTTATATGTTTCCTCGTTTTTCCAATAAGTCCTCATCATAGACGGCCAACCCGGCTTGAAGGCAATCAAACCTATCCTGCCCGGCTGGCTGATGGGGTTATACGTTTCAGGGTCAAGGATCGTAGCTTCAATGCCCGGAAAAGGCTTTCCCATAGATCCCGGCTTGATTTTCATGCCGGGGTAATTTGATATCATAATCGCACCTGTCTCTGTCTGCCAGTAGCTGTCGTGAAAGGGACGGCCGAAAACTTTTTCCGACCAGACCACAGCTTCTGCATTCAGGGGTTCCCCCACGCTTACCAGATGGCGCAGCGAAGAAAGGTCGTATTTTTTTACAACCTCATCCCCCGCTTTCATCAAAGAGCGTATGGCCGTCGGTGCTGAATACCAAACGGTCACTTTATGCTTTTCTATGAACCTGTACCAGGCATCGGCGGAAAAGCCGGCGTCAAGAACACATTGAGTCACTCCCAAACTCCAGGGACCGATAATGCCGTACGATGTTCCCGTGACCCATCCCGGGTCAGCCGTACACCAGTAAATATCGTCATCACTAATGTCCAAAACCCATTTTGCCGTTAAATATTGGCCAATGAGTGAATAATGAACGTGCTTTACGCCTTTAGGCAAACCGGTTGTTCCGGAGGTGTAATGCAGTACCGAAGCAGATTCCGCTTTGGTTGGATAGATTTTCAAGTTTTCCACGGGTTCGGCTTCCTCCAGGGAAAAAACCATTTCGCGTTCCTTAAGAGGTTTTTTGCCGTCATGATCCACGATGATGACGTGTTTAAGATGAGGCAGTTTGTCTATAATTTTTCTGACCTTTCCGACATGTTTCCGCTGGGTAATAATAGCGCTTGTTTCCGCATTTTCAAGCCTGACAAGCAGGGACTCATCACCAAATGCTGAAAAAAGAGGCTGAGCAATGGCCCCTATTTTCAAAATCCCTAAGAATCCCAAATACAGTTCGGGGATCCTGTCGAGAAATATACAGACTCGATCCTCACTTTTGATTCCACATTTTTGAAGGAAATCTCCGATCGTATTCGAGGCTAAACGGATATCATTATAGGAATATTTTTTCTCCCTGCCGCCAAATCCTTCCCAGATAAGGGCGAGTTTATCAGCCTTGCCCATTTGACAAATGCGGTCAGAGCAGTACCAACCGATGTTGATGACATTCTCCGGCTTATACTCAAGCTCTTCTTCCGAAATTGACCAATCAAAATTTTTTCTGCGCTCATCGTATGTTCCGATGTTTGACATTGGCACTCCTTTCTATTTTTCAATAATAACAATGGAACTGGCCATGTCCCTGATATGCGAAAGGGAAACATGTAGATTTGTTATACCCTGACTCTCAATAAACCGGCGGGTTTTCCCATAAAGGTTGAGCCTGGGTTTTCCAAGTTCGTCATTAATGACCTCGACTTCATGGAAAGCCATTCCTCCCCGCCAACCCGTTCCGGCGGCTTTAAAAAAAGCCTCTTTTGCGGCAAATCGGGCGGCATAATTTTGGGCTTTGTTTTTATGCGATTCACAATATTCCCGTTCCTTGATTGTAAAAATTTTTTCGATGAATCCTGTCTCTTTCATGATTTGTTTGTTAATACGCTCCACCTCGATAATATCAATTCCAATTCCAAAGATCATCTATCATCTCAAATTTTAAAGTCAAAATTATATCAAGGAAACAATAAACAGTAAACAAAACTACGAACGTTTCATTCTACGGTCGGCATCCTCAGTCAATGCGGTAAAACGTTAGGGACTTTTCAGCCTTCCTCCACCTTCTCCTCTTCCGCATACATGCGTCCCTTGCTCTCATCTTCAAAGGCGAGGCAACACATCAATCTTCCGCACAAACCGGATATTTTTGTTGGATTGATGACAATCTGCTGTTTTTTCGCTTTCTGGATAGTTACAGGCTCAAAATTTTTCATAAAACTGGCGCAACAAAGCGGCCGGCCGCAAACACCCAATCCTCCGATAAGCTTGGCTTCGTCACGGACACCAACTTGGCGCATTTCGATGCGCATCTTGAATTCTTTGGCCAAATCTTTGACGAGCTGACGAAAATCGATTCTGCCGTCCGCCGTATAATAAAATATCCCTTTCTTTTCACTGAAATAATAACGGACACGAACAAGTTTCATGGGAAGCTGGCGTTCTTTAATCCGACTCAAACAGAATTGAAAAGCCTTTTGTTCTTTCTCTTCCAACCATTTGAATTTGTCTTTATCTTCTTCAGTCGCCTTTCGCAGAATTTTAACGGAATCCTTCTTTGTTTTGGGAAATCGGCCAAAAAACGAAGGGCTTTCGATAACCACAGCCAGGTCTCCGCCAAGTTCGGATTCTATAAGACAAGACTCCCCGGGTTTCATATCGATTTTTCCTAAGCGGGCACGAACAATTTTTCCGCTTCTCTGTGATATGACCCAAATGATCTCAGACATTTTCCTGTTCCGCGAAATGGGCTGTAAAGGAACTCATCAGAAGGCGAAAGTTCTGGTGTCTTCGCATTCCTGACAAAGTATAATCAATTTTATCCAAACATTCCAATGCTTGGTTTAGTGTCCATCTCTCTTCATGTTCTTTAAGACGATCCTTATACTCCGGATTAATCAATAGCGCAGAGGGACCACCCTCCTTAACCAGAATAAAATCCCGGCAGAATAAAGAAAAAATTTCCATCATCCTGCATATTTCTTCTTGAATTTCAGACTTTTTACCGGCCGTATATTCCTCCAAAAACAAAAACAGGTTTTCTCTCTTAAGCAAAGCAACAAATAATTCCCAACATTTTTCCTTTTCCTCTGCAACTTCATCCCAATCCAGGTTCAGGGCCTGTTTTAGATTTCCCCGTACCATAAGAGACATGATGTTGGCTTTTTTTTCATCGAAGCCTTTTTTCGTGAGAATACGGACAATATCTTCACGAGAAACGGGGGAAAAATTCAGGATCTGACAGCGTGATTTGATCGTCGGTTTCAGCACAAAAGAATTATCGGTCACCAGAATTACATGAGTGAACAAGGGAGGTTCCTCTAATATTTTAAGAAGAGAATTAGCCGCCTCATCATTCATCTTATCGGCATTTGTAATGATAAAAATCCTCTTGTCTCCCAGCATGGGCTTAAAATAAGCGGTCTCTTTAATCATTCGCATTTTATTGATAACGATAACATCGTTCTCGGGAAAAATCTTGATAATATCAGGATGTACTCCTCGTGCGGCACGCCGGCAAGAGTCACACAATCCACATGCATCTCCGTTTTTTTTTTCACAAACAAGGGCCTGGGCCAGGGCTTCAGCCATATCTTTTTTCCCTACACCCTCTGGCCCACAAAAAAGCAGTGAATGTGGAAGCCGTCTTCTGCGCAGGGCTTTTACCAAAATATTTTTAATCCGTTCGTTTCCAATGATATCGCCAAAAACCATTTGAAATCGTTTTCCTTTTCTCTCTATCTTTTGAAGAGCGTGCTTTTCCGCACAATAACCAGCTTTTCTATTGTATCACGGATAATTCATTCGCGGAAATCAGACGAACTTCATAGGAGAAAAGGGGCGGTCCTCGAAGGACCGCCCCTCTCGTCCTTAATCCACTTCTCAATCAAAGGGCTATGGCGGCCGCCCTTGTTATTGTTTTTTAACTAAAACTTTGGGTCGTCGATGACCTCGAGCTTCTTGACGGCGATTTCTTTTCCGTCAACCTCGAGAGCTGCTTTATAGACACCGGCCGGC
>JAFGMO010000094.1 GCA_016927475.1 Candidatus Aminicenantota bacterium
AATAATCTCTCAAACCCGAACCATCCTAAATCCCGTTGAGGTTTTGCAACCTGGCACCGTGCTTGCCGGACGATACACCATCATCGAAGAGCTGGGGCGCGGGGGCATGGGCGTGGTCTATAAGGCCGAGGACACCAAACTCAAAAGGCCGGTGGCCCTTAAGTTTCTGCCCACAGAGCTGACCCACGTTCCAGAGGTTAAAAAAAGGTTCATGCGCGAAGCCCAGGCTGCGGCAGCCCTTGACCATCCCAACATCTGCACCGTTCATGAATTCGACGAAGCCGAAAAGAAACCTTTCATCTCCATGGCGTATATTGAAGGCCAAAGCCTGAAAAGAAAGATCGAATCAGGCCCCCTGGAGCTGGAAGAGGCCCTCAACATCGCCGCCCAGGTTGCCGAAGGTCTCCAGGAAGCCCACCGTAAGGGCATTGTTCACAGGGACATCAAGAGCGGCAACATTATGGTCACAGATCGAGGCCAGGTAAAGATTATGGATTTTGGGCTGGCTAAGACTTCAGAACAGACTCTTTTAACCAAAGAAGGCTCGACCATGGGCACGATCGCCTATATGTCTCCCGAGCAGGCAAAAGGAGAACTGGTCGACCAGAGGACGGACATCTGGTCCTTTGGAGTAGTGCTTTATGAGATGCTCACCGGACAGATTCCTTTTAAAGGCGACAATGAACAGGCTGTCTTGTATTCCATTTTAAAGGAAAAACCGGAGCAGATCACAAATTTAAATTCAGACATACCTGTTTCGATCGGGCAGGTGGTCTGCAAGGCCATCGAGAAAGATCCTGATAAAAGATACCAGCAGATAGAAGAGCTTTTAGATGATCTCAAATCTATTTCCGCCGGGATTGTTCCTGAAGAGATCAGGGTCAGAATAAAAAAGCAAAAGCTGCGCAAAAGAAAAAGAGCTTTCCTTTATGGAGGCGCCGCAGGCTTGGTCATAGCAGCGGTTGTGTTGGCGCTCCTCTTTTTCACCGGCCCGGCCGAAGCCATTGATTCCATTGCGGTCCTGCCTCTAGAAAACCTCACAGGCGATGTCGAGAAGGATTATTTTGTAGATGGCGTGACCGATGAATTGATCGGGCAGCTGGGACAGATCAGCGGTCTGAAGCGGGTTATTTCCCGTACATCGGTCATGCACTATAAGGATACAGATAAATCCCTGCCGGAGATCGCCCAAGAGCTGCATGTGGATGCTGTGGTTGAGGGGACGGTCTATCAGGTCGGTGAAAACGTCAGTGTAAAGCTGCAGTTGTTCGATGCCCTTCCCGAGGAACGCAGCCTCTGGACAGAGCGGTATGACCGGCCGATAACTGAGGTTTTAATGATGTATGGAGAAATGGCCGCTGCCATTGCCGAGAACATCGAGGTCAAACTAACCGCTGATGAAACAACACGTTTTGCCCGAGCCCGCCAGGTCAATCCCGAAGCTTATGATGCTCTCCTCATTGGCAAGCAGAAGGAGAACCTACTCACCCCGCAGGCTTTAGACATTGCGCTTGACTACTACGAGCTGGCGATTGAGAAAGACCCGAATTACGCAGAAGCCTATTTGGAAGTGGCTTGGCTCTGGCTGATGCGCAACCAGATTGGGTACACGGCCCCGCGTGAGGCGGGTCCGAAGGCAAAGGCTGCCATTTTGAAGGCCTTGGAGTTGGATAGCACACTTGCGGACGGGCACGTGATGTTGGCTAGGCTTAACTTCCTTTATGAATGGAACTGGGTTGAAGCCGAAGCAGAGTGGAAGAGGGCCATAGAGCTTAATCCCAATCTTGGAGATTCAGTTTATGCGCAGTTCCTGTGGGTCATGAAACGCCCGGAGGAAGCGATGGCGCAGATGGAGCGAGCCCTGCAATTAGATCCGCTCAATGAGTGGTTCCATCTCCATCATGCCTTTATTTTGCAGTCGGCAGGCCGGGATGATGAGGCCATCGTAAAGATACGCGAGCTGCTCAGGACATCTCCACAGAATCCGGGGTTGCATTCGATGCTCTCAATATCACTTATGCTTAAGGGCATGTATGAAGAATCTCTGGCAGAAATGAAAGCGAGCTTCTCCTGCATGGGGGATAGTGAGGGCGTAGAGGCCTTGACGCAGGGATATGCGCAATCGGACTATCGGGGTGCCGTGAGGAGCGCGGCGGATTTACTGGCATCGCGCGCTCCCAAGATCTCTGTAAATTATGGTTTCATTTCGTCGCTGTATGCGATAGCCGGGGAAAATGCTCAAGCCCTCGAATGGCTTGAAAAAGGTCTGGAAGAGCGCAGTCCGCACATGCCCTATATCAATTCATACGTGGAACTCGCGCCCTTGCGAAATGAACCTCGCTTTCAGGAACTGCTGCGCAAAATGAATTTGCCTATGGGTAAATGATTTCATCAAGATGAAGAATCCGTCAGAATAATTTACAGATAGTTTTTCCATTCTTTGGTGAACGGATTCAAAATCTTTGTGCCCATGACAACCTGCTCTGCAGGTAAATCCTCACTTAAAAGAATTCCGGATTGGCCTTGAATAGCCGCTTGAATAATCAGGGAATCCCAGAATGAAAACTTGAATTTTTCCTGAATGTCTATAGCTTGCAGAGTGATGTTCTTATCATTAACGACAACCTCCCAAGTCGATAAATACTCAAGTATCATTCTCGCATTTTTTATTTGTAAAGGATTTGCAATCTTTTGAGTCACACAAACGAAGAACTCCTGAAGAACCTGAACACTGATGATTCCTTTTTTGCTTTCCCATAAATAACTGATGATTTCCTTAGCTATTGCATTTTTTTTGCCGCTGCTGCGGTCATGGGCATACACTATGATATTTGTATCCAGAAAGATCTTATCTTTCATGAAGTTCTTCTCTCTTCCAAGGGATTTCTCCTCGCAACCCGAGTTCAAATCCCTTTTTCAGCATACGGCGATGACTGGTTTTGGCTGCCTGGTAGGCTTCATCTTCCTTGGTCATCTTAGCAATATATTCACTGAGAAGACCGCTCAAGGATTTATTCTTCTTTACTGCAAGAATCTTTGCCTTTTGAAGTAAATCTTTTGGAAGGGATAAGGTGATATTTTGTCTTTCCATGTTTTCACTCCTCTTCACATAAATACGTGTAGCACATATTAATGTGTATGTCAACAGGAAGATATGATGGTAATCCATTCACTACAAGAAACGATGAGAAAGTCTATAATTTCTCAAGTTGATTAAAACTGTTTAGATGAATCGCATATAGCTTTACATTATATGTCATCAGTATTTATATCTGATTGACTCTATATGTCTTAGTTGATATTCTTGAATTAAATAAGTAGAAGGATAATGGCAATTATATGCCTGAATTGTCAGCATGAAAATCCTGAGGATACTCTATTTTGCGGTAAGTGTGGTAGTGCTTTGAAATCTACAAAGGGAAGTGATATCACAAAGACTTTCATAACACCAAAGCAGAAACTGCAGAAGGGGAGTATTCTTGGAGGAAGATACACAATTATCGAGGAGCTTGGCCGCGGGGGAATGGGTGTGGTTTACAAGGCTGAGGACACCAAGCTTAAAAGGTTAGTGGCGCTTAAATTTTTGCCACAGGGATTGACCCATGTTCCGGAGATTAAATCACGGTTTATACGAGAAGCCCAGGCAGCCGCAGCTTTGGACCATCCCAATATTTGTACCGTACATGAATTTGATGAGACCGAAGAAACAGCATTTATTTCCATGGCCTATATCGAGGGCCAGAGCTTAAAAAAGAAGATTGAATCAGGCCCGCTGGATATGGAAGAGACTCTCAACATCGCTACCCAGGTGGCCGAAGGACTGCAGGAGGCTCATAAAAAAGGCATTGTCCACCGGGATATCAAGAGCGGCAACATCATGGTGACGGATAGAGGCCAGGCAAAGATCATGGATTTCGGGCTGGCAAGAACAGCTGAACAGACTCTTTTAACCAAAGAAGGTTCGACCATGGGCACGATCGCCTACATGTCTCCCGAACAGGCAAAAGGAGAACCGGTCGACCAGAGGACGGACATCTGGTCCTTTGGAGTAGTGCTTTATGAGATGCTCACCGGACAGATTCCTTTCAAGGGAGATCATGATCAGGCCATGGTCTATTCCATCCGTAAGGATAAGCCTGAGCCGGTTACGGATGCGCGGCCCGAGGTTCCCAAATCCATAGAACAGGTCATCGACAAAGCTCTCGAAAAAAATCCCGACAAAAGATACCAACAAATAGACGACCTTTTGGATGATCTCAAATCCATCTCCGCAGGAATCGTTCCCGAAGAGATCAAAGCGCGCCTGAGAAAGGCCAGGCTGCGCAAACGAAAAAAGTCCTTCCTCTATGCAGGAGCCGCAACTTTGGTTATGGCCGCGGTTTTTATAGCTTTTCTCTTGTTAACCGGTCCGGCCGAAGCCATCGATTCCATCGCTGTCCTGCCTCTCGAAAACCTCACAGGGGACACGGAGATGCAATATTTTGTGGACGGTGTGACCGATGAATTGATCGGGCAGTTGGGACAGATCAGCGGCCTGAAACGAGTCATTTCTCGCACATCAGTCATGCGCTATAAAAATACGGACAAATCCTTGCCTGAAATCGCCCGGGAGCTGAATGTTGACGCCTTGGTGGAAGGAACGGTCTATCAGGTCGGTGAAAACGTCAGTGTAAAGCTGCAGTTGTTCGATGCCCTTCCCGATGAACGCAGCCTTTGGACAGAGCGGTATGACCGGCCGGTAACTGAGGTTTTAATGATGTATGGAGAAATGGCCGCTGCCATTACCGAAAACATCGAGGTCAAACTAACCGCTGATGAAACAACACGTTTTGCCGACGCCCGCCGGGTCAATCCCGAAGCGTATGATGCTTATCTCAAGGGCTTGTTCCACTGGCAGCGATTAAATCCGGAGGATCTTGAAGCGGCGCTGCAATATTTTGACTCCGCTCTGGAGAACGATCCAAATTATATTCCGGCCCTTACGGGCATGTGCCTTGTCGGAGGAGGGTATAGTATACTGGGAGTGATGCCTCCTGATGAGGCAGCAGCTAAAGTGACTGCAGCGCGAGAGAAGGTTTTGGGATTGGAGGACAAGCCGGCTGAAATTCACTATTTGCTGGCAACGGAAAGAACCTGGGGGGAGATGGATTGGGAAAAGGCGGAAGAATCTTATCGGAAAGCCATTGAGCTCAATCCCAATTATCCGGATGTCCGGGCATATTACTCTCACTATCTTTTTATTATGCACCGCCCGGATGAGGCCATGTTTCAGATAGAACGAGCCATGGAATTGGATCCCTTTAACCCCTTGTTCCAGAGCCTCTATGGTGCGGATCTCATGTTTATGCGCCGTTATGACGAAGCAATCATCCAGTTCCAAAAAGCACTGAAAACCGTACCTAATCACGGCGTGGCGGCCGACATGCTTGCAGTGGCCTATTTTCAGAAGGGGATGTATAAGGAAGCGGTGGAACAAAAAAAGGGTTACTATGAATCAATTGGATTAGAGGAGGTTGCAAAAGCTCTGACTCTCGGCTATGAGAAAGCAGGCTGCCGGGAGGCCTGGATCAGCGCTGCAGAGACGCTGGAAAATCTCTCGAAAGAAACGTTGATACTTCCCAGTTATATTTCAGAATCTTATAGTTATGCCGGGGAAAAAGAAAAAGCCCTCGATTGGCTGGAAAAAGGGTGGGAATCGGGAATCGATGCGAATAATACGTATATCGGTGTGATGCCTCACTACGTGGATCTTCTCGGGGACGAACCTCGCTTTCAGGAGCTGCTGCGCAAGATGAATCTGCCGGTAGGTAAATTAGAACAATGACACCCATTTATTAAGTGGGATAAATCCACTCCTTTGATAATAATGTGTCATTCCCCGGTCTGTCCCGAGTATCAATTCCTTTTCTTCCCCTTTTTTCTATGTGTAATGTGTCATTCTCCGGCCTTTCCGGGGAATCAATGCCTTTGATATCAATATGTCATTCCCCGGCTTTTCCGGGGAATCCATAAAGACGTTTTCTGTTGTTTTTTTGTGTCATATTCCGGCTTATCAGGGGAATACAATGGTCCTTTCTGGGGCCTGAAAAGGCCGTTTAAGGCATAAAATAGCCCTTCAAATCACTTTAATTAATGATATATCAATACAATAGCGCTGTCCGACCCTGCATTAATCAGGCTAAAAGGATAATTCAATTTTCATATAATGTGTTTAAGGATTGGCTTGACTTGATAATAAAAAACAAGTGGTCAAATTTCTCCAAAAATAAGCTTTATTTAAAAAAATGACCAATTGTAAATTAAGGGGATTCTATCCATTTGACTTTAAGCTTTTTCTGATTCTCGGCACAGTCCCTGAGATAAAGATTTATCAGAGCCTGGTATGAAAACCCCGTTTCTTCCGCAAGGTCTTTGAAATATTCTATGGTGCTGGTATCTAAGCGGATCGTAATTTGTTTTTTTAATCGATTGGCATAAGGATTTTTTCTACTTTTCATTTTTTCGAGATCATATTCTTTTTTCATCTTAATTTCTCAAAATAAATCATTTGTTCGTTTTTTGTCGGCTTACGGGAAGATATTATTCTTATGGTATCTTCATTCTTTTCTTCATGAACTGTGTAATTCACAATCAATAACCTTAATCTAGCACTTAATCCGACCATCAAATAACGATTTTCCCCTAAAGAGTGATTTTGATCGTAAAACTCGATGGCGTTTTCATCATAAAACACAGTTTTGGCTTCATCGAATGGAACACCGTGATTCTTAACATTGACTTTGTCTTTGTTTGTATCCCATTCGAAACGTACAGTTTTCATAATTATTTTATAATGTAATTGTATTTTATTTCAAGTGTCTGTATTTTCTTGCCGCCCCCGACTCGTTCGGGGAATCCATTATAAAGACGTTTTCCGTTGTTTCTTTGTGTCATTCCCCGGCCTGTCCGGGGTATCCAGTCCTATGTTAGTAAACTGGGGACACGTACTCATTTTTAAGAAAAAATCAGTACATGTCCCCAGTTTCAGAAAATAGGTACATGTCCCAATTTTTACCATTAAAAGATTCTAGTTTGAAGATTGGATCATCCGGATAAACCTGGTGATATCAGTTTTAAATGATGGCCCATGCTCCATCAAAATAATATTATTATAAGCCAGGTTCAATCCTCAATCATCCTCTTACTACCGCTATTAATTTTGAGAATCTCTCAAAAATGTCATTTCTTAAGTCTCGAACGAATTCATCAGGACCGTGTTCTTTTTCTACAAGCAGACATCCTTTGCTTGTCTTCCTATTGAAATATTTATAAAGATTTTCAGGAGTATCTAAAAAGTAACCCTTATCTCTATATTGTTCTACCTCTTCTAAGATTTTATCTTCATCAGGTGCATGTCTGAGGATGAAATACATATAATGTAAATCTTTAGCTTGCTTTAATTCATCTTCTCTATCCAAAAAGGTTGCTCCTTTATGATAAAGAAAAGCGGATGGGCGTGGGCAATAAATTCCATATTTAACTTTTCGTCTGTCATCAGAAATATTTACTTTGCATCTATGGTTAAGGAGAAAATCAAATCTTTCTACTATATTTATATTTATCTGTCTTCCGATTAAATTGTCTATCGTATTCCTGCTGATTTCAGGATATGTGATAAATTCCACAGGAATTTTTCCTGCCTTATACAAAACAACGGGATACATTTTTCCTATTTCTGTGTGACGTTCTGAATAATCCAAAGTGGAGAGTTTGTCAAAAATTGTCTTTTTCTTTTTCGCGCCTTGGATTTCTCCAAATCCAAAATCGATGTCAACCGTTGTTATTATCTTTATAGATTTTTTCTTCCATAAAGAATTTGAATAAATATAGGGGATCCAACCACCTACAAGTGTAAGGTGCTCAAGATATTCCTTAAGATCATTTAGAACACTGAAAAATGCGGATTCTATTTTATGTTGTTCAAGCAAGAGCCTTTCCTTGATTTCTTAAAGTATTATCAAGATATTGTGCATGCTCTCTTCCCCGCGGTTGAAAATGATAAAGGTCGAAATAGAGCTGCAAATTAGAGACAACATGGAATCCATTTATTACCTGAGAATTAAACAACAAGCTTTTTTTATAATAGGGACTAATGACATAAATATTGCCTCCACTTACCAGTTCTTTAAGGTCACATTCTTGTCTCAATCTCAGAATATCCTTCTGCCAATTTTCTGAAAAAAAATAAAAGTAAATATTATCCGTCTTAACATAGGATGTGATTAGATTCGCTCCAGAATGTAGAGTGAGGGCATATTTGTCTTTTGTTAGAATCGATTTTATTTTTTTTAGTTTATCTTTATCCGGCGAATAATATAAATCGACTTCGTTAAATTCGAATTGATAGTAATTTTGCCAGGCATTTATGAGCTCTTCCTTGTTGGCAAGAACAGTAAAACTTTTAGGTCCTTTTTTTACTCTCTCCACAAAGCCCTGCCTTGATAATTCTTCCAAAACCTCCTGGGCAAACCCTAAACTCACTTTATTTTCTCCAACAAAATCTCTGACTACCCATTTTTTATTTGGATCTTGCAGCATCTTTCTTATTATTATGGACGCTTTATCTGCAAAAATATTCTTTCTTCTTTTTATATTTTTCATAATGTTCACCATTTAGCTTATGTTCACTATATTGTGTACAATATGCTATAAGCGAACATTATTGTCAATAAAAAAGTGAGACAGGAAATGAGTTTCAGCCAGGTTATCTTTTTTAGAGGTGTATCGATACAGCGGGTGATAAGATAAACAAGACAAATGTAATCATCATTTTCCGGGCATCTCTGTGATTTGTGAGGCGTTTTCATCCACCAGGAGAGGTTTTGATTGATTGACCCGGGCTTCTGAAATTGGGGACACGTACTAATTTTGGGGGGATAGGTATCTATTTTCGTGGACATTTACTGAATTTGGGGGACATGTACTGATTTTTTCTTAAAAATCAGTATGTGTCCCCAGTTTCTTCAAAATAGTACGTGCCCCCGATTTCTATAAAAATAATTATGTATCCCCGATTTTATACGACCTTGACCCACCTCTGCAGGGAGGTGAAGTAGAGGCCGGCCTCTTTGACCTTTTCGCCGGTGATTTCCTCCCAGAACCGTGTGTAGATGCGGACCTGGGGCGTGTAAAAATTGACGAAACTCTGTACGTTGTAGCCCACATCGTCGGTCTTATAATCGGCAATGACCCAGCCGTCCTTCTCGCGAAAGATAAGGTCGATGACACCGGAGAGGATAATATCCCGGGAGCCTCCGCCGTCTTCCTCAACCTTCACCGAAAACGGGATCTCGAAATACCGCCGCTCCGCATGCTTCATACGCTCCCACAACTCCGACTGCGTTACAGCCGCCGCAAGCTCGATCAGCCGCCGGCCTTCCCCGACATCGCGTTCCTCTGCCGCCAGCAGATTTTCCGCCAGAAGAAAAAGGTCGTCCTCCTCCCAGCTCCAGATATCCCGGCCCGCGGCTTCCTCACGTCCCACCGCCTGAAGCAAACCGTGGACGGCCCGTCCCCAGCTTTCTCCCAGGCCGCCCCTTTTCCATTCCGGGAAATCGCCGCCCTTTTTTGCCAGGCTGGTCACGGTCTCCACCACATACCCGTGCCGCCGGACAACGTCCAGCCGCTCTTTCATGCGCATCGCCGCCGCCTCCCATTCACCCTCGGCCAGGACGAGCTTTTTCCGTCCCGCTGAGCCGCCTCCCGTCCCTAATCGCCGTTCATCGCCGCCGGTCTTATCCCCGGTTTTGTCCTTGGCCTCGCCGCCAGCCTTGCCCTCGACCTTGTCTTCGGTCTTGCCGTCAACTTTGACTTCAGTCTTTTCCTCATCCGCGGTCTTTCCACGCGCCATACCCTCAGCATCCCTTACCGCATCCTCGAGCTCCTCAACTTCCTCCAAATAACCATCCAAAAATCCCCAGGCCCTCGTGCCTTCCTTTCCCCCCTCATAAGTGCTTATGACCATCACGTTCCTAGCCCGGGTCGCCGCCACGTACAAAAGCCGCGCCTCTTCCGCTTCCTCGTACTTCCGCTCTTCCTCTTCCTTTTTTTCCCATCCGACAGGCTGGGAGACCGGAACGCTGTGATAAGGTCCCGTACTTTTCCCCGCCCGGAAATACCCCACAGGCTCGGCTCCGCGCCTTACGATATGCCGGTCCGGTGTTCTCCTGCTGAGTCCCACATACGGATTGGCCAGAAAAACCACCGGCGCCTCCAGCCCCTTGGCCTTGTGGAGATTCATCATCCGCACCGCGTTTTTCCTTCCCGGCGCCAGGCTCAGCTCTTCCACCTCGTGCTTGTGAACAAACTCATCCAGAAACTCCGTGATCCTTCCGAATCCGGTCAGTCCTTCGGCCTCCCTGACCCTCAGCACCTCCAGGATCTTGAACATATTTCCGGCCCGGCTGTTTCCCATCTCCGAGGAAGCCAGATAGGCCGTCATTCCCGAGTCCTCGAGAATCATCTCCAGAACGGACGATGCGGGAAACATGCGCGTCCACAAAAACCATTCCCTGAGCTTGGAAATCGCCGCCCTTACTTTTTCCGCTCCCGGATCATTAAGGTCGATCGTCGAGCTTATCCCTTCCTCAGCCTCGCCGCCGTCCCCCAATGATGCGTGCCCCTCTCCGGCACCGCCGCCGTCGCCCGCGCCCCATATAAAAAACCTTCCCCAAACCAGCTTATACCGCCACAGCTCCTCATCGCTCACCCCGAAAAAAAGCCCCCTCAGCACAGCCGTCACGTAGATGGGATTGTCCGGCTCATCCAAAGCCTTAAACAGATTAAAAACCTCCCGCACTTCCTGCGCTTCACCGGGCGTCCCGCTTCCCGTTATATCGTAGGGGATGCCCCGCTCTTCCATGGCCCGGGCGTAAATCTCCATGTGCTTTTTTCTCTTAAAAAGCACCAGAAAATCGGAGAACTGCGCCGCGTCCCCCAAACCCTCGGCCCGCTCTCTCTCCGTCCGCGCAAGCTTCATGTTCCCGTCGCAGGCCCACTTGATAAAATCACCCGCAACCCGGGCATCATTCTCTGCGATAGCCGCACCCAGGTCATACTTGATCTTGGGAACGGAAATTTTATACACTCCGCCCCACATCCCTTCTTCACCTGGCCGCCTGGTCTTCAGCTCCGCGAACCTTGCCTGGTAGGGATTGTCTTCCTCGGGAAGCACGCCCCCAAAGATCGTATTATTCCATTCCCCCAGCGCGTGAAGCGATCTGAAGTTCGTCGTCAGCCGCAGTATCTCCCCGTCGCTCTTCCTCAGAATGTCCTTAACCAGGTTATAGGTGACGATATCCGCCCGCCTGAAGCGGTATATTGACTGCTTGGGATCACCCACCAGAAAAAGCGCCCCCGGCCGCGGCACGCATTTTTTCCAATCCCGCTCCTCGACATCCCTTCCGGCCAGATAAAAGAGCACTTCGGCCTGGATGGGGTCGGTGTCCTGGAACTCATCGACCAGAATATGGGTGAACTTCCGCCCGAAATACTGCCTCACCTCCGGTTTGTCCCGCAGCAGCCGCGACGCCAAAAGAAGCTGGTCCTGAAAGTTGAGCCGGGACAACCGCTGCCGCCTATCCCTGTAATAGGCCAGGGCCGGCTCCAGAAAGTCCAGCACCTTGGAATGCCGGTACTCCCGCCATTGGCGCAGGGCCTCTGCGACGGGTCCATCCACAAATTTCTCAAAATAAGCCTCGAAGTCCTTGGCCTCGTCCTTGGAAGGCCAGCGGTTCTGGGTCACTCCGTACTTCTTTTTGCCCATGATTTCGTACGTTTCCATGAGCATCCGGGGATCATCGAAACCCAGGTTCCGCTCCCGGATAAGACACCGGATCATAAGCCGCTGCAGGTCGTCATACCCTTTCTCCGGTATCTCGCCCGGCACGCGCTTCTCGGCTTCCCTCAAAAAGACCTCAAGTTCCCCCCTTAAAACCTCATAGTCCGGTTCCGCATCGCTTCCCTCGGTCCATCTCACTTCCGGAAAATCGCTCATGACATCAAAAGCCCGCTTGAGGTCGTAAGGGGAGAGGCCCGCTTCCTCGAGGTCCTCGATAAGCGCCTCCTTGGTTGTCTTGGCCACAGCCAGAAACTCGTGCCAGCACTGCTCCCGGAAGAGGCCGTCCTCGATCTCCTCCATCTCATCGAACTCGGGATCGAGCCCGATCTCCACCGGCCGCTCCCGCAGCAGCTTGGCGCAGAAGGAATGGATGGTGCCGATAAAAATCTGCTCCAGGAAGTGGATGGCCTCGGCCAGCCTTCGCTTTTCCTCGGAGTCCTCCGGCAGAGCGAGAATCCGCTTTTCCAGGTCCGTCTGGAAGCGGCCCTGAAGCTCACCGGCCGCCTTTTTGGTGAAGGTTACGGCCGCGATGTTATCGATGCGGCAGGTTCCCGTCTCGAGGAGCGCAATCATGCGCTCGACAAGGCTCCGCGTTTTCCCGGAGCCCGCCCCGGCCTCGACCAAAAAGGTTTTACCGAGTTCGGTCGCGATCTTCTCACGCTCTGCGCGGTCGACGAGAGGCGGTAGTTGTGTCATTTGTGTTTCTTCAACTCCTCAAAAACACCGTAAACACCGGGATTTTCCTTTCTCTTTTCCTTCGCCCGGTCCACAGCCTCCCCGCATATGGGGCGATAATCACAGTAGGCGCAATCGGCATTCGGGCTGGGAATAAAACATCCCGTCCGCACCATGGCCAAAAGCATTCCCAGCACTTCGTACAATTCCTCCCTGTCCAAATCCTTAACCAAAATCTCCCGGCCTTCGCCCCTCCGCGAGGGAAAATAATATCCGGCCGTGGTCACAAGCGCCTCAGCCTTGCCTTTCTCCCGCTTAATATCCTTCTCGCCTCCGACATCGCTCCGCTCCTCCTCACGCCCCAAGCCCTTCCGCCTCAATATCTCATCAGCCGCCATGGCGTATAGAGCATGCTGTAATATTTTCCCCTCACCAAGCCGAAGAAGATACTCGTATCGCGAGTAGCTTCCTGACTTATAATCGACCACCCGGAACCTCCCGCCTTCCAATCGGTCGATCCGGTCGATCCGGCCGCTGAGTCTCACCCTATACTCCGGCGAAACCGGCAGCAAGACGGCTTCCTCCTCATCCCCCTTTTTCTCCGCCGCCCGCTCCGCATCCTCAACCTCTTCCGCCTCTTCCTCATCCTCGGCCCTCATCGCCTTTCCACCGAAGCGAACTTCAAACATATAGGGCTCCACCCGCTCTTCCCGCTTGGCCTCAGCCGTAAGAAAGATGTCGAAAACTTCCTTAAGCTCCGCCTTCTCCTTGTCGAAGACCGCCTCCGAAGGGGGAGGGATGTTCTCACTGGCCACAGCAATGCACTGCTCTCCAATCTCCTGAATGAGGGCCCGGTGCCTGTCCGGATCGGCACTTTCCTCCCGCTCCTTAAGCTTGCTCATAAAAAGATAGAGCGCCTCATGGATGAGGGTTCCCCGTTGCAGGGCGTCCAGCCACCGCGCCGGGTCATATTCCAGGACTTCGGGCGCCTCAATCCCCAACACGTATCTCAAGAAGTACTGGTGGGGACAGTTCCCCAAAGCTTCAAACCGCGAAGCCGACATCCCCACTTCCCATGGCGATGCAGGGGAGCCCCCTGTCCGCTCGCCTCGTTCCTCACCGCCTGCCGCTCCGCCGCTCCCAACACCTCTCCCTATTTCCTTAAGAAGCTTTCGTCCTTCCTCCTCCGCACCGATAAAGCCGTCATAGACGCCGACCGTTCCTATATCCTGCCGCTTCGCCTCAGCCTCAAATCCCTGCCCGATCGCCGGAAAAAGGCCGCCGAGCACATCCCTTCCGTCCAGAAACCGCCCGCCCTCCTCGAGCCGTCCCAGCCACCAGTCCGTATCATCGACCGCCGCTTCCCCCTCCTCAGGAAAAAAGCCCTCCTCCGGCTCCATGGCCGCCTCCAGGGCCGAATAGTCGAGGTCCGGCTTCCCTTCCACAAGCCGCAGCGCCTGAAGAAGAACCGAGGAGGGGAATTCAGGGCGTTCCCCCTCGATATCGTAGGAAGGGTAGCTCAGCGTAAGCTTTCCCCGCAGGGAGGCGATCGTCCGGGCCAGGCTGAAGAGGTTTTCCCGTACCGCATCTGTCGAGGTCTGAAGCCGCCCGCTTATCTTCGCCTTTTCCTCATCCAGAAGAAACGGGTCCTGAATCCCTGTCCCGGGGAAGTTGTCCCGGCTCAATCCCAGGATGAAGGTCCGCCGACGTCCCGACCAGCCCCCCGATTCATAGCTCGAAAGATGCACATAACCGGGAACGGGCCCCGAAGCCCCGACCCGCGTCTCCTCCAGAACCTTGCGGAGCATCTCCAGGGCGTCTTGCTTGTCCACCTCCCCGGATTCAAGGACGGCGTGTTCGCTGAGCCGTGCCGTAAGGGCGGCCAAGGCCTCCCCGTCAAGCGAGGTGCGGACCCGGGCGTATTTTTTGAGAAGTTCCGCCAAGCCCCTGCAGAGGACACTGAAATCGACCCCTTCCGGCCCGTCCAAGGCGGCAAGAAACAACAGGTAGTCCTCGACAATCCGCATCAGGTACCCCGCCGCCGCGGCTTGGGCCTGGTATTTTTGGGCCTCCGTCTCATTGCCTTTGTTTAGGGCGTCATGGGCTTTTTCCGTGAGGTCATCCTTG
The DNA here is from genome assembly GCA_016927475.1 of Candidatus Aminicenantota bacterium. Lineage (GTDB taxonomy): Bacteria > Acidobacteriota > Aminicenantia > Aminicenantales > Aminicenantaceae > JAFGMO01. The sequence continues at coordinate 14,681 of JAFGMO010000094.1, forward strand.
AGCTTTTTGAGGCGGTCCTCATAACGTTCTTTCCCCCAGCCAATACCGGCAAGCTTGAGAAGCCGGGCCAGCCTTTCTTTAGACGGCGCTCCCTTTTCCCTTCGGGCGGCGGTTTTAAGCTCACCGCTTTCGATGAGCTTCCACAAAACCTTGTCCTCAAAATCACTCGCCAGCCAGTCGATAAGCCCGATAAGCGCTTTCCCCGGTCCGGTAAACCCCGCATGAATACCCCGGCCGTAGGTGGCCGGAATGCCTTTTTTCCGGGAGAGGATGAAAAAGAGGTCGGGATAGAGGCTTCCCGAAGGATGGAGAATCTCCACTCCGTCAAGCGGTGTTTGCTCCTGCGTGATCCGCCGCAGGACTTCTTTTATCTCGTTGGCGGGTCCGACGGCGCTGAGGAGTTCGATGCTTCCGTCTTTTACGGGAGGCGGGGCGTTGTAGGGAGCGAATAGCCACGAAGCCCGCTCGAGGTCGGAAGTGGGCAGAGAAGGGGAGGATTGTTCTGGAGCAGATTTGGAGGAAGAAGTGGAGAGGCCTTTAGGGTCAGATTGGTGAGATGAAGGCGAGGGGTCTTTTTCGTTTTTGTTGGCTGGAGTTGCGCGGAAGCGCCGCGGTTTATCAACACCGTGGACTTCTTCCCCGGGAATGATGACGAGGCTGTCCCCGGCGATTCTATCGACAAGCCTCCTCTCCAGCTCAGAGAGCGCCGTATCATCAAAGTAGAGATAGAAGGTTTTGTCACCGTTGTGTCTTTTTTCTTTTTCTATTTTAGCGCCAACTGCTTTTTGGCCAGCCCCGTAATTGCGAGGCCCTTGGCCGCGGCAATCCCCCGAATCAGCGCCCAAATCACCACTACCTACGCCCCCATCACCCAAACACTCAAGCGCAAACCGAAATAGCCCCGGGGTGTCGACAAACCGGTTCTCCGTCAGCATCCTCTCATACCGCCCGAGCAACAATCCAATCTCCCGCCCTTTCCTCCGGTCAATAAACGCATCCGCCGAAAGCGAATCTCCGGTCACGCCCTCCATCCTCAGCGCAAGAATCGTCCGCCACAGCGACCGCACAATCCCCGGTGATGCCCGCAGCCCGTCAAAATAATCGAATGCTCCCTCATCCTGAAGCGCCCGAAAAGCATTGTTGACCAGCACAAACGCCGTCCCGTCCGCAATCCGCTTCATCTTCCGCTTAGCAAGATCAACCGCCGCCGCATCATACGCCAGCGAAGCCGCCGTCGCGAACCTAAGATTAACCCACGGCTGCCCGGCCCTAACCAGCGCTTCCCCGACCTGATGCCCGGCCTGATACCTGGGCACGATCAGAATCTTTTCATCCAGCAGATGTTCCCGGCAGAACTGCGCCAGAAATCTCAAGGTTCCATTCATCATTTTCCCTATTGTACAACATCGGAAAAACGATTGCTTAAAAAAAGCAAGCTATCGCTATATGCCCTGCCGCCACGAATCAAGCAATCTAAGATAATTTCTTAATCAACTGTGCCAGGTTTAAGAACTCGACAGTAAGATTGTCGTATTTTCGACGGAATGATCGTGTAACGTCATGCGCTACAACATAATTCATCCCTTTTTTGTACACATGTCGGAAAGATTTAATGCCGGTAGGATCGAAACGATCAGCCGACAATTTGCATTCGATGGCCGACAATTCTTTCCCTTTTCTTTTCCATATGAAATCCACTTCATGATGACGTTTGTCCCGCCAATAATGAAGTCTGCGATTTTGCAGTTTTCCCTGTATTTCGTTCAAAACATAATGTTCCCAGAGCAATCCCTTGTCTTCATCTCTAAGGCTGTCCCAGTCATTGAAGTGGCAAACGAATCCTGTATCAAAAGCATAGACTTTCGGTGCTGAAATAATTTCTGATGACCTCCGTGTACTAAACGGACGAATAACATGGACAACAAAGGTAAGATCCAGAACTGAAAGGTAATTGCTGATCGTTGTACGGCTTACCTCACAAGGTCTGGAAAATTGTGTGGCCTCAAATATACTCCCACTTTGTGAAAATAATAGCTCTACGAACCTTTGAAAAGAAAACCGGCGTTCCAACCTGAAAAGCTCTTGAATATCTTTTGCCCAATAGTCATCCAACCACTCCTGGAATTCTCTTTCAGGATAGTCTTTGGAGAGGATAAAAGGGGGAAGTCCACCTCGATAGAGACGGCGCTCCATATCAGATATCCCGAAGACGGGCATGTCATCGGAGATCATAGGAGGAAGCCAAATCTCAAGCTTCCGGCCGGTGAGGGTGTCCTTAAATCTGGTTGAAGCACCAAGCGAAGACGATCCGGTGGCAATGATTTTTAATTGTGGGTAATGATCAGCAGCGATTTTTAATAATTCGGACGGATTTGCCAGGCGATGAATTTCATCAAGAACGATTCTTTTCGATTTGCACGAATCCAAAAAGGATTCCGGTTCTTCCATCAGACGCCGCGTTTTTGGCAGCTCGCAGTCAAAATATTCAATATCCGGCAGAGATTGGCATAAACACGTTTTTCCTACACGCCTGACTCCGGACAGCCATAGAACGGATCGTCTTGTCCAAGAGTTCTCAATGTGACGTAACCAGAACTTTCTTTTTTTGATATTCACGAATATCATTATAAAAACTATTGTTACTAAATGCAAGTTTATTTGCGAATAGTGACACTATATGCAACTATAAATACATTTGGTTCTATCAAATTAATATGGATTTTAATAGCCTGTGGCATATGTATTAGCAGTTCTTTTCTTGTATGTCATACCCCGTTTTATCAGGGGCATTAATAAATCGCGCTAGATGAATCTTTAATATGTCATACCCCGGCCCCCGAATCCCCCGATCTAGTCGGAGGACAGGCGTGTCGGAGGCCAAGCTTGGCCGGGGCATCCACTGGAATATCAATTATGTCATACTCCGGCTTGTCCGGGGTATCCACATATTGCTTCTTAATTCATTCTCCTTATATCATTCCTTATTCCGTAAAGCTTGACATTACCAGGGGAGACTATATATAAATAAACTTTGATATGTCTCTTAAACATCCTTCGCAAAAGGGTTGGCATAAAGGATGAAGCTCTACGTCGGTATAACGGACTATAATTGGTATCGCTTTCTTTCTTCCCAACCGCAGATCGACGAGGTCAATTTTTGGCAGCCGTCTCCGACACCATTCAAGAGACTCCAACCGGGAGAGCTCTTTCTGTTCAAGCTTCACAGTCCCAGGGATTATATCGTAGGCGGCGGTTTTTTTGTTTCTTATTCCATTATTCCTGTTTATCTGGCTTGGAGTGCTTTTGAAGAGAAAAACGGCGCACCCACCGAAGATGATATGTATTCCCAAATCGCTAAATACCGAAGGACCAGTCCTAAAAACCAAGAGGATTTCAGAATAGGGTGCATCATCCTCACCCAGCCTTTCTTCATTCCTGAATCTAAATGGTTTAAGCTTCCTGAATGGAGTCCAAATATAGTCCAGGGAAAAACTTTTGATTTAAACGAGTCGGCGGGAAAGGAATTATGGGAGAAAGCAAGCAACTTCATTAAAGGAATAGAATTCCCCTCGTCAAAGTTTCCTTTTGGTGAGAAACATGAGGAGATAAGATACGGCAGCGAATACCTCATCAAACCTCGCCTCGGACAGGGGGCTTTTCGCGTTCTGGTCACGGATGCTTACAACCGCTCCTGTGCCGTCACCCGGGAAAAAGCTCTCCCCGTCCTTGAAGCCGCCCACATCAAACCTTTCAAAGAAAGGGGGCCCCATGCCGTAAACAACGGTCTCCTCCTTCGAAGCGACATGCACAAACTTTTCGATAAAGGCTACTTAACCATAACGCCCAGTCGCAACATCGAAGTCAGCCGCCGCATCAAAGAAGAGTTCGATAACGGAGAATATTATTTCACCTTCCACGGCCGGCAAATTCACACTCCGCACAATCTAATCGAACAACCCTCTCCCGAGTTTCTAACCTGGCATAATGAGAAGATATTCAGGGGGTAAATGTTATTTTCAAAATCTATAAAGATACACATTCAAAAAAAAGATTTCGGATATCCAATAGGCTATATTGGATTTTTTTATATATTTAAAAGGGGGTGTTATTCCTATGAGAGAGAACATGAGTACTTTTTTTGTAGAAATATATCCTCGCCCATGTAAAATTGCTTTTTTAATAAATCCTCATGATTGTCCATCCTTATTACTTGATTCAATAATTGAATTTAATACCAGAACCTGGGGAGGCAGATATAATCCAATTATTCCGGTATCTAAGGGTGAAATTAATGAATCATATTGGGATCTGCTCAAATTTTCCGATCCTGATATTATCTATTGCTATTTAGGATTGAAGAGGTATCTAATAGAGAGAATTGATAAAGAAATATCCCCTTATTATTTGATAGATCACAAACTATTTGGAGCCACTTCAAGCGATCATTACAAATATAATGTTACTTTACGGGGACAAATTCATTCAAAAAATCTTTATCCACATTTTAATGATATATTTAAGCAAATTGACCCTATCTCTAAACCGAAATTATTAATTTACAATGGCAGTAAAAGAGGAAAATATTACAGTTCAATATTGAGGAATTTTGGAGTGATTAACGATGTCTCCTTGGAGAATCGGATTCCAGAAAAAATAGAAACGGTAAAAATAGACCAGAATCATAGAATAAACGAAATATTAAAAACTATTGCTAAATTTAGAGCATTAGTTACTCCTATTCAATTAGCTGAAGTAAATTCCTATTATTATGAACCAGAGTATAATTCCGACAATGATAATTTCCTTATTATTGTAGGTAATAGCATTTGGGATTGGATATATTGTTGGAATAGGAGTATCGCTCTTCCTTACCATAGAAGAAAAGATATATCACAGCTTTGCATTCCATATTCATTTTTTGACTTAACAAATTTTAAAAGTAGTTTAAAAGAGTTTTTATCGCACCGCTTCTGGCCTTCAGGAACAAGTCCTGGAGTCGTTGATTTTGTGTCTTGTGAGATTGAACATAGTAAGCTTGATTCAATTGCACGAACTATTCTAGATAGATCAAACTTTCGACATAGAACTAGAGAAATAGATACAAAGGAATTTCCTTCATTTATAGTTTACCCTAAGAGGCTGGATTTTATAGAAACCAAGAAACGACTTCAGTTATCTAGTAAACATGCCTTATTGCCTGCAACAAAACCAATCATTTTTGACAAATTGTCTGCAGATTCCACTTGGATGGTAGATTTAAAAATCGAATATAGACCAGAAAAATTTATGTATACAAATAAAAATTATTGGTGGAGATTGCCCAAGTTTTCTGGGATAACAAAACAATTTTATAAAAATAAACGTGGTAGAATAACAAATGAAGGGATGATCTCAATTGAGACACAGGAAAGTGTTCAAAATCTTGAAATGAATATTCCTCAGGACAGCGATGTATTAATTCCATTAGTAACAGGATATAAAACATTATTTTTTAGCAATGATCTGAGAAACAAATATTATAAAGAAATTCGGATTAAGACTGTTAAGAAGCAGATTCGATTTTCTGATAAGGGTGTATATGCTCGTGGTGTTATGAAATTATTTACAAATATTTTTTATCTTCACTCATTCGTGGAAAATAGATTTTGGAGAACAGTGATTCAAAATCTTTGTCACATAGGACCAGACAAAGAGGATAAATTTTTAAAGCCAATAATTAATAGGATAAAAAAAATTGATAAAAGTACTTGGTAAAAGCTTAGCCAGAGATCAACTTCAGAACATAAATGGCTTGCAGATTTTCTCTTTAAAATCGCTAAAGAGTTACCTTCATTTCAGGATACAATTAATTTTGATGTTATGTTAGATTTGTTGTCGAGCGAAAGAAAAGATTTTAAGATTCAAAATAATATTACAAAAGGTTTTCCCAATGATAGAGGAACAAATAGAAAAGACTTGCTTGAGTCAATAAGTGAATTGATATCAGATGGAATTTTTATACAGGGAATCGAGATAAGATGTAATTATTGTGGCTCAAGATTTTTTTATAGCCTTGATGAAATAAAACAAAAAGTAGTTTGTAAAGGTTGCCAAACAATAAATTCCGTTGGAGCTGAGTCAAATTGGTCCTATAAATTAAATGACTTTTTGAGAAATGCCTTTGCTTTTCATGGAGTTTTTCCATTGGCATGGGTTCTTGGTGAATTGTTAAATAAATCTGAAGATTCATTCATTTTTATGCCATGTATTACTTTACACAAAGACTACAAAACAAGAAAGGCATATGCTGAATTGGACCTTACTTGCATATTTGACGGCCAGTTTTTAATCGGTGAAATACAAAGTCAGTCTAATAAATTCAGCGAGAAGGAAATTAATAAACTTGCAGATCTATCTTTTCCAATATCTCCACACAAAGTATTGGTCAGTGCTTTCTGGGACAATGATTATCAGCTTAATAGTTGGAAAATGAAACTAGAAGCTAAACTTAAAAACTTAAATATTGAAGCTATTAAACCAGATAAACAAATTTTTAAACCGGAATATTATATTTAGTCATTCTTGTCCATCAGTATCGAAATCAATATTTCCATTCATCATGAGAAAGGGGAGACCGGTTTAATTCTTCGCGATAGAGTCGCCACTGTGGCATCATTTCGTCTATCAGGGCACGGAAACGGTCATTATGGTGGCGTTCAAGGAAGTGAATCATCTCGTGGACCAGGATATACTCAAGGCATGAAAGAGGTTTTTTGGCGAGTTCAAGGTTAAGCCAAATACGTCGCGCCTCTCTGGTACAAGTACCCCAACGAGTTTTCATCTTCTTGATTCGTACTTCTGCTACATCCACGCCCACTTTCTGCTCCCACTTTGACAAAAGCTTAGGGAGTTCTTCTCGCAGGCGGTGGCGATACCATCGGAGCAAAACTGCCTCTCGAAAATCACGATCTTTACCAGGCCGGATCCTCAGTTCTATGGTCGAGTTGTTTTTGATATGAACAGATGGAGGAACATCCAGCTCAATCACATCTAGAAGGTACCGCCGTCCCTGGTAGTAGTGGCTTTCGCCGCTAACCATCTCTCGTTTAGACTGCCGTACTTGCTTTTCGAATTCCTTTTTCTGTCGACGAATCCATCCCAAACGAGAAACCACCGCGAGACGCACCGCCTCATGATCAAGTCTCAGCGGTGCTGCCACACGTACTCGACCGTTTGGTGGATATACGCCCACATGGAGATTCTTGATATTCTTGCGCACGATCTCCACCGGGATACCGCTTATCTTAATCTTATGCCTTTTAGTAGTCATTCCGACTTTCTATAATCTTGTATATTTCATCGACTAATTCGTCCGCATTTATTAACACTGACTTAATTGCGTTTCTTACCTCAATTCGCTTTGCTCGCATTCCGCGCCAATCATCCTTTTTTACTGATAACACAGCTTCATCAATCTTTATAGCTGCAATTTCAGCAGGGCCACCCTTGCTCTCTTCAAGCATTCTACCCCCAGAAAGTTGCTCTTTGTTTACACGGCCTTTCAGATTTTCATACAAAGCCCGCTTGGCGGGACTGTTGATCTTAATTGGATATTGGCCGGATTGCCCGGGTTTGCTCGCTTTATTTGTCAATTCGACGATTTTGGCCAGATAAGCTTTGTATTCCAACGCCTCCTGTTTGCGCTGTAGAATAAGCGCATCGAGAAGCTCGGACATTTTCTCGTAATACTTTGGGTTTACCGGAGATTCATCAATAATCAGTTTTCGAACATTATTTTCTATTGTCTCGGCTACAGCTTCCTGGTTGTTGCGAATACCGCTGGGCAGTGACTCAACAGCATTTTCTCCTTGATCAACTATTAGCTGAATGAGCGTCATATCATCAAACGATGAAACGACTTGGCTTTCTTCAGCTCGAATATAGGTGTCGAGCAAGTGCCGCATAGCAGGTTCATAGACCTTCATGTCCACATAGTCCGCACTAGCAAGCTTAACTTCTTCACGGACCTTCTCGTAATGGCTCACTTCCTTCTTGACCTCAGCCGCTTGGGCGTCGGAGTAGCCAACTTCGGCCATTTCGTTTGCCAAGTTTGCGTAGGCACGTATCAGAGCTGCAACCATCTTGTAAAGAGCCACACGCTTCGGCTCGTTATCCTTCAACTGATCAACGTTACCGCTCTCGATGGCACAGAAATATCTGATATATGCCCTGGTATCTCTGGGCTTTTCTACCGGCTCGCACAGGGCTTTGACCGACTCTAACCGTTCTTCGAGTCGCTCTTTTTCTTTCTCGAGCCGACCCTTCAGCAATCCATCGACATCAGCTACGTCATACCCATCAAAAGCCTCGCCCGTGTAGTCCTTTATTGATTTCTCTAAGGATTTGAATAGATCCTTGTAATCGATTACGTAACCATACTCCTTGTCCTCGCTATCGAGTCGGTTTACGCGGCATATCGCCTGGAACAAACCATGATCGTGCATCTGTTTGTCGATGTAGAGATAAGTCGCAGATGGGGCATCGAACCCGGTAAGTAGCTTGTCCACGACGATGAGCAGCTTCATTTGTCCAGGCTCCTTTATGAAGCGCTTTTTTACCTCTTTTTCGAACTTATCAACCTTAGACATTGCTGTCTTTTCCGGTTCGTTAAAGTGAGCTGCGAGCATTTTCCGATAGACGTTATACTTTCGGAGCTTCTCGGTAAGCCCTTCACCGGTTTCCTCACCCTTTATCTCGCTTGTATTTGGTTTGTAAGAGGTGACTATTGCGCATTTGTCAGCGAGATCGGTGTTCTGGAACATCGAGAAAAAAAGGCAAGCCGAGTAGATACTACCGGACACCAATAGTGCGTTTCCGTACCCGCTCTTGAGCCGGTCGCGTGTCTCCATATCCAGCAGGATATCTGCTACGATCTTCTTCAAGCGATCCTGTGAACTGAGTACCTTTTTCAGTGTGCCCCAACGTTGCTTTAGTTGTGCTTTGGCCAGTTCTGAAAGACCTTTTGTCTTGATTTCGAACCATTGGTCGATCTTCGCTTGCGAGGTTATTTTCTGGTCAATATCACGGGCTTCATATCTCAAGTCAAGAATTACGCCGTCACGAACACCCTCATCATATTTATAGGTGTGGATATACGGTCCGAATACCTCAATGCTCTTTTGCTTGTCCTTCTTAAGCAGTGGCGTGCCTGTGAATCCGATCAACATCATACCAGGTAGTAGAGCCTTCATTGCTTCATGCAGCTTGCCTGAATGAGTGCGGTGGCATTCGTCGACAAATAAGAAGATGTCGCCCTTGGCCTTGAATCTCTTGGGCAGATTATTCTTAATATCCTCGACATAGGCTTCTATGTCCTTGTCGCTGATCTCATCACTGGCCCCGAACTTATGAATGAGCGAGCATATCAGCCATTCTTCCTTGCCATTAAGCACTCGGACTAGGTCGGCACCATTCTTGGTGCGGTAGATATTTTCACTAACGCCGTTGAACACCTTTTCGATTTGTTCGTCTAGTTCCGTCCGGTCGGTTATGAGCAAGACACGGGCATCTTTAACGTGCTCTCGAATCCATTTGGCCAGCCAAACCATAGTCAAGCTTTTGCCACTGCCCTGCGTGTGCCAGATGATACCGCCTTCACGCTTAAGAATATGTTGTTGGGCCGCACGGACACCGAAGTACTGGTTGTGGCGACAGATCTTCTTTATTCCTGCGTCGAAGACAATAAAGTCGTGAACAATCTCCAGCAGTCGATCCTCCCGGAATATCCAGTTTAGCTGGCAATCTAGTTTCGTGATGTCCGAATCATTCCATGGGGCCAGAAATTTAGTGTCATTTAGCGACTTAGGAATCCAATCGGCCACTTGCTCTTTCCATTCCAGATAATGCTTTTCGGGCGTTTCAATTACGCCATATCGTAGTCCTTCACTGTCATTGCCTGCCATCACGAGCTGAACTGTCGTATAGAAGGGCCTTATGAACTCTTTTTTTTGGCTGTCAAGGTTCTGCCTTATGCCTTCGGTGACTGAAACTGTCGAACGTTTTAGTTCCAACACCCCTATCGCAATACCATTGACATAAAACACAATATCCGGTCGCTTGGCATGCTCACCTGCAATCGTTACTTCCTCGGCGATAGCAAAGTCGTTATTGTTTGGGTCTATCCAGTCTATCAACCAAACGGTGATATACTGCTCTCCTACATCGGGCTTAACCTTCACCCCATAGCGTAGCAGGCTATAGACCTCGCGATTTGCGTCATAAAGCGTTTTGCTGTCTCCCAGTCCAGCGGCCTTGTCTAGTTCGTGCAAGACCTTGTTGATTATCTTTTCGCTATGACCTTGCCGCTTTAGCCAGTTATCTAGAAGGTCTTCCTCGATATTGCTGTTGTCAAGGCGATCCTTCCAAAGACCGAGATACTTGTAATTCAGCTTATTCTTGAAGAACTGAATCACTCGTTTCTGTGTTTTAATTTCCCGCTGTCCGACGGTACTCAATCAGCAGCCTCCCTTTTAATCAGCCGAACCCGGCCAGTGAGAAGTTGTTGCATCATGCCTTGTTTAATTTGCTTGGTTTTGTCTAGGCGGAACTCTAGGGCTTTGATTTCGGCGTCCAATTCGGAGAGGATGGTGACGACGGCGGTTTGTTCTTCTAAGGTTGGTGGTGCCAGGAAATCGAAGCCAATAAAGTCTTTCTGATATAGGTGTGTAATAGTTGAGCCTGCTTGGAGTTTATTTAAAAAATGCATAAACACTTGAGACATCAATAAATAAAAAAGGTACTTTGGATTATATGCATTATCCAGGGGTCTAATAACAAATACGCCACTATTTAATGTTGCCGGGAATGGCAACTTGTTAATGTAAGCTGACTTGCCGATCGTCCCGTCTTTTGTCAACAATATATCCCCTAGGCTCAGTTGTATGTATTTGTCTTGATCATAACGATGTTTTGTAACGAAGTCACAGGTTTCCCATGATATTTCTCCATTAATAAAATCTGTACCCGTTACTAGATAGTAGTTGCCGGTTCTTAAATACTCTTCAGTCGTTAGGCCTTGCCATCCGATTCTGGCTTTTAATAAAGATTGCTTGCCTATGTTAAGCGATATCCAGTCACCCTCAAATCCCGGCAGGCGGGTTTTTCCGGTGAGGAGTTGTTGCATAGTGGCCCGCTTGACGTTTCGTTTTTTGATGATCAGCTTATCCAATGCCTCGATCAATCTATCCACATCAGACAACGCCTCGGCGATGGCATGTTGTTCATCAAGTCCAGGAAGCTGTATCAAAATGTTTGCTAAATCTTGTTTGCTTATCTCTAAAAAAGTCGATCCGTTCGCTCTCTCGATAAACTTTGGTTTAAGAAATAATATAAGGTAATACAAAAACTCATTCAGAACATCAGATTTACATACAAGAGATTTGAATCCCTGATTCGTACATATATTCGTCTTTGTGATTTTTAATTCACCTATTGTAGCACGGCTACACAGTAGCAAAGTCCCTGGTGGAAGTAGATTAGCACTGCACGATGAGAGTCCAATCTTAGTAATATATTTTTTCGTTGCCTCAAGATATTTTCCCTTGGTGGCGGTTATATCGGTAGGCGTACACCAAGGAATTGTTCCATTCCAGAATTTAGAAACTTGTGTGTTTGGGGTGGATCCATTCCTGATTTCTGCTATCTGTCCGAGTTTAATGAGATCCCAGTCTTTTGGAATGATGCCAATTTCTGACATTTTGTATGCAAAAGGCACAGACATTGGTTCGACTGTGCAAGGAACCGATGACTGTCTGATTTTCATGTTCATCTCCATGTCAGACCCATCTTCTTGAGGTGGGCTGTTACCTTCTCATTCAACTTGGCCATTTCACGTTCAAGCATCGGTAATGGCTGATTGTATCGTTCATAGAGTTCCCTCACGCGGCCTGCGAGTCGCTGGGCAACGTCGTTAACCTCACCTTTGATACTCGACTTGATCGATGTGAACCATTTGTCGTCTACTACCAAGGCCTTGATTTCTTCTTCGCTGAGATTAGGATATTTAGCGAACACCTGATCATGAAGCTTCTTGATCGCCTCTTTGTAAGCTTTCTTTGCGGTAGATGCCTGATCGGTGAGCTGCAGGTACTCGTAGAAGATGTCAAGTTCCGCGAAGAGGCCGTCTTCGTCCGTCATTCCTGTCTGCCAGTCGTCTGAGCCAAAGGTAGTCTTATTGACTTTGTTGGCTTGTTTGTGCTGTTGCGTATTCTTATCGTAGGAATCCAGAATGATTTGTTTGAGTTCCATAACCCGATGCAGGACATAGCCCTTAGTGATGCCGCTCATGCCTTCCAGTCCGCTTAGGGCCCCTTCATCACCAGCGTGTTCTTCCTCGAATTCCTCTTTGCACTCGGTGGCTTTGTTGATCTCAGTTTCTAAGCGGTTTACCTTGGCCTGCTTATCCGCAAAGTAGCGATTAATGATCAGTCTCGGCGGGAGGAGATCCATTTTGTACTTCTTCCTGCCGATGGTCATATCCGGCGTCTCCTTGATCTTCCAAGTCTTGTCTTCAATAACGGCGCGGGGTTGAGCGGCGTCTTTCCACCCATTGGCTGTGATTAGGTAGATATCATCTTGCATCTCATCGTTCCAGTAGTCCATAAGCCGCTGATAAACATTGTACCGACTAAGCAGAGGCACGTCGGTGAAACGGTTCAGCAAATCCTCAGAAAGAGTATGGATGATCTTTTTAGGAAGGTTGTCGGCCTTCAGATTCTTGAGCATAGGCTCATGTATAGCACGCCATTTCTGGAAGAATTCATCTATCTTGCCGGTGAAAGCTTTAAAATCAGCATGGTCCAAGATAAAGGAATTAACTTGCTGCGAATTTATTTTGAGTTCATAATATCCGGGTCGGCTGTAGGCTTGAAACAATCCATCACGCAGGAACGGAAACGCCGACCAGTATGGGTTTAGATCATCGACATCACGTTCAGGAATGCCTCCATTAAGATGGGCATTGAGATCGTGTAGATCCTCCGGTTGTGATGAGTCGATGTATCGCGGTAAGTTGAGGTTATAATCATTAGATTCGCTGGCGATTTCGCTGATTGGTACAATGCGCGAATAGCGTTCGATTGCTCGTTGATGATTAAATACATCTACGATCTTGTGAATGTCCTGGGATCGTAGACGGTTTTTGTTGCCGTCTTTTATGAAACCCTTGGAAGCGTCGATCATGAAGATACCAGTACGGCTATGTGGGTATTCTTTGTCGAGGACAATGATGCATGCCGGAATGCCAGTGCCGTAGAAGAGGTTCGGCGGCAAACCGATGATGCCTTTGATTAGACCGCGTTGGATGAGATTGCGGCGAATGTCGGCTTCCTTGTTGCCTCGAAAGAGGACGCCATGCGGCAAGATGATCGCACCTTTTCCCTTGCTTTTTAGCGATTTAATCAAGTGAAGGAGAAATGCGTAATCACCGTTTTTTGCAGGTGGTATACCGTACTCGAATCTATTGAACTCGTCGTGAGTGGGGCTTAACCCATTTGTCCAAGATTTTGTGGAGAATGGTGGATTGGCGACGGCGAAATCAAAAGTTTTTAGCGACCCATCAGGATTTTTGAAATACGGTGTTGCTAGCGTATTCCCTTTCCAGAGATAAGCGGTCGGATGGCCATGAAGGATCATGTTCATCCTTGCCAATGCCCAGTTTGTATTTTCTTTTTCCTGACCATAGATCGTGATACCGCGTGGAGCTTCATCAGCTGCCTTGATAAGAAGCGATCCAGAGCCGCACGTTGGATCATAGATGGATTGATCCTGCCTTGTATCTTGGCCGATACCTACTACCTTGGCCATGATGCGGGATACTTCGGCAGGCGTGTAAAATTGTCCTTTGCTCTTGCCAGACTCTGTTGCGAAATGGCGCATTAGGTATTCATAGGCATCACCAAGCAGATCATCGCCCTCAGCACGATTGGTCCGAAAATCGAGTCCATCGAAGATTGCTACCAGTTTGGAGAGACGGTCTTGCATTTCCTTGCCGCGGCCAAGCTTATCTTCATTGTTGAAATCCGCCGCATTCATGACATTTTTTAGGTCATTGGCCTCAGCAAACTTGCTAATGATCTTGTTTATTTTGTCACCGATTTCCTTATCACCCTTAAGAGCAACCATGTCGGCGAAACCGCCACCTTCTGGAACTTCAATGACACTTTCTTTCTTTCCGGAATACTTGTCGGATACATACTTCATAAATAGTAGTGTGAGGACATAATCCTTATACTGCGAAGCATCCATACCACCACGTAATTCATCGCAGCTTTGCCAAAGCGAGCTGTATAACTGAGATTTTTTCAGGGCCATTGCTTGTCCTTCATTGTTTCGAGATTAAGCGAAATTTTCCTTTTGAGGCATTAGCATTATTATACCGCAAGTTGTATATGATACAAATATTCAAAATTCAACGTCATATACTATGAGATATCATCGAATAGCCCCACATAATTGCATTAAAATATTGTAGTCATATATATCTTATTTCAAGTCGTATATTCGATGATCCTATTGTCTCTTACAATATTTCATCTTTTTTTCTTTCAAGGTTCCTAAATTTTAATCTCATTTTTTAATATAACTAAATTTGCTGCAATCGCAAAAATCTATTGGCTAAAAGCAACAGGTTATATATAAACCGTACTATAATGATCTCTAATGCTTGATATCAGCAATAAATCCAGTTCTACCGAAACAGTAGTTTCCATATTTGTCTTTATGACGATTTAGGAATGTTGATTGTTTTGACCTGCGAAATTTTTTTCCACATAAAGGGCATTCAATGATATAAGTAGGCCCGAAAGAACCAAAATGTTCTGGTTTTACACTATTCCTTCTAATAATTGAATGTGAATTTCGCTTCGATTTAGAATTATTTTTTTTACTGAATGGTTTTCCAAAGTGTGATTTTTTTGCTTTTTCACCGGCTTTTGATAGTTCAACTTCAAATCTTGGATAGAATTTTTCTTCCATTAATTTCATCGATTGAATTTTAGGGTGTATGAAGGCTTTAATACCAATTAAACTTGACTTACCACCGGTTCTATCCCATACATAAAAATATTCTTTTGAAACACCATCTCTTCTAGTTTTGTAGATCAAAGAATAAGGTTCAACTATGCGGGTAAAACCATCATAAACAACTTCAAGTAGATTCATTCCTGATCCCGCCTCTAGAATAGTATTTCTAAATTCAGCGGGGAAAAAAGATTTTTCGCCTATTCCTATTGGTAATCCTTCAAATAGATCTGAAATATGATTTTTGAATTCAATAATAGCTTTATTAAAATCTATTTTTCCTAATATTGGAGATATAATGTATCTTTTCCAAAATCGTTTAAAAAACTCAAAAGGTAAGCCGATAAAGAGATTTTTAAGAATGCCGGGGTTTCTTTCAAAAATGGTCATTTTTAAAAGAGTTGATACAATTTCTGCACGATTAATATTTAGCCCCGTATTAAAAAATATTGAAAAAATATAGTCATATAGATCAGCAACATGGCGGCGTTGTAAAAGACACTTTAACTTTGTGGCCAATAGTTCTTCAATTTTTACACAATGAATTACATTTGAGCAAAACTTGTGGTCTGAATAGGGATGAATAATTAGTCTTTGTTGAATTGGAAGATAAATTTTATCAAAACGTGAGATGTCAAGCCGTATACTAATAATAAGTCGGCTTTCTTCTCCAAAGAAATCCATGAAATATACTCTTGCATCATAAACTTTATTTGACGGGTCAACTCGCTTCTTTTCATTAACTCTGCTCTTTTCCTTATCAAAAACAATACCAGTATTCATTTGGACAAAGTCACATGCTTTATTCAATTCTGATTTTATATATTCCTCTTTTAAGTCAATACTTAATGAAAAATCTAAATCATTAGAAAATCGTGTGTTTTTGAAATAAGCTTTTCTGAAACAGTTGCCTCCTTTTAAAACAAAATAATCCTTAAGTTGGCACTCAGTATATATTCCAGCCAGAAGCCATCCAAAAATATAATCTCGTTGAACATTCGAGGTGTGTATTTCAAATTCTTTTGATTTGGCTAAAATTTCATCTTTATTAATCATCTAAAATTTACACTGCCTAAATATTTTATGTGCATACACTCAATTGAACTGCTTGGTATTGCCTGAAGAGTAAAGCGTTACGGTAAATCCTAAGAAGTATTCAATTTGGTTGTTTCGTTTACGTGCCAATTTTCCAAATCCGGATAATATGAATGCAACATTGAGAGATAGCGTGAAGTCTTCAAGGCAGCCTTATTAAAAAAGCCTCCTTTTCGCCGGAGGTATATTTGAAAGCGATGCAGCTTGCCAACGAGCTCGGAGATGTTGTCTTCGGCCTTCGCTACAGCATCCGAGGGGCGGTCATTGTGCGTCAGCATGAGAGCATCCTTGGGAGGGAGATCCACATCTGTGAAGTGATATAGGTTCAGCAGACGTATGGCGCCTAATAGAGCTATATCTCGTTCGGCATGCTTCCCGTTCATAACTCCTATTCTGCTCTGAAATAATTCTGCGAGCCGCGGCTGTAAGTACTCAACGGCTGCGTAAGCAGCCTCAATGTCGCGGGATTTCGGTGGTTCGCCCAAGCCGTCATCGTAGGGGAAAGAATCAGTATAATAGTCGAAAATGAGTTCCATTGCTGCAAGGCACTGGGCATCCAAGAATAACTGGTGTTCGTAGTATGTGGCCATAAGATCCTTGTATGTTTCGTAAGGCACCGGGCCAGTCAGTCCTACATCTTCATTGTACCCTTCGTCAAGCCATTTCTGATTAACGGATGCAATCTTGGCAAGTAAGCTGGCAAACGCGTTTCGTTGGTGATCAAAAAACAGGGAAGTACGGAGTTGTAGTAGCTCGTTTTCATGCTTGATCTCTTCGATTCGCGAGTTGAGCTCTGCCTTATGGCTTTCTAGCTTCTGGGAATATTCGTATCGGATTGACTGCTTAAGTCGTTCGGATATCCATTTGCGGAGGATCCATACGAGAAGAGCTCCTGAAGCACCGCCTGATAAGACGCTCAAGATTGTTTCCATAGTTTTACTTTCCATCAAGTCTAATTATTTACTATACAGCTGCTGTATTTTATTAATATTTCTTTGTAGTAAGTTGTATGCCATATAGATGTCATCAAATATCCCCTCAAAGTTGCACCTTTATCTTATTATTATCCATAATATATTTCAAGTCATATATTAGATGGTCTTATTGTCCTATTGAGAAGAATTATTTGAACGATGACCGAAAAACTTTAATATTTTTTCGTATGAACAATTAAAAGTTATAAAGAATATATTCTTTTCCCTATGAAATCCCTTTACAATTCGCAAAAAGAAATCATATATTAATGAGAGTCAGCTTATGAGATTTAAAGAAAAATATCGGTTTTACGAATTATTTAATCTCCAAAATAAGGATTAATCATGGCTATACCAGATTATCAATCCATCATGCTTCCGCTTCTTAAATTCGCCGGCGATCAAAAGGAACATTCTATGAGAGAAGCTGTTGAAGCGCTCGCTGCCGAGTTCAAACTTTCCGACGAAGAGCGCAAAGAGCTTCTGCCGAGCGGGCAGCAGGCGGTTTTTGACAACCGCGTCGGATGGGCGCGGACCTATATGAAAAAAGCCGGATTGTTGGAATCTCAGCGGCGCGGATATTTTCAGATAATGGAACGCGGACTGGATGTCCTGAAAGAGAATCCTTCAGAAATTAACGTCAAATACTTGGAACAATTTCCGGAATTTATCGAGTTCCGTAACCTCAGAAAAGAAAAAGAAGAAGAAAAGATTGAAGATACCAAGGCAACGCCTGAGGAAACCATTGAATCCGCTTATCTCCAGCTTCGGGATGAACTGGCATCTGAGCTTTTGGAACATGTGAAAAACATGTCGCCTTCCTTTTTTGAGCGGTTGGTCGTAGATCTCCTTGTAAAGATGGGCTATGGGGGGACACGAAAAGACGCAGGAGAAGCCTTCCAGAAAAGCAGAGATGAAGGCATCGACGGCATTATCCGTGAGGATCGCCTAGGATTGGATGTCATCTATGTTCAAGCGAAACGCTGGGAAAATCCTGTGGGAAGGCCGGAGATTCAAAAATTCGCTGGAGCTCTGCAGGGGCAGAGAGCCAAAAAAGGCATATTTATCACAACTTCGCAATTCTCAAAGGATGCGGAAGAATTCGTGAAAAAGATTGACAGCAAAATTGTTCTCATAGATGGGGAATCATTAGCTCGATTTATGATCGATCATAATATCGGAGTTTCACCGAGCTCCGCTTACGAAATAAAACGTATTGATATGGATTATTTCACGGGAAACTGACACGCCTTATGCCTTCATCATTAGCCTGGGTTGATTTCGCTGAGGATGACCGTCAGCGGATGATGGAAATTCTCTACCTTTTCCGCGAGAGGGAGATCCGTGAGGAGCTCGGCATCGGTCCCATTCGCGACGCCATCTCGGACACCCTGTTTCCCGGGACATCAACCCTTCATACACGGGCCAAATACATGCTTTTCATCCCCTGGATATTCATGAAACTGGAAAGACAGCAAACGCCGTCCCGTGAGATCGAGGCCAAGTCGCGGAATCTGGAATTATCCCTGATGAGGGCCCTTATTTATTCCGGGGAGAAGGACGGGCTTATCGGCTACCAAGCCAGGGAAAACCTGAAAATCCTCCCCAGCTCCATGTATTGGACGGGTCTGGGCGTATGGGGCTTGAGGAAGTTCGAGGGAACAAGGCTTCAGTATTTTTTGTCTTTGGACAGTTATTATGATTATCTGAGGACGGCTGCCAAATCGGATGATGGAACTGCCCAGAGACATGTGAGAACGAACTGGGCTCCCCATATCATCGACATTCCTAACCATTTTCCCAAAGGCGCCACCTTCAACCTGACGAGAGAAGAAGCTTCTTATCTTCGGGAGAAAATCATCGCCAACTGTCGTGATACCGTGCTGGCCAAGGTCGTCGAAACGGGGAGGTCGACCAACATAGATTTTATCTGGCAGCACCCTAAGCTGAGTGCTTTTTCGAGGGAGCATTTAAAACTTATTGAGCATGCCCGGAATTTTTCCGATGTCATGCAGGGGGCCTTTCTTTTATATTTCATGATGCTTCATGAAAAAAGGGATGGCAAGGAGAAGGATTCAGAAAAACAGGAAATGATATCTCAATGGGCGGAAAGCATGGAACGGCGTATGAACAAGCTTTTGAAATGGAACCTTGAGGAATTTTGGCATATCATCTTCAGAAAAAATCCCCATGTCGGCTATCGTATTCGCCGGTTTGTCGAAAAATGGATAAGCATCGTTCTTCAGAACGATTCGCTGTCGAAGATCCATGCAATGAGCAAAGCCAGAGACCTTATCTACCAGAGGGAAGTACGCATAAAGGGAAAAAGGTCGCGTTTCAGGAACCGCCGCATGCTCGAGCAGTGGTCCGGGCAGACCGGGTCCTCGGTTTACCGCTTCAGATGGGGAAATGTGCAGTCCATGGTCAACGATATCATCAAGGGTCTTAAAGGAGGAAGGTAGGCCTTATGCTCGACCCCAATGAGAGGCATATCTACATTCAGGCGCTTCGTCCTCCGTTCGGCTATTCATTGGATCATGCCGTCGCCACAACCTATTCGCTGGACCTGATGACCCTTCTGGCCGTGCCCCTCTCTTTTGCCAAGTTTCAGCTCAAAAAAAAGGATGAGTTCCTTAAAGACCCGGTGGCCATTCTGGAGGCATTGCGCCGGCTGACGGGGAGATTTCATGTGTTCTGCCAGCGGGGAGGCATCAAAGTCCCGGGCGGCCCGAATCTCCTTTTTCAATATCTTGAAAAGGCGGTTGTCGATGTCAGGGCGAGCGACCCGGAGGGCATTTTCCATCCCAAACTGTGGGTGCTTCGTTTTGTCGATGACAAGAAAAAGAAAGTTTATTACAGGCTGCTATGTCTTTCCCGGAATATCACCTTCGATACGTCGTGGGATACGATACTCACGCTGGAAGGGGAGGTGCGGGGACGCTTTTACGCCAAGAATAAACCGCTTTCCGATTTTATCCGGGCGCTTCCGGGTCTGGCTGTGAGGCGGCTTAAAAGAGCCGATGAAAAAAAGATAAAAGAGATGGCGGAGGAGGTCAGGCATGTCTGTTTTGAGCTGCCGCCCGGATTTGCGGAGTATAAGTTTTGGCCTATGGGAGTTGGAAAGGATCGTTCGTTTCCGATTCGAAACGATTTTGGGAAACTTCTTGTCGTATCGCCTTTTTTGTCGGAAGACTTTCTGGCGACGCTTACGGAAAATGAGGGGAAAAGGATCCTTATCTCCCGAGTCGAGGAAATCGACATGCTTAGTCCGGAGATGCGTGCGAGGTTTGAAAAAATCTATTACTTTGCCGGCGAGATGGAGAAACCTGAAGACATCGATAGCGGCGGGGAACGAGCGGGGGACGAACCTGCCGAAACGGTTGGAAGGGATGATAAAAATGAGCTTGCCGGTCTGCACGCGAAGATATTTCTTGCCGATAAAGGCTGGCACGCTTATTTGTGGGCGGGTTCGGCCAACGCCACACGTTCCGCGTTTAGCAAAAATATCGAGTTTTTAGTGGAGCTTAAAGGATGGAAAAGCCGTAAAGGCATCGATAGATTCCTCTACGGCGGGGGAGAGGGCAAGGCGTCCATGATGGATTTGCTTGAAGAGTATAGGGAGCCTGAAAAACCTGTAAAGGAGGATGAGACACAAAAGAGGCTGGAACGGGAGCTCGATAAAATCCAAAAGATGTTCGTAAACTGTGATTTTCATGCGCGGTGTGGGGAGAGGCCGGATGGACTCTATGACCTTACGGTCGCGTTTTCTTCAGGAATAAAATACAAAGGAGAGTTTGTGTGCAAGGGGCGAATATGGCCGGTAAGCCTTATGAGCGGGAATGGGCAGGACCTTCCTTTTCCGGGGCCTTTGGGAAAATTGGTTTTTCCCGAGCTTTCTGTGGATAAGATCACGGGATTTTTCGCTTTTCATCTGGAAATAAAGGAAGGGCGATACCGGCATGGGACGGAATTTGTCCTCAACCTTCCTGTTATGGGGTTGCCTTCGTACCGGGACCAGAGGATTCTCCAGATCATCGTCTCCAGTCAAGAAAATTTCCTGCGGTATCTGCTGCTTCTTCTTTTTGAGGGAGATCCTTTTTATCTTACGCCCGGATTGGAAAAGAAGATACGGGGGATAAAGGGGAGGGGGATAGAGTGGCTTCTGGGAGAAGATCTGCCTCTCTTCGAGGAGCTGGTCAGGGCATTCAGCCGGTCTCCTGAAAAGATAGAGCGCATATCGGCCTTGCTCAAAGACATATCCAAAACCGAAGAGGGAAGGAAAATGATTCCCGAGGAGTTTACGGCGCTGTGGAATCTTTTTGTGGAGGAGAAACGGAAGTTATGACTGCCGAACAAAGGCCGGATGTGGGGAAGGTTTTAAGCACGCTTAAGGATTTCCAGAAAAAATCCGTTGAAACGGTTTTTAGGCGTCTTTACCGCGACAGCGATTATACCAACAGGTTTTTGATCGCGGATGAGGTGGGGCTCGGCAAAACATTGGTGGCGAGGGGCGTTATCGCCAAAAGCGTTGATTTTCTCTGGGATAAGGTCGGGCGGATCGATGTCATCTATATCTGCTCCAACCAGGAGATAGCCCAGCAGAATATCAATAGGCTTAATGTCTTGTCGGAAAAGACTTTTTCGCGGCCTTCGCGGCTGACTCTTCTGCCGGTCAATATCTCGAAGCTCAAAAAGAACAAGCTGAACTTTATATCTTTCACGCCGGGAACATCATTCGACCTCCACTCCCAAGCGGGCATCATGGAGGAACGGGCCTTGATTTATCATCTCCTGAAACAAGGGTGGAAGTTTGCAGGTATGGGGCCGATTAATCTATTCCAGCACCGGGCGGGAAGAGAGAACTGGAGGGCGCTTGTTGAGAGTTTTCCGAAGTACCATCACATCGATAGAGGATTGGCGGAACAGTTTCTGAGGGCCGTGGGTAAGCGGATAGAGGAGAAGCGGCGCGAGGGGGAACTTGATCTTATAAGGCGTTTTAAGGATTTGTGTCGAAGGTTCCGTGTTTATGAGAAACAAAGCAGCATCTCAAATAAGGACTGGACGGATAGATCGATATTTATAAGCGAGATGCGCACGATTTTAGCCCGGGCTTGCCTGGATGCCTTAGAGCCGGACCTTGTCATTCTGGATGAGTTTCAGCGGTTCAAGCATCTTCTCGACGGAAAGGATGAAGTCGCCCTGATGGCGAAGTATCTCTTCGAATATAAAAATGAGGAGATGCCGACAAAAATCATTCTGCTTTCCGCTACGCCTTACAAGATGTACACCATGCACCATGAGGAGGCGGGGGAGCATATAGAGAATCACTATGAGGATTTTATAAGGACGGTGAATTTTTTATTCCATGATGAGGATAAAACAAAAACTTTTGAGGGGAAGCTTGAGGCCTACAGGCATGAGCTTTTTTGCGCTGGTGAGGACTTTGAGCGGTTGTTAGAGGGTAAGAAGAGAATCGAGCAGGATTTGCGAAAGGTCATGATAAGGACGGAGCGATTGGCCCGGACGCTGGACCGGAACGGTATGGTCAAGGAAGTCGAGGGCGGATTTTGCCGGGTCAGGCTTGAGGATATTCATCAGTTTTCCGCATTGGACAAGATTTCCCGAGTGCTTGGCGGCCGGGATGTCATGGAATTCTGGAAGTCGGCGCCTTATCTTCTTAATTTTATGGACGAATATGATATCAAGAGGCGGTTGAAGAGAGAACTCAGGAAGGAGCAGCCGGACCGGAATTTGGTTGCCATATTGAGAAATAACAGACGGCGGATGCTGCGATGGAAAACGATTCAGGAATATAAGGAAATTGAGCCGGTCAATGCCAAGATGAGGATGTTGATCGAAAATGGACTGAAGAAGGGGAGCTGGAGGCTGCTTTGGGTTCCTCCTTCGCTGCCGTACTACAAGCCTAGGGGAGTTTTTGACAACAAGGACTTAAAAGATTATACGAAGAGTCTCGTTTTTTCATCGTGGCAGGTCGTCCCCAAGGCGATATCCGTTATGCTCAGTTATGAGGCCGAAAGGCGGGTAATGGCGGAATTTGGGGAGGAGCGGTTCGATTACCGGAAGATAAGAAAAGCCCGGAGCCCGCTGCTGTTGTTTCAAAAAAAGGAAGATCAGTTAAGGGGGATGGGGAATCTGACACTTCTTTATCCCTGTCTGACTTTGGCCGAAAAGATAGATCCTTTGGATGCGGCGCTGGAATGCCTGCCTATGGGTGGAGGACCGCCGGCTTATCGGAATGTTAGAGGGATTGTGCGGGATAAGATGCAGAAATTGCTGGATGAGGCCTGCGTCGGTTTGAATTGGAAGCGAAGAAGAGGGGGGCAGACGGATTTGCGGTGGTATTGGGCTGCCTTGGCGCTTTTGGACCGGCATTTTTATCGGGATGAAGTCGGGAGTTGGTTTGGGATGGGTGATGGTGATTTAAGTTGGGGAGGTTTGATAAAGGAGCGAGGGGATTCCGATGAAAAAACTTATTTTTGGGATCATGCGGAGCAGTTTAAGAAGTTTTTTAAGAAGCCTGAGGAACTGGGAAGGCGTCCTGATGATTTGATTGATGTTTTGACGGAGTTAGCGTTGGCGTCTCCGGCTGTTGTCGCGCTGAGGAGTATTCGGCGGCAGATTTTGGGAGATAAGGATGAACAGGAGATGTGGCTTTATTTGTTGATGGGTGCGGCGCGGGTTGGTGCCGGTTTCAGGTTTTTGTACAACCTTCACGACAGCATCATTCTTATTAGGGGATTGTATAAGGATGAAGACGAGCCGTATTGGCGGAAGGTTCTTCATTACGGTGCGGATGGTAATTTACAGGCGGTCATGGATGAGTATGTGCATGTTCTTAAGGAATCGTTGGGGCATATCGACCGATCAAGTACTGATATGATAGACGCGATAGCCAGGGAGATTTATGTCGCCATGTCGATGAGGACGGTTTCTTTGGAATTCGAAGAGATTTTGTTTGAACCGAAAGAGGCAAAGTGCCGGACGGATTCAAACCGGGTGAGGTGCCGGTATTCGGTGAAGTTTGGTGAGGCTAAAAACTATGAGGATAGAGATGTGACCAGGGAAGCACAGGTAAGGATTGCGTTTAATTCGCCTTTTCGGCCTTTTGTTTTGGCCACGACGTCGATCGGGCAGGAAGGGCTGGATTTTCATCAATACTGCAGGTCAATCTATCATTGGAATTTACCATCCAACCCGGTGGACCTGGAGCAGAGAGAAGGGCGCATACACCGGTATAAAGGCGAGGTGATCCGTAAAAATTTAGCTTATTTTTACGGGCTAAAGAAGTTGAAAGAGATGGAGGAGTTTAGGGGAAAGGATAAGAAACAGGGGGATGAGGTTAAGGATCCCTGGGAATTTATGTTCAGGGAGCGTGTTCGCGAGAGGGGAGCGGACGAGGATGATATTGTACCTTTCTGGATTTGCGAGGCGGAGAACGGCGTCAGTATCGAGCGGAATGTTCCCTGTATGCCATTAAGCCGGGATGTGCACCGTTATAAGGATTTAAAGCGGACGCTGGTGCTTTATAGGATGGTTTTTGGCCAGTCTAGGCAGGAGGATTTGATCGAGTTTTTAAGCAGCCATTTCGGTGAGGGGGAGATTGGCAAGAGGCTGGCGGATTTACGTATAGATTTGTCGCCGCGGTGAGGGGGAAGTAATTGGGGAAATTAAGGAAAAATCCAAATCTGCCTCTTAGTGTATGTTCTTCATCATTCCACTGCTATTCTTTGCTAACTCATCCTGAGTATCATATTGTTTTTGGGTGTTGGTTGCATTCTATCAATTAAGGTTTGGAAATAACTTGAAATGACTGGAAAGAATTGGAAATTACTTGTTTTTTAAATGTGGATATTGACACCCGAATATCCCAAAACTATACTCACGGATGATTTTATGTATAACATCACCTCCACGGATTGAGAAAAAGAAAAGGTATTCTCTAGGGGAGGAGATCAGAATAAAACTAAAGGGGGTATGAAATGAAGAAACAGATTTTTTCGATTTTACTGATGGTTCTCATTGTAAGCGGAATTGTATTGAGTGTCTTGAACTTTTGTACAAAAGCTTATGCTGGTGGAGGATTTGGGACAAACACGAGGGTAACCTCTATTCTTTTACAGTCTATATATACAAATCAAGGAAAAAATTTGTATGGAGATCATTATTGTATCGACAATCCAAGTGATTGCTGTATAGTCCTTGCCAACTGAACATTAGAAATGATCTCCTCCCCATGAGGTTTTTATAATGAGAAAAAGAGCTTTAGTCTGTTCATTTTTCATTTTAGCGAATGTCTGCTTTTCCTGGCAGATGAAGCGGATAAAATCAATTAACATAGAAAATGAAGCACTGTTTGTGTCAGGGCCTTTTGTCGTTTTGGAAGATGGAAACCTTCTTTTTACAGATATTCGCGACAAAGACAATCAAATCAAGGTTTTCAATGAAAACGGCAAGCTTATCAAGGCCTGGGGTAAAATGGGGCCCGGCCCCGATGAATTCGGTGGCCTGGGTTTTCTTGATTATCAAAGTCCATATCTGGCTGTTGTGGATGGAGGTAAACATCGAATCCATGTGTTTGAAAACCTCAACAACTGTGAATTCAAGATGATAGGCGGGTTTTTGTCCTGGGAGCAATTTGGTCACATGAAAATTTGGAATAAGAATGTTTTGATCCATGGGCACATTGTTTCACCAAAGGGGAAAGAATATATGCTATTCATGAGGAATTTCGAAGGAAAAAAGACAAGATACATCTTACCCCTTAAACATCGTTATGGGGCACGATCAATGAGAGAACAAAAGAAAATAGAAGAGCAAGTTTCCGGTTTCTTGTTTCTTGCCTTTTTGGATGTTTGTCAGGACAAGGTCTATTGTGTGCATGAAGCGAGGCTAAGGTTGGCAAAGATTGACCTAAAGACAAATAAGATTGAATTTATTGGAAAAGAACCGAAGAATTTTCGGGCTTTGTCCATGAACAAGAAGACGAAGATCGCTCTGAAAAATCCACAAACGGATAAAGAGGTTGCGGAAGAGATTCTGACCCAGTACTCATTCGTAAGCGGAATTTTTACGGATAAAGATTTTGTAGGTGTTTTATATGTCAACCGAGAGAAGAAAATCAACAATGAGCTGTTTTTTACACCCTATATACAGATATATGACCATTCCGGAGAGCTCTTGCATGAGCAGCCGCTGGCTTCATTTTATTCCGAAGAAAGGTTTACTCCTTTATTTTATGAAAAGAACAAACGCCATCTCTACTTGTGTTCAATTGTGAGCGACCTAGAAGCCATTAATTACACTGTGTATAAATTTTCCATTGAACCATGAGAAAACTGATAATGATATTGATGGGGGTCATTATACTGTTTTTGAGCAGCATTATTTATCGGGAAAGAATAACGCCCGTAACAACTCATTTCCCCGTTAAACGTCTGGGGAAAGAGCTTAGTGGCGAAGTAAAATTAAATCTAATCTTATATTTTTCGATGAATAATTGCATACCCTGCCTGAAAGTTATTGACCTCCTTGATGAGCTCCCTGATGAGGTTAGAGTGATAGGCATAGTTCCAGAGAAGGAAATCATGTTGACAAACGAAATTAGAGAAAAAACAGGAGCACTTTTTCCAATACAAAGCTTAAAGAGGTCGAAGAGATACAATCCCATTTATGCTCCGACTTTGTATGGAGTCGGATCTGACGGAATTATTTATTTTATACTTCCCTGTGTGGGTTTTGAGGAGACTTATTTTCGTGAATATTTGACAGAATTTCTAAGGAAAGCCTATCCTTTACTTCAATCTCGTCAAGGAAAATAGAGTAATTCTGGGTGAAATATTTT
Organism: Candidatus Aminicenantota bacterium; assembly: GCA_016927475.1. Classification (GTDB taxonomy): domain Bacteria; phylum Acidobacteriota; class Aminicenantia; order Aminicenantales; family Aminicenantaceae; genus JAFGMO01. The sequence continues at coordinate 41,669 of JAFGMO010000094.1, forward strand.
AGTTCATTATAAATTGATCAGGGTAATGAATTGACTTATAAATTATAGGAAGCTGACAATAGGAGCAGGTAAGTCGGATATTTGCCTTGGAATTTGAACGAATTCGAAGAGAAGCCACGTCTCGCTATTGAAAAATTAGGATTTCTTCTCTCTGAATGACTTCAATGTGTGAGGATCAGTTTGTGATGCGCGCAGTTTAAACCAGCTATCAATTTTTGATTTGAATGAGAAGACGCTGGACCGGGTTGAGTGCGGATCAATGCGATAAACAGGCAAGCCATAGTGCTTTGCCCACTTTATGCAGGTTCCGATATCCCGATTGAGATATGCAGCGATTTCCTTCCAAGAGTCAAGCCTATCATCTGCTGACATGTTTCTACCTCAAAAATATTCTAGGTTTTGTTGGTGCTGGATTTACTTAATAGAGTGAGGATGGACGTACTTCTCAGCACCAATACGGTCTAACCACCGGAATACATCTCCAATATCATCGTGAACGACGTTTGAAGTTTCGCGATGTATTAGGATGTTAGTATCGAGGAATATCCTCATTTCAGTCCTCAAAACAATCCAGAAAACTATATAGTGTGCTGTGTTTTACACGGCTCTCTCATGTTAAGTCGCATATTTTGTGAAATCAACATATATCCCCCCAAAATTGCATTCTAAGTTTACAATTTTCGGTATTATAATGTAAGTCGTATATTCCATGATCCTGTTCTGCTGTTTTAAAGGCATAAATTGCTTGAATGAGTTTAGTCAACCAAACTGCCTTTTCTATCTTAAAACAAGTGCCATAAAATTCTCATAAATCTGTTTTTGGGCTTGTTCATCCGGAATCTTCCAGATTTTTGCTATGGCGGAGATCACTTTGGGGATATAGAACGGGGAGTTTTGGAAAGATTTTCTGGGACCCGGTCCGTCTGATTCGGTTAAGATGAGACTTTTCGGATAATGCTGCACGAGTTGCTTGATTTTCTGCGAGTTGAATATGGCTTTGTTTACGGATATGTAATATTTTCGTTCCTGTATTCTTGAGAGGAGTCCCATGGGACCGGAGTACCAGTGAAAAACGACCTTTTTGGCATCGAATTTTTCGAGCATATCAAGCAGGTCTTCTTCGGCTCCCTTGGAATGGATATTGAATATCTTATTTTTTCCTTTACAGTGCTCTAATATTTTCCACAGAACTTCTCTTTGAAGGGCCTGGTGTTTTTTGTTTTTTTCAAAATAATAGTCCAGGCCAATTTCCCCGATGATGTCGGCACGGTCGAACAATCTGAATATGTGTTCGATTTCTTCATCTGAAAGATGGGGGATATCCAGGGGATGTATTCCTACTGCGGGGATGATACATTCGGAGTATTGGGAAAGTTTGATGCTTGCGATATTCGAACGAAGATCTGTACCTACGGAGACGATCTTGGTGTTTGTGTTTTTTGCTTTTGCCACGATCTGAAAAGGATCAGGGTACTGATCGACATGGCAGTGAACATCGATCGTCCGAGGCGGTTTTTCCTTAAAGATATCCGTTATTTGTTTGATTTTATCTCCTCCGTTTTCCCCCAGCCAATTCAAATAGTCTGAGGCGAATTTTTTATGCATGGAAACCGAGGTTTTGCTTATATCATTTTGCTTTTCGTCAGGGAAGTACTGTCGGGGCAGACATAAATCCGGGTAGCGAAGAATGAGTTTGGAGGGGTGTGTTCTCTCAATATTATGGCAATAATTAATGAACAGCACCAGGATGGACATTTCATAATCCGTGAGTTTCTCGAGATTTTTGTAGGGATTAACGAGGTATTTATCAAAATCAGGGGCAATATCCGCTCCGTATAAGGAAGCTAACCGGAGGATGCATTCATAACAGCCCCCGCAGTGTGTGCAGTGACGCTTTTTTCGCCTTGCGTCGCACAAAATTCCCAACCAGTATTTTGCGCAGGTAATCGTGTCGTTCATTTGTTTTGCATCATCTTGGTTTGATACCGCTTCTTTTATCAATTCGGATTTTGTTTTTAAGGAATATGGATTATGGATATACATATCCTTTTTGTATAATCCATTGACCAGCTGCGAAAAATTGAAGATGTTCCTGGGATTGGTGGGACGCCCGCATCTTGTTGAAGCATAAGACGGGGTTATGGGGAGATTAAAGCTTGAGAGTCCGTTTTCGGTGATACATACCTCCGGGAGACGGAGTTCTGAGGCTGCGATCCCGGCTAATGAAAAATAGAGGAAGGAACGTGTTCTTTGACTGTTCTCATTATTGATTTTGGAGAGGTCGGGAAATGTGCGTGTCTTATCCTCCTTTGACTTTTTTATGTTCTTTTTCGTAATTTGTTTCCCGATTTTCAGCCTGAGGTGTTCAGGTGTATTTTTGCCTGATTTTTCGGCTTTTTCTCGCAGATACTCGACACATTTTTGTTGTTGGTTTGCGATCGTATTCTGAAAAAAGTGGCTTATGATAAGCGGTGTTTTCCCGTTTTTGATCATTTTCAGATTGCCGGCGAATGAATCTATTCCACCTGATAGAAGGGTTGTACAATCAGCGTTTATTTTTTTTCTCTTTATTTTTTTTGTTGAGGTTGATTTTTCCGGCTGGGGATATCTGTAAAACTCGAAAGAAATGCTGTCCCCGGTAAGAAAGCTCAGGCTGTAGTTCAGATGATCCGTCATTTTTTTCCAGAATTGGTATTTTCTTACGGGGATGACAAAATGGATACTTCTTCTCCAGCGGGGCCCCCGGGAAATCAAGTTGTCACCGACGTAAATATATCCTGCGATCTCTAACAAATCTCTGCTTTCGGGAGATAATTTTCTGCCTAATGTTTCTTCTATTTGATCTTTTCGAAAATTCACATTTCCGTTTTTTCCGTTGCCGTAAAGATAGAATTTGTCTCCCGCGATTCCATACTTTGGGAATTTGTTTGAAATTTCCGGGGGGACTTCAGGACCGCATAAGATGTAACGGGTTATCGGCCTGTAGAAATGCTTTTTTCTTTGAATGATTGGAGATTTTTTTAATAGGTTGACAAACTTTTTGATTTCTACAAGTTGGTTTTTTTCGTCCCCATTTTCAAGTGCTTTGTCATTGAATTTCCATGTTTCCAAAATGAGATAGACGGTGTTTTTAAAGTGTGCCAGGTGACTTTTTTGGTATTCGTTGAGAATATCTATTTTTCTCAAATCATTGTCGCGCATCAGAGTTCTATCTGATTTTATGGAGAGGTGAAACCTGAATACGGAAGAAAGATAGTCGAGATAAAAATACTTGATGATTTTATCCGGTTGTAGGTTTTTAGCCCCCTTATGAAATGTTTCGATGTCGTTATGTTTTTTCCTGTTTTTGGGAACGGCTGAAGCATCTTGATGAATTTTTAGAATGATCCTTGAGGCGCTTTCCAGAATCATTTCTAAGTACTCTCCGTATGGTGTCTTTCGCTTACTGCGGGGGAGGAGGATTTCGTCGAATTCCTTGGATAGCAGTTTTTGGTAGAGGTGAATAAAGAAGCACTCTTTGATCTCCGCAATAGCCGGATTGTCTATAAGCATTCCGGGGATCGCGATTTTGTCTTGGAGGCTTTCCGGGAATTGTTTGATAAACCGGCATAACGCTGCGGCACCGATCATGGCGGCTTCGCTTTGAACGGCGGCAATGGGTATTTTATGGATCATTTTTTTCTCCGTATAAAGATTTATATAGAAATATCCCTTTTGGCTAAGATTTCTGGCCGCCTCTGTTGTTGGATTGCGACTCTTCCGATCCGCAGTCTTCTTTATGAAAAAAACAGATGATTTCACTCAAGCAGGTGTCTGAATTATCACAGGGTTTTTCTTTTGGACAAGAGCTCTCTCCGAAGATGCATGGATTGTTATCCTCGGAATTGCAGGGAATATCATCATGGCAATCATCCTCTGTGAGACAAACATCACTGCCGTTGCAGTCTTCAACATCCTCTGTTTCACAATTCTCTTTGTTCAGACAAGGCGGTGTTTCACGGCGGTTGCATCCCTTTTCCTTTTTGCCGCATCCGGTTTCTTTTTTAAGACAACTGATATCGAGGGGGCATGATCCCTCCTTGTGATTGCATTCTATTTCCTTTTTTGGGGGACAGGAGACATCTTCAAAATCGCATTTTGGGGGGATTTTTATGTAAGCTAGAAAATCCACACGTCTGTTTTTTGATCTGGTTTGCTCGTCGGGAGGAACACGTACATTTTTGTATTGGTCAGAGGATTTTATGATGAATCTGTTTTTCGGCAATCCTAACAAAACAAGAAAAGCTTTGACTTGGTTAGCCCTTTTTATGCTTAATTCGTTTTTGAATTCACGAATTTCCCTATCATCGGAGTGTCCGATCAAGGCGATTTTTATTCCCGGATTTGCACTGAGACATCTTGCGTTTGTTCTAATGATAGTTTTTGATTTTTCAGAGAGAACATCGCTTTTGTACTCGAAAAAGATACTTTTGAGATTTTTCAAGCACTTCGGATTATTATTAAGCTTTTTAAAATGGACCATTATCTCCCCCCGTTTTTTATCTAATTTTTTTCCATAATCCTTGCGTATAGATAGATTGAAAGTTCAATGAGTTTTTTGGTGATGGTGCATCTTGTTTCATCTTGTTTTTTGAAATTCCCGTCTTCTTTCGCCCAATCGTGCATGCATCCGCCTGCGCATATGTTAAAAGCCCAGCAGGATTTGCAGGAGTTGCGTGCTTCATGAAACTTTTGAAATATATGCAGTATTTTTGGGACATCGATTCCTTGGTCAAAATCACCTATGGTGAAGTTTTTCATTCCCACAAATCGTTGGCAGGGGTATATCAAACCATCAGTGCCTATAGCCATCATTCCGCGACAGACCCCGCAGCTAATATGACGCACGGCACTTTCATGAATAAGTTCCAGATAATCTTTAAAGGGATTAACGACTACGGCTTTTTTGTCTTTGTGTTTTTTGAGGATCAATTCAGCCAGTTTTTCATATTCCTTAAGGAGTGAATGGACGTCATTTTTTTTGAGGTGAAATGGCGGATACGTTTTGTGGTTTTGCAGAGAACTTACGGGTTGAATATAAGCTTTGGGAATTTTTTCGTCGGCGAAATAATGATACAGCTTCATGAGAGAGGTACATTGGCGGGTTAATGTGGCTCTGACGGAGAAATGAATATCCGATTCCGCTTGGAGTCTTTTGATATTTCTGAGTATGATTTGGTGGGATCCTTTTCCATTGGGGAAGATTCGATAATGGTCATTTATTTTTTCCGGACCGTCAAAACTGACTAAAAGATTAAATTTTTCTCTGGTGATAAAACGGATTGTTTCGCTGGGCAGAAGCGTGCCGTTGGTCGTTATATTGAAATAAAATGTTTTTCCTACCTCTTGTGCTTTGCGTTTTGCGTATCTAACGACTTTCTTGATGAGGCTGAAATTGATTAGAGGCTCACCGCCAAAGAAGGTCAGCCCGCATTTTTTCCTGTTCGATTGACTCAGGAGAAAGTCGATGGCTTTGTATGCCGTCTCAAGTGGCATGTTTATTTTGTGGTTGGGGTTTGTGGTTTTTGTTTCATAACAATATCCACATCGCAGATTGCATTTTTGGGTAACTATCAGGACAAAGTGGTAGGGACGGTATGAGGTTATTTGTTCAGGTGTGGGTTCGGGTTTTTGGGCTTTTGGATATTGAAACAGTCCTTGATTTTTTAATTGATTGAACTCTTTTTTAACGGAGTTGATCTCGGATTGTGAGAATTTATTTATGGAATTGTTTTGTTTCGGCGAGGAAGAATTTCCATTAGAGTTTTTTAAATATTGATAGGCAATGTTATCGATTTCTAATGCGCTGGATGTGCTCGTATCGAGGAGAAAAAAAGATCCGTTTGTTTTAAATGTATGTATAAGGGGATATCCAAGAGGTGATATGGCTTGTATTTCTTCGCCGACCATAAAACTCCCCTTTTGTTTGGCGTTTCGGCTTCGTTTCGGTTTCAATTATTTAGTCGGAAGAGTTTGCGTTTGTTTGGATTATTTTGTGCGATGCTTAAAAGTATCTATATTTGGTTTGTATATAACGTTATAGATTTATTTTATTGTTTTAACTTTATGAATTTACCTCAATTCAATACTTTCTATATTTATGCTGTTGGTGCCAGTGGAGGGCTTGATCGTCGGGTTTGCATATTTCATTGATAGGGGAGATGATAGGTTCTCCATCGTATTCTTCTAGGTCGAATCTTTTCCTCTCAGCATGCAGCAGAGCAGGACTTATCTTTATGCTGCGGGCATCTGTGATGGTGAACAATCCGTTATCGAAGGCCCAATGGTGACGCTTGCAGAGGCTCAAGCCGTTTCGCGGATCATCGGGACCTCTGTGATCAACGGGAATGATATGGGCGGCTTCGGCTTCTATGAGAGGTTCGCTTTTTTGTTGCCTTAAATAAAATTTTGACTGGCACACTGCGCACAAGCACTTGTATTCATCGAGAATGATGGATCGGAATGCCTTTTCTCGGGCTTTCTGAACCGTTTCATATTCCGTGCGGGCTTCACGAGCTTGAAAAGGGAGAATTAAACGGTTTCGAATCATGAGGAGAAGAGTATCTTCGCTTAATTCTTCTTTTCCGATCTGGGAGGCGACAAAATCTGTCGCCCCTCTCAGTTGAAAAGTCCGTGAGGAGGAATCGAAATGTTCTATAACGGCTGGGCCGAGGATTTTGTAACGGCCGCCTCCGGATGTCCCTGAAGGTATCGATGTGACGATGGTTAGGACAGGGACTTTATCTTCCATACAGGCGAAAAGGGATTGGTTTACAGCGTATCCAAGGTTTCCCTTTTTGGCTGAGTAGAGCATGGTCCAGCCGCCTTGAGGATGAGGTTTGAGAATGTCGGGATAGATTTCTTGGTCTTTTCCGGCTGCCGACCGGCTCCAAATGCAGAAAGCGTATTTATCGTTGGCCGGTTTATAGATGCCTTCAGCCAAATTGTGAATGCGGGAGATTCCTGCTTGGGGGAAATGTTCGCGGGTTTGACGTAGGAATTGCGCCGATACTTCCATCCCCGTAAAACGGGAAAACGCGATAAATGCCTGAACTCTCTGGTCCCGTTTCATCTTGAGAATATTATATATGGAATGGGGGATAGGTCAAAGGGAATGATGGCGGGAAGCGTTATGGTTTTTTGGGAATCTTTATTGGAATATGCGATTGGAAATGGGATAATTTAGAGGAAGGCGGGGACAAGTTGAGAAGAAGGCCATCCAAATGACATTAGATAGAGAGGAGATAGGGTCTTTATGGTGGCTTGTGAAGTAGGCTTTGTTCTAGTTTTTTATTGCTGCTATTCGGTGTATCGGGGTTTCTCTTTTGATGTTAACGGTTCTGTTTGTTGAAGGATCGCTTCTCATTTCATTTTTGCCATTTATAAATGATTGTCATATACTGGCTTTAGATTACAGTCAGCAGAAAAAACGGGAATGCTGCAAAAACATTCTTATTTTTATTGGCATAATTATTTAGGGGAATCTCCATGATTGATCATCCTTTGCACAGAAAAATAGGGGAGTGGATGGAGGAAATAGTCCAAAAAAAGGCGAATTATTGGTTAGAGCGAGACAAGGCATGCCTCAAACAAGGCGGACATACGCTTCCTTTGTACTGTGAAGCAGATCCCGGCACATTGCACGCCTTTCAATTTACAAATGTCGATATGCTTATTCTGGAGAAAAATTATCAGGATAAAGTGAGAGTAGTCATTGAGATAGAAGAATCAAATATAAAACCCCTGCATATATTTGGAAAATTTCTTGCGGCAGCCATGTGTAACAGTTACAGACATAATGGGGAGAAATATGAACTCTCTGACAGTGTTATGTTTGTTCAGTTTGTGAAAACGGTTAAGAAAGGCGCAAAAAGGGAACAGTTTCAGAAAATTGAAGAAGCCATTAAACGTGTTATGAGGAGAATCAAAAGAAAAATCAGTGCATATGAACTTTTTGAGATTGATTTTGAGGATATTGAGAATAAAACAATAAACTTACAGAAGATTGAGACACGTCTCGATTTATTCCTTTTCGGAGGCTTCTATTTTGTGTATGAAATAAAGACGAAGTTGAATGAAAACGATGAAATCAAAGAATATTTTCCTCAGAAACAATATCAGAATTGGCAGAATGCCAAAATCCATAAATACGGGCGCGGTCCTTTTTGCCGTTTTTCTATCCCAAAAGAATATCAAAAACGCAGTGGTGTTTATTTATTGGTAAAAGACAATATTCCAATTTATGTCGGAGAATGTGAAGATTTAACAAGGCGTTATAATATAGGTTATGGTTTAATATCTCCGAGAAGCTGTTATGAAGGGGGACAGCAGACAAACTGCAGGATTAATAATTTGATATTGGAGGCGAAAAAGAAAGGGGAACGTATGGATCTTTTTTTCGTTGAATCGGAAAATCGGTTTGCTCTTGAAGATAAATGGATATATGAGTTCAGGCCCAATTGGAATCTGGCCAAAATGGGAATAAGCCGGCCGGCAGTCTCAAGAAGGGGATTAAGGAAAGGGGAAATAAAGCCAAATTTGCATAAGGGAGCGAGATCATCAAAATATTCGAAACTTGAAGAATATCTTAAAAATATTAAAGAATCCAGAATTACGCTGACTTATAAAGAACTTGAAAACATATGTGGATTTGTTTTACCTAAGTCCGCCTATAATCATGAGGTATGGTGGTCTAATGGTGGGCATTCTCATGCAAATTCCTGGTTGAGAGCGGGATGGATTGTTGAGCAAGTCTATATGGGGGAGAAGGTGGTTTTTTCAAAAGCTCCTCAAAAGATGCAGTAATAAAAGGGAATTCGTTTTGGGTGACAGCATTATTCTTATTTCCTGCAGCAATCTTAAAAATAAGGGGGGTATTAAGCGTTATAAACATGGAATAATTGGGGACACAATACTCATTTACCTAATTTTCTCAGTGAACTGTTTTTGTTTGGTCATATGAGGTTAATAAATTGTATGTCTCCAATTATCTGCGAATATACGAGAACGCTTTCCTTTGCTTTTTTCCTGGTGTTTCTATCGCATAAAAAAAGAGGAAAAGATAATGGACCAACAAAAGTATAAAGACATATTTGATGATTTGATTTATAGAAGACATGGAGTTCTTATTGATTTTGATATTATCGAAACAAGAGTGAAAGATTTAAGATTAGGTGGAGCTCTCAGTTATGACCATTTGCTAAAAATAGGGGATGATAACTGCTGGCCATTTAGTAAATATTGGATGTGGCCTTGCAAAGAACAGATTGAAGATGAACTAAAGAAAACTGATAGCTGGTTTGTTAAGCTGCCGGAAAATGAAAAAGAGGTCATAGGAAATCTTGACGGAATATTCAAGAATATTGCTTTAGTATCAATAATCCTTCGTTTTGTTTGTCCGGAACAGTATGCTATTTATTCGAGACCTCCTTTGTTGATGATGAATGTTGAGCGAGGAAAAAATGATGTTGAGGAGTATGTCAATTATGTCAATGATATGAGAATACTTAAGAAAAGCTTTAAAGTAGAAAAAACAGCCGATGTTGATATTATTGTGTGGGCTATTTCTCATGAAAAAGACCAAGAATCAATATCAGAATTTAAAAAGCTGTTAGCTTCTCATCTGCCAGGCAATATAAAGCCGGAAGAGATTATTTACCTATTCAAGAACGATCCTATAAAAATCGCTGGTATTTATTTGGATAAAGGAGACTATAAAACAGCAGGGATGTGGGCGGGTAAGGCGTTGGAAAAATTTGTTGTTCTCGAGCTTAATAAGAATCCATATCTCTTTGATCCATTTGGGGAAAATACACTTAAGGATAAAATCAATCGTCTGTGTCGCTTGGCTCAGTATCAGGAATATATATCGGATTTACATCTAATAAGAAGATTAAGAAATAAGGCAATGCATGAGGATGAAGTATTTGAAAAAAAGTATGCTAAAAATATGGTTAATAAGCTGATGCAAATTTTTCATGAAAATATTTAAGTGAATAAATGAAAGGAAGCTATATAGGTTTAATCACGAGTGAATTTGGATGAATATAAATAGGAGGCACTGAAGATAGATTTATCGCTGAGACAATTTCTAGAGGAGGTTTTCATCTTTCTTGGTCAAATTGGGGACAAGATGCTCAGATACATAGACTATTTTAATGAGCATATGTGAAATTGGTAATGAATAAAAATTGAATGATTGAAATGAAGCATTACCTTGGAATTTCCTAAACGGAATTTATTTTATCAGAAATGCCAAAAAACGATAATCAAATAGTCGGAATCAAAGCCATTGCGGATTACCTCGATATGAGTGTCCGAAATATATATTACTGGGAGAAAAAGCTGGGACTTCCTCTACATAGGATAGGAGAAATAGGCAGTCGTAGGGTTTTTGCTTATAAGGATGAATTGGATATCTGGTTGAGGAACAAGGATATCCGTGTTTTGAAAAGAAAAAAATTGAAATGGTTATTTATTGCAGTTTCAATCGTTGCTGTTTTTATTGTTTTATTCATTTTTGTACTTAAAATCAGGAGCAATAATAGAAGTATGAACAGCCCGGAACTTATCAGTGTAGATAAGGATATTGTTCAGGTGAGGAATTCAAAAGGGGAGGTGTTATGGACTTTCAGGGGGCATCATGGACTGAATGATCTCGTTTTAGGTAAATACGTTGACCTCGAAGATGTGGATGGGGATGGATTAAAGGAGATCATAGCCTGTACTCATGAATTGGAAACAAATAGATTTTTAGTATCATTTTTCGACCACAACGGAACTGTATTGTGGAGAAAAAGTGTTGTACCAAAATACACATTTAATAATGAAGCTTATGAAAATTTTTATCGCTCCGGATTTGTGAAATTCACAAAAGCAAATCAAAATATCATACATGTCATATCAAAATGGACACATATGGCAAGATTCCCTACTATTTTTGCTTGCCATGATTTGAATGGTAATCTGCTGAATCAATACTTACATGTGGGAATAATATCGGATACTGTAGTATTTTTTGATTTAAACGATGATGAGATTGAGGAAATAATATTCTCCGGGACAAATAATCTGCTTAACGGCGAGGGAATTCTTGGAGTCCTTCCTGTAGAAGGGTTTAGAGGAATCAGCCCTCCCTATCGCATAGAACCGGAATATATTGAGCAAAATGAACAGCTCAAGATTTATATAGCTGATAAGATGGAGAGAGGAAATCAATTTATGTATTTAAGATTTAAGAAGCCTGATTTCCTGCAAAAGTATAGCGTGTTTTATAACAATGTGAAAATCAGGTATATAAGTAGAAATCAGATTCATGTAGCGCTCACATCCTGGTTTTTTGAGCCTGAAAAAATACCCTTAGGGGTTGATTATATTTTTAATAATAAATTTCAATTGATTCAGGTTTTGCCTCAGCCTGAATTAAAAAGTAATTATTCAGAATTGCTGAGGAATAAGGATATTGATATTCCGTTAGAGGAACTTTTAGAGTTTTTTAAAAGTAATGTGTATCTTTGGCAAAACGATCTTTGGATTCCGGTTGAAAAAATAGATTTTCCCTAGCCTTCTTTTCTGAACTCATCAAACTTATCATTCCCCTTTTTCTAATAAAAACCTCAATTTTCCTAGGTGATTTGCAAAATTTTGCCGGAGATTTCCTGTAATTTCCATTGAAGTGAAAATCAGCGGTTGTGAAAATATGAGAGCGGAATTAGATCTCTGAAAGATTCTTGCGTTTCTAATGTCTGCAGAAGGGGGGTGGTGATATTGATTCTATAATCTGATCATTAAGAGACTTTTATTCTGTTTTGTATGAAAAAATCAGAGAAGGAGAAAATCTATGAAAAACATGAACCCTTTTTCTATAGTTTTGTGTATTCTTGTTGTTTTGTGTGCGGTCTCTTTCCTCACGGCCGATATGCCGATCCAGTGGAATCAGGCTGTTTTTAATGGATTCGGAATGAATCTATGGGACATTAACTGTTTGATTACTTTTGAAGGCCATCTTTATGCAGCCGCAGTAGAAGTATCGACGGGTCAGTGCTATATATGGAGAAGTGAAAATGGCTATGATTGGGAAAATATTGATATAGGCAGCATGGGCTCGGCAGCGATTAAAACCATGGGAGTTTTTGATGGATATCTATATGCGGGCATTGGGAAAAGTACGGGAGCTGAGATTTGGCGAAGCGGAGACGGCTTGAATTGGGATTTGATTATCGATGACGGTTTCGACACTTCAAACATCAATATTTATTCCATGGCAGAGTTAGATGGAGATTTTTATGTCGGTACTTGGGGGAACGGAGGAGGACAGATCTGGAGGTCGCCGGATGGATTATTTTGGCAAAAAGTCAACACAAACGGATTCGGCAACGGCAGTAATGTCGCCATTACAGCTTTAATGGAATTCGATGGTTATCTTTATGCAGGAACAAATAAGTGGACTGATGGTTGTGAGGTCTGGAGATCAGCCGATGGAACATCTTGGGCAAGAGTAGTGGCCAATGGTTTTGGAAATTCAGACTATAATGACTCTTTGGTTGATTTTGAAGAATTCGACGGTTCGATTTTTGCCGCTGTAATGACGTTCATAAATGGCTTTGAGATATGGAAGTCTCAGGATGGTATTAATTGGGTAGAGACGGCATCCCCAGGATTTGGTGATCCTGTTAACACTTCTGCCACATATACGTGGTGTGATCTTCAGGAACACACCGGTGCGCTGTATGCTTCAACAAGCCTTTCCCGGGATGTTAGCGATGGAGGACAAGTATGGCGATCTTTTGATGGTTCTACCTGGGATAGAATTAGCGATTATGGATTCGGGAATTCCTCAAATGTTAAGCTCTTTCGTTCCGAGGTGTTTGATGACTATTTATATGTTGGTACACACAACCACAACACTGGATGTGAAATTTGGACAAATAAACCTCCGGTCATAGATGTTGATGTTGATATAAAGCCCGGCAGCACTCAGAATAGCATCAATCCAAGGAGCAAAGGAAAAATTCCGGTGGCCATTTTGACGACGGAAGATTTCCAAGCGAATACGGTCGATGTTAACGAGGTGCGGTTTGGCAAAACAGGTATTGAGGCGGCACCCGTTCATTATGCTTTAAAAGATGTCGATGGGGATGGTGATCTTGATTTGATTTTACACTTCAAAACTCAAGAAACCGGTATTCAATGCGGAGATACTCAGGCTTTTCTTACGGGGAGAACTATCGATGGAAAATTTATCGAGGGCAGTGATTCCGTAAGAACGGTTGGTTGTAAGTAGGAGGAGATTTTTTGGGGGGGGCGGAAATTTTTTTCGCTCCCCTTTTTTAAACGAGGCTTCAATTCAGGGGATTGCTTCGTTGCCTATCTCCTCATAATGACATCTTATTTCTCCTTAATGCCCTTAATTATGATTATCAGGTATCCGTTTCTAAGAAGAGCCAGGCGGGAAAATCACTTTTAAGAAAAATTTCCCCCTGAAGCGAAAAACTATTTATATTATTATCAATCACCTAGATCAGCTAAGCTGCGTTTGGCCAGAGTAATAATTCTTACAAATTAATGGATTAGCCATCTTTAATTTTGTATTTTCCGATGCTTAATAATCCTGTCTCTTTATTTTCATCAAGAAAATAACATATACCTTCATTCGTGATGAGAGAATGAGACAATCTATGATCCTCATTATTCTCAGGGAATCGTAAATAGAAATTGTCAATATAATGACCTTCCATGTCGAAGACATCTATGAGTGTCATGTTGTCCTTTTTGGTTGATGTAAAAACCCACAAAGTATTATTGACTACTTGAACCCAATTGCTGTCCCATTCATAATCAAATGCAGGAGGTTGGAGATTTTTGGGGGTCGGATTGTAGATGTCTGGGGAACTTCCGTGTTTTTTCGATTTAATACGATTATAAGGGCGTTTAAAACTATTTTCGATACGGCCGCTTCGCAGATTTATTTTGTCAATTTGATATTCTGCAGTATGAAGACTGAAAAGATAGTGCTTGTAAGGAACGAAGGCAAATCCTGTTCGGCGCCACCAGTGTCTTTCTTTGATGTAATGTTCAACGGGAATATCTAATATTTTTCTTTTTTTGCGGAAGTCCGGTGAGATTTCATAGAGAGTATATGGAGTCTCAAAGAAACCCTGTTTATGGATAAATTCTGAATAATGGATTTCGTCTCTTATACCGATTATTCTGTTTTCGATATAGCCAAGGTAGACAAAAGTACTTTTAGGAACTTTTTGTTCTTTAATGAATTTACCATGAATATCATATTTCATGATTTTGGGCGGGATGCATGAGGTGACATAAATTATCTCACCATCAAAATAATAATAATTCGGACTAATGCATTCCGCGGGGCCTTCCCCCATTTCAGGTATCTTGAATTGAAGTTTTCCTTTGACATTATATTTATAGAGGGATGGGTAATCGAAAAAGATAAAGGATTCGTCATCCAACTGGGAAAAGTATCTGGGATTTCTAAATATGATTTGATCGCCGTCATCTTGGATTCGCATGACCTCTTCTAATTGAATAATTCGTCCAGATTTTCTTTTGGCTATGTTTTTTTGGTGGGCGGGGAGAGAATCTCCAGCGGTAACGATTGTTATAAGGAAAAGAAAAAAGAGAGAAAAAATAAACAAATTTATGTTTCTCAAGATTAAAGTAAAAATATTTTTAATTGTTTTATTTTCCATTTTGCATCTTTTTATGATTTGGTAATAGACATAAGTTGGGGAGTTATGCCTCTATAGCAGGAAAGCGTGATAAATGCCTGAACTCTTTGGTCCCGGTTCATCTTAAAATTATTATATATGGAATGGGAAAGAGGTCAAAGGAAATGATGGCGGGAATGTTGTTGGGAAACAGTACAGTTTTATAGGAATTTTTTGTAATATGTGATTGGAAATGGGATAATTTATAAGAAAGCGGGGACAAGTTGAGGAGACGACCATCCAGATGACATTAGATCGAGACGAATTAAAATCTCTCTGGTGGCACGTTAAGTGGGCTTTTTTCTGGATTTTTTTGCTGTTGATTTTCGGAGCGCCAGTGTTTTTTAATTAGATTTTTTAGCTGGGGATTGGGATCATGAGTGATTCAATTGATCGTCAGGAACATATAAAGAACCTGGTCCTTAAGACTATAAAAACCATTATCAATCAATTCCATAGGAAACCTGATATTTTTTTCAATGAGCATGATTTCCATCAGTTATCATTCGTTTTACAGGCAGAAGGAGTTTTCCAAGCTTTATCAAACGAGCGACGGGAGGAGGACAAACATTTTGCATCCTGAGTACCCGACTTTGAAGAAGTTTCTCAAAAAAGATCCCCGGCTGGATGAGAAGGGAGTTCGGGCGCGATATGATATGGCGATCTTGAATCCGGAGTTCATCGAGAATAATGAATTCGAGAAAATCCGCTGTAGGGATATATCCAGATTCGATGCTGCGGATTATCGAGCGAAGAATCTTATCGCGGCCCTGGAATTCAAATTTGTCATAGTACACGGTGAAAGCGTTAAGCACGAAATATATTATGATTATTTCAAACTCAAACTTGCAGAAGAAGCGAATTTGAGGTGTATGCTGGTTTTTACGAATACGGATGATGGCGAAATCAATTATTTTAAGGAACCGGAAATGCAAACCGACAAAATAATTAAAAAGGTTTATGTGGCGGTTTTTAGGCTGGATGGTAAAAAAATAAAGAAAGAGATACAATATCCGCGAGGTTGGTTGGGAGAATAATGAGGGATACAATACACATTTAACAGATTTTTAGTGGTGAAATAAAAAGGCTGATGTCTTAAATTACGAAAAAGGGGGGAATTTTGAGAATATAGTTTTTAGCGGTGATTGGATAAGTGTTTGACTATGGAAAAAGAACAAATGAAACGGTTGTGTGTAAGGAAGAAAACATTGCAGAAGCAAAAGATTATCATTAAGAATACCAAATGGCGATTTTCATCTCTAACGTTCCTTGTATTAGTCATCTTTATATTAGGGCAGTATTCTTGCATAAATGATCTTTTTGTTTCATCTGCTGAGAAAAAAATTTTATCTTTGATGAATGAATATGGATACGAAGCAAAAGAAATACTTGCAGACATCCTCAATAATTCTGAAAGTGTTGAAGAAAAAAGATGGGCTGTTGTAGGATTGACAGAGATTGGAGAAAAAGAGTCTTTACTCCAATCTCTTGATAATGCCATACCTTCAATAAAGGTTGGAATTCTTGATAATCTGCCGAGGTTTGAAGATAAGTCCTTAGTTCCGCATATAATGGAAAGGTTATCTGATCCCGATGACGAGGTAAAACTTGCGGCTGCTGAAGCTTTAGGAAAAATGGGAAATCAGGAAGGTTATGATATGGCTGTGGGGTTTCTAAATGATAACAGAATTAGTATCAGAGAGAGCGCAGTCGATGCCCTTGTGGGAATTGGAAACTCTAAGGCACTCCCTGAAATAAAAGCATTGTTGGAATCTGATGAATATGATGTGGTCGATAAGGCGATTTGAGGCTTAGGTAAGATGGGCGACAAATCAACTATAAAGGTACTTACAAGATTTTCTGAAAGAGGATTTCATATTCTTTCAATCTTGAAGGCACTTGGATATATTGGTGATAAAACAGCAGTACCGTTCATATCTCAATATATTAAAGGAGAGGAACTTGTAGTTCGAGGGAATGCAGTAACTGCACTGGGAGAAATTGAAGACAAATCTGCTGTTCCAGTATTATTGGAAGCGCTTAAGGATAGAAGCCATTTTATTCGTTGTCGAGCTGCAGAGGCTCTTGGGAAGATTAAGGACAAGTCTGCTGTTCCCGGACTTATAAATCTTTTGGAAGATAGAATAAGAATTGTGAGATTACATGCAATTTGGGCATTGGGAGAGATCGGTCTTGATTCAACTGTAGAAATTTTAAAAGAACTGCTGGAAGATTCAAGCGGAACTATAAGAATCCAGGCTGCACGTTCACTAGCAAAAATGGGCGATATAAGTGGATATGATGTCATTATAGAATCTTCCGATCATCATGATTCGAGAATAAGAGAGTTGTCCATATATGCGCTACAACATATCTATACAGAGGAAGCCGTATCCATTTTAGAGAAGATCTCTGAAAACGATAGATTATTCAAATTAAGAGCATTAGCTAAAACGGCTGTGGAGGATATGAAATCGGATATGAAGTAGGATCGTTGTTCCTTTTGAGATTTTCTTAAAGAGGCAATGGAAAAGAAAAAAAAAGAACAGCCATTCTATCCTTCTTAAGGGCGGAATTTTCTTATAGCCCCAAAAAGGCTGCAAAAATTGCTTTTAAGAAAAATCTCTCCCTAATGTGAAAACGATGTTATATTTTTATCGATTATATAGGGTAACCAAGCTGGATTTTTAAACTAGATTTTTCAGGGTAGTTTTTGGGACTTTATTTTTTTTCTTTGAATAAAATCAGAGATTGACTCATTTTTAAACACCAAAATAAGGGCAATGGTAAATTGGATAATTTGAGGAAACAAGTTATAAAAGAAAAAATGACTAAAATTTCTATATAGATTTTCAGAGTAAGGCTCCAATATCATTCTATTTAGCAGAAAATCCACAAGAATGGATAATATCGATGGAAAAGAAACCACAATAAAATAAATTCCTATAAGAGCAATCCAAAAAGAAAGAGGCCCTCCTATTTTTTCCTTCTCAACAGATTTAGAGATTGTATCTTTCCAGATGAAGTGTGCGGCACTATCTGTTCTGAATAACAGAACAAAGCCTATCACCAATAAAAACAAGATTTGTATAAAGATATAAAAAATATAGCCATGTCCAATGTTTAAATCCGAACGTTTCAGCGAACTAAAGAAATGAGAATAACTGGGAAGGCTCAAGATTAATAACAAATAACAATACATCCCAAAAAGTTTAAGTGCTAAATTTCTTGCATTTTTGATATTCATTTCAATTATCCCCCTTTTTTTCAATCAAAACGAACCAAATTTAAAGTATAGATACTAATAAACAATTGTAATCATAAAATCTCATTTGTGCCAGTTTTTTGTTAATCCTCCTATCCTCTTAAGCTTATCCTCTTATCCTCTTAAGCTTGGCTGATCTATGTTATTGGTCAGACTTGCTTCAGCTTGGCCGACCTATTGTATTGGAAAAGAAAGGGATAATTTTTTCCCTTCCCTGATAGATTTTCCTTAAAATTGATTTATGGGCCTTAAAATCTATTTTAAGATTGTCTAAAAGAGACAATAGAATAGAAAACAAAAAAGGCCGTCCTGTCCTTCCTTAAAGCAGAGGTTTTCTTAAACTTTAAAAAAGGCTGCAAAAATTGCTTTTAAGAAAAATCTCTCCCTGAGGGAAAATCGTTAGTATATTATTATCAATTGGCTAGGTCAGCCAGGCTGGTTTCTGGCTGGCTCTGGGTTTCTGGCACCTATTTTATTGATAGTTACTCAATCAAATCCGGATGATTTTTTCTTAACCAATCTATAACTTGGATCTTAAAATCTCTGGCTGTTCTAATTAAATCATTAAACTCCTTTTCAGAAACAGTCCCGACCGCATCGTATTCACTTGTGTTTCTTTTCCGCCTGCAGCTGTCTAAATAATCTCTAATAGGATTTAGTTGATTTCCCATAATAAGAGAAATCGCCTGAATTACACGATAATGTTTGCTTTCACCTCTCCCGGTTCTATATCCCGATGAATAAAGAATTAAAGTAGCCAGTTGAAGCGCCGCATTGTAAGCTATGTTGAACCTCCAATCTAAAGAAATCTCTTCTTGTAAGGAATCCTTCAAATCTCTTCCCACAAGTGAAAGAAGATTTGAGATTTCTTTGGCTGAAGTTTCATATTTCCGCAGCCATCCGGCCTGTTCCCAATCATCAAGGCTCATCAACTTTTCCTATAATGTTGATAACCTGTCCGTTGATGACACTCGTTACAAAATGATCCTTTTCTTTTTTTCGCCGCCTAAATTCATCCTTTGAAAAGTGCGCGAGATTGACAGACCGATTTATAGTCTCTTGTACTCTGCTGATAATCTTTGTGAGCTCCAGTCCGGCAACATCAGAGACAACAAACAGATCCACATCGCTTTCAGCATTAAAATCACCGGAAGCAAAAGAACCGTATATAAAAGCATAATCAATCTTTTTTAACAGAGATTTTAAAGCTTCTTCAACAACATCTTTTATCCCAACCGTTTTCACAATCATCTTTTTTATTTCGGCATAAATGGGACAATCGGGATTTATTTGATATTGATGTTGATTCCCCATTATTCTTTTTTTTAAAATTCCACCCGCCAGAAGATTTTTCAATTCTTTATCTACCCCTCTAACTGCAAACCCGGTTTTCCTGCTTAATTCATTGATATTATATGATTCATCAGGGGCAATAGTTAAAATTTTCAACACCCCTATCCGGATTTTTGAAGAAAGCAAGGCTTGAATGGAATTCATAATATCATATACTTTTGGTATATAATTATATACCATTGTTATATGATATTTGTCAAATCTTTTGTGTTATTTTTCTTGCTTCTTGCTTCTATTCTTGCTTCTTTTGCATCAGCTTGGCAGACGTATAGTATTGGAAAAGAAAGGGATAATTTTTACCTTTTCCTTATAGATTTTCCTTAAAATGGATTTAAGGGCAAAAATTGCTTTTAAGAAAAATCTCTCCCTGAGGGAAAATCGTTA